>NZ_JAPDRJ010000002.1:0-343160 GCF_040706535.1 Lentisalinibacter orientalis
GAGAACACGTCCTCCACCGGCATCAGGAAGTCACCGTCCACCGCACGCTCGGGCTCCGGAATGTAGCTGTCCATCGCCTCGATCAGCTTGTAGATCGAGGGCACGCCGATGTCCGACTCGTCCCCCTCGAACGCCTTCAGCGCAGAGCCGGTGATGATCGGCGTATCGTCGCCCGGGAACTCGTAGGTCGACAGGAGATCGCGCACCTCCATCTCCACCAGCTCCAGAAGCTCCTCGTCATCCACCATGTCCGCCTTGTTCAGGTACACCACGATGTAGGGCACGCCCACCTGGCGCGCCAGCAGAATGTGCTCGCGCGTCTGCGGCATCGGACCGTCCGCCGCACTCACCACCAGGATCGCACCGTCCATCTGCGCCGCTCCCGTGATCATGTTCTTCACGTAGTCAGCATGGCCCGGGCAGTCCACGTGCGCGTAGTGGCGCGCCTCGCTCTCGTACTCCACGTGCGCCGTGGCAATCGTGATACCACGTGCCTTCTCCTCCGGCGCATTGTCGATCTGGTCGTAAGCCCGCACCTCACCACCAAACTTCTCGGCCATCACCTTCGTCATCGCAGCCGTCAAAGTCGTCTTACCGTGGTCCACGTGGCCAATCGTGCCTACGTTCACGTGGGGCTTCGTTCTCTCAAACTTCGCTTTGGACATCTCTGCCTACCTTTCAGTCGGGCTTTTCAAACACGCTCGTAATCGAACACTCGTGACAATGGTCGCCAGGGCCCGCGCATCCGTGCCGGATCGCGGCGGCTCTCGCCTCTCGAATTTTCCTCGGCCGCAGGCTGCGCACGCCGTGGCCCTCTTCTCCTTCGCCGCGGACCGTCGCTCCCGGCCCATCGCGTCGCGGCTCTCTTGATCTGGTGCCCACAACTGGACTCGAACCAGTGACCTCTTCCTTACCAAGGAAGTGCTCTACCGCCTGAGCTATGTGGGCTTATGCACTCCCTACACACAAGAAGAACGGGGCGGATGGAGCGGGTGATGGGAATCGAACCCACATCATCAGCTTGGAAGGCTGAGGTTCTACCGTTGAACTACACCCGCCAACCTGTGCCGCCGCAATTGCCACTCCGGTCAGCTTCCCCGTCCTCTCAGGATCCTCTTCGATGACTCCTCGCCGATGACAACCGCCGATTCCGTACCTTTTTCCACAGCAAACAGCCCGGTCGAGGCCGTATGCCCCGGGCTGTTTCAGTACTTCTTCCGGCTTGCCGCCACCGCCATTTGTTCTGGTGGAGGGGGTAGGATTCGAACCTACGTAGGCATAGCCAGCAGATTTACAGTCTGCCCTCGTTGACCGCTTGAGTACCCCTCCGCGGAAACAAGCCCGCTATTGTCCAACCATGGCCCCCCTGCTGTCAACACGAGGTCCCGGGCCGGGGCGGCGGGGCGGCGCCCTCAGAGCGCCCAGTGCCAGGGCTCGTAGACGAACCCCTCGGGGTTGCCCGGCGGGTAGCTCAGGCCGAAGCCGAAATCGCCGGCCCGGCGGCCTAGCCAGCGGAAGGCCGGGGAGCGTTCGAACTCCTCCGTCAGCGGCCGGAACCCGGGCGTGGCGATGTCGATCGCCTCGCCGGTGTGGTGCTGGCTGTAGCCGGGCGCCGCGTTCACCGCGAGGATGTCCTCGATGGACTGCCCGGCCTCCAGCTTGCGGCGGATGAGGGCCGCCTGGTACTCCACGCTGCGGAATCCGGAGACCAGCAGCAGCCGGATGCCCTCCTCGGCCGCGGCTTCGCGCATGGCCTGCCAGCGGTCGGCGGCCCGGGGCGTGAGCTTCTGGGGCCGGCCCACGAGATTGGGTCCCACGTCGATCAGGCCGCTGGCCTCCTCGAAACGGGGCCGCGGCGGCGCCTTGCCGTAGTCCGGCGGGATACCGAGTTCCCTGTGCAGCTCTGCCAGCATCGCAACTCCTGTGACCGGTCACCGGCCGCCGTGTTCCCCGGCCCCGGCCGAGCTTGACGCCGCAGGGGCGCCACCGGACCATCTTTCCATGGAAGGCTCGAAACGCGATTCTATCTACCGGGACTCCGGTGGCAACCGGGGCTCCTTCGAATTCAACGAACGGGTGGCCGAGGTGTTCGGGGACATGATCCGCCGGTCCGTCCCCGGCTACGGCCGCACCCTGGCCGAGATCGAGCGCCTGGCGGCGAGAGCCGTGACCCCGGGCTCCGCCTGCTACGACCTCGGCTGCTCCCTCGGTGCCGCCACCCTGGCCATGGCCCGCGGCATCCACTACGACGACGCCCGCATCGTGGCCGTCGACAACTCTCCGGCCATGATCGGGCGCTGCCGACAGGTCCTCGACGAGAGCGGGATCGAGGGGACAGGCGTGGCCGTGGAGCTGCGCACCGAGGATCTGCGCGAGACGCCGGTGCGGGACGCGAGCCTGGTGGTGCTCAACTACACGCTGCAGTTCGTACCCCGGGACGACCGCCCCGGCCTGCTCGCCCGTATCCGGGACGGCATGCGGGAGGGCGGCATCCTGGTGCTGTCGGAGAAGATCCGCTTCGCCGATCCGGTGCTGGACGCCCTGTTCGTCGAGCTGCACCACGACTTCAAGCGGGCCAACGCCTACAGCGACCTGGAGATCAGCCGCAAGCGGGCCGCCCTGGAGAAGGTGCTGGTCCCCGACACCGCCGACACCCATCTGGAGCGGCTGCGCCGCGCCGGCTTCGGCCACGCCGCCTGCTGGATGCAGGAACTCAATTTCGCCTCGTTCGTCGCGGTCGCCTGACGGCGGGCCGCTGCTGACCCCAGCCCCATGCCCCCGGCCGATCTCGAACTCCTGCGCCGCACGCTCACCGCCGAGGGGACCGGCGACTGGGGCGAGGCGCTCGCGGCCGCCGCCGCGGCCGCGACGGCACGGCCCCACGGCGACCAGCCGCGGTGGGAGGCGGCCATCGAGCGTCTCCCCACCCTGGCACCGACCATGCCAATCGCCGACGGCCCGGCGGTGCGGATCGGCAGCGACGCCGATGCCGGGACGCGGGAGGCCATCCGCGAGGCGCTGCTGGCGCTGGCGCCCTGGCGCAAGGGGCCGTTCGCGGTCCACGGTGTCGAGGTGGACGCCGAGTGGCGCTCGGACATGAAGTGGGACCGGCTCGCGCCCCACGTCTCCGACCTCGGCGATCGCCGGGTGCTGGACGTGGGCTGCGGCAACGGCTACTACGCCCTGCGCATGCTGGACGCCGGCGCCCGCTGGGTGCTGGGAGCCGATCCGACGCGGTTGTTCAGCCTCCAGTACCGGGCGATCCGCCGTTTCACGCCGCCGCTGCCGTTCTGGCTGCTGCCGATTCCCCTCGAGGACGTGCCGGAGCCGCCGGCGGGCCTCGATACCGCGTTCTCCATGGGCGTGCTCTACCACCGCCGCTCGCCGTTCGGCCATCTCGCCCGGCTGCGGCGCTGGCTGCGGCCCGGCGGCGAACTGGTGCTGGAAACGCTGGTGGTCGAGGGCGGGCCCGACACGGTGCTGGTGCCGCCCGGGCGCTACGCCCGCATGCGCAACGTCTGGTTCCTGCCCTCCGTGGCCGCGCTCACGGTCTGGCTGGAACGCGCCGGATTCGCCGGCGTGCGCTGCGTGGACGTTACCGCCACCGGCACTGCCGAACAGCGGAGCACCGAGTGGATGCCTTTTCAGTCATTGCAGGACGCCCTGGATTCCGCGGACCCGCGGCGCACGGTGGAAGGCCACGTCGCGCCGCTGCGCGCGATCCTCGTCGCCGAGCGAACCTGAGCGGCGGCGGTCCTCAGCGCGCCGGCGGCCGGCACGCGTCGTGGAAGGTCGCATCCAGCGCTCCCGGCGAGCGCATCAGCCAGACGGCGCCGCCGTCGGTGCCGGAATCCGGGCCGCTGTGGATCCAGTTGGCCGGGCGCCAGAAATAGCCGCCGGGCAGGTAGTCGCCGTCCTTGCGGCCTTCCGGCAGGCACTCCGACAGGCGGTAGTCGCCCTCCAGCAGGTAGCCCTCCTCCACCACCGAATGGCTCTCCCAGGGCACCTCGACGCCCGGACCGATCTTCACCAGCCAGGTGCGCGCGCCGGTGCCGGGATCGTTCTTCAGGTCCTTGACGCTGAGGTCCAGCGGCACGCCGGCATCCCGGGCCACCGTGCCCGGCCGCCAGGGCAGCGAACGGGCACTGGCGACGAAGATCTGCCCCAGCCCGGAGGCCGGATCGGCCGGATCGGTGAACACCAGCATCTTCGCGGGGCGCACGGCTGTGATCGACGGCGGCTGGGCGCCCGGCGGCACGTAGAGGAGATCGCCGCCCTGCAGCTGGCGCTCGCCCGCCTGCACACGGCCCTCCAGCACGAGCCACTCCCGGGTGAAGGCGCCGTTGACCATGCCGGTCCAGCGCCAGCCCAGCGGCACGCTCAGGTGGATGGCGCTGCGCCCGGTGAACTCGTCCGCGCTGAGGCGCCGGGCGGTTACGCCGGGATAGGGGCTCCACGGCTCCACCGGCGCGGTCTGCGCCTGAATGAAGCCGATGAAGGTCGGCGGCGGCGGCTCCTGGCTGGCACAACCCGCCGCGGCGAGGGCGACCAGCGCCACCGCCGCGGCGGTGAGCCGGCCGCGGGCCGCGCGCGCCTGCGCGCCATCAATCGATCGAAGACCCGTGCGACGAGTCTCCCGACGATCTTTCCGACCGTCTGTCCGACCGTCTGTCCAACGATCTGTCCGACAATGCTGCATGGCCGACTCCGGGCAACGAAAGCGGTTAAACTCTAGCGCGTCACCGCGCCACACGCACCTGCCGCCACCGCATCACGCCCATGGATCTCCGCGCCGCCGCCTACGTCGTCAACCGCTTCATACTGCGCCGGCCGCGCCTGCTGGCGAAGGCGGACCATTTCGACCTGCGCCTGCGGGTGCGCACCGACGACGTGATCGGCCGCCACATCTACAAGTACGGCGCGCACGAGCCCGAGACCACGGACTTCCTGAAGCGCACCCTCGACATCCGGGACGGCGACGTCATCCTGGACGTCGGCGCCAACATCGGCTGGTACTCGCTCGTGCTCGACCGCATCGCCGGCGAGGCCCGGGCCGACATCTACGCCTTCGAGCCGGACCCGGAGAACTACGCCCTGCTGGGCGAGAACCGGGCGCTGAACGCCGCGCAGCGGGTCCACCCGGTCCAGCTCGGCGTCTCGGACCGCGCGGGCACGTTCGAGCTGCATCTGTTCGGCGGCTCCAACCGGGGCCGGCACTCGATGCTGCCCATCCACGAAGGCGGCACGATCGAGATCCGCACCACCACCCTGGACGAATTCTGGGCGCAGGAGGAGCTCGGCGACCGCACCCCGCGCTTCCTGAAGATGGACATCGAGGGCTTCGAGCTGGCCGCGCTGCGGGGCGCCGCCGGCGTGCTGGCGCGGTGTCCCTGCGTCATGCTCGAATATTCGCCCCGCTACATGAGCGCCGCCGGCATGGAGCCGGCCGCGCTGCTGGACTTCATGAGGGAGCAGGGCTACACGCCGGCGATACTGCGCGACGGGGCGCTGGCGCCGGTCAAGCGCGAGGAACTGCTGGCCAGCGACCGGCACGTGGATCTGTTCTGGCGCCGCGACGGCTGAGCCATGCGGCTGCTCTGCATCACCTCCCACGGGGACACCCTGAACAGCGTCCGGCCGGAGGCCGAGCTCTTCATCGGCCTGCAGAAAGCCGGTGTCGCGGTGACGGTCATGACACAGGGCGATTCGGTGTACGCCGGCCCCATGCGGGAGGCGGGCATCGAGGTGGTGGATTTCGTGCCCCGGCGCAAGGTCTCCCCGGAGGCCATCCGGCGCATCCGCCGCGAACTCAGGGAACGGCGCATCGACGTCGTCTGTTCCTTCAATAACAAGGCCATCGCCAACACGAACCTCGCCGCCGTCGGGCTGCCGGTGAAGGTGGTCACGTACCGCGGGCAGACGGGCAACATCCATCGCTGGGACCCGAGCGCCTATCTCACCCACCTCAATCCCCGGATCGATCTCATCCTCTGCGTGGCCGACGCCGTGCGCGACAGCCTGCGGGCCCAGCACCCGCGTCCCGGCCGCGTGCGCACCGTCTACAAGGGACACAGCCTCGACTGGTACCGGGAAACGCCCGCGGATCTCGGCGAGTTCGGCATCCCGGCGGGTGCCTTCACCGTGATCTGCGTGGCCAACAACCGGCCGCGGAAGGGTCTCGGCGTGCTGGTCGAGGCCACCTACCGGCTGCCCCGGGATGCCGCGATCCATCTGCTGCTGGTGGGCGGCGGGCTGGAGGAGCCGGAACTGGCCCGGCTGATCGGCGCGAGCCCGATGCGCGGGCGCATCCACGTGGCGGGGTTCCGACGGGACGCCACCGCGCTGGTGGCCGCCTGCTCGGCCTCGGTACTGCCGTCGCTGAAGCGCGAGGGCCTGCCCAAGACGGTCATCGAGTCGATGGCCTACGCCGTCCCGCCGATCGTCACGGACACCGGCGGCAGCGCGGAGCTGGTGCTCGACGGCCAGTCCGGCATCGTGGTGGCGCCCGGCGACGCCGGCGCCATCGCCGACGCCATCCGCTTCCTGTACGACAACCCCACCGAGCGCGCGCTGATGGGCCGGCGCGCCAGGGAACGGCTGGACCGGCACTTCAATGTCGCCGAGACGGTGCGCCACACGAAGGAGCTCCTGGAATCCCTTCTGGAGGACCGGGGATGAGGCCCGCCGGACCCGTCTGCCGGCTCCCCGAGGTGGACAGCCCGCCGCCCCGGCGCGGCGCCCTCCTCTACGTCCTCGCCGAACCCGACAGCGGACTCGTCTGCTACGTGGGACAGACCCGCCGCCCCCGGGCCAGGCTGCTCGGTCATATCCGTGCCGGCCGGGTGTGGCTGCGCGCCCTGGCGGAACGGCCGCGGCCATTGCAGGGGCCATGGCAGCGCCCGCTGCCGCTCTGGGACGACGCGCCGCAGCGCTTCCGCCGGGCCCGGCCCTCGCGGGAACCCGCCGTGCTGGAGGAATGGCTGGCCCTGCTCGCCGCCGAGGACAAGGCGCCCGGCATGCGGCTGATCGAGAGCGTTGCCTGCGACCCGGCCTGCGGCTGCACCTTCGTCGCCGACTGCCGCCGGGCGCGGCTGCGCGAAGCCTGGTGGATAGAGAACCTGCTGCTGGCGGGCCATCCGCTGCTGAACCGGACGCTGCCGCGCCCCGGCCGGGGCACGACGGCATGAGCCTGCCGCCCCTCGCGGAACTCCTTGCCGAATCCATAGGCTGGCTGGACCTCGCCGGCGTCGCGGTCTTCGCCGTGTCCGGTGCGCTGGAGGCGGCCCGCCGGGAGATGGACCTGCTCGGCTTCGTGCTCGTGGGCTCGGTCACCGGCATCGGCGGCGGCACCCTGCGGGACCTGCTGCTCGGCAGCACGCCGGTATTCTGGATCGACGAGCCGGTATACATCAGCGTGTGCGTGGTGGCCGCCTGCCTCACCTTCGTCGGCGCCCGACTGGTTGCCTCCCGCCTGCGGGCGCTGATGTGGATGGACGCGGCGGGCCTCGCCGTCTTCGCCGTCACGGGCACCCAGGCGGCACTGGCCCAGGGCGTCTCGCCGGTGATCGCCGCGGGCATGGGCATGATGACCGCCACTTTCGGCGGCTTCATCCGCGACATCATGTGCAACGACATACCGCTGATCCTGCGCTCGGAGATCTACGCCACCGCGGCGCTGGCGGGCGCCGGTGTCTACGTCGCGCTGGATGCCGCCGGTGTGGCGAGCCCCGCGGCCACCCTGGCCGCGCTCGCGGCGGGCTTCGGGCTGCGTGCGGCGGCCATCCTCACCGGCCTCAGCCTGCCGAAATACCGCCGGCCGGGCTGAGCCGCCGTCTGCGCTTTCCACGATCGGCAGCCGGCCGCGAATCGCCTATGCTCGGCAGCATGAAATCCATGGTCCTGAAAGAAGTCGGGCGGCCGCTGGAGGCGGTCGAGAGCGAGACCCCGGCGCCGGGCGACAACGAACTCCTCATCGAGGTGAGTGCCTGCGGGGTCTGCCGCACCGACCTGCACGTGGTGGACGGCGAGCTCCCGGGCGGCAAGCTGCCCGTCGTGCCGGGTCACGAGGTCATCGGCCGGGTGGCGGAGTGCGGTGCCTCCGTGCGCGGGTTCCGGCAAGGCCAGCGGGTCGGCGTGCCCTGGCTGGGCGCCACCTGCGCACACTGCTGGTACTGCGAGCACGGCCAGGAGAATCTCTGCGACGAACCCGCCTTCACCGGCTTCGACCGGGACGGCGGCTTCGCCACCCACACCGTGGCCGACGCCCGCTACACCTTCCCCATCGACGCCGACTACGACGACGCCGAGGCCGCGCCGCTCATGTGCGCCGGACTCATCGGCTACCGCTCCTGGCGCATGGCCGGCGAGGGCCGCAACCTGGGCCTGTACGGGTTCGGGGCGGCGGCCCACATCCTGACCCAGGTGGCCCGGCACCGCGGCCAGCGCGTCTACGCCTTCACCCGTCCCGGCGACACGCAGGCCCAGGAGTTCGCGCTGCGCATGGGCGCGGAATGGGCCGGCGGGTCCGACGAGGCGCCGCCGGCGGAGCTGGACGCGGCCATCCTGTTCGCGCCGGTCGGCGAGCTCGTGCCGGCCGGGCTCAGGGCCGTGCGCAAGGGCGGCATCGTGGTCTGCGGGGGCATCCACATGAGCGACATCCCGAGCTTCCCCTACCGCATCCTGTGGGAGGAGCGCCGGATCCGCTCGGTGGCCAACCTCACCCGGCAGGACGCCGTGGAGTTCCTGGATCTCGCGCCCCGCGCCGGCGTGCGCACGGAGGTGACCACCTACCCGCTGGAGGAGGCCAACGCCGCGCTGGAGGACCTGAGACACGGGCGTCTCTCCGGCGCCGCCGTGCTGGTGCCCTGACGGGCGCACAGGGGTCCGCGCGATCCGCGGTCGCGCTCGCGCTCGCCATTGCGCGACGGCGTGACGGCGCGACGGCGGGCCGGCTCTACTCGGCCGCTTCCGCCCCCGGCATGCCCGCCGGATGCCCGAACGTCTCGCCCACCGCGCGCCAGGCGGCGTCGATGGCCGCATCGGCATAGGCCCGGCCCTCCGAATCGGACGCCGCGATGGCGATGCGGCCCACGGGCCGGCGGCCGATCTCCCACGGTGCCTCGCCGGGCGGCCAGTCCGGATCGTGGAGATCGATCTGTTCGTAGGCGTAGCCGTGCGGCCAGCGGTTCACGGTGACGGCGCGGAGGTCGCGGCCGGACGAGAAACCGGCCGGGCCCAGCAGGGCGTCGAGCTGGCGGCGCAGGGGGCGCTCGTAGTCCTCGAATGCCATCCGCAGAATCTCGTAGCGGCCGCGGGCAAACTGCTCCCGGGGCGTCAGGCCGGCCTCCGGCGTGGTCGGCACGTGCACCAGGTGGAGCACCATCGGCTCATCGGGCGTCGAGGGGTATTGATAGCGGCCGAGGCTGACCGGGAAATCCAGCGACACGCTGTGATAGAAATCGTCCGGGAAATAGGCGCTCTCGATGCCGAGTTCCGCGAAGGCCTTCCAGTTCTCGACGGCCGCATTCACGTAGACGATGGGCGCCCGGGGATACTCGGCGATGGCCTCGGCCTGCCCGGCCGGCAGCTGCGGACAGAGATGAGGCACCATCAGATTGTTGCAGGCCAGGATGGCGTGGCGCGCCCGCGCCCGGAACGTGCCCGCGTCCGTCACGTAGTCCACCTCCACGCCCTCGCGGCCGGGCTCCAGCGTGCGGTTCACCGCGCGCACAGCAGTGGCATTCAGCCGCAGACGCACGTAGGCGTCGGGCAGGTCCAGCGCCTCGTAGTCGAAGCGGGCGGTGACGATATCCTCCATGTCGTCGCCGGGCGCTGCCGCCGGTATCAGATCCCGGACCAGCAGCCGCGCGAGCGACGCGTTGCCGTCCGGGAAGTGGAAGATGTAGGGCTCGTCGTGCTCGCAGCCCTCGTAGGCGCCGCTCACCCGGCACGGGCCGATATCCAGTCCGGTGAATCCCGGGTAGCCCATGCGCACCGCCTCCAGCGCCGACAACGCGTCGGTACCGATGCCCCAGAACGCATTACTCGAGTTCTGGAACAGCCGGATGACCGCCGGGCCCGCGTCGAAATAGCGGCGCAGATAGTCGTTGTAGCTCACCCGGCGCAGGATCTTCTCCAGCGTCTCCCGGCTGGCCGCCGGCAGGTTCGCCGGCTGGGCAATCAGGATGCGAAACAGCGTCACCCTATCGGCATCGGGCAGGGGCAGCGAGCGCACCCAGCCTTCCGCGTCGGAGTCGATGGGCAGGCGGTTCGCACCCCGGCCGCCGTCGCTGCGCACCAGGCGCTCCCCCTCCGGCGCGTCGGCGAAGAAGATGCCTCGGGCCAGACCGAAGCGCTCACGGTGGCCGCGGTCGTAGGCCGAGTAGAACCGGTCCAGATTCACGTCCAGCGCCTCGAGCAGGCCGCGGGCGGGCTTGCTCCAGGCCGAGGGCGTATCGATGGACTGGCTGCCGCCGTAACCGATCAGGTTCTTGCCGGCCACCAGGAACTCGTTGCGCTTCGCGTGGCCGCCGAAGTCGTCGTGGTTGTCCAGAATCAGGATACGGGCGAACTCGCCGGCCTGCTGCCGGTAATACCAGGCGGCGGCGAGCCCGCTGAGTCCGCCCCCCACCACCACCAGGTCGTAGACCCGGCCGCCGTCGGCGGGCTTCGCGCCGGGGTATCGCTCGCCGCGGCGGGCGAGCGCATGGGCCACCTCGAAGGAACCCGGATGGGCGCCCCTCAGCCCGGTCAGCGCGGGCGGGTAATACTCCTCCTCGCCGAAGCCGAACATCTGCGCGCCGGCGGCACCGGGCAGTCCGGCGGCCGCCCCCGCCAGAGCCATGCCCTGGACGAAGTCCCGGCGGGTGACGCCGTCGCCCGCCCGTCTCTTCCTCTGCTCTCCCATGCGCCCATTATGGCGGCATAAGGGTGTGGCGGGCGAGGTTCCGATGGCAGGCCGGCTATACTGGCCGGACGAATCCGTGGAGAGCAGCAATGAAGACGGAGAACGGAGCGGATTACGAAATCGGCGATCGCAACCGGGTACGCCAGGTCAGGGAAGCGGCGCGCTACGACCGCGCCACCGTGCATGCGATCCTGGATGCCGGGCTGAGTGCCCACGTGGCCTTCTGCGAGCAGGGCAGGCCGGTGATCGTCCCCATGATCTACGCCCGCGACGGGGAGACGCTGTATCTGCATGGCGCGCGCAAGGCACGCATCGTGCGCCTCCTCGAAGGCGGCGCGGAGGCGACGCTGAACGTGACCCTGATCGACGGCATCGTCGCCGCGCGCTCGGCGTTCAACTCGTCGGTGAACTACCGCTCGGTCACCGTCTTCGGACGGCCCTGGCTGGTGGCGGACGAGGCGGAGAAGATCGAGGCCATGCGGCTCATCTCCGAACACCTCATGCCGGGACGCTGGGATGAGCTGCGCCCGCCCCACGACCGGGAGGTGAAGATGACCGGCGTCATCGCCCTGCCCATCGAATCCGCTTCCGCCAAGGTGACGGCCGGCCCGCCGGAGGACGAGGACGAGGACTACGCCCTGCCCGTGTGGGCGGGGGTCGTGCCGGTGGAGCAGGTGCTGGGGGCGCCGGAGGCTGATCCGGAACTGGCGCCGGACACACCGGTATCGCCCGCATTGCTTCGTCTCGCCCGCTCGCGCAGAGATCGCCGGCGGTAATCCACCGCTGTCGTCGCACGGCCCGGGTGGAACACAATGGGGCCACGATGGACGCCGACGACACTCCCGGTTCACGGTGGCAGCCTGCAGCGGTAGTCGTAGCCGTGGCAACGCTGCTGCTCTGCGTGTTGTCGCTCGCCCGCATGCCGTTCGCCGCCGCCGTCGAACTGCTGACCCTGGACATCGATCAGATCACCGGCGCAGGCTGGTCCGCCGACGGCATCGAGCTCCGTATCCTCCCGGGCGATGGGTCCGGAGACATCGCCGCCTCCGTCCGTGTGAAACGCCTCCTGCTGCCGGAGCCGGTCGGCGAGCTGCGCGACGTCACACTGCGCTGCGATACGGTCGCGATAACGCCGGCCGCGGCGGGCTACCGCTGCGAACGGGGCCGGGCCCTGGCGCGGCACTCGCCGCTGGACCCGGTAGCGTTCTCGCTGTCGGGGAGCTATCGGCGGGCGGACGGCCGGCTCGTCCTCGAATCGCCGGATCTCCCGTGGCAGGGCATGAAGCTGCGTATATCGGCGGAACTGGCCGACGGCGTCTGGACGGCCGCGGTCGAAGGCGCCGACGTGGACGCCGCGAGGGTCTACGGTGCAATGGGCGCCATGGCATCCATGATGTCGACGGCATCCGCCATACCGGAGCTGGAGATCGCCGCCGGGACCGCCGGATTCCGGCTGCGCGCACAGGGAGAGGACGGCGGTGTCTCCCGCATCGACGGCACGATAACGCTGCGGGACCTGAGCCTGGCGAATGCCTCCGGCAGCCTCGCCGCGGAGGGGCTGGCCGCCACACTCCAGGCGCAGGCCCGGATTCCGGCGTCCGGCGGGCGGCTCGACTACACGGCGACGCTGACCGCGGATGCCGGCGAGGCCTACGTGGAGCCCGCCTACTTCAACCTGTCTGCATCGCCACTCACGCTCGACTCGAGCGGCGGCCTCGACCCGGCCGCAGGTCCCGTCTGGATCGACAGCTTCGTCCTCGATCACCGCGACGTACTGGCCGCGAGCGGCGAGGCCGTCCTGCGGCGCGGAGAGGAACCCGCCGTGGCCCGGGCCGACGTCGAGATCGCCGACGCGGTCTTCCCCGGCGTCTACACCACTTACCTGCAGGGCTTCCTGACCGGCACGCCGCTCGCGAAGCTCGAGACCCGCGGCCGCGTATCGGGCCGGGTGAAGCTGGACGACGGCGGGATCACCGCCCTGGATCTCGCGCTGGATGATCTCCACGCGGACGATGCCGAGAGACGGCTGGCGATCTACGGCGCCCGCGGCAACGTCGCCTGGGACGGCGGAGCGGACGCCCCGCCCCGCTCGTCCCGCCTGGCCTGGGACGGCGGTTTCGTCTACGACGCCGGCTTCGGCGCCGGCGCCGCGGCGTTCTCCTCCACGCCGGACCGGATCACGCTGCAGGAGACGCTGCGTGTGCCGGTGCTGGACGGCGCACTTCTCGTGGAGACCTTCGCGGCACGCGGGCTGTCCGGCGACGAACCGGCCGTGGAGTTCGATGCCCGGCTGGAGCCGGTCAGCCTCGCCGGCATCACCACCGCGCTGGGCTGGCCCGCCCTGCCCGGCAAGATCTCCGGCGAGTTGCCGCTGCTCAGCGTGAGCGAGGGCGCCGTGACGCTCGGCGGCAGCCTGGTGGCCCGCGTATTCGACGGCACCGCCCGCATCTCCGAGCTGCGCATCGAACAGCCCTTCGGCGCGAACCGCCGCACCTCCGGCGAGGTCACGCTGGACAATCTGGATCTCGCCCTCGTCACCGACGTCTTCACCTTCGGCCGCATCACCGGCCGGCTGGACGGGTCCATCCGCAGCCTGGAGATGCTGCAGGGCCGTCCCATCGCCTTCGACGCGCGCTTCTACACGCCGGCCGACGACGACAGCCGGCACCGGATCAGCCGGCGGGCGCTCAGCAATATCTCGGAGATCGCAGGCTCCGGCACCGCGGCGCTCTCCGCCGGCTTCCTCAGCCTGTTCGACGAGTTCCGCTACGACAGCCTCGGCATCCGCTGCGTCCTCGAGGGCGACGTCTGCAACATGAGCGGCGTGCAGCCGGCGCAGCAGGGCTACTACCTGGTGAAGGGCAGCGGTCTGCCCCGCATCGATGTCATCGGTCATTCCCGGGAGGTAAACTGGCCCAGACTGGTAGCGCAGATCACCGAGGCGCTGAAATCCAGGGAAGTCTCCACGTCACCGCAAAGCGAGGAACGCAGATGATCAGAGCAAAGACCCGCGTCATGACGCACCCGGCGGCCTGGCTGTCGCTGTCCGCATTGCTACTCGCCGCGTGCGTGACCATCAACGTCTATTTCCCGGCGGCCGAGGCCGAAAGAGCGGCCGACCGCATCATCGACGAGGTGCGGGGCACCGGCGGCAACGAGGGTGAAGACACCACCAGCCGGCTGCCGCTGGAGGCGCTGCCCGCGCGCTTCGCCGCGGCGGTGGCGGATTTCCTCGTCCCCGCCGCCCATGCCCAGGGCCGGCCGGACTTCGATGCCTCCTCGCCGGCGAAACGGGCGCTGGAGCAATCGCTGAAGCAGCGCTTCCCGCAGCTGAAGCCGTTCTACGATTCCGGCGCCATCGGCCTGACCGCCCGCGGCACCATCGAGATCCGCGACCGCTCCCTGGTGCCGCTGAACGAGCGCAACCGGGTACGCCAGCTGGTGGCGGAGCAGAACGCGGACTGGGAGGCGCTGTACCGGGAAATCGCCCGCATCAACGGCCATCCGGAATGGGAAGACGAGATCCGCCAGGTATTCGCCGACCGCTGGATCGCCAAGGCCGAGAGCGGCTGGTATTACCGGGACGCCGGCGGCCAGTGGCGCCGGAAGTAGCGCGGACTAGCGGGCCAGCTCCCAGACCAGCCGGGTGGCGGTCCGGGCGGTGCGCCCATCGACGTCGTAGCGCGGGTTGAATTCCGCGATGTCGGCCACGGGCCAGGGACGCTCGGGGCTCATCGCGCGGATGCGGCGCAGGCAGCGGATCACGAATTCCAGGCTGATGCCGAAGCCGGCGGGGGCGCTGACGCCGGGGGCCACGGCGCCCGGCAGGGCGTCCAGGCAGACCGTGACGTAGAGCGCGTCCACTTCAGCCACCAGCGCCTCCAGCATGGGCGCCGCCCGCTCCTCGCTGCAGTCGATGTCGACGAGATAACGCACGCCGGCGGCATCCGCGAAGTCGAACAGTGCACGGGTATTCGCCGCCTCGCTGACGCCGAGGCAGAGATAGTGGAAGCCGGTGCCCCGGCGGCCGCAGTCGTCGGCGATCTGGCGGAACGGCGTGCCCGAGGTGCCGCCGTCGACGGGCTCGCGCAGGTCGAAGTGGGCGTCGAAATTGACGATACCGATGCGCGCCGGCTCGCCGCCCCGGTCCAGGTGCCGCGCCAGCCCCCGGTAGCTGCCCCAGGCGATCTCGTGGCCGCCACCGAGCCCGATCACCGTGTGGCCGGCACCCAGCAACCGGCCCACGCGCTCCGCATACGCATCCTGGCCCGCCGCCAGGTCATCGGCGACGGTGACCGTACCGGCATCGTAGACGGGCCGCTCCGCCGGCGCCGGCAGGTTACCCAGCGCGCGGCGCAGCGTATCGGGCCCCTCGGACGCGCCGGGCCGACCCTGGTTCAGGCGCACGCCCCGGTCGGAGGCGAAGCCGAACAGGCAGGTGCCGGGAGCGCCGTCGTCCGGATCGTCGATGACCTGGTGCCAGCGCAGCGCCGCCACGCCGCGGTCGGTCCGGCCGCTCCAGAGCGAGAGATCAGCTCGCGTCCACACGCCGTCCACCTTGCCATACCGCTGCCGGGCGCACGAGGTTGATGCCCCAGGCGAGTTCCGCCGGCGAGTCCACGTCCCAGAGGCACAGGTCGGCATCCGCACCCTCCTCGATGCGGCCCTTGCGCTCGAGCCCCAGCGCCGCGGCGCCCCAGCGTGTCGCGCCCAGCAGTGCCTCGGCCGGCGCCAGCCCGAACTGCGTGCAGGCGAGATTCATGGCCGTCAGCAGCGAGCCGAGCGGCGAGGTACCCGGGTTGAGGTCGGTGGCCACCGCCATGGGCACGCCCGCCTCCCGCAGGGCATCGATCGGCGGCAGCCGGGTCTCGCCGAGGAAGTGGAAGGCGCCCGGCAGCAGCACGGCCACCGTGCCCGCCTGGAACAGCGCGGGCGCATCGGCGGGGTCGAGGTATTCGAGGTGGTCCACCGACAGCGCGCCGTAGCGGCTGGCGAGCGCGGCACCCTTCAGGTCGGAGAGCTGCTCCGCGTGGGCCTTCACGGCCAGGCCGTGCCGGCCCGCCGCCTCTAACACACGCTCGCACTGGGCCGGACTGAAGCCGATGCCCTCGCAGAACACGTCCACCGCGTCGGCCAGCCCCTGCTCCGCCACGGCCGGGATCATCTCGTCACAGACATGCGCGATGTAGTCGTCGGCCCGCCCCTCGTATTCTTCAGGCACCGCATGGGCGCCGAGGAAGGTGGTACGAACCGTCACCGGATGGGTCCTGCCGAGGCGACGGGCCACCCGCAGCAGTTTCAGCTCGGTGGCGGTGTCCAGGCCGTAACCGGACTTGATCTCCACCGTGGTGACGCCCTCTTCCAGCAGGCGCTGCAGGCGCCGCGAGGACGCCTCGAACAGCTCGTCCTCGCTCGCCGCCCGGGTGGCGCGAACGGTGGCACGGATGCCGCCGCCGGCGCGGGCGATGGCCTCGTAGGATTCGCCCTGCAGGCGCCGCTCGAACTCGTCCGCCCGGTTGCCGCCCCAGACCAGGTGGGTGTGGCAATCGACCAGGCCGGGCGTGAGCCAGCCGCCGCGGCCGTCCACGTGGGTATCGGCGGCCACCTCCTGTCCGTCGTCCTCCGCGCCGGCGTAGACGATGCTGCCGTCGGCAATGGCCACCCGGGCCATGCGCGTACCGGCAAGCCCGCCCGGGCCCCGGCCGTCGGGCACCGCGGGCGCGAGGTTCACGTTGTGGATCAGGGTGTCGGAGAAGATTGCCACGGGCGCCTCCCTGCCGTTATGCTTGGCCGAATTCTAGTTGTATATACAACCCTTGTATAGACGGCCTTGCATGGACAACCAGTGCAAGCCGTCTGCACAGCCGCCGAACGGATTATGGCCACACCCCGCTACCGTATCATCCGCGACCAACTGCTCGAGGATATCGAGAGCGGCCGGCTGCGCGCGGGGGAGCGGGTGCCTTCGGAGAACGAACTCGTCGCGCGCTTCGGCGTGAGCCGCATGACGGCCCGGCGGGCGCTGCAGGAGCTGGCGGACGCCGGATTCCTGCTGCGCACCCGCGGACTCGGCAGCTTCGTGGCCGACTCCCGGCCGATGAGCTCCATGCTGCAGGTCCGCAACATCGCCGACGAGATTGCCGAGCGCGGCCACCGCCACAGCGCCGAGGTGCTGCGGCTCGAATCCGTGACCGCCGGCGAGGAGCTGGGCCGCTACTTCGACGTCGAACCCGATGACGAGCTTTACCACTCCGTGCTGGTCCACCGGGAGAACGGCGTCCCCATCCAGCACGAGGACCGTTACGTGAACCCGGCCTGCGCCCCGGACTATCTGGCCCAGGACTTCGCCGGCACCACCCCGAACGAATACCTGTCGGCGGTGGCGCCGCTGGCCGAGGCCGACCACGTGGTGGAGGCCACCACCGCCATGCCCGGCGTGGCGCGGGCGCTCGAGATCCGGCCGGAGGCGCCCTGCCTGCGCGTCACCCGGCGCACCTTCAGCCGCCGGGCGGTGGTCACCTTCGCCCGGCTCACCTACCCGGGCAACCGCTACCGCCTGGGCAGCCACCTCGATTTCCGCGCGCCCGCCCGCCATGACGAGCGGCGCGACGACAATACCCACAGGGGGAAGAAATGAACCGATACGACCCCGAGCGCGTGATCAGCGCACCGCACGGCACCGAGCTCTCGGCGAAGAGCTGGCTCACCGAGGCGCCGCTGCGCATGCTCATGAACAACCTGGACGCGGACGTGGCCGAGCACCCGGAGGGCCTGGTGGTCTACGGCGGCATCGGCCGCGCGGCCAGGGACTGGGAGTCCTACGACCGCATCGTCGAGGTACTGCGCCGGCTGGAAGACGACCAGACGCTGCTGGTGCAGAGCGGCAAGCCCGTGGGCGTGTTCCGCACCCACGCCGACGCGCCCCGGGTGCTGATCGCCAACTCCAACCTGGTGCCCCGCTGGGCCACCTGGGAGCACTTCAACGATCTCGACCGCAAGGGCCTCATGATGTACGGGCAGATGACTGCGGGCTCCTGGATCTACATCGGCTCCCAGGGCATCGTCCAGGGCACCTACGAGACCTTCGGCGCCGTCGCCCGCCAGCACTTCGACGGCGATGCGGGCGGCCGCTGGATCCTCACCGCCGGGCTGGGCGGCATGGGCGGCGCCCAGCCGCTGGCGGCCACCATGGCGGGCTTCTCCATGCTGGCCGTCGAGGTTGACGAGAGCCGCATCGACTTCCGGCTTCGCACCGGCTACCTGGACCGCAAGGCCGGCTCCCTGGACGAGGCGCTGCGCCTGATCGACAAGGCGAAGTCGGAAGGCCGCGCGGTGTCCGTCGGCCTGCTGGCCAACGCCGCCGACGTCGTGCCCGAGCTGGCCGAGCGGGGAGTGGTGCCGGACGCGCTCACGGACCAGACCAGCGCCCACGATCCCCTGAACGGCTACGTGCCCCGCGGCTGGTCGCTCGCGCAGACGAAGGCCGCGCGTGAGAAGGACCCGGACCGGGTGGTGCGCGCCGCCATGGAGTCCATGGCCGTCCACGTCCGCGGCATGCTGGCGCTGCAGCAGCAGGGGGCGGTCACATTCGACTACGGCAACAACCTGCGCCAGATGGCCAAGGACGAGGGCGTGGAGAACGCGTTCGACTTCCCCGGCTTCGTGC
The DNA here is from genome assembly GCF_040706535.1 of Lentisalinibacter orientalis. Lineage (NCBI taxonomy): Bacteria > Pseudomonadati > Pseudomonadota > Gammaproteobacteria > Woeseiales > Woeseiaceae > Lentisalinibacter > Lentisalinibacter orientalis. The sequence continues at coordinate 18,573 of NZ_JAPDRJ010000002.1, forward strand.
CGGCCTACATCCGCCCGCTGTTCTGCGAGGGCATCGGCCCGTTCCGCTGGGCGGCGCTCTCCGGCAACCCGGAGGACATCTACGCCACCGATGCGAAGGTGAAGGAACTCATCCCGGACGACGCCCATCTGCACAACTGGCTGGACATGGCCCGCGAACGCATCAGCTTCCAGGGCCTGCCGTCCCGCATCTGCTGGGTGGGCCTGGCCGACCGCGCGCGCCTGGGCCTGGCCTTCAACGAGATGGTGGCCAGCGGCGAACTGAAGGCACCGGTGGTCATCGGGCGGGATCACCTCGACTCGGGTTCGGTGGCCTCGCCCAACCGGGAGACCGAAGGCATGCTGGACGGCAGCGACGCGGTCTCCGACTGGGCGTTCCTGAACGCGCTGCTGAATACGGCCAGCGGCGCCACCTGGGTCAGCATCCACCACGGCGGCGGCGTCGGCATGGGCTACAGCCAGCACGCCGGGCTGGTCATCGTCTGCGACGGCACGGAGGCGGCGGCCCGGCGCGTCGGCCGCGTGCTCTGGAACGACCCGGCCACCGGCGTCATGCGCCACGCGGACGCGGGCTACGACCGGGCCGTCGAGTGCGCCCGCAGGAACGGGCTGGACCTGCCCATGGTGGAGACGGGAGGTGACGGCGGATGAACACACTCGAGATCACGGCGAACGACCTGACCCTGCAGGAGCTCCGCCGGGTCAGCGCGGGGCCGGTGGAACTCACCATCGACGCCGCCTGCCGCGACGCCATGGCGCGCTCGGCCGAGACCGTGGCACGGGTGCTGGGCGAAGGACGCACCGTCTACGGCGTGAATACCGGGTTCGGGCGGCTCGCCAACACGAAGATCCCGCCGGATGCGCTCGAGACCCTGCAGAAGAGCATCGTACTGTCGCACGCCGCCGGCGTCGGCGACTTCATGCCGCCTCGTACCGTGCGGCTGCTGATGGTGCTGAAGATCAAGTCCCTGGCGCGGGGCTATTCCGGCGTGCGCCCCGAACTGGTCGACCGGCTGGTCGCACTCGTGAACGCGGGCGTGTGCCCGGCCATCCCCGAGAAGGGCTCCGTGGGCGCCTCCGGCGACCTGGCGCCGCTCGCGCACATGAGCACCATCCTGCTCGGCGAGGGCGAGGCCTTCGTGGACGGCGAGCTGGTGCCCGCGGATGCCGCCCTGCGCCACGCCGGCATCGAGGCGACGCCGCTCGCGCCGAAGGAGGGACTCGCGCTGCTGAACGGCACGCAGGCGTCCACCGCCTACGGCCTGGAGGGTCTGTTCCACGCGGAGAACGCGCTCTCTTCTGCGCTGCTGGTCGGCTCCATGACGGTGGAGGCGGCGCAGGGTTCCCGGGTGCCCTTCGACGAGCGCATCCATGCCATCCGCGGCCAGGCGGCCCAGAGCGAGATCGCCCGGCGCTACCGGGAGATCCTCGGCGAGTCTTCCGGGATCGGCCGCTCCCACGAGGGCTGCGAGAAGGTGCAGGATCCGTACTCGCTGCGTTGCCAGCCCCAGGTGATGGGCGCCTGCCTGCAGCAGATCGAACACGCCGCCCGCATCCTGATCGCCGAGGCGAACGGCGTCTCCGACAACCCGCTGGTGTTCGCCGACACCGGCGAGATCCTCTCCGGCGGCAACTTCCACGCCGAGCCCGTCGCCATGGCCGCGGACATGCTGGCCATCGCGCTGGCGGAGATCGGCGCGCTGTCGGAGCGCCGCATGGCGCTGTTGATCGACTCCAGCCTGAGCGGCCTGCCGCCGTTCATCGTGGAGAACGAGGGCGTGAATTCCGGCTTCATGGTGGCGCAGGTCACCGCCGCGGCACTGGCCAGCGAGAACAAGACCCTGGCGCACCCCGCCTCGGTGGACTCGCTGCCGACCTCGGCCAACCAGGAGGACCACGTCTCCATGGCCACGTTCGCCGCGCGGCGGCTGGGCGACATCTACGAGAACACCGAGAACATCCTGGCCATCGAGTGGCTGGCCGCCGCACAGGGTCTCGACTTCCGCGCGCCGCTGAAATCCAGCCCGAAGGTGGAAGAGGCCAGGGCGCTGATCCGCTCGGCGGTGCCCTTCTACGATCACGACCGATACTTCGCGCCGGACATCAACAAGTCGGCACGGCTGATCCGGGAGGGGCGCCTGGCGGCTCTGACTAGCGGTTTGCTCTAGCCAAAGAAAGGCCCGAGCCTCGTGCCGGGGTCTTTATCTTTGGTCAAAATCGTGCATCGCCGCGGCTCAGAACGCCCGTCGGCGCACAAGAGCGAGGCCGAGCAAGCTGATACCGAGCAGTGCCAGGCTACTAGGCTCCGGCACCTTGACAGAGCCGACAGTGATGCCATGCCAGTACTCGTCGGGACTGGAACTCCAAGAAATGGAGGTAAGAAGCCCATCAAACTGTAAAGCTCCGTGAAACTCGTAACCGGTAAGCGTGTTGCCCGTCAGACTGTAGGCACCCGCCGAGCCACCCCAATATCCAACGCCGCTGCTGAGCACGGCAAAATTCTGATCGAAAGTATAGGAAACCGGCAAATTCGTCCTGCCGAGACTAACGATTGCAATGATCGGATCCAGAATGGCTTCCGAGAAGGTGATCGTATGACTTGCCGACGAATCCAGAGCAACCATCTCCGAAGCAGTTGGCGCGTTATCTATCGTAGAACTAGACGTGTAAGGCGCGGGGTCTCCATTCTCCGTCCAAAAATTCGTACCGCTTCCGGTCTGTACGAAGGCGTAATCGCCAGTGTATGTCACCGTGATGTCGTCCAAGAGGCCGAACGCCTGGTCGCCGCCGTACTCTTGCCAATCCGTCCATTCAATCTCGTCTGCCTGTACGACAGATGCAGAGAAGAGAAGGATGGTGGCGAAAACAGAAAAAGATTTTTTCATCTTGAGTCCCTTCAGTCCGTGTGATGCTCGCTAGGAGTTGAGCAAGATTCATGCCGATTTCTAGAAAATTCGACAAAACAGTCAGCTGGGCCGGGGTGTCGCTCAGCAGCACCGCCTGGCAGGACTGATCTGGAAAGTTTTTCGACACCGCGATGCGGGATGATCGTCCAGTACCGACTGCAGACAACAAAGCTCAATATTAAATTTTGGTTACGCCTCTTCCGTGGGGCGAAAGTCCGGGAGAAGATCACGGGCCGTTTGCACGACTCCCCACGGAATGACGCGTTGACCAAAAACCGGCCGACCGCCAGCGAGCCATCCGTACGCCAGTCGGGCCATGCCCTGACCTGGGCCGGCGTCGCCCTGCTCGCCTACATGCTGCTGGTGGGCGTCGGCGTCATCGGCGACGGCTTCAAGTGGCTGTCCGGCGGTGCCGAGGGCGCCGAACGCATCTTCGCTTTCGCGAGCAATCCGATCGTCGGCGTCATCCTGGGTACGCTGGCCACCGCGCTCGTCCAGTCATCGAGCACCGTGACCTCGGTCATCGTCGGCCTGGTCGCGGGAGGCGTGCCGGTCTCCATCGCCGTGCCCATGATCATGGGCGCGAACATGGGCACCACCATCACGAACACCATCGTCAGCCTGGGCAGCCTGCGGGAGAAGGCGGCCTTCAACCGCGCCTTTCAGGCCGCCACCGTCCATGATTTCTTCAATCTCTACAGCATCCTCATCTTCCTGCCCGTCGAGATGCTGTTCCACCCGCTGGAGCGCGCCGCCGGCGTCGCGGCGGGCTGGTTCAGCGGCGGCAGCGGCGCCTCCATCAGCGATCTGAATTTCCTCGGCGCCATCACCAAACCCGTGGCCGCGGCTCTCACCGGCGTATTCAAGGCCTTGCCGACCACGGTGGGCGCCTCCCTGGCCATCGCGCTCGGCATGGCCATGGTCATTTTCTCGGTGATCTATCTGGGCAGGCTGCTGCGCGCGGTGATGATGGGAAGCGCGAAGGGCGTGGTGGACCGCGCCATCGGCCGCGGACCCGCTGCCGGGGTTGCCTCCGGCACCGCGGTCACCGTGCTGGTGCAGTCTTCCTCCACGACGACGAGCCTGGTGGTCCCGCTGGCCGGCGCCGGCATCCTCACCACGCGTCAGATCTATCCCTTCACCCTGGGCGCGAACATCGGCACCTGCATCACCGCGCTGCTCGCGGCCACGGCCATCACGGGTCCCTACGAGATGGTCGCGCTCCAGATCGCGCTGGTGCATCTCTTCTACAATCTCGCCGGCGTCTGCGTCTTCCTCGTGATACCCCTCCTGCGCGACCTGCCGATCCGTTCCGCCGAATGGCTCGGACGCCGGGTGGAGGTCAACCGGGGCTGGGCGCTGGGCTATCTGCTGGGTGTGTTCTTCGTATTGCCGGGCGGCGTGTTCGGCGGGGAGACGCTGTTCAACGGGGAAGGAACCGCGGCGGAGATCGTCGAGGCGGAGAGGAAGGAAGAGGCACTGGAAGCGGCCGAGCAAGAGGTGCGGGAAGAGTCCATGGCGATCGAGTAAGGCCGGCCCGCTGCGTTATAGTGACCGCATCGCCGCGAACCTATCGCCCACCATGCTGACCGCCGCTTACGCCATCCTGCTGATCCTGCTGAACCTCGTGTTCTGGGCATCCATCCTGTTCGGGCTGCCGGGCACCTGGCTCATGCTGCTCTCAGCCGCGCTCGTCGACTGGTTGCTGGCCGACGCGCCGATGTTCGGCTGGACCATCCTGCTGGCCTGCGCCGGGCTGGCCACGCTCGGCGAGATCCTGGAGTTCGTCCTCGGGGCGGCGGGCTCTCGCAGCGCCGGCGGCTCGCGGCGGGCCGCTGCTCTGGCCATCGTCGGCGGCATCGTCGGCGCCATCCTGGGCACGCCGGTGGTGCCGCTGCTCGGCACCCTCATCGGCGCCTGCATAGGCGCGTTCGCCGGTTCCATCCTGGGCGATGTCTGGGCTGGCCGGCCGCTAATCCACACCATGGAGGCGGGCAAGGGCGCCGCGGTCGGCCGCTTCTGGGGCACCGTCGCCAAGATGATCATCGGCGGCGTCATGGTCGTCATCCTGGGCGTGGCCGCCTTCGCCTGACCCGTCCGGTACCCGACCGGTCGCACCCCGGGGCACGCGGGAGCGCTTCTGGTAAAGTCGTCCGCGTCCATACCGGCAAGGCTGATACGGAGCGGAGATGGCCAGACCCCCGGAACACATCGTGATCGTCGGCGGCGGCAGCGCCGGCTGGATGGCGGCGAGCATCTTCCTGGCGAGCTTCGGGCGTCAGGGCAGCAGGATCAGCCTCATCGAATCGAGCAACGTGCCCACCATCGGCGTCGGCGAGGGCACGACGCCGCTGTTCAAGCGCTTCCTGAATTTCCTCGGCATCCCCGAAGCCGAGTTCATGGCGGCCTGCAACGCCACCTACAAGCACGGCATCGAGTTCCCGGACTGGACGGCCAACGACCAGTTCGCGAGCTATTTCCATCCCTTCGCCTCGCCCGCTTTCAGCCAATACGACGGGACGTTTTTCGAGGCCTGCAACCGGCGGCGGCGGGGCGAGGCCGCAGACACGGATCCCGCCGGGTATTTCTTCGCTGCGGAACTCGCCGCCCAGCGCAAGGCACCTGCCGGACCGCCGCCGCGCACGCCGGACAAGATCGACTACGCCTACCACTTCGACGCCGGCCTGCTAGCGGAATTCCTGAAACAGCGCTGCCGCGCCAACGGCATCAATCACGTCATCGATCACGTCAACGACGTGGTGCTGAAAGAGAACGGCGACATCAGCCACCTGGTCACCGAGGAAGGCGGCGACCTGCACGGAGATTTCTTCGTGGACTGCACCGGCTTCGCGCGGCGGCTGCTGGGCCAGAAGCTGGGCGCGGAATTCACCTCCTACAAGCCGCGCCTCTTCAACGACAGCGCCGTGGCCCTGCGCACGCCGCTGCCCGGGGAAGGCGACATCCCGCCCTACACCGAGTCCCGGGCGCTCAGCGCCGGCTGGGCGTGGCGCATCCCCCTCACCAACCGCATCGGCTGGGGCTACGTGCACAGCTCGGACTACATCACGCCCGAGGAGGCCGAACGGGAGCTGCGCGAGCTCATCGGCGCGCCGGCGGAGGAACAGCCGGCCCGCCACCTGAAGATGCAGACCGGTCGGGTCTCGGAGCACTGGAAGAACAACTGCGTGGCCATCGGCCTGTCGCAGGGTTTCATCGAACCGCTGGAGGCCACCGCACTCGGCCTGGTGCAGTTCAGCATCAATCGCTTCGTCACCCAGTTCGTCCGGGGCAATTTCGAGCCGACGTATCGGGATCACTTCAACCGCATCGTGAACGACGCCTTCGACTCGACGCTCGACTACATCCAGATGCACTACAAGCTCACGACGCGCAGGGACACCCCCTACTGGCGCGACTGCGCGGCGAACGAGAACGTCTCCGACGTCATGCGCGGCGTGATCGAAGGCTGGGACAGCGACGCGCCCGACTTCCTCCCGGTGCTGCAGCGCCACGTCCGGGGCTCGTCCTACGCGCCCTACTCCTGGTATTGCATCCTGTCCGGCATGGGCCGGTATCCCGAGGGAGCGGCAGCCGGGGAGAAGGCGGAGAACCCCTACCGCGGCGAGGTGGGCCGCTACTACGGCCACCGCGAATACCTGCAGAATCATGTAGGAGGGCCTTCAGGCCCGACTGTTTAATGAACCGGGGCTAAAGCCCCTCCTACATGCCCATCACGGGGTCGGGCCTGAAGGCCCTCCTACATGTGTGTCACGTTTCCAGGCCCAGGCGCTGGTGCCATTCGGCGATGGACTCGTCGGGATAACCCTCGAACACCTTGTCCTGCTCCTCGGCCTGCACCGGGACCCAGTTGGCTTTCGAGCCCGTGAGCAGATGGGTGCGCTCCGGCGGCTGCGGCAGGTCGGTGTCGATGGCCGAGGCGAACGGATGCACCAGGTTCGGCCAGCGCGGGTCCCATACCCACAGGGCGCTGCCGCAGTGCTTGCAGAAACGGCGCTCGCCCCGGCTCTCGCGCCGCTCCCCGGTCTCACCATCGGGCACCCTGGCATGGAACACGGTGATGTGCTCGCCGCCCTCCACCGCCAGCGTGCGGGAGTCGCCGCTGAGGTTGATGGCGTAGCCGCCGCCGCCCGCCGTCTTGCGGCAGATGGAGCAGTAGCAGAGGTTGAACGGATACGGGTGTTTCGACTGCAGGCGGAAACGCACCGCGCCGCAGTGACAGGAGCCTTCGAGTTCCATGAGCTGCCTCCGGTGGTCAGTCGTCGTCCCGGTGCACGGTGTCCGGCGAGAATGCCGGCAGGCACACGGCGACGTACTCCGCGCCGCCGGGGTCCGGCGTGCTGTAGCGCACCCACTCGCCCTTCTCCGCGACGACCGCCTGGCCGGCGCCCACGGTGAACGCCTGCGACTCGGTCTCCACCCGCAACGCGCCTTGCAGCACGACGGTGAACTCGTCGAACTCCGGCCGCTGGCCCGGTTCAGACCAGCCCTCCGGGCTCACCATGCGGGCGACGCTCACCGGCGCGTGCTCCGGCGTGTTGGCATGCCCCACGTATTCCTCGATGCGCTTCGGCGGCTCGCCGACGGCGGGCACGACGGTGGGGGCTTCGATCAGTCTGGCCATGATATCTCCCGGTCTGGCGGATCGCTCCGCGTCAGTCTCTCGGACGGTGCTCTGTTCCCAGCCCCGCCGTAATGAACAGGGCGGTGGCTTTGCTATCCACATCAGCGGTGTGCCACACCCCCGGTTCGTTCACCGCGTACTCGCCGGCCTGCAGCTCGACAGTCGTCTTCGAACCGTCCGGCCGCTCCTGGTGCAGGGTCATCGACCCGGCGATGCAAAGCACCACCTCGCTGCCATGGGGATGAACCTCCCAGGTGTCCCAGGGCTCGCTGAACGAGTGCATGGAGACGAGCCGCGCCTCGACGCCGTCGGCACCGTGCCGCTCACCATAGCCCTGGTACCAGTCCATGTCGCCGGTGAACGCAGGCTCCACTTCGGCAGTGGCACCGGGACCCAGGTGGATGGGGTGCTTCGTGATGTCGATACCCGCCATGGCGAATCTCCCTGTCCGTAACCTGCGCCCCAAGCGTACCGGCGGGAGCCCGCAATGTCAGGCCGGCTACGCGGCCGTTCGGCAAACGATCTGCAGGGTGCCGGGCGCTATTCGGGACAGACGCCGCGTATGAAGTAATGGCGCCCCATGCCCTTCAGCACGAACTCGTCGTCTTCCACGGAGTCGATCCTGAGATCGAACACCATGAACATCGGCCGCAGGTCGACCATGTCGCCCTGGATCTCGTAGCTGCCCGGATCCATCTCGCCGCTGGTCGGATTGCGCTGGTAGGTTAGCGTGCCGTCCGCGTTGAAGACGTATTCGATGCCCTGCTCTTCCCGGTTGCCCTTGCCCAGATCGGTGTAGGCGAAGCACCAGGTGCCCTCCAGGTACTCCGGCGTCAGTGCGGGGCCACCGCGCGCTTCGGTCTCTTCTTCGGCAACCGGCGCCGGCGGCGCGGACTCCGCCTCCTTTGCCGCACCTTCCCTGGCAGCATCTTCAGCCACGACAACAGACTCCGGCGCGTCGCCCGCGCCGCCGCAGGCGGTGAGCAGCAGCGCGACGAACCCGATGGTAGTGCTACGGTACGTGATCTTCATGAACGCCTCCCTTGCAGTGAGTGCCGAGGCGAGCCCGGCGATCGTAGTGCAGTCATAGTCTACCAATGCACGCCGATCGCCCGGGTGTCATTCGGATTCGTCAATCCGGCCGCGGCAATACCGATCTGCTGACAACCGGCCGACTCACTTCAGGCAGCTGCAGTTATCACAGGACCTCTCGGGCGTGGAGGCGCAGTACTGGCTGAGCGGAAAGGCCCAGGCCGCGCTGAGGCTCCCATCAACAGGCAGCTTCGACTTGCCGACACCGGCGCCGAGACCGATACCGGGCAGGAACAGGTTCGATTCGAGGATGAGGTCCACGCCCAGGCTCACGACGCCCTGACCCTTTGGACTGGGCCCGGTGCCGCCGATACCGAACCCCAGTCCTCCGAAAGTGTTCATGTTGGCCTCCCAGAAGAACAGGACCCGAACATCCGCACCACCGCCGACATTGGTCACCGCCTTGACCTGCGGTTCGAGATAGAAGCCGCCATTGCCGCGAAGATCCGTGACGCCAATGATGCTGATGCCGCCGCCGAGGCCCTTGGCCCCGGACAACGTCACCTGGTAGCCGATGAAGAAATGTCGCCAGAGCGGGTCGGCCAGTGGAATCGGGTCCCAGTTGTCGTCGGCATGGGCACTCGAGATGCCCAGCATCGGCAGCGCGCCGAAGATGATGGCCGGATTCGGGCGCGCCTGCTCGATCTCCGCGAGGAGGCTCGGCGGCACCAGGTCGTACATCGTGACCAGGCGGTCCATCCTCGCCAGATCACCGCCGCAGACCGTCTCGGCCGAGAACATCTCCCGGACCAGAGTGCGGCTGGCGGGATCGTTGAGCTTCGCCAGGATCGGGCCCGCTTCCGGAATGACCCGGCTTACGATGGCATCACTCATGAATTCTTCGCCGCGCTGGCGTGCCGCCTCCGCCTTACGCCTTAGCTCCGCCGTGGTGCGATGCTGATCGAGGGCCAGATCGAGCAGGTCGGCAGGTTTGGGGGCCTGGCTCAGCAACGCCGCAACTTCCTGACCGCCCCACAGCGCATCGACGAGTGCCCGGCAGGCCGTTTGGCCGAGGCGATCTTCCACGCATCGGTTGTTGAGGAAGTCTTCGGCCAATCCGGCGTCGCAGGAGGGAAGGCGTTCCACGAGCAGGCACGGACGCTCGCCGAGGGCGCCGCAGCGGTTGCGCTCGAAACAGCGTCCGCCGACATTGGCAAGACCGTCGTCGCACAGCCCGAACACCGGGCTGGCCCCGGCCACGAGATTGCCTGCGGCGCAGGCGTTTGGTTCGTTCACCGGTACCAGCGTGCGCACGTATCCTTCGGGGCAGGACCAGCAGCTGCCGTCACGGGTCGGGTCGAAGAAGGACCCGTCCGGGCAGGCAAGGCGCTTGCGCAACGTGGCTCGGGCAAACGACGGACCTCGCCATTTCGTGCAGGCATTCTTCGCGGTGACGGGAGCGGCGGTGCGGGCGTAACCGCTCGGACAACTCCAGCAAGAGCCGTTCGGGTCCCAGAACTGGCCTTTCGGGCAATCGGTGCCGAGCAGGCCCGTCCCGCGCCCGTTACGTTTCGCCCGTGCCGTCGTCTCACCCGGCGGGCGCAGGCAGGCGTTACCGGAATTCACCGGCGTCACCTGGCGGACCGTGCCCGACGGGCAACTCCAGCAGCTACCGCCGTTGATGGGATCGAAGAACGACCCGTCCGGGCAACCCTTCGGTTTCTGACTCTCGTAGGTTGCGGGCGCGACCGAGCACGCCGGCTGGCCGAGACTGCCGCATTCCATGGCAGCAAAGTCGACCGCGTGGCTGGTTTCAGGCGCGGCGAACAGCGCAGCAAGTGCGAAGCCGGCGATCAGGTGGATGACGAGACGGTACATGCTGACTCCATGAATCCAGGCCCGGCATGCGGGCGGCGGGTGGCGGAAGTTCGGGCCGGCGACCGACCCCAAGTGGAAACGAGACTCTGACGGGGCGCCGACATCGGTCAGTCCAGAGCGAGTACTACGTCGAAGGTGGCGCTCATCGGGGCCGAGGGGCCCGTCTTGAGCGGCTGGAATTCGACGGTCAGTTGTCTGCGCGCTTCCGGCGAGTGCCGCCGGTAGATCGAATCGGCGGCGTTACGCTCGGGCTGGCCCGCGTCGTAGATCCGGGTGGTGAGCGGCACGTGGCCGGGCGCCGTCACACGCATGTGAACGTGCGGCGTGCGTTCCGCGCAGGGCACGGGGCGCAGGGTGCGGAAGTGGTAATTTCCAGCCCAGTCCGCGGTGGTGACGCCATAACCTGCGAAGTTGCGATCGGGGCGCCCCGAGGCCTGTGGATGACGGTATACGCCCCCGGCGTCGCATTGCCAGATCTCGACCCGCGCGGCACGGACAGCTCCGCCGCCGGTGTCGAGCACGCGGCCCGACAGATAGACGGCGCGGCCCGCGGCGAGGGGAAAGCTGCGGCCATCCGCTTCCGCTCCTCGGCGCGCGTCGTGCGCCGGGCTCGAGCGAGGCGGCACGATGCGCAGCAGATCGTTGTCCACGTCGACGGGCAGCGCGGTGGGATAGAACGAACCCTCGCGCTCCTGTGGGGTCGGCAGCAATTGCCCGTGCCGCTCCTGCAGGTCGCCATGCGCGCTGCCCAACGGCATCAGGAGAGAGCCGCTCAGTGCGAGCAGAAGTCTCCGGCCACTGAATCGACCCATCGGCGTCACTCGGGTCGAGCAGCGATCGAATATATGGTGCCTGTTCATCTCTCCCTGACGGTGATTCGGTGGGCCTTATCCGTACAAGCAGGATCCCGGTCCGAATCCGATCAGGAAGAGCGCAGTTTTTTGCCGGCGTCCGGGAAGGCCGACCGGTTGCAGAGCGGGCTCGCAAATCAGCGGAACTGAGTCTTGACGCGGTCTCGCAGCAGGTCGATCAGCAGGCCCTGATAGTAGTCCGGGCCCCGCTCGGTGGCCGCGTCCAGCATGGCCTCGAGCTGGGCGGCGGAGACTTCCAGGCCGTCGCAATCGGTGAACGTGCCCTTCACCGCGTAATACGGGAAGCCCACGAGACCGGCATAGCGACCGGCCTCGGCCGAACGGCGGATGAGTTCGCCGCCGTAGCAGGGATCGGTCTCGGTGCCGCTCCAGCCGGTGACGAGGATGTAGCCCATCACGAACAGCGATTGGGGATAGCCGGCGCGCAGCGCGGCCTCGCGGTACGGTTCGGCCGCTGCATGCATGCCGGAGTAACCATACGCGCGGGCCAGCTGATAGTTCAGGCGCGGGTTGTCCGGGTCCACGGCCAGTGCCTTCTTGCAGGCTTCGATGGCGGCGGGCTTGTCCATCCCGGCCCGGCTCACGCCGTCCGTGACCGAATTCGGGTCGGACGGATGTCCGGCGAGCCGGTCGCAATCGGTGATCCCGGAGGAATAGTCGTCCGCGGAATAGACACCGATCTCGTCGAGGGGCACATAGATGGAGTCGTTCTCCGCGGTCGCGGCGTCGGGCAGGAAAGCGAGGAGCAGAGCTACGGCGAAGGCTGCGGCATAGCGCATGGGGCAGGACATATCAGCATCTCCCAAGGTGAATGCACCGCCGCCATGATAACCGCATACAATCGACCGATCGCGGGATGCCCCACGGATTCGCGAACCTCGTCGCCCACAAGACACTGAAGAGCGACGCCGGCAGTGCGGCATCCGGTCCCGCTGCGTGAGCCTGTTGCCCGGTAATTCGGTCAGACCCTGCTCTCCTCGGCCGGCGCCGAGACCCCCGCCTTCAAAATCCATTCGCGTAACTCGCCGTAGCTCAGGGCGCCGGCGTGACGCGCGATCTCCATACCATCCCGGAAGACAACCAGTGCCGGCAAGCCACGTACGCCGTATTCCCCCGCCAGCGCGGAGTGACGCACCGTGTCCACCTTCGCCACGATGCAGGCATCACCCAGCTCCGCGGCCAGACGCTCCAGCGCCGGATTCATCATGAGACAGGGCCCGCACCAGGCCGCCCAGAAATCCACCAGCACGGGCCGGCCGCAAGCGATCATCCTTCTGAGCGTCTGCTCGTCGGCATCCAGCGGCTTCCCCCCGCGCAACCCGGCGAATTCGTCCTCCGTCGGCCCCACCGCAACGGGCCGCGGCCGGAACAACGCGGCGAACGGCCAGCGGATGACGGCGATCAAATTGCTGGTCAGCAGGAGCAGTACGATCGAAGCATAGCCAAGCAGACGCAGCGGAAGAAGGCTCATGCGGGACTGCGTGCGCTCGAGCCAGCCCTCCAGCAGATTCACCCGCCGAAGCAGCCGATCCGAGAGGGAACCATGCAGCTCGTCGGTCATCGTCGCAAACCCGCCACGCGCGCAACCAGGAAGAAATGCCCTGCGCGGAAATGGTAACCGCGCAGGGCATTCATCCAAAGCGCGCCGGAGCGCGGCTCAAGCCATCATTCGAGGCAATTGGGTGTGCAGGACACGTTGCGCCAGTCGCTGCCCCACCACAGCCAGCGGCGGTTGATCATGTCGTCGACCCAGTCGACCAACGGCACGCCGGCCGCCGAGTCCTCGGCGTAGAACTTGTCGCTGCCGACAACGGTGTGATCGCCGCCCGCCGCGATGTAGTAGCGATAATTCCAGGTCTGCAACGCCACCAGGTTCATGTAAGTCCGGGCCCGGATGGTCCACTCGAACGCGGACAGCGCGAGCTCGTTCGGATCCTCCCACAGATCCGGTCGGTCCGTATTCCGCGCGAGGTTGAAGAAACCGATCTGAACCTCGTCGAAGGCCGTCGTGTACTGCCCGAACCGCGCGCCCGGATAGTTCCAGGCCAGCGACTTGAAGAGCTCGACCGTGATCTGGTCGGCGCCGGACGAGAACGCGGACTGCAGCTCCGGTGCCAGGTTCTCCCAGACTCCCCAGACGCCGTCCGGCGTGAGCGTGCGGTTGTAGAAATCATCAGTAATGACGCCGTTGGCCGCGTCAACCAGGACGCGGGTACGGGTGTACCAGGGCAGCATCCGCGCGATCGCCGGGTAGTGATAAGTGACACCGTAGCCACCGGCGCTGGCGCCGCTGAGGAAGACCTTGCCGGGGGCATAACCGAGCTCGCCGTAATGCTTCGCCAGCCAGTCCAGCACGAAGGCCACGTTGTCGGCGCCGCGGTGACGGATGGTCCAGTCTAGCGGCCCCAGCTCCGTTTGCAGCGTGTACTCCTGATCATTGGAGCCCGTGTGCAGATCACCCGTGCAGTAAGGGATGTAGACCTGAGTGTAGTCACCGATGGGATTATCGGGGTTGGAGGCATCGGCGAGCCCCGGCGAGGCATTCAGCGACTCGACCGTCTCGTCGATCTCCTGGGTATAGACCGACGAGCCGAGCAGCGGTGTGCCGATGCAGGTGTTCTTGTCCCAGCAGGCACCGCCGCCATCGAAGAAGATCGCCAAGCGACGCGGATCACCGGGACGGACGAAGAATGCATAGTCAGTGTCCGCCTGATCAGGCAAAGCGCCGGGGACCGGCACGGGCCCGCCTGAACAGGAAGGACTACGCTCTACGCCGTTGCGGTCGGTGAAGTGATCCGGCGCGTCGATCCGCTCCCAGCCGTCGGCGAGCGCCGGCGTTGCGGTGATGGACAGCAGTGCGAGTGCGAGACCAGGCGTGAACAGCTTGCGCATAATGACTCCCCCTCTTGTTTTCGTGCAGCGTGTCCCCCGGGAGTATAGACAACGAGGCGAGACACGCATGTTGCGCCGCGTCAATACGCGACCAGCGATTTAACATAGTCCTTCGGAGTGCGGCACCGCGCGTGCGAACGTACCAACGATGGCGCCGTCTGGTCGGAAACGGGTTCAACTATTCGGCCTGGCCCCTGCGGCCCGAATCAGGTCGGATACCCGTGCTGCCTCCCTCTCCGCAGAATTTCGATCTCCCGTCGGAATATCCCGCCTCCGCGTCGCATGAATGGGTAAGGCACCACCCATTCGAGGAGAGAGGACGTTCCGATGAAAACCAGAATCGATACCCTGCCGGCTGCCGGCCTGAAAGCCATCCCGGGCCTCGCCCTGCTGCTCGCGCTCGCCGCCTGCGGCGGCGGTGGTGGTGGCGGGGACACCACGACCAACCCTCCTCCGCCACCGCCGCCGCCACCGCCCCCATCGACCTACAGCATCGGTGGTACCGTGTCCGGGCTCGCGGGCAGCGGACTCACCTTGCGAAACAACGGCGGCGACGATCTAGCCGTCTCCGCGAACGGCAGTTTCGCCTTCGCCACCGAGATTGACAGCGGCGACACCTACAGCGTCACGGTCGCCACTCAGCCTGCCTCTCCGGATCAGACCTGTACGGTGACCAACGGCTCCGGCACTGCCACGGCGGATGTCACCGACGTCGCAGTCGCGTGCGAGACGAATACGGCGGCAACGGACACCGACGGCGACGGCCTGACCGACAGCGCAGAGCTTCAACAGTACGGTACCTCGCCGATCCTGGCCGACACTGACGGTGACGGCTACTCGGACTTCGACGAGCTCATCACCAACGGCTTCGATCCTGCGGTGAACAACTTCGTCTTCAACCCCCGGGTCGCCGACGTCCCGGTTGTGCTCATCCGTATCCAGGAGACCCCGATCATCGGCTGGAACTACGTTGAGGGGACGGCTCAGGGCACGACGACGAGCACCAGCCGATCGCAGGCGCAGACCAACTCGACGTCTACCTCCTATGGCGCGAGCACGACGATCGGCGTGGAGGCAACAACCACGGCGACTGTCGGCGCGAGCGTCTCCGGGCCTTCCGCTGAGGTCAGCCAGTCCGTATCGGTGTCGGCCTCCGCGACGGTCAGCTTCGACCAGACCAACACCAGTGAGAACCGGACGGCCTGGGAGGAGATGCAGGCGAACAACGTGGAGACGACGAGGGACACCGAGAGCGGCTTCATGCGCTTCGGCGTCCGCATCGAGAACGGCGGCCATCTCACCTTCCGCATCGAGAGTCTGTCGCTCGCCTCCACTCGCACCAGCGAGGGCAAGGACCCTTTCACTCCGACGGGCACATTAAATCTCGACGGCGCGCAATCGTTTCCCGCCACGAGCATCAGCCAGGGCAACGAGACGCCGTTGCTGACCTTCGAACAGAACGACATCGACCTGGGCACGGTCAGGAGTCTCCTCAACAACACGCGCTCGATCCAGGTCGAGCCCCTGTACGAGATCGCCGACCGCAACGGCCTGCCCTTCCCCTTCCAGGAGCAGGATATCGCGAACAACACGGCCAAGATCGTGATCGACTACGGCCCATACCGGGAGACCGAGTTCTACCAGGTGGCGACGAATACGGTGCCTAACGCGCCGGGTCAGACGCTGCAGGTCCTGCTCGACGAGTTTCTGCGCGTGCCGACCACCAGCGATGGCAGCGGCCTCACCACCGTGCGCGGCGAGCAGTCGGCGGTCGGCCGCTGGGTGGTCACGCGGAATCGCAAGCGCGACACGGAGACCGAGACCGCCATCTTCGATCCCGAGGACGCAAACTACGCCCTGGCAGACATCGAGGTGCGGGCGCGTGACGAGGTGCTGCTGGTGCTGCTCGAGGATTCCGACGGGGATGGCATCGGTTATCGCGAGGAGCGCTTGCACGGCACCGACCCCGACGAACCGGACACCGACGGCGACGGTCTCAGCGACTTCGAAGAGATCCGCGAAACCTGGACCGTGACCGCCGTGAACCAGATCGACCCGAACCGCTATCCTGCCACTGTCTCGTCGTCGCCGATTGCAGCCGACTATGACGGCGACCTGGTCGCAGATGCCGACGAGCGCGACCGCGGCCTCGATCCCTACAACCGGGACACGGACGGCGACGGGATCGACGACTTCACCGACACGGACAACGGGAACCTGCCGCTCGTGAACAGCACGGTAGTGGCATTCGGTAGCGATCCCTTCGGTGATGCCGCGCTTGAGAGCGAGTACGCGGTTCAGCTGACCGGCAGCGTCACGGCGAACGCGCCGAATGTCCCCGCCAATGTGGACATCGACTGGCGCTCCGATGGCACGGACGTAACATCGTTCCAGGTGCTGAGCGGCGGCAACGCGAGCCTCAGTATCGACAGCAAGTTCCTGTATGACGGAGCGGGGCAGTGGACGCTCACGCTGGACGCGGTGGACGACTCCACGCCGCCCAACAGCCTGACCGAAACCGCCACCATCGTATTCACGGAGCCCACCCGTCCGCAGAACGTCTACGGCTACGTGAACGGGTGGCGGACGCAGCGGCACGTTCGGCAGGTCATCGACATCGACGAGGACGGGCATGCCGACATCGTCGGCCTCTCGAACAGCGACACCACGGTGGCGCTGGGTTCCCCGGGCGGATTCTCACCGCGCGAAGTGTGGTCGACCGGCAACTGGCACTACGGCATTTACGATGACGTGAACTCGGAGCCGAGGCTGTTCGCCGATATCGACGGCGCCCGGGGCCTGGAGATCGTCGGCGTCGACATCACCGGGGGTGGTGCCTTGAGTACTGCTGTCGTCCGGTACGGACGCAACAGCGGCTCGGCGTTTGAGGATCCTTTGGTCTGGATCGCCGATCTGGCCTGGAGGGGAGCGTCGGACAACGCGTATGTCGCTGACGTCGACAACAGCGGCTTCCCGGACTTCGTCCATGCCAGCGCCGAACTCGACGCCATTCAGGCCTACACGAGCAGCGGCTCGAGTCTGGAGCTGACCCAGCGCGACGCCACGCCCCTGCCAGCCGGCGAGGTGATCGATCGGACCACCTATCCACTCGAGGTCGCGGATCTCGACGGCGATGGCTGCGCGGATGTCGTCTACTTCGGCAGCACGGATACCTGGGTAGCGCAGGCTCGGTGCGATGGCTCGTTCGAGGACTTCGTGGTCCTCACCCCCAACTTTGGCCGGAACGACGACCGGGGCTGGGACGTGGTGCGCAACGAGCGCTGGGTGGACGACATCACCAGCGACGGACTGCCGGACATCGTGGCCGTCGGCTCGGATCGGATCCTCGTGCTCGTCAACCAGTCCGCGTCGGGCGATATCAAATTTGCCGAACTACGGGACTTCGGTGACGCCTTCACCAACCGCAGCGGCTGGGCGCCCTTTCGCGATATTCATGTCCGCTACCTGGCGGATGTGAATGCGGACGGCTACAAGGATCTCGTCGGCTATAATGGCGGGGGTGCTGCCATAGGCATCAATCGCCTCGGCATCGACGGCACGCCGGCCTTCGCACAGGAGAGGATCGTGGCCACGGACTTCAAACTCGGTGCGAACTTGGACGGGAACGGCGACGACCGCTGGTTCGCTGACGACCCGACACCTTGCGATTTGACACCCTGCCGAGAGTTCTTCCCGCGCCAGGTGGGAGACGTCGACGGCGACAACCGGGCGGACCTGGTCGGGTTCGATCGTGCCGGTATCGTCTACCAGCCAATGCCCTACGTGACACAGTTCGAGTGAGCAACGGGTAACCCTGACACGCCCGGGCGGCCACATGGCCGCCCGGGCTCTTTTCCGGATTCAGCCACTGGGAACCCTATCGTGGACCAGAGTCGCCTCAGGCAGCTGTTCGACCGCGCGCTGGCCGTCGAAGAGCACGACCGGCGGGGATGGCTGGATCGCGCCTGCGGCGATGACGCAGACCTGCGCGAACTCTTGGACACCCTCCTCGAGGCGGCCAACGATGACAGGGAGATCATCCGCACGACGGTCGACAGTACGGTCCGATCCCTGCTGAACGAAGAAGATGAGATCGGCGACAGCGGACGCTACCGCGCACTCGCCGGTTGGATCAACCGGCTGAGGACCGGCGGCACGACCGAACGATGAGACGCCCCGGCGGCCCGGCGCCGCAACCTATCTCAGCGCCTTCCTCACCCATGCACGCGCGAAGCGCACGTCCTCGTAGGCCGTGCTTTGCGACACCTCCAGGGCGTGCGCCGCTTCGTCGACCGAGAGTCCGCCGAAGTAGACCAGTTCCAGCGCCTTCGCAGAACGGGGATCCGAATCCGCCAGCGAAGTAAGCGCCTCGTCCAGCGCGATGATCGGTAGCTCCAACGCAGTATCGTCCACGCCTGCTGCTCCGGTCAGCGTGACGTTCGCCGCGCCGTCGCCGCGCTTCTCCCGATTCGTGCGGCGGGCATGGTCGACCAGCACCCGCCGCATCATCCGGGCCGCCACTACGAAGAAGTGCTTTCGATCCTCGTAGTCGATGGCGCTGCCCGCAACTCGCATGAAGGCCTCATTCACCAGCGCAGTCGGCTGCAGCGTATGGTTGTCCCGTTCCGAGCGCATGTAACTGCCGGCCAGCCGGCGCAGCTCGTCGTAGACGAAAGGTGCCAGCCGTTCCAGCGCACTCTCGTCGCCGCCGCGCCAGGCCTGCAGGAGCCCGGTTATTTCTTCGGAAACACCCATAATGCCTCCAAGCATAGGCGATGCAGTAGAGTCGGGCTACCGAGCCACCGTCAGCCCCCGGTACCGATCGGCCTCGCCGGTCTCGCCCCGAGCATCCAGGAACTCCACGAGGTAACCGGCGGTCTTCGCCGTGAGCGGGTGCTCGTCGCCGTACAGCTCGCGCTGGCTTGCCACCGCCCCGGTCAGGAGTTCGCGTGCCTCGGCATCCTGACCGAGGCGGCCGAGCGCGCGGCCCAGGATGCTGCGGCCCAGCGCCTCGATGTGGCGCTCGTGGTCGGGATACTCACGCATGCGCTCCAGCGTCTCGCGGGCCTGTGCCGCGGCGCCCTGCACGTCTCCCGTCTCGAAAGAAGACTCGGCATAGCCGATCTCCGCAGCGGCGAGGAAAGGGTGATAGTCGCCGTAGGCGGCCCGGTAGATCGGGATCGCCTGGTCGAGCAGGGCGAGCGTAGCCGCATGGTCGTTCTGAAGCTGGCGCATCCGTGCCTTGTTGACGAGGTGCCACGCGTAGAACGGATGATCGGTGCCGTAGAGCTTCTCCGCCACGCCGCGCGCCCGGTCGAGCGCCTGGTTGGCTTCCTCGAAGCGGCCCAGCTGACCCAGCGACTTGCCGAGTGTCGAGAGCTGCACCTCGTAGTCCTCGCTCTCCTCGCCGAGCACCCGGCGGGTGTGCTCCACCGCCCGTTCCAGGTACGTCAGCGCCTCTTCCAGGTCGCCCTGCCGACGGAGGGCGACACCGATATTGTTCAGCAGCGCCCCCACCAGGGGATGGTTCGGCTCGCCGCGCTCTTCCAGAATGTCGAGTGCCCGGCCGTAGTGGTCGATGGCTCCGTCGACGTCGCCCAGGGACTCGGCGATGTTGCCGATCTGATTCAGCACGTTCACCCGGAAACGGCGATCGCGGTGTCCCGGCGGCAGGTCCTCGAGTATCGCGAGCGCCGCCTGGAACTCCTCCAGCGCGCCGAGCTGATCCCCCTTGTGGCGCAGCGCCTTGGCGATGGCGTTGCGCGTGGATGCCACTTCGTGGGAAGCCGGGCCCATGGTGTCGATCTGCGCGGCCAGCACCTCGCGCAGCAAGGCAATCGACTCGTCGACGTCATTGCCCGCCAACCATACGAAATCAGCGTAGTTCCGCTTCGAACCAAGCGTCTCGGCGTGCTTGTCGCCGAGCGTCTCGCGCCGCACAGTCCACGCTTCCCGCGACAGTGCCGCGGCCTCCTCGCGCAGGCTGAGCGCGTTGTACGTGTCGGCGATGCGCTGCATCAGCCGCGCCCGCTCCACCGGCTGGTCCGCGAGTTCGGTGCGGATGCGCGCGGCGCCCGCATCGAGAAGATCGCGCACCGTCACCTCCTCGCCGGCACTCTCGAAGCGATCGGCGCCGGCGAACAGATCGGTGAGAAAATCCGTCACCTGCTCCGCCCGCGCCCGGGCGGCCTCGGCCGCGTCGCGCTCGGTGAGGATGCGGTCGACGAACAGCGCACTGAGAGTCGCGATGGCGGCGATGACGCCCAGCGCGGCCAGCACCGGCGTGCGGCGACGCTTCATGAACTTCGCGGTGCGGTACTGCCAGGTGTCCGACCGCGCCATGACCGGTTCGTCGCGCAGGTAGCGCCCGATGTCCTCCACCAGCTCGCCGACCGTGCCGTAGCGGCGCTCCACCTCGGCGCGCAGGCCCTTCAGCACGATGTTGTCGAGATCGCCCTTGAGCTCGCGTGCGGTCTCGCGCCCGTTCCCGTACCCGTCGCCGCCGTCCCGCGTGACGGCTGCGCTCGGCGGTTCGCGATCGCCGTCGCAGATGGCGAAGTGCAATGCCGCGGGGTCGTTGGCGGTGGCCTCGTAGGGGCTCGCGCCGGCCAGGAGTTCGTACAGCAGGACGGAGAGGGAGTAAACATCGGTCGAGATGGTCAGTGGCTCGCCCTTCAGCTGCTCGGGGCTCGCGTAGCGGGGCGTGAGCGCACGGTGCTCGGTCACCGTCGGCGCCGCCTGGCTGCTCTCGTCCTCGAACAGTCGGGCCAGCCCGAAGTCCAGCACCTTCGGTTCGCCCTCGCCATCCACGAGGACGTTCGAGGGCTTGATGTCGCGGTGGACCACCAGGTTGCGGTGGGCATAGTCGATGGCGGCAGATACCTTGCGGAACAGCGCGAGCCGCGCAGGGATATCCAGAGCGCGGGCCCGGCAGTACTCGTCGATCCTCAGCCCGTCGACGTATTCCATGGCGAGCCAGGGCTCGCCGTCGGCCGTGGTGCCACCGTCGATCAGGCGGGCGATGTTCGGGTGCTGGAGCCGCGCCAGAATCCGCCGTTCGTCGTCGAAGCGCCGCAGGGCCAGCGGCGACATCAACGCCGCGTTGACCAGCTTCACCGCCGCCTGCTGTTCATAGCTGCCGTCGGCACGCTCTGCCAGATACACCGCGCCCATGCCGCCGCGCGCGATCAGCCGCGTGAGCTTCCACGGGCCGTAGACACGGCCTGCGCCGGAAGGGGGCGCGTCACCCAGGGCATTCGAGGCAGCGCCCCCGACGACCCGGCGCACGGTATCGTCGCTCAGGTCGAGTCCGGCGAGCAGCGCCTCCAGTTCGGCACGCAGCTCCTCGTCGCCTTCGCAGGCGGCATCCAGTCGCGCAGCGCGCTCGTCCGGCGGGAGCTCGGCCAGCTCATTGAATATCTGCTTTACGCGCTGGAAGCGGTCGGCGGCCACGCTGTCATCCTGCGAGACTTACCCGTCATGCAGGAGGGTAGCCGAAACCGCGCCGCCATGCGCCGGTTCGGGTAAGAGGCGGGGGGCAGCCGCAGGCCACAGGCCAAACGCTGCGTGGGGACAGTCAGTAGCCGGAACGGGCCGGAGTAACGCCTACACCCCGTTGTCGGAATCTTCCCGTGGCCTTCTCAACTCAATTCCACGGGTTCGTGCCGCTTCAGCACTTCCATGATCTCGGCTTTCGTCGATTCGGCGGTCTTCACCCGTATCTTCCGGTTGTCCCGGTCGACGTAGATGGTCTCACTGGGAATACCAAGCGCACGAAGATCTTCTTCGACATTCTTAACGGGCGTCGCGTCGCCGTAGGTCGCTGTCACTTCTTCGGTCATCGCATTTGCTCCTGCTCGCCGGCTGTGTGATCGGGAACGGTCGGCGCTGGTCTCGTATCGACCGCTTATACGTTAGACATTGATGCCAAAAGCAAAATTTCAAGCGACGACCGTCCGGAACGGCGCGCGCGCGGGATGCTCCGCTCCCGGTAAAGATTATCTTTAATGGCAAAAAGAAATCTTAGCTTGCCGAAAAATCTCCCTTACCGAAAATCGAATCGACGTCCGGTCGACCGCAATCCGATCGGGCGTCGACGAGTACAGAAGACAAACTGGAGGTTTCGCCATGACAACAAAAATGATCAGCACAAGGGCATTTTCGACATTCGCAGCGCTGATGCTGCTCGTGCAGAGCATCACGCTCGCACAGGTCGCATCCGCCGCACCACCGGCAGCGGCTGAAATGCACGCGGAGCTGGCGGCGGCCCGCAAAGCCACGGCCCGGTACCACGATATCGACGCCGCCTACGCCGACGGTTTCGTGGACATCGGCTTCTTCCTGGACGGCGTTGGCTGCCATCTGCTCAACCAGGGCCTGCTGGACGACCGGTTCGAAGCGGAGCGGCCCGAGATCCTCATCTACGCGGATTGCACCCCGGGACAGGGCGGCAAGGCCGAGCTGCGCGCGATCGAGTACGTCACTCTCTGTGGCGGACCGCCGGTCTGCACGCTCCCGGCTCCGGAGGGATTCACCGGCGACAGCGACTTCTGGACGCCGTTCACGGATGGGAGCCTCTGGACTCTGCATGTCTGGGTGTGGCGGCACAACCCGGACGGGATATTCACGAAGGTTAATCCGCGGCTGCTGGAGTAGCCACGCTGCGGCGCCGGCCGGGCCGCTCCCATGGGGCGGCTCGGCCGCTCCGGCGCCACCCACCGGATCACCCGGTTCACGCGACACCGACTCGCGCCTGCAGCCGGCCCAGCGTTTCCTCGGCCTGCTCTCCCAACCACTCGCGAAACCGGTCCACCGAGCCACGCCGCAGGCGGTCCGGGCGGAACGCCACGCAGTAAGCGGCCCTGGTCCAGGTTCCCTTGTCGACGTCGAAGGGCAGCGAGAGACCGCCCTCCTCCACTTCGGGCAGCACGAGCGACAGGCCGCAGATCATCAGCCCGGCGTTGGCATAGACCGCTTCCAGCGCATGCTGCACACGCTTGTAGCGGATGCCGCGATCCGGTGCCGTGCGGCGATGCCCGTACTCCCGGATCCATTCCTTCCAGCCGATCTCCCCGGCATCCACGGTGTAGCGGTCCAGGTGCAGCAGCGGGAAACCCTCCAGCCGGCTCTCTTCGGGCAGCTTCGAGATGCGCTCCGTGTTGGCCGGTGAGCTCACCGGAAGAAGGTAATCATGGAACAGCGTTTGCTCTTCCTCGCCTCCCCGGCTGCGGCCGAACCAGATCTCGCAGTCGGCGTCGCCCAGTCGCACGGGCACGTCGCCGATGCCGTTCAGGCAGAACAGCGAATTCGGGTTCTCGGCCCTGAACGCCTCGAGACGCGGACGCAGCCACAGCTCGGCCAGGTCCGGGTCGGCCGTGATGTGGATCTCCTCGACCCGCTGGAAGTCGAGGATCTGCGAGACCGTATCCAGCTCGCGGAAGGCCGCGCCGAGGTGCGCCATGGCCGCCTCCAGCTCGCGCGTGGGCCGCAATCCGGAGCGGCCGCGCACCAGCAGGTCGTAGCCCAGGTAGTCTTCCAGGGCGCGGATACGCTGGCCGACCGCGGCCGGCGAAATGGCCAGTTCCCGCGCCGCGGTCTTCATGGAGCCGGTGCGTAGCGCCAGCTCCAGGGCCTGCAATGCTCTGAGATGGGTCGTCCCGGGCATCGGCCAATAATAAAGGTCAGCTTTAGCAAGAGGAAGAATATTTACATTGATCGATCGGTCGGATCGGAGAAAATAGTTCCCCGCACAACGGCGGAGCAGAACCATGGGACAACTGAAGCGATACATCATCGAGCGCGAGATCCCGGGCGTCGGAGCCATGTCGACCACCGAGCTCTGCGGCGCCGCCCGGGCGTCGAATCAGGCCATCGACCAGCTGGGCAAGGACATCCAGTGGCAACACAGCTACGTGGGCGGCGACAAGACCTACTGCGTGTACCTGGCGAAGGACGAGGACACCGTGCGCAAGCATGCGGAGCTGAGCGGGATTCCGGTGGCGAGCATCACGGAGGTGCCGCAGATCATCGATCCGTTGACGGCGAATAACTGACGGGCGTCCGGCAAGCGGCCCGGCACCGGATCATCCGGCGGGCCGCGCCGCCGCGTCACAGAGATCCCCGATGGCCTGGGCCGCCTCCCGGCCGCTGCCCCAGCGGTGCAGGTGGCCGTCGGAGTAGTAGTAGTAGATGACGTCGTTCGGGAACATGGCTATGGCAATACCGCCGAAACCGGACATGAAGGGCACCCACACCGGATGCCCGCAATCGAAATCGGGGCCGGCATCGTAAGCCCAGAACCCGTTGTTGTAACGGACGCGGGCATCCCCGGCCGCGAGCCCGCGGTCGTCGGGGCGCCGCTGCAGCGCGGCGTCCAGCAATGCACGGTCCAGCACCTGCGTGCCGCCGATCCGGCCGGCGCCGTCCATAAGCCAGCGGGCAGCGCGCAAAACGTCGTCCGCCTCGTAGGTCAGGCCGTAGCCGGTGAAAGGCTGGGCCGCGCGGTCGTAGGTGCGCTTCGTATCGTCCAGCAGCGGGCCCAGCCGTAGCGGACGCCAGACCGAGTCGACCAGTAGTTCCCGATAGACGTCGGCCTGTCCTCCCCTGTCGAGCAGGCGCTGCATCGCCGTGCCAACCAGATACGTATCGGAGGTGTGATAGACGAAACGCGCGCCCGGCTCGGCCCGGCGCGGAAACAGGCCGCAGGCCAGGCGGAGCTTCTCCGCGTGGCTGTCGGAGAAGATGAACTGCAGGTGGCCGGCGGCATCCTCGTCCTCGTACGGCCGCGCCGAGTCGTAGTTGCCCGTGGCCATGTCGAGCGCGTTCTCGAGCGTGACGTCGCCCCAGCGCTCGCGATCGCAGGCCTCGATCAGCGAGGCGATCGGCGCCTGTGATGCGCCGGGACTGATTTGCTCGAGCCGCATCAGCCCGACACCCGCGAACAGGGATTTGGCCGTGGAATAGGACGGCAGCGGCAGACTCGTGCACCAGGGGTAGGGCCCGTAGCGCGTCGGGCAATCGCTGCGGTAGTGGATGCCGCCGGCGACCAGGCCCATCACCGTGAGGTCGCCACGCTTCAGGCCGTCGGCATCACCGAGCGACGAGGGGTTCACGCCCGGATGGTCCTCGGCCAGGCGGGCGAGCGGGCGCACCGGCAGGCGCGCGGCCTCGTGGCGGCGGAAGCGCGCGACCTGTGCCTCCGCCGACGCCCCGGCCTCCGCCGCTTCGTAGTCGATATCCATGACGCCCCAGGCGTCGAAGCGGAGATAGGCGCAGGTCTCGCTGACGATCTGCCACGCGGCCCGGGAGACCCGCCCCGCATCGTCGAACAGCCAGGTCATGACCCCGTAGTGGGTGCAGTTGGCGGCACGCTCCTGCAGTGCAAACGGTACCGAGGCCCGGCTCCATCCGCCGTCGCCGGGTTCCTGCCAGGCCCGGCCCGGCTGCAGGATCAGCTCCCAGTAGGGATGGTCGGTGCGCAGCACGCCGAGCGTCAGCGGCACGAGGTCGCCGCCGTCCTGCAGGTAGCCGAGGTCGAAGCGCGGGAGCGAACGCAGCGCCTCGCCCACGCCGGCCGCCCGGTCGAACTCGTCCTGTAACAGCCGGAAGCCGTCGGCCGACGTCGTCTGCGGTCGGAGCGTACCGGAGAAACGATGCCGCGGCGACGACGCCTCGGCTGGCGGCGCGTACTCGGACATCGGCACCGGCTCGGCGAGCGGAGCGTCACCGAGGAGAAACGCAGCGGACAGAACCCGTGGTTCCGCCGCGTGACCCGTCGCCGCGAGGAGAAGAACGAGGATCGCGCACGTCCCGGCTGCGCTATTCCTCCAGCGGCACACCGGCGGCCTCCAGCACCTCGATCAGTGGAGCGAGTTGACGCCGATAGTCCTTCCAGCGGCCGACCGAGGTGCGATACACGGGTCGGCGCACCTGCACCGTGCTCGCCGTGGTGGACGCCTCCGGGTTGGTGTGGAACTCGAGGCAGCGGGGCTGCCAGTCGAGCACGCAATAGTCCACGAGCCTGCGCGCCTCTGATTCCAGGTCGTTCACGAGATCCTCGTAGCGGACCGTATGTATGACGCCGGGCAGCACGCGTTCCCAATGTTTCATCAGGCGGTCGTAGGCCACGTAGTAGCGGCCGAGTTCGGTGAGGTCGTAGGAGAACGGATAGGCGTCCACGAACAGCTGCTTGTAGATGGCGTAGCAGGTATCCAGCGGATGGCGCCGCACACTCACGATCCTCGCATTCGGCAGGGCGAGGTGGATCAGCCCCACGTAGAGGAAGTTCAGCGGCATCTTGTCGATGAAGCGCGGCGTATGGCCGGTGAACGGCCGCGTGCTCTCGACGTAGGCCCGACCCAGCGCGCGGAAGTCGAGCTGCGTGCTGCGCCTGACCAGTTCGTCCCGGTCTTTCGGCGGCGCATAGCCGACGGCTCGTACCTGCTGCATCATCTGCTCGGCGAAGTTCGTCAGTTCGCCCGCCGCGAAGACGTCGGTGTGGCTCGCGAGGATGCGCTCGACCAGCGTGGTGCCGGTGCGGGGTAGCCCGAGCACGAAGATGGCCTCGGCGTTGTCTTGGCCGGGCACGGCGCCCTCGAATCGATCCGCCCCATATTCGTGCTCGAGTGCGGCCATGGTCTCGACGTCGCGGCCGACGTCGTAACGCATGTACTCGCGCCGCGTATCCGCACCCTCCTTCAGATACCGGAACGAGCGGACCGACTCGCCGAGGTCCTCCAGCTCCTTTGCCAGCGCGTAGAGGATGTGGACGCGCCCGCGGGCATCTTCAATACCCGCTTCCAGCAGTTGCGTGAGCGCCGCCACGTGATTCTTCTCCGGCGTCTGCCCGCGGAGCTCGGAGCGGATCTTCCATGCCTCGTAGTCGGTCGGGTCCAGCCGGATGGCTTCGTCGAAGTACGACTCCGCCGCTTCGATGCGGCCGAGGGAGCGCTCGAGCGCCGCCACGTTGTAATGGTGCTTCGCGTGTCCGGGTTCGGCTGCGACGGCCTGCCGGTAGTGCGTGACGGCCTGCTCCCGGCGTTCCAGCCGGGTCAGCAGCAGGCCGAGCGTGGAATGCTCGAACGCCGTGCGCAGCCGCCGGCTCTGCAGCCGGTCGACGAGTTCGCCGAGTGCCTCGATGTGGCCGAGCGCCGCGAGACAGAGTCCCTGCTGCAACAGCAGGACGGTGCGTTCGGGCTCGAGCTCGAGCGCCTTCTCCGCCGCGGCGAGCGCGCCCCCGGGGTTCTGCATGCGCAGCGCGAGCTGGCTGGCCGCCAGCCAGCCCGGCGCGTAATCCGCATGCTGATGATTCAGCTGCCGGCAGACCGCGGCGGCGCCGCGGAGGTCGCCGCTGCGCATCCGCTCGCGCACCCGGGCCTCCAGCGTGGAGGCCGCGTCCGGTGGCGGCTTGTCCGGATGATGCGGGCGCATGGCCCGGACATTATGCGACACTAGAACCGGTAGCCGAGCCTCAGCCCGATGGTGCGCGGCTCCACGATGAACCGGCGATTGCCGTTGCCGTACCAGTTCTCGAAGATGCCGGTGTCGTAGCTCCAGTAGGCCGACGGGAATCCGCCGCTCACGCCCTCCTCGTCGGTGAGGTTGCGCACGTACAGCGTCGCCTGCCAGTTGTCGCGGGTCAGGGAGGCCGAGGCGCCCAGC
Source organism: Lentisalinibacter orientalis (assembly GCF_040706535.1). Lineage (NCBI taxonomy): Bacteria > Pseudomonadati > Pseudomonadota > Gammaproteobacteria > Woeseiales > Woeseiaceae > Lentisalinibacter > Lentisalinibacter orientalis. The sequence continues at coordinate 46,453 of NZ_JAPDRJ010000002.1, forward strand.
AGCAGGAACGACTCGTAGGTCTCGTTCAGCACACTCGACTGGTTGATGAAGTTCTCCGCCTCGCTCTGGTAGTAGCCGTTCACGCCGGCGACGAGTTCCATGTCGGTGCCCAGCTGCCAGCGGCTGTCCACGTTGAAGCTCAGCGTGTTGTTCGGCGCCCCGGGCAGGTCCGAGCCCTGCGGCGCCACCACGGCCCCGGTCTGCGGACTGATGAAGTCCTTGTCGAGCTCCGCCTCCAGCCAGGTGTAGCCCACCCGGTAGTGCAGCGTATCGGTGAGGTAGCCCTCGAATTCCAGCTCGATGCCCCGGGTGGTTGCCTCCTGGCCGTTGGCGGCGAGGAAGAAGCCGAAGAACGCCGAGGTCGTGTTCAGCTGGGGGTCTTCCCAGTCCACGTAGAAGGCCGCGGCGGTGTACTGGAATGCGTCCGTGCCGCCCTTGATGCCGATCTCGTAGTTCTTCACCGAGTCCGACTCGAAGGTGCGGATGGCCTCGGCATTCGGCTCGCCGAAGGGATCGCCGTTCTCGAGGCTCGGCACCGCCTGCGCACCGCCGTGGCGGTAGCCCTCGGAGTAAGTGGTGTAGAGCATGGCGCTCGGGTTCAGGTCCCAGGAGGCGTTCAGCTTCACCAGCACGTCGTCGTCGCTGTCGGTGGACTGGGGCGCAGCCGGCGAGGTGGATCCCGGCGGCAGCGGGAAGCCCAGGATGGTGTCGTTCACCGTCTCGTTGTCGAACCAGCGGAAGCCGCCCGTCAGCCGGAAGGTATCGCTGAAGTGGTACGTCACCTCGCCGTAGACGGCGCGCTCCTCGTAATCGGTGTCGCGCACGTACTCGAAGTCGATCTCGCTGAGATCGCCGGCGTAGAAGCGCGGCCAGAAGCCGCCGTAGATGCCGCCGATGGTGCAGATGACGTCCCCCGTATCCCGGCAGGCATTCTTGAAGAGGTTCATGCCCGGGTTCCAGCTCAGCTGGTAGACGCTGGTCTCCTGGTCCATCCAATAGGCGCCCAGGATCCAGTCGAAGCTCTCGCCCGTCTTCGACACCAGCCGGAACTCCTGGATGAATGCCTCGTCCTCGTAGCCGCGCTCGGCACGCTGGATGGGCCGCGGCCACTGCCCGCCGTAGAACAGGAAGTTCCAGTCGCGGCCGCCGCTCGCCCACAGGCCGCCGTTGTCGCTCTCGCCCACGCCCGTGTGGTCGTAGGTGGAGGTGGTCGACGTGAATGTGGCGAAGCCGAAGTCCACCTCCACGTCCAGGCTCGCCAGGTCGACCTCCCGCGAGGACGGCTCCAGGATCACCTGGCCGCTGTCGTCGTCGCCGTAGGCGAAGAACAGGTCGGAGCCCGGCGGCTGGCCGTTGTCGCCCACGGTGGTCGAGCGCCGCGCGCCGATCTCGTCTTCCTGGCGGTGATAGTTCAGCTGTACGCTCAGCGAGTCCGTGATGTTGCTGCGCAGCGCCAGCTTGTAATAGTCGATCTCGACGGTATCGGCGTCCTCGGCTTCCCGGAAGCAGCCGGTGTTGAACAGGATCTGCTGGTCGGTAGCGTCGCGGGGATCCACGCACTGGCCGTCCACATCGATCAGCGGCTCGCGGAACTCGTTCAGCTGGTAGACGTTGACGTAGTCGATGACGCCGTCGTTATCGATGCGGCTGTAGGCCGCCCGCAGTGCGGTGCGGTCGCCGATGGGCACGTTGATCATGCCGTCGAAGGCCAGGTTGTTGCCGCCGGAGCCCGACGTGGTGCCGAAGTCCACCTCTACGCTGGCGTCGAAGGCCTGGGGGTCCGGCACGTTGGCGATGTAGCGCACCGTGCCGCCCAGCGACCCGGAGCCGTACAGGGTGCCCTGGGGCCCACGCAGCACCTCCACCCGCTCGATGTCCTTCACCAGGAAGTTGGCGAACAGGGGCGTGTTGTCGTAGTAGGTGGCCACGGTCGGCACGGCATTCAGCATGATGTCGCCGTTCGCGCCGTTATCCACGTTCAGGCCGCGGATGACGATGTTGTTGACCGTGCCGGAGTTCCGGTAGCCGCGGTCCACGACGGTCACGCCGTACATGGCCCGCAGCACGTCGTACTGATTGACGACGTTGTGGACATCGACCAGGTAGTCCCCGGACATCGCCGAGATGTTGTACGGGATGTCCTGAACGCTCGCCTCGCGCCGGGTGGCCGTGACCAGGATCTCCTCGATGACCGGGCCGGCCCCTTCCTGAGCCGGCGCGTTCGCCGACATCGCCATGCACGCCGCCGTGACGGCGACGGCCAGCGGCTTGCGCCGCAGTTCCAGTTGCTTCTCCATTGGGTTCTCCCCCCGATCCCGCTCGATGATCTCGTCGGCTATTTCGTTGGCAATTTCAAATTACCCGAGCCCCCGGAGGCCGCGTAGTACCAGTTCCGGGTCGCCCGCTAGTCCAGTTCTTCGGCCAGCGCATCGGACACGGGTGGCACCGGCGGCGCCGGCCGGTCCTTCAGGCGCGCCGGTATCACACTGGCGATGGTGCTGAGCACCAGCGCGATGACGGCCAGGTTGATGAGCAGGCCGTAGTTGTTGTCGCCGAGCAGCAGGCCGCCCGCGAGCGGGCCGCTGGCCAGGCCCAGCTTCGACGCGAAACCGCCGAGCGCCGCCATCTGCCCGGTCTCGTCGAAGGCGGAGACGAGGCCGAGCAGATACGACATGCAGAACGCCCAGGTGATGCCCACGGCGCAGTTCGCCAGCAGGTAGACCATGCCGCTCTCGCTGTAATGCAGGGCCCAGGTGGCGGCGATGGTCACCAGCATGGCCGCCGCCAGCGGGATGGTGCGCCCGTAGCGGGTATAGAACACGATGACCAGACCGGCGCCCGCCAGCCCGATCCAGCCCGCCACGGCCAGCGTGATGGTGATGAAGTTGAGGGTGAGACCCTCGAACTTGCCGAGCCCGATGATGAAGGCGAACAGCCCGTTGTTCGCCGCCTGGAAGAGGAAGATCGAGGCGAGCACGAGCGCGATCGGCACGAGGGCCGATTTCGCCTTCTCCGGGTCGGCGACAGGGCTCGCTGCCGGATCGGCTGTGTAGGGACCGAGGAACGGCACCATCGCCAGGGTGGCCAGGCTGAAGGCGATCAGCGACAGGAACAGCACGTCGGTGCCGAACACCGGGACCAGCCGGGGTATGTAGAGGTTGCCCAAGCCGCCGAGCCCGAACTGGATGAACAGCAGCACGCCGAAGGTACGGTCCGGATGCAGCGTCCGCGCGATGACCGAGAAGCCGACGCCCACCAGCGCGCCACCCACGCAGCCGTGCACGAAACGCGTGGGGATCATGACCCCGGGGGCCGCGACCAGCATGGACAGGAGATCCATCAGGATCAGGGTCGCGAGCAGCGTGTAGGCGACCGGCCGCCAGCGGATGCGCCGCACGATGAAGACGATGAGCAGGGCGCCGAGCGCGGCACCGTAGACGTTGGCCGACGCCGCGAAACCGGCCTGCCGATCGGTGAAGTCGAGCCCTTCCTTCAGGCCGTCGACAATCGCCGGCATGATGTTCACGTAGAACAGGCCCGCGGTCGCGAGGAACCCGAGGAAGATCCGCGCCGCCATGCTGTTGGGCGCGACCGCCCGCATCAGCCGTTCTCGTCCCTGCGCGCGGAGGCCGCCGGGCCCAGCGGGCCGAGCGAGCGCAGATATTCCGAGTCGTGCCCTTCCACGTAGGGCGGGAACTCGAGGCGGCTGTCGCGGAAGCTCTTCAGCGGCTGGCCGAGTCCGTGCCAGCCGTTCCTGCGTGCCTCGCGCACCTGCTCGAGGTCCAGGCGCATCACCATGATCTCGCGCCCCTTGCCGGCCTGGTGGATGACCTCGCCGCCCGGCCCCGCCACGATGGTGCCGCCGACGCCGAGCGGACCGGCCAGGTTCACGTCCACGAAGTAGCACTGGTACATGGCCGCGCTCGCCCGCACGATGCACTGCTCGGCCTCGCGGTCGATGGTGCTGGTGAGCGAGGGATGCAGGATCACCTCGGCGCCCATCCAGGCGAGCGTGCGCAGCGTCTCCTGGAACCACATGTCGTAGCAGATGGAGACGCCGAAGCGCCCGATGCCCGGCACGTCGAAGACCACGAACTCGGAACCCGGCGTCACGCCCTTCTCGTAGGGACGCCAGGGGAACTGTTTGCGGTAGCGGGCGACGACCCGCCCCTCCGGATCGATCACCGGCGCGGTGTTGTAACAGGCGTCGCCGTCCCGCTCCATGATGGAGCCCGGCACCAGCCAGATGCCGTGCCGGCGCGCCAGCACGGCGAAACGGGTCTCGAACTCGCCCGGCATGGGCTGGGCGTACTTCGGGTCGGAGCCGTAGGCGTTCAGCTCGCCGAGCAGCACCATGTCCACCCACGGGAACCGGCGCATCACCGCGTCGATCTCCGCCGCCATGGAATCCGTGTTGTCGCCGTTAGCGGCTTCGAGCTGCAGCGCAGCGATTCCGATCACGCTCATCCGTGCACTCCCCCGGGTCCGGAGGCTCAAACTACTCGCGATCGGCAGTGCTAGATAGGTCCAGATCCGCGGTCCGTGCCGGTCCAGACGGCCCGGTCGGGCTCCGCGGCGTCACTGCCGCGCAGGAGGAACGCGGAATCCACCATCTGCCCCTCGGCATTGAAGAACTTGATCTGGTCTTCGTCGATGACGATGGAGTAGCCCTTCTTCTCGCCGTAGTTCCAGCGGCTCCACTGGCGGTAGAAGACGTCGTCGGCGATGCGCCAGCGGCCCTGGTCGCGCTCCTCGTTGGAATAGCCGAGCACGCCGCTCATCGCACCGCCGGGATGGTAGGTGATGGTGCACGGCGCGCCGTAGACCTCCCGGTAGAGGATGGTGGCACCGCTCATGGTGGCGACGAGATCCTCGCCCCTGAGCCACTCGCCGGTGGTGGTGGAGAGATGCTCCACCTGGCCTTTCACCCGCTTCCTGATGAGTTCCACCAGCCGGGTGACGCCGGGGCGGATCTGCTCCACGGGCAGGCTGGTCACGCCCATGCGGAAGCAGTTCTCGGCGTTCGCCGCCTCGGCGTAGTAATGGCGCACCGGCTCGATCAGGATGCCGTGCTGGGCGGCGTCATGGGCGAAACCCTCCACGTCGAAGTGATCCGGCGTGCGCACCCAGTAGGTGGTGCCGCCCACTTCCGGCGATATCTCCATGGGCACGCCGCGCATCCAGTTCAGCGCGTCGCGCAGCGCCATGCGCCGTTCCTGCAGCACGCGGCCGAGGCGCAGCATCAGCGCGTCGTAATGGCCCAGCGAGAGGAAGAACGCCACCGCGCGCTGATTGTTGAGCGGCGGGTGATTCATGATGGTGCGTCGGAGCGCCCGCGCCCGCTCGATGAACTGGGCGTCGGCCACGATCAGCCCGAGGCGGATGCCCGGCGCCAGCACCTTGGAGAGGCTCGCCACGTAGATGACCCGGCCGCTTTCGTCCATGCTTCTGAGCGCCGGGATCGGCTGGTCGCGGTAGTTGATCTCGCACTCGTAATCGTCTTCCACGATGAGGAAGTCGTCGCGCTTCGCCGCCGCCAGCAGCGCGCGGCGGCGCTCCGCCGACATGAGCACGGCGGTCGGCACCTGGTGGCTCGGCGTCACGTAGACCAGGTCGCAGTCCTCCAGATGCTCGTCGACCACCAGGCCTTCGGCGTCCACGGGCTGGGGCCGGATGCGGGCCGCGTTCTGGCGCAGCAGCTCCCGCATCTCGCTGTTGCCGGGCTCCTCGATCGCCGCGGTCACGCTGGCATCCGCCAGCAGGTGGCTGATGAGGTACAGGCTGTTCTGGGTGCCGAGGGTGATCAGTATCTCGTCGGAGCCCGCCTGGATGCCGCGCCGGCTCAGGATCTTGCTGCGGATCTCCTCGATCAGCATGGGATCGTCCGCATCGCCGCTGCCGGCCGACCACTGGCGGACGTCGTCGACGCTCAGCGCCAGCCGCGAGGCCTCGCGCCACTCGGCCAGCGGGAACAGCGAGGCGTCGAACTTGCCGTCGATGAACGGATACGGGTAGCGGTTCCAGTTGGGCAGGTCCTGGGCCAGGGCGCGGCTCGCGATCAGCGGGCGCTTCGTTCGCTTCTGCCACGCCTCCGACTGGGCGGCGCTCGCCGGCACCACCTCACCGCGATAACCCACCCGGTTCTCCAGCATCTCCTCGCTCACGAAGATGCCGCTGCGCGCGCGGCTGACGAGATAACCCTCCGCGATCAGTTGCTGATACGCCAGCACCACCGTGTTTCGCGCCACGTCCAGCTGCTGCGCGAGCTTGCGGCTGGAGGGCAGCTTGTGGCCCGGCGGCAGCGCGCCCGAGAGGATGCCGTCCACCAGCTTCCGGCGAATCTGGTTCTGCAAATTCAGCTGGCTGTCGGGGTCCAGGTAGATGAGGGTGTCGCGCATGCTGTTTCGGCGGGTATCCGTATACTCCCCGCGAGGGGTCTATAGTAGCAGCAGCGGGTCGCCGGGCCGCACGGCGGCGTAGATGAGCGCGACCTCATTATTGCTCGAGATTCTGGTGCCGGGGGATCGACGTGAACAAGGAATATCATGGAGCATGTATGTGTGGCGCGGTCCGGTTCTCTTTCTCCGGCCCGCCGAGGTTCGTTGCCGATTGTGTATGCCAATCCTGCAGGCAAGCCCACGGTGCAACAGCTGTTTGCTGGGTCGGCGTGAAAACGCCTGCGTTCCGCATCGACGCCGGCGAGGATCTGCTCACCTGGTATCGATCCGGACCCGAGTCGGAAAGGGGATTCTGTTCGGCATGTGGAACGAGGATTCTGTTCCGATCGGATAAATGGCCCGGCGAAGTCCATCTGGCCGTCGCTTGTGTGGAGTCGCCTCACGATCTCAAATCGACCGGCGTAGCCTTCAAAGAGGAATTTCCGAAGTGGACTGCCCTGACCGTCGGGAAACCTGCTGGCTGACCGCGCACATCACTGGCCTGATCTGCTTCCCGAAGAAATCGCTGTTCGAGGAGCCGAACGGGCCGCGAATAGACCTTCCGTTATAGTGGGCGGCGACACTGATCCGAGGGGGAGAGAGTCCATGCGCTACAAATTGGCCGCCGCAACATGTTTCGCACTCGGCATGGCGGCGAGCGCTTCCGCACAGCATGACATCAGCGCCAGCCGCGAGGGCCCTGTGGTAGCAGCCATGGAACCGGCCCGAGGCCCCGTCTGCGCGCGAAGCCGCCGATTCCGACGCACTTCAACCGGCTGTTTTGCCTAATTTTTTTGTTCTTGCCGGCATCGGCGATCGGCGTAGACTAATATGGCCTGACGGGTTCCCCGGCCCGAGGGCGGGGGATGAATGGAGAGATCAGGCCTGCCGCCAGACCAGTGTCTCTGGCTTTTCTGCGAGAGATCCACACCCATGACGACCCATTTCACGCCTGAGCGCAACGCGCTCGCCGCAATCGCCCTGTGTCTCGTTGCCTCTTCCAGCCTCGCCGAGGGACCGGACCCCGGCGCAGAGGCCGCCCGCCAGTCGCAACCCCATGTCCAGGCGGCCTCGGAAATCGAGGCGGGCCGCTATCTCATAACCGTCGCCGGCTGCAACGACTGTCATACGGCCGGCTATTCCGAGAACGGCGGGCAGGTCGCCGAGAGCGACTGGCTCACCGGTTCGCCGCTCGGCTGGCGCGGCCCGTGGGGCACCACCTATGCCTTCAATCTCAGGCTGCTGGCCCAGTCGGTCGACGAAGACGGCTGGGTAGCCATGCTCACGCACCGCAAGGACCGTCCGCCCATGCCCTGGATGAACGTCAACCGCCTTAGCGAGCAGGACATGCGCGCGATGTACCGGTACGTACGCTTCCTGGGCGCCAGGGGTGAGCCGACGCCGGGGGCACTGGCGGCCGACGTGGAGCCGTCCACCCCGTATCTCTGGATGATCCCGACGATGCCGGCGGATCGTACGGCAGACCTGCAACCGTAAACCCGTCCCGAACCCCCGGTGCCGGCCGTGCCGATACGGCCGGCCCCGGGGTTCCGATCCCGCGCGTCTTGCGGAGAACCCTCATGACGCTGCCCGTCTCACGGCGCGAAAATCGGAGTGCAACGCCGAAGGAAAAGGAGATCCCTCATGAAACGGAATGGACTGAGAGTTCTGTTGTCCGCGGGCGTGCTGCTCGCGGCCGCCGCAGGTGCCCATGCGCAGGATGCGCTGCGCAGCCAGGCCGAGAGCCTGTTCAAACCCATCCCGCAGGAGCCGCCCACCCTCTCAGGTGTGGCCGCCACACCGGAGCGACTCGAACTCGGACGGATGCTCTACTTCGAGCCCCGGCTGTCGGAGAGCCACGCCATCTCCTGCAACTCCTGCCACATGGTCGGTCTGGGCGGCGTGGACCTGCAGCAGACTTCCATCGGCCATCACTGGCAGCGGGGCGGACGTAATGCGCCCACGGTACTGAATGCCGTATTCAACACCGCGCAGTTCTGGGATGGCCGTGCCGAAGACCTCGAGGAGCAGGCCGGCGGCCCGCTGGTGAATCCGGTGGAGATGGGCACGACCGAGAAACACGTGGTCGAGCAGCTGCGGGGCATTCCCGGTTATGTGCAGGCATTCGACCGCGCCTTCCCTGAGGCCGACGACCCGATCACCTTCGAGAACGTCCGCGACGCCATTGCGCTGTTCGAGGCGACGCTGCTGACGCCGGACGCGCCGTTCGATCGCTACCTCACCGGCGACGAATCTGCGCTCACGGCGGATCAGCGATCCGGGCTGCAGCTCTTCATAAACAAGGGCTGCGCCGGTTGCCACAGCGGCATCAACATCGGCGGCGGCCAGTACGCGCCGTTCGGCGTAGTGGAGAAACCCGGCGCCGATATCCTGCCGCCGGACGACAAGGGTCGTTTCCAGGTCACCAACACCGTGAGTGACGAGTACGTCTTCAAGGTACCGACGCTGCGCAACATCGAACTGACCCCGCCGTATTTCCACAGCGGCAAGGTCTGGGACCTGCGTCAGGCAGTCGGCATCATGGGCGTGAGCCAGCTCGGCGCCGAATTGAGCGAAGAAGAGATCGATCTCATCACCGGGTTCCTGCTCAGCCTGACCGGCGAGCAGCCGCAGGTGGTCTATCCGGTACTGCCGCCGAGCGTTGCCGATACGCCGCGCCCGCAGGACTGAGCCGACCAGAGATGGCCTCTTTCGGGGGGCCATCTCCTGCCTTCCAAACGCGATACCTGGGCAGCGACCCCGGCGGCGCTCTGAGGCAGGATTACCGCTAGCGACCTTACGCAGAAGCTCGCGGGATGAGCGGGTTGTTTGCCTCCCTGGTATCAATCGTGTCTACGAGTCGACGAAAACTGGTGTTGCTGTGCGGCGCTATCGGCCCAGCGCTTTTCGCCGTAGTGACTGCTCTCGTTGGTACGACCCGCCCGAACTATAGTCACATCAACCAGTTCATCAGTGAGCTCGGCTCGATTCGATTGCTGCGGACGCAGCCAGGCACCGAATCCATACAGAGCGCCGAGACCGGCTAGTCGATTGTCCGGCGCCTCAACAGAGAGGCGCCTTGATTCGCGGGTGTCGAAATATCTTACAGTGTCCTCTGTAACTGATTTAGTCGCGGCGGCAAGGTATTGAAAATTGTGTCTATAGCCGCCTTGGCACGATATGTGCTTGCTATCCCACTAGTGATCTCGCCGCACAGAGGAACATGGACATGATATCGACGAAACGGACTTCACTCGCTTTGGCAGCACTCCTGTTTGCGGGTGCCGCTGGTGCGACGCCTATCCTCTACGACGTAAATGACCGTGGCACAAATATCACGCTGGATGGCTGGATCGCGGCTAATCTGGACGGAATCAATGGTGTGACCTTCGATGCGGTGGGCGGCGTGATATTGGACGACCGCGACCGGGGCGCCGGCAATACCGACGGCACCGGGGGTGACACTGCGAACAACGACATGTGGCGTGATTTCGTATTTGCTGACGAACGGAATACCGAAGTCGGCAATCCTGCCGGTGTCGATATTTCTATCTCCGGCCTGGCGGCATCGGCTTGGTATGACGTCAGCTTGTGGGCCTTCGACGATGTCAGTAACGGCGGGCGCAACATGCTCTGGAACGGGGTGGCGCTTAGCATCCCGGATAGCCCGGATCCTACCGGCCTGGACGCTCAGGTTGCCAATTTCCGTGTCTTTACTGATGCGACCGGCATCGCCATATTGCAGGGCCGGATAGACTTCAGCGATCAAGGTGTCTGTTGCAACGTATTCGTCAACGGCTTCTCCCTGACGCGCGTTCCTGAGCCCGGGACTATTGCGCTCCTGGGCATGGGTCTGATCGGCCTGGCATTCACTCGCAGGCGGAAGCAAGTCTAGTCACCGCTCACTTAACGTCCGTCAAAGCCCCGCCCAGTGCGGGGCTTTTTTGTTTCCGCTTCTCGCCGTTAGCCGAAGCTTGCGCTGATCACAAACGACGCGGACTCAATCCCCTTCCGGCACCCGCGCTACCTCCACCGGCGTGCGCATGATCACCTCGCGGTGCGGGAACGGGATGTTGATGCCGTGCTCCTTGAAGCTGTCCCACAGGGCGAGCAGCACCTGGCCGCGGATGTTGGTGAGGCCGTTCTGTGGATCGCGAATCCAGAAACGCACCAGGAAATTCAGCGAGGAATCGCCGAACTCGGTCATCCAGCAGACCGGCTTCTGTGACGACTCCACACGCTTGACCGAGGCAGCGGCCTCGATGGCCAGCTCGATCACCTGGTGGGGATCCGAGGAATACGACACACCGAACGGCACGTCGATACGCACCAGGTCGTCGGAGAACGACCAGTTGATGACTTCACGCGTGATGAAGTCCTCGTTCGGTATCAGGTACTCGCGGCCGTCACGCGTGACCACGGAGACGAAACGCGCCCTCAGCTCGCGGATCCAGCCGAAGGTCTCGCCCAGCGAGATGGTATCGCCCGGTTTGATGGAGCGGTCGAGCAGGATGATGATGCCGGAGATGAAATTCGAGACGACCTTCTGCAGACCGAAACCGATACCGACACCGATGGCACCGGAGAGGACGGTGAATACGGTGAGGTCGATGCCGAGGCCGCCGAGGGCGACCAGCGCCGCGACGACGACCAGCGTGATGCGCAACACCTTGCCGATGAGCACGCGCAGCGACGGCGTCAGCTCATCCGAGCGCTGGATGCGCTGATCCAGGAAATTGCCGAGGGCCGTGGCGGCCCAGAGCAGGACACCGAGCAGCAGGACCGCCTTGATGGCGACCAGCAGCGTCAGCCTTGCTCCGCCCGTACCGATCTGGAAGCCGATACCCCCGAGCACGGCGGCGATGTCGTCCGTGATCCCCAGCACGGTCGCCGCCACATAGACCCAGCCGAGCACGGCGAACGTGCGCCCGATGGCACGGCTGCGGATCACCTGCGAGCCGAACGAGATGACGAGCCACGCGAGACTCAGCAGAAGTACGTTCGACAGCAGGATGTCGTTCTCGGGCCAGCCGATGCTGCGCACCAGCACGTCTGCGGTGCCGAGGAACAGCACGAAGAAGATCCAGAGGAGCCGCCGCAGCAACAGCACGATCAGGCGCAGGACGCCCGGATAACCCTTGATGCCGCGCGCACGCTCTTCGAGCCTCGGCTTCGCCCACCAGGTGAGACCCCAGGCAAGGGCGAACAGACCGGCGATCAGGGCCGCCTGGAATACGACACCCGTCTGTTGCAGATAGCCGAGCGCCAGCTGACCGTATTCAGTGGCTTGCGCGAGATATTCTTCCAAAGCCCGTCCCGGAGAATGTGACGGGTATTACTCTACCAGAGGCTGCGTGGGCTGGACCCGGTCTGCCGGAATGACACGACGAATCACCTTACGGCAGCCGGCATGGGTTCCATGATGCCGCCCCGCTACATGCCCTGTCGGTGCAGCCGGTCGCAGGCGGACCGCGGCAAGGCTTCTTCTTTCTTCTTTCTCCATTCGTCAACGAGATAAGTCTGCAGCCGCTCGAGCGATTGTCGTGCTCAATGGTCGGGCTACATGGCGCCCTTTGTTGTCAATTGACAACCTCGCAGCGCTCAGCCTACACTGGAATCGACGAATTGCCCCGCAGGAAGCACCCGAACAAGCATATCGAGGCCAGCATCCGGTACGCAGAGCGGCAGGGCTGGAGGTTCGAGAAGTCTGGCAAGAGCGCTCACGCGTTTGGCTGCATCTTGTGTCCGCATGACGATGCAACCTGCAGGAACGGACAGTTCTGCAAGACCTCAATCTACAGCACGCCGAGGCACGCGGAAAACTACGCAAAGCAGATCAGAAGACGCGTCGACAGGTGCCGCCATCAGGCGCCTCGGCCGGATGAGTCACATCGATGAACGAATACGCTTTTTCACTGAACTTCCACCTGGCTGATCCGAAAACCGATCCGGAGGATCTCCTGGACGCGCTTTACGAGGCAGGATGCGACGATGCGCTCGTGGGCACCGGGATTCACGGAACGATCGGATTGGACTTCAAGCGGGTGGCATCAACTGCCGGAAAAGCGATTGAATCGGCGGCAAACGACGTGAAGAAGGCGGTACCGCACGCCGAACTGATCGAGATATCACCCGACTACATAGGCGTATCGGAGATCGCCGAGCTGCTCGGTTGCACGCGTCAAAATGCGAGGAAGCTGGTGACGAATGGGACCTTTCCGCGAGCCATGCACCTGAGCGGTCATGCTTCAATCTGGCGATTGATCGATGTAGTGGACTGGGCTATGGAAAACGGCCGGCCACTCACCGAGCCCAATGTCGAGCACTTTCGCGAACTGGCTGCCGTGGCAGCGGCCATGAATGCCGAACGGCAATTTGGTCGCTATGGTTGTGTTCCGCGAGCGACCGGCGGTAGACGGCGGATTCGGCGCCACACCGCTGGCGGCCACTAGCAGCCTCTACCCATCTGGTAGCGGCGATTACCGGCGTCCTTCACTCTCCTGATGGAGAGTGATCGACCAGGCCCAGTTGCTCGTCGATGGACTTTGTCTTCACTGTCTGCGTATCACCCGTGTGCTTCGTCGTAACGGTCTCGATCAGGGCAATCAGGCACTCCTCCTCGCAGACCGGGTTGTGCATGGCGGCCTTGGGCACGACATGGAAATCACCTGCGCCGAGCTTCACGACACGATCCTCGTACTCTATCCGCAGCTCGCCTTCCAGAACGAGAAACATCTCGTCCTCATCGTCGTGCTTGTGCCAGGCCAGATCGCCTTTGAGCCTCGCGACCTTCACATATTGGTCGTTGACCTGGGCGAGGATGCGGGGGGACCAGTAGTTCTGCAGTGCTGCAGCTTCTTGCCTGAGGTTCAGCGAGTCAGACTGACTGTGCATGACTTCCTTCTTACAATGCAATCCATATGATCGGAATGCACCCTGATTTCATGGTGCCGGAAGAGGGATTCGAACCCCCGACCTACTGATTACAAATCAGTTGCTCTGCCAGCTGAGCTATTCCGGCGTTTCTGTCCCGCCGGAGCAATTGTAGGCAAGCCGGCCGAACGGAGCCAGCACCCGCTTCACACCCGCCTGGCCGGACCTGTGGCCCCTTCCACGGCTTCTACTGACAATCACTTACGGAAACCCGTATTGAACCGCCGCCCCGCTCGGCTATCCTCATGCGGGTTTAGGGCGCCGGGAAACGCACCGAGGTTCTGACGTGGCCAAGACGCTGCTGCTGTATTTCAGTCTGTACGGGCACACCCGACGCATCGCCGAGCGCATCCGCGACCGCATGACGGAGCTGGGCGAGGAGGTGGACGCGGTCTCCCTGCTCGAGAACCCGGACGTGGACCCCACGCAGTACGAGCGCATCATCCTCGGCGCCTGCATCCGTAACGGCAAGTACAAGCCGCCGGTGTGGGATTTCATCCGCAAGTACAAGTCCCTGCTGGACGAGCGGCCGAGCGCGTTTTTCTCCGTGAATCTGGTGGCCCGCAAGCCGGAGAAGAACACGCCGGAGACGAACCCGTACACGAAGCAGTTCGTGCAGAAGAGCCCCTGGCAGCCGGATCTGCTGGGCGTGTTCGCCGGTGATCTCGACTACCAGCGCTACGGCGCCATGGACCGCAACATCATCCGCTTCATCATGTGGATCACGAAGGGCCCGACGGATCCACAGACCAAGGAGCAGTACACGGACTGGGCCGTGGTGGACCGCTTCGCCGAGCAGGCCGCCGCCCTCGGCAAGGCCGAGGCCGCCTGAGCGCTCGCGTCCGCCATTGCGCCGCGTACTCGACAAGCTCGCCGACAGCCAGCACCTGGTGGTGCTGCTGCTCTCCCTCTGGCTGGTGCTCACCAGCCCCTGGATCACGATGCGCAAGGGCATCCCGGAGTCCGCCGGCTTCCTGGACTACGCCCACATCGCGCTGGGCCTCGTGCTGGTGCCGCTGAGCCTCACCTATTTCGCCACCAACACGCTGAACGGGCGCTGGCGGGACTATTTCCCCTGGCTCGCCGGCAATTTCGCAGAGGTGAAGCGGGATCTCGTCGGCATCCCGAAGGGCCGGCTGCCCCAGCCGGGCGGCGCCGGGCTGTTCTCGCTGATCGAGGGGCTGGTGCTGGTGCTGCTGGTGGCCACCGCGCTTACGGGGCTCGGCTGGTTCGTGCTGGAAGGCTCGCGGGCCGCGATGGCCTGGCGGGACTGGCACATCGTGACCGCGGACGCCCTGGTGGTGGGCATGATCGTGCACGCGGTGGCCGCCTCGCTGCACCTGCTGGAGTTTCTGCTCGAGTAGCGCCCGCCAGGCCGGCAGGCCCTTGCCGGCTCTTGTCCGCCTTTCGCGCAGTGCGAGTCTAGGGCGGGCAGACGGCGTCCGGGCCGGTGACGATGTCGTCCACGCCGAGCACGCTGGCGAAGCCTTCCGGGTCCTGGCCGGGGTCGAGCCGCACGTCCACCCAGTAAGTGGTGGCCTCCCGGGTCTGCGGTACCACCTCGGCGTCCAGCCCCAGTTCGAGAGCCTGCTGCTGAAGTCGCTCGGCCCGCTCCTCGTCGCTGAATAGCCCCAGCGAAATGGTGCGCTCGCCGTCGTCCTCGGGCATGGGGTAGGCGTCCTCGAAGCCCGCCTCCTGCAGCACGGCCACCTGGCGGTTGGCCTCCTCCCGGCCGGGGATGTTGCGGATCTGTACCCAGTGGCCCAGGAAGACATCTTCGCTGGCGCTGCGCAGGCCGGCTTCGCCGCCGAGGTCGCGCACCCGGGCGACAACGTCCTCTCCCGTCTCGGCGCTGCCGAAGGGGCCCATGCTGATGCAGACGTCCGCGGCCGGGGCAGCGGCGGTCTCGGCGGCCTCGGCGGTCTCGGCCGCTGGCCGGTCCGATGCCGGCGCCGCCGGCTCCGCTGCGGGGAAGTCGGTATCCGGCGCGGCATCGGCAGGGGGGCCGATGGGCCGACCGGCCATGCCGGCCGCTTCGTCCGCTGCCGCGCCCCCGGCCGGCTCGGGCGCCAGTTCCAGCGTGGGGCCGAGGTCGGATGCACGGAAACGGGTGGCGCCCTCGGACGGCGGCTCCGCCACCCACTGGTTCCAGGCGAAGAAGATGACGTTGGCCAGCGCGAGCAGGAGAACGAGGTTTCTCATTCCGCCCCCGCGAGCGCCGCCAGGCCCTCGAGTACCAGGTCCGGCCGGTTCTCCACGGTGTAGTGCCACTGGCGCTGAATGCGCCGGGCGTCGCCGCCCGTGAGCACGATGCGCGGCACCTGGTCGATGCCCTCGAGCACCCGGCAGGCCCGCTCCATGGCGCCGCAGATGGCTGCGAGCGCGCCGCTGCGCACCGCCTGGTCGGTGGTGCGGCCGAACAGGTTCTCCGGCTCCGGGTCGTCGGCGCCGGCGCCGTCGGTGCCGATGCCGCTGGTGGCCGTGTCGAGCACCCGGCCCATGAGCGTGAGGCCGGGCAGGATGAGGCCGCCCAGGTGTTGGCCGGAGGAGTCGATGGCATCCAGGGTGGTGGCGGTGCCGGCGTCCACCACCAGCAGCGCCTCGTCCGGGTAGCGGGTCCAGGCGCCCACGCAGGCCGCCCAGCGGTCCACGCCCAGCCGGGCGGGCTCGTCGTAGCCGTTAGTGAGGCCGCAGGCCTCGGCGCGGCTGGTGGCGAAGTCGATGTCGATGCCGGCCTTCTCGTCGATGGCGCGGGAGAGATCCGCGGCCACCCGCCGGCCGGCCACGTTGGCCGCGACGACGCGGTCGATGTCGCCGGGCAGCGTGTCCAGCACGGCGGCGTAGTTATCCGACTCGCATTCCTTGTGGGTGCGGTAGCCGGCGCCGGCCACCTCGCCGGAGGCCGTCAGCACGCCCCATTTGAGGCGGGTGTTGCCGATGTCGAAGAGTACGGTGCTCATCAGTTTCCGGTGCCCGGGGCGGGACGGCGGCAGCGCAGGATATCACCGGCGATGATACGCCGCTGCCCGTCCGGCGTGTCCACCAGCAGCGCGCCGCCGGCGTCGATGCCGGCGGCCACGCCGCGCGCCTCGCCGTCCGCGTCACGCACGGTCACCTCGCTGCCGCGCATCCAGTCGCGGCGCTGCCAGCGCTCGGCGAACGGCGCGAATCCCCCGGCCTCGTAGGCATCGAAAGCGGTCTGCAGGGCGTCGATCAGCGCCGCCGCCAGGCGGTTGCGCGCCGGCAGCGGTTCCAGCACTTCCGCCAGGGCGGCGGGGCCACGGCCCCAGCCGATGTCGCCGGGCGGCGCGAACCCCGCCGGCAGCGAGACGTTGATGCCGATGCCCACCACCACGTGCGTGGCGGCGCCGGCGCGGCCGGCGATCTCGGAGAGGATGCCGCCCAGCTTGCCGTCGATCAGCACGAGGTCGTTGGGCCACTTCAGCCGGATGTCCTCCGCGCCGAAGGACTCCAGCGTCTCGGCGGCGGCGGTGCCGCAGGCCAGCGTCAGGGCGGAGACGGCCTCGGCGGGCACGGTGACCGCGCGGGCCACGGACAGGCACAGGCCGTGGCCCGGCGGGATGTCCCACTGGCGGCCCCGCCGGCCGCGGCCCTTCGACTGGTAGTCGGCGACGGCCGCGGCCAGGCGGCCTTCCGCGGGCGGCATCTGTCCGGCCAGCCAGTCGTTCGTGGAGTCGATGGTGTCGAAGACGTCCAGGTGCTCCAGCCAGGCGCCGCTGCCGTCGGGCAGAGCGTCACGGATGCCTTCCTCGTTGAGGGGATCGGGGGTGGTCATGGAGAGTCAGGCTTTCGGGCCGGAGCGCGGGCGGAAGATCATCAGGCGTTCGTTGCGGTTCTCGTTGCCGGCGCGCATGCGCGCGATGTTGGAGCGATGGGTCCAGAGCATGAACAGCGCGGCGACCAGCGCGAATATCACGAAGGGACGGCCGGCGGGCCCGGGGCTGGTGGCAATCATCAGCGCCGCGCTCCAGGCGGTGATCATGGTGGCGAGCCCCACGTAGCCGCTGAGCACGATGACGCCCAGCCAGATGAGGATCAGCGGCAGCAGGAGGACGGGCGCGAGCACGCCGAAGGCGCCCACCAGCGTCGCCGCGCCCTTGCCGCCGCGGAAGCGGTGCCAGACCGGGTAGACGTGGCCCACCACCGCCGCGCCGGCGCACGACAGGGTGAGCCAATGGCGGTCCACGACGAGGTCGATGCCCACGCCCGGGATGTCGAGCCCCGGGATGACGCCCGCGGCCAGCACGCCCTTGCCCACGTCCACCACCACCACGCCGAGGGCGAACAGCTTGCCCTGGGTGCGCAGCGCGTTGGTGCCGCCCACGTTGCCGCTGCCCACGGTGGCCAGATCCACGCCGCCCTTGAGCCGGCCCATGAGCACGCCGCCCATGATCGAGCCCAGCAAGTAGGCGATGAGTACCTTCAGTCCGAGTTCCAGCATGCGAGTGATCGGGTGTGCGGCCCGCGGCATCGGGGCCGGTGCAATTGTATCACCCGCCCCCGGCCGGCTGCGGCGGCTCGCCCTTGCTCTGCAGGCGGGGGCGGGAGCCCATGAAGATGGCGGCCAGCGCGATGGCGGCGCCGGTCATCTCGGTGGCGCTCACCACCCGGCCGAACAGCAGGATCTCCCACACGTAGGAGAGCAGCGGCTGCAGCAGCAGCGAGATGCCCACCACCGCGGTGGACACCCGAGACAGGCTGCCGGCGATCAGCAGCCAGCCGAGCACGTGGGAGAGCACGCCGTAGCACACCAGCCAGCCGGCATCGGCGGCGCTGGGCACGGCGAAGGACTCGCCTTCCGCAAGCACCATGGCGCCGAGCACGGCGGCGCACACCAGCGACATCACCGCGATCTCCGCTCGCGGCAGCACGTGACCGCTCTCCGCCTGGGCGCGGCGCAGCGACAGCAGATAACCGGTGTAACTCGCCGCGGTGGCCAGCCCGAAGAGCACACCCAGCCGGTACTCCGGGCTCAGCACGCTCCAGTCCACTCCCACCACCAGCGCGAGACCGACGATGGCGACCGGGATGGCGATCAATTGCCAGACGCTCGCCCGCTGACCGAGGAAGATGATGCCCACCGCCGTCATGGCGAACACCTGGAAGTTGGCCAGCAGCGTCGAGAGCCCGGGCCCCACGTAGAGCACGCTGCGGTGCCAGAACCAGAGATCCAGCGCGAAGAACACGGCCGCGGCAACGATGGCGACGAACGCGACCCGGTTGAAGCGGAAGCTGCGCCCGGTGGCGGCGATGAACACCGTGAGCGCGATGCCGCCGATCAGCATGCGGTAGAACGCGCTCGCCGTCGGCGCCACGTCCACCAGCGCCACCCAGACGGGCGAGAAGCTGATCAGCGTCGCGCCCAGGAAGATGCGGGCTCGGGGCGGTATCAGCGGCACGGGGCGGGCTCTGTGCGACGGGTGGGCTGCATGAGGGCTGGCATTCTAATGAGCGACGGCAGGCGCGGCTATCGCGCGACGCTGCACAGCGGCGAAGTCTTGTATTTAGATATTTCTCGAAATATCATAACACCATGAAGCAACAGTCCGTCTTCAAGGCCCTCGCCGATCCCACCCGCCGCTCCATCCTGCGGCGGCTGCGCAAGGGTTCGCAGACGGCGGGCGAGCTGGCGGAGGCCTTCCCCATCACCCGCGCCTCGCTGTCGCACCACTTCGGCATCCTGAAGGCCGCCGACCTGGTGCGCACGGAACGCCGCGGGCAGCACATCGTCTACTCACTGAACGCCTCGGTGATGGAGGAGGTGGCGGCGCTGTTCATGGACCTGTTCGGGTCGGAGGACAGGCCGGGCACCGATGACGGCGACAACGACAAGGAGAGCGACACCTCATGACCCAACGCCTCGCCGACTGGCTCAGCATCCTGTTCATCGCGTTCTCGTTCGCTTTCGCGGCGGTGATGTACCCGTCCCTGCCCGAGCTGATCCCCACGCACTGGAACGCGGCGGGCGACGTCGACAGCTATACGCCCAAGCCCTGGGGCGCGTTCCTGCTGCCCGCCATCGCCTGGCTGGTGTTCGTGCTCATGAAGCTGATTCCGGTGATCTCGCCGAAGGGATTCCGCACCGATCAGTTCATGGAGGTGGTGCGGCTGTTCCAGGTGGTGCTCGTGGCCTTCATGGCCGTGCTCGCCGTGGCGACGCTGCTCTATGCGGCCGGGTTCCAGATCGCCATGCCCCGTTTCATGGCCGGCGCGCTGGGCGTGCTGTTCGTGATCCTCGGCAATTACCTCGGCAAGGTGCGCAAGAACTTCTTCATCGGCATCCGCACGCCCTGGACGCTGGCGAGCAGCGAGGTGTGGGCACGCACCCACCGGCTGGCGGCCTGGCTGTTCACGCTGGCCGGCATCGCCGCACTCATGAGCGCCCTGTATCTGCCGGACCTGCGGGTGGTGGTGGCGGGCGCCCTCATCGCCGGCTTCGTGCCGGTGATCTACTCCTTCCTGCTGTACCGGCAGCTGGAGGGGTTCGAGCCGGAAGACGAGGACGAAGACGCCGCCTGAGCGGGTTCAGCGCCCCAGCCAGTCCCGGCGCCGCGCCAGCACGGCGTCGTCCGCCTCCTCGTCCAGGGTCAGGTAACAGGTGTCCGCCGGCGCCTCCGCCAGCGTGATGGGCAGGGTGAACAACTCGTCCTGGCGGAACACCGTCAGCTCGGCCGTGTCGCCGGCACGATACCCGCGCAGCAGCACCGGCATCGACGACGGCGTGGCGCGCAGCCCGTCCAGGGCCACCAGTTCGTCGCCGGCGGCCGCCCCGGCCCGCTGCAGCGGGCCATCCGCCAGCACCACCGCCAGCCGGGTGCGATCACCCTCGGACGACATCCGGCCGCCCAGCCAGGGCAGCGGCTGGGGGTTGTTCTGCAGCGGCTTGCCGCCCGCATCGCCGGCGCCGGTCGCCTGGCGCAGGTGATAGCCCACTCCCATCGCGGCCAGCAGCTCGTCCAGCGGCGGGTCCCCGGTGCCGCGCACGTAACGCTCGAAGAAGTCGCCGAGGTCGAGGCCGCTCAGCTCCTCGGCGACGGACTCCAGCGCCCGCTCCGGCATGCCGGCGCCGGTCTCGCCGTAGCGGCGCCAGCACTCGCGCATGACCACGTCCAGGTTGCAGCCGCCGGTCCCGGCGCGCAGTTTGAGGTCCAGGGCGAGCGCCACCAGCGAGCCCTTGGTGTAGTAGCTGATGATGCTGTTCGGGCCGTTCTCGTCCTGCTTGTACAGCTTCGTCCAGGCGTCGAAGCTCGACTCCTCGATGCTCTGCAGGCGCCGCCCCGGCGTGCGCAGCACCTTGGTAATGGTCTGGCCCAGCAGTTCCAGGTAGCCCGCGGCGTCGATGAGCCCGGAGCGCACCAGCGCCAGGTCGTCGTAGTAGGAGGTGATGCCCTCGAACACCCACAGCAGGCCGGTGTGCGACTCGGCCGTGAGGTCGTAGGGGGTGAAGGCCGCCGGCTTCATGCGCTTGACGTTCCACAGGTGGAAGTACTCGTGGCTCACCAGGCCGAGGAAGCGCCGGTAACCGTCGCTCACCCGCTCCTCGCCGGCCCGCGGCAGGTCGGAGCGCTTGCACACCAGGCTGGACGACCAGCGGTGTTCCAGGCCGCCGTAGCCGTCGCTCATGCAGTAGAGCAGAAAGACATAGCGGTCCAGGTCTTCCGGCGCGCCGAGCAGGCGGTGGTGCTCCGCACACGTCCGCTCCATGTCCCGGCACAGCCGTTCCAGGTCGAACCGGCGGGCGCCACGCACGGCGATGGCGTGGGGGATGCCGTTGACGCCGAACTCGCCGATGGTGAGGTCGCCGATCTCGAAGGGATGGTCGATGAGTTCGTCGTAGTCGTCCGCCGCGAAGGTGCCGTAACCCCAGTCCTTCCCGCTCACCCGGCGCATGGCCGTGGCCAGCCGCCAGTTCGCGCCGATGCCGTCCGGCGGCGGCCGCACCTCGAGGCGCACCGGCGCGTCCTCCCGGCCCTCCGCGGCCAGGAACACGCAGGGGCCGTTGAAGTAGGCGTGGGTGTTGTCGAGATGCGCGCCGCGCACGGAGAGATCCCAGGCGTACACCAGGGTGGTCACCGTCAGCTCGCCGCGGCAGGGCGCGGCCCGCCAGGTGGTCTTGTCCACCTTCTCCAGCGCCACGGGCCGGTCTTCGGCCTCGGCCTCGATGGAGACGATGTGGCGGGCGTAGTCGCGGATCATGTAGCTGCCCGGTATCCACGCCGGCATGGAGAACACCTGCCCGGCCGGGTCGGGGTCGGCGACCGTCACGGTCACCCGGTACAGATGGGCGCCCGGCTCGGCCGGGGTGATGGTGTAGCGCACGGCCTCGGGGGCGGCCTCGGTCATGGGACCTCCTGGTGGTTCTCGTCTCAGCGGCGGCGGGGTTCGGAGAGTTTCAGCGTAAGGCACTTGGCCGAACCGCCGGCCTTCAGGAACTCGGACAGATCGATCTCGTTCACCTCGAAGCCGAGGCGCATCAGCCGCGCCTTCAGCGGGTTCGATGCCTTGTGCACGAAGATCTGGTCGTCCACGTTCACGGCGTTGCAGGCGAAGTTACCGGCATCCAGCGTGTCGGCGACGATGCGCTTGTGATCCGGCACCCGCGTCTCGATGGCCACCCGGGAGTCGTAATCGAAGGCCGGCGGGTGGTAGAGCAGGAAGCCCTCGCTGAGCGGGCAGAGGCAGGTGTCGATGTGATAGAAGCGCGAGTCGGTGAGGCGGATGGAGACCAGCTCCCGGTCGAAGAAGCGGTCGATGTGCTCGTGGGCCTCGATCTCGGTGCGAAAACCGTAGCCGGTCCACAGCCACGGCCCGCCCCGGTCCAGCAGGCAGTCGCCGGCGCCCTCGAAGCCGATGTCCTCGGGCAGGTCGTAGAGCTCGTAGCCGTGGTCGCGGAACCAGCGCTTGAAGTGAGGCTCCTCCGGGCGGCGCTCCTTCGGCATGAAGTGGCTGGCAATCGCCTTCTCGCCGAAGACCACGCCCGCATTGGCGGTGAACACCATGTCCGGCAGCCCGGGCTGGGGCTCCATCACCTCGATGTCGGCGTGCGCGGAGAGCGCGTCGCGCAGGTTCTCCCACTGTTGCCGCGCCTTCTCGGGGTCCAGCGCCCCCTCGTTGCCGGCCATCCAGGGGTTGATGACGTAGTCCACCGTGAAGTAGTCCGGCGGACACATGAGTATGCGGTCGCGTGTCTTGCTCATAAGGCCTCGGTTTCGTGTCAGCGCCGCGGCAGGTGGACGGCGGCCAGCATGCAGCGTGCGCTGCCGCCCGCGCTCGTCTCGATGTGATCCAGCGGCGCGCTGACGATGCGCGCGTAATCCTCGATGGCGGCCAGCTGCTCCGCGGTGAGGCTGCGGCGGGCCTGGTCCGACATGACGAGGAGCCGGTCGCCTTCCCGACTGCGCAATTCGAGCATGTTACCGGCAAACGCCATGACCTGCGCGAGGGAGAGCTCGAGCACCGTGCGCCCGCCCTCGGCGAGGGCGGCCAGCAGCGCCTCGCTCTGCTGTGGGTCCCTGACGGACTCGGCGCACACCGCGGCCATGCCCTCGCCCACCCACATCATGACGTTGGTGTGATAGATGGGTTCGCCGTCGGCATCCACGGCCTCGAAGCTCAGCACCTCGTAACGGAGCTTGCGGGCGAACTCGGCCAGCGGGCCCGCGTGGGTGCGTGACGACAGGCAGGCGTAGGCACGGTGCCGGGAGCGGTCCAGCACCAGGCTGCCGGAGCCCTCCAGGAAGTGGCCGGCGTCTTCGTGACGACTGAGGTCGATCACCTGGTCCACCCGGTAGCCGAGCTCCCGGTCGAACGCCTCCACCACGTCCCGGCGCCGTTCCGGCCGCCGGTTCGGCGCCTCCATCGGGTACACCACGGCCGTGCCGTCGGAGTGGAAGGTCACCCAGTTGTTCGGGAACACGGAGTCCGGCGTGTGCGGCTCCGGCGTGTCGTCGAAGACGTGCACGGCCACGCCGGCGGCCTCCAGCGCCGCGCGCAGCCCCTCGAACTCGGCCAGCGCCCGCTCCTGAGCGGTGTCAGCCGGCGCCACGGGGGCCTCCGCCTGGAACTTGTTCGACTCTGCGGTCAGCGGATTGGTCTGGAAGCGGACCGGCCGGATCATCAGGACCGCGTCCG
The DNA here is from genome assembly GCF_040706535.1 of Lentisalinibacter orientalis. Lineage (NCBI taxonomy): Bacteria > Pseudomonadati > Pseudomonadota > Gammaproteobacteria > Woeseiales > Woeseiaceae > Lentisalinibacter > Lentisalinibacter orientalis. Next base: position 69,975 of record NZ_JAPDRJ010000002.1, read on the forward strand.
CCGACTGCGCTTCACTCACGATGCACTCTCCCCCACCCGGCGCCCGGCGGCGCCCGGGTGCTATGCTCGCCCCTCGAGACCGCTCAGATTGCCTGCCGGACCCTGGCATGACAACAGTGATATAGCCCGCCATGAAAAGAATACTCCTCTCCCCCGGCCCCGTGCTGCTGATCTGGCTCGGGGTCGTGATCGGCATCTCGTTCATCGAGGCGCCGGTGAAGTTCACCGCGCCCACCCTCACCCGTCCGGTCGCCTTCGACGTGGGCCGGGTGGTGTTCACGGCGCTGAACCGCACGGAGCTCGTGCTGTTCGCGCTGACCGTGGTGCTGGGTCTGGCCGCCGAGCGGCGCCGGCTGTTCTGGATCGCCGCCGCGGTACTGGCGGCGATGCTGGCGGCCCAGACCCTGTGGCTGCTGCCGGAGCTCGTGGCCCGTTCCGAGATGGTCATCGCCGGCCGCGAACCGCCGCCGTCCGCCGCGCATGGCGTGTACGCGGCCATCGAGGTCACGAAGGCGCTGTTGCTGGCCTGGCTGGGCGTCTTTGCGCTGGCCGGCGCTGCGGGCGCCGCACCCCCGCGCGCCCCGGACGGCTGAGCGGACTCAGACCTTCGTGCCGGGCCGGGCCGAGACGGCCTCGTGCCAGCGGCGCAGATTGTCGGCGCCCTCGGGCAGGGGCAGCTTGATCCAGCCGGCGAAGTCCACGGTGACCAGGGCTGTGATGTCGGCCACGGTGAAGATGTCGCCGGCCACGAATTCCCGTCCGGCGAGTTCCTCGTCCAGACGGCTGAAGAACAGTTCCGCCCGGCGCCGCCCGCGCGGCACCAGCTCGGCGATCTGCTCGAAACCCTCGGGGCCCGTCAGCGCCCGCCCCGCGAATCCCCGGGAACGGTTGCGGAAGGCCTCGGCAATCGCACTCAGGCCCTGGGCCTCCACCTTCGCGTTCCACTGGGTGACCAGCGCCCGCTCCCGCTCGTCGCGGCCCATCAGCGGCGGGTCCGGGTACACGGACTCCAGGTACTGGCAGATGGCGAAGGACTCGGTGAGCATCGTGCCGTCGTCCAGCTCCAGCGCGGGCACCGTGCAATCCGGGTTGATGGCGCGGAACTCGTCGCGCAGGTGTTCGCCGGCGCCCAGGTCCACCTGCACCGTCGGCAGCTCGATGCCCTTCTCCGCCAGGTAGATCCGCACCCGCCGGGGGCTCGGCGCCGGCTGGCAATCGTAGAACTTCATGTGCTCTCTCCCCTCGTCTCTCCGGCCGCGGCCCAGTACTATTGCCGGGAACACCCGGTGCCGCGTGGGGCGCATTATGGCGCTGCCCCGGGTCCAACCTCCAGCCATGCCCGGCACGGACCGACAGCGATCCGACAACGACCCGATAACCACCCGATAACGACCCGCCAACGACTGAAGGGAAACCGTCGCCCATGAACCGGCCCGCAACGGACGACCACGACGACGCCGACACCGCTGGCGGCGGCGACGAGCGCAGCGCCGAACCAGGCTCGCGGAGGGCGCTGCGCGAGGCCGAAGAGCGCTGGCAGCGACTCTACGACAATGTCCCCGCCGGCCTGTTCGAGCTGGACGCCCGCGGCCACATCACCCGCATGAATCCGGCGGTGCGCGCGATGCTGGGCGACGACGACCCGGCCGCCCTGCAGCGCCGTCTGGCGGCGGGCGGCGTCTTCCGCCATCGCCACCAGTTGCTGGCCTGGCTGCGGGCGCTGACCCGGGGCGAGACCGTGCGCGGTATGGAACTCGCGCTCACCCATGTCGACGGCAGCACGGTGCACGTGATGGCGGCCTGCGCCCCGGTGCGCGACGGCCGGGGCATGCTGCGGGGCTACGAGGGCATGTTCACCGACATCACCGAGATGAAGGCGCTGCAGCAGCAGTTCGTGCTGGCGCAGAAGATGGAAGCCGTGGGCCAGCTCACCGGCGGGATTGCCCACGACTTCAACAACCTGCTCTCCATCATCAACGGCAACCTCTACCTGGCCGAGCAGGAACTGGGGTCGGAGCATCCCCTCGCCGAGCTGCTCGCGGCCACGCGCAAGGCGGCGCGGCAGGGCGCCGACCTCACCCGCAGCCTCCTCGCCTTCGCACGCCGCGAGACCCCCGAGCCCGAGCGCATCGACCTGGACGAACGCATCGGCGCGCTGCGACCGCTGCTCGAGCGGGCGCTGGAAAGCGGTATCGAGCTCCGGATCTCCCCGGCCGGCAGGCCGGCGCCGGTGTGGCTGGATGCGGCCGGTTTCGAGAGCGCGCTGCTGAACCTGGCCATCAACGCGCGGGACGCCATGTCCGAGGGCGGCGTGTTCTCACTCGCCGTCGAGGCGGCCGGCGACGATACCGGCGACGGCGGCAGCGACGGACCGCCGGGCTGGCTCGTCACCGTGGCCGACACCGGCGCGGGCATGAACGAGGAAGTGCGCAGCCGCGCGTTCGAGCCCTTCTTCACCACCAGGCCCGAGGGCAGCGGCCTGGGGCTCGCCATGGTCCAGCGCTTCGCCGGGGGTGCCGGAGGACGCCTGACACTGGACAGCCGTCCCGGCGAGGGCACGACGTTCCGGCTCTGGCTGCCCGCCGCCGACTGAGCCCGCAGATCCGCGAGAATCCCCGAAAATGCGACATCGGTCCGGTCCGGCCGACCGGTGTGTGTCCATAATCCCACCTGTAGCCCCGCCGGATTATGGCAAAGCACGGCCGCACCGCCGGCCGCCTGAGAGACAAGCAAGAGACAGGGACGATGGAGCCGACAGGCAAGCAACAGCCCAACCGTCTTCTGATCGTCGACGACGAGGACCAGATCTGCGCCGTCGTGGCGGCCGTGGCCGAGGAAGTCGGCTTTGCCGTGGCGGCCTGCGGCTCGGCGGACGAGTTCCGGCGTCTGTACGCCGAGGTGGACCCCACCGTGATCGTGCTAGACCTCAGCATCCGCGGCGGCGACGGCGTGGAACTGATGCGCTTCCTGGCCGAGCAGGAGTCGCGCGCCGGGGTCGTGCTGATGAGCGGCGCCGAGATGCGCACGCTCTCCGCCGCCGAGCGGGTGGGCGCCGCCAGCGGGCTGACCATGCTGGCCGCCATCCAGAAGCCCTTCGAGCCCGAGCCCTTCCGTGAGACACTCAGGAACGCCCGCGGGGCCACCGAACCGATTACCGCCGACGCCATCCGCGACGGCCTCGCCGCGGGCGAATTCACCGCCCACTACCTGCCGATCGCCCAGCACAAGGCGGACGGCAGCTGGCGCATCGCCTCGGTGGAGGCACTGGTGCGGTGGAAGCACCCCCAGCGCCAGGAGATCGTCTACCCCAGCGAGTTCATGCAGATCGCCGAGCACGCCGGTCTCGCCACCCACATCACCGACTTCGTGCTGCAGCGCTCCGTGGAACAGGCGCGGGTCTGGCACCAGAGCGGCGTCAGGATCGGCGTCGCCGTGAACTTCAACGTGGGCCTGCTCGCCGACCTGGAGGTGCCGGACCGCCTCGAACTCCTGATGCGCGAGTACGAACTGGACCCCCGCTACCTCACGCTGGAATTCACCGAGGTCGCGCCGCTGGAAGAGCCGCGCATGATGATCGACATCATGACGCGCCTCAGGCTGAAAGGCTTCCGCCTCTCGCTGGACGACTTCGGCACCGGCTATTCCTCCTTCACCCAGCTCACCCGCATGCCCTTCAACGAGGTGAAGCTCGACCGTTCGCTGATGGAAGACGTGCCCGGGCGGCCGGAGTCCGAGACCATCCTGCGGGCGCTGGTGCAGCTGGGTCAGACGCTGGGCATCACCGTCTGCGCCGAGGGCATCGACCGGGAGGATCTGCTGCAGTTCCTGAAGGACCTCGGCTGCAACCGGCTGCAGGGCCACCTCATCTCCCGCGCCCTCACCTCCGCCGAAATGCAGGAGTTCTATCACCGCTGGAACGGCGAGAGCCTGGCCGCCTGACCGGTCGACCTCGCGCCCCCTAATCCCCGTCCGTAGTCCCCGGAGCGCTGCAAGTCCCGCCGGACTGTGGTGGAATACGTGGCCTGGGGACAAATGGGGGATACCGTGAAGGAAGAAGCAAGGACGCTTTCGGGGACGGGCGGGCCTGACATACATCTCTACGTCTGGCATCCGGACGAGGACAGGAGCAACGGTGACGCCGTGCAGATCGTCCACGGGCTCGGCGAGCATGCGGGACGCTACCGGCGGCTGGCCGGCAGCCTGACCGACGCCGGCTATCTCGTGCTCGCCCACGACCAGCGCGGCCACGGGCGCACCGCCCAGCGCGGCGTCCCCGGCCACTTCGCCGACGAAGACGGCTGGGACAGGGTGGTTGAAGACGTCGAGCGGGTGCGCCGGGAGGCGAAGACGCTCAGGCCCGACGGCCGTCTGATACTGCTCGGCCACAGCATGGGTTCCTACGTCGCCCAGAGCTACGCGCTGCGTCACCCGGTGAACATGGATGCGCTGGTGCTGTCCGGCTCCACCTTCGCCTCCCGCGGCCAGCTGCGGATCTTCCGCATCGTCGCCGCTATCGAGAGGCTGCGTCAGGGCTCCACGGGCCGCAGCCGCCTGCTCGACAAGCTCAGCTTCGGCGCCTTCAACAAGGAGTTCCAGCCGGCACGCACCGACTTCGACTGGCTGTCAAGGGACGAGGCCGAAGTGGATGCCTACGTGACCGACCCGCTCTGCGGCGGCCAGTCCACCAACCAGCTCTGGCGCGATCTCACCGGCGGCCTGATGGAGATCTCCTCCGTCCCCGCCCTGCGCCAGCTGCCGGTCAGTCTGCCCGTCTACATCCTGGGCGGTGAGAAGGACCCGGTGGGCGGCGCGAAAGGCCTCACGCGGCTGCACGATGCCTACCGTGAAGCCGGCCTCATGGGCACCACCCTGCGGCTGTACCCGGAGGGTCGTCACGAGATGTTCAACGAGACCAACCGGGACGAGGTCACCGCCGACCTGCTGGCATGGCTGCGCGAGCCCTGGGAAGCACCGGCGGGTCAGGCGGATCAGTCCTCCGGGGGGTCTGCCGGATAACGGTGGACACCGCCCCGGTAGTCCCGCACCCGCCATTCTGACGTGGCCTCGTCGCGCTCGGCCCAGGACGGGCCCAGCGGCGACTTGCCCGCACCGCCGGGAATGTCCAGCACGTAGGCGGGCTGGCACAGCCCGGACACCCGGCCCCTGAGTTCCTGCATCAGCGCACGGCCGGCTTCGATGCCGGTGCGGAACCGCGCCGTGCCCGGGGCCAGATCACAGTGATGCAGGTAGTAGGGCCGCACCCGGTGCTCCACCAGCCGGCGGAACAGCCGCTCCAGCGTGTCGGCGTCGTCGTTCACGCCCCGCAGCAGCACCGACTGGCTCATCAGCGGAATGCCGGCATCGGCGAGACGGGCGCAGGCCGCCAGCGCCGGCTCGTCCAGCTCGTCCGGGTGATTCACGTGCAGCACCAGCCAGACCGTCTGCCGTGCCGCCCGCAGCGCGCCCACCAGCTCCGGTGTGATGCGCTCCGGTGCTGCCACCGGCACCCGGCTGTGCACGCGCAGGACGCGCACGTGTGCGGCAGTTGCGAGGCCGTCGACGATGCACCCGAGGCGCCGCGGCGAGAGGATGAGCGGGTCCCCGCCGCTCAGAATGACTTCCCAGACCCCCGTCTGCACGCGGATGTAGTCCAGCGCCGCCGCCAGTTCCTCCCGGCCGAGCAGGCCGGCGTCCGCCTGCCCCACGGTCTCCCGGCGGAAGCAGTAGCGGCAATACACCGGGCAGGTGGTGGTCGGCTGCAGCAGCAGGCGGTCCGGGTAACGGTGCACGATGCCCTTCACCGGGCTGTGGGCTTCGTCGCCGATGGGATCGGTCAGCTCGCCGTCGGCCGCGGTCAGCTCGTCGGGGGAAGGCAGGAACTGCAACGCCACGCCTTCCGAGCCCGCGGCGATGCGCCGCGCGACCGCCGGCGTGACGGCCACGGCGTAGCGTTCGGCCACGGCGCGCAGATCCGGCAGCGCCTCGGCGGCCACGAGACCGGCGCGGGCGAGATCGTCGGCACTGGTGAGTCTCGTCACGGCGGTGAACCTACCAGGAGTAGCGCGCCTGCAGGCTCACCTGCCGCCGAGGCGCCGGCGTGCCGGGGAACTCCTGGAAGTCACTGTTGGTGACGTTGTCGGCCACCAGGCTGAGGTCGAGCCCCGCCAGCGGCCGCCAGAACAGGGCGAGGGACGCGGCGAAGGCGTCGTCGGAGCCGGTGCGCAGCGGGTTGTCCGCCTGGCGGCGGAGCTCCGTATCCATCGCCAGCCGCCAGGCTGCGGCGAACTCGTACTCCAGTGCCACGGTCAGCCGCTGGCGGGCGTAGTTCAGCGCGTAGTAACTCGCGTCCACGGACGCAGTGCCGTAGTCGGCGTCCTTGTCCAGCCAGGCATAGCCGGCACGCAGCGTGAGCCGGGACCAGGCACGGGCGAGATAGAGTTCCGCGCCGAGCACGTCGATGTCCACGGGATTCGCCTGGCGCACGAAGGGCGCACCGGAGAGGAAGGTCCAGTCCACCAGGTCGTCGTCTTTGCGGCGGAACAGGGTGGCCTCGGCCCGCCAGCTCTCCGCGACGTGGGTATAGCCCAGCTCCAGGGTGCGGGCGGTCTCCCGGCCCAGCGCGGGATTGCCGCCGAACAGCCCGGCCGGCGGCGAGGCCAGCGCCGTATAGCCGGGCACCTGGGAGGTCTCCGCCCAGGACAGCCGCCAGGTGCGCTCGGCTGCCGCACTCTGCCGCCGCCAGGCAACGAAGGCGCTCGGCAGGAGCTCGCTGCCCTCCCGGTTGGTCCAGTCCAGCCGCGCGCCCAGCCCGAATTCGAGCTCGCCGGCGCCCGCCGGCCGGGTCATCGACGGCAGCAGCGCGGCGCTCGCATAACTGCGGCTCGCGAACGGCCCCTCCGTCAGGTCGGTGGAGCTGACCAGTTCGTCGGCGGTGGCCTGCAGGGAATAGCGCAGGTCCACCGCCGCGCCGTCCCGGCGGCCGTGCAACGCGATGCCGCCGGCGCGGGTCTCGTGATCGAAGGCGCCGGGCACGCCGGACTCCGCCGTGCGCCGGTCGAAGTCGTAGTCGTCCTCCAGGTTGCGATACCAGGCGCCCGCCTCCCACCAGCCGGTGCCCGCGGTTTCCTGGCGGTGGTTCAGCACGGCCAGCGTGGTCTGCGTGTGGTCGGTCTCCGGCAGGCTCGCAAAGCCCGTGTAGGCGCCGGGCCAGCCGTAGAACTTGTCCTGGTAGGCGAGCAGCAGATCGGTCTGGCCGCCCGCGCCGCTGCGCTGGGCACGGAAGGCGTAACGCTCGAAGTCGTGATCGCCGTTGTCCCGGCTGCCGTCGCCGCTGGAGCTGGCCACGGCAAGTTCGGCGCCGATGTGGTCGGCAGCCCGGAGCGCCGCGCGGGCGCTCACGAAACGCAGTCCGTCCGTGCCGAGGCCGGCGCCGGCATCGTAGCCCGGGTCCAGCGCCGCGAACCGGTAGCCGACCGTGGCCACCGTGGAGTTGAAGCCGCCCAGCGCGTTGTCCACGCCGGTGAGCAGCGCCGGCGGCGTGAGCATGGCGGGCGGTGCCGGCAGCTCGGCGAAGTAGTGTCCCGTCTGCGGGTCCAGCAGGTTGACGGCACCGAGCCGGAAACCGGTGTTCTCGAAAAGGCCGCCCCGCACGCTGACGTCCGCCTGACCCTCGGCCAGGCCCCGGGATTGCACGTCGATGCGCGGGTCGTAGCGCAGCGCCGTCACCGGCGAGGCGAAGGTGCTGGCCGGCGCCTCGAGTGCGACGCGCCGGGCGGTCACCAGGATGGTCTCCACCGTGGCGGAGCCGGCGGCGGCTCCGTCCGCGTCACCGGCGGTCCCCGCCGCGCCGGTCTCGTCACCCACCGCGCCGGCTGGCGGCGCGACGGCCAGCAGGCACAGCAGGGCGGCGGGCGCGGCGATCGGCGGTCCTAGTCTGGCTCTCATTCCGGCTTCCGGAGAAAAGCGACAGGGGATCACAGCCCCCGTTCCTGCGCAAGCGCCGGCGCATGTTAGTCTGATGGGCGCAGCGACAATTGATTGGACACCAGATCGAAGGAAAGGAGACCCGGATGGCCAGCATCCTGATCACCGGTGCAAACCGGGGTATCGGACTCGAACTCTGCCGTCAGCTGAAGGAGCGCGGCGACGACGTGATCGCCGTCTGCCGCAGCCCGAGCCCCGAGCTCGAGGAGCTCGGCGTGGAGATCATCGAGCACATCGATGTGGCCAGCGACGACAACGTGGAACAGTTGCGCTACGCGCTGGAAGGCCGCCAGATCGACGTGCTGATCAACAACGCCGGCATGCTCAGGCCCGACGACATCGACACCGTGCAGTACGACGACATGGTGAAGCTGTTCGAGGTGAATGCCCTCGGACCGCTGCGGGTCACCCGCGCACTGCTTCATAACCTGCAGGAAGGCTCGAAGGTGGCGATCGTCTCGAGCCGCGTGGGCTCCGTCGGCGACAACGGCTCCGGCAACAACTACGCCTACCGCACCTCCAAGGCCGCCGTGAACATGGTGGGCAAGAACCTGAGCCACGACCTCAAGCCCCGCGGCATCCCGGTGGCGCTCCTGCACCCCGGCATGGTCGCCACCGACATGACCGGCGGCCGGGGCATCCCGCCGGAGAAAGCGGCTGCCGGCCTCATCCAGCGCATCGACGAGCTGAACCTGGACAACACCGGCAGCTTCTGGCACGCCGAAGGCGAAGAACTACCCTGGTAGGAGACGGGTAGGAGCGGCTTCAGCCGCGACCGCCGCGCACGCTAACCGCGAAAACACTCGTCGGGCCTGAAGGCTGCTACAGGCTTGTCGGGCCTGAAGGCCCTCCTACAGTGGAGCCGAAGGCCGGGAGGCGGCTACCCCTCTGATACCTCCGCCGGCCTTCGCCGGCGCGGTTCCGGTCTGGGGAGACGGGATGTACGGGTAGCTTCGCGGCAGCCGCCTTCCGGGATACTGCATTCGGCGGCCGATCAGCGGCGGAAGGGCGGGCTCGCGATGTCTTCGATACGCACGATCTCGCCGGGCAAGGTGACGACGTAGGCATCGTTCCCGATGATCTCGAGAGAGGTCGGCCGGTCGATGCCATCGGCCACGAGTCTCAGTGAGCCGTCGTCGTTGATCTCCCACAGCGCCCCGTCGTTCTCGATGGCCGGAGAACCCGGAAACTGACCATTCCACTCGCCTTGCGAGAGCGCGAACATGCTGCGGCCACGGCCGGACTCGACGTCGAGCAACAGGCGTGCACCGGAGGCCTCGAGCTGCACGCTTTCGGACTTGGGATGGAAAGAGACGACCCGGCCGTCTTCCGGTTCATGCGGCGCCGGGCCGGTCAGTGCCAGGAAGACCGTGCGTCCCAGCACCTCCATCCCCGTCGGCACCACATTGTCGAAAGCCCGGAACTCGCTGATCTCACCATCCTGGCTTACCCAAAGGACGCGGTTGTGATGCGCCTCGGATACCAGCAGGCCACCCCGGTAGGGCTCGATGGACCACTGCACGCCCGTGGGAATATCCCATGGGGTTTCGGACGGATTGGCCAGCGTGTAGGCGCCGATGTCCGCGATGACCGTGTAACTGCTCGGTCCGTCGATCCGGTATATGCCGTCGACTGCGCCGCTGAACAGGCTTACCAGTGTGACCAGGACGTAACCCGTGTCGCCGATGAACGCGACGTCGGCAGCCCCACCCACTCCGATTACGGACGGCGGGAGACCGTCGGCAAACAAGGTGACGGCGCCGGTGGCCGGATCTACCCGTGATACCCGGCCCAAGAGGCCCTCGGTTACGTAAATGTCACCGCCGGGGCCGACCGTGCTGCCGGCTGCTCCCTGCAACCCGGTCACGAACTGCGCATGGCCGGTGAGTGGCACGGCAACGGCGACCGCGAGCACGGCCAGAGCAGTCAGTGTTGCCGGAATTCTTTTCTTTATGGGCATAATGCTTCTCCCCCCGTTGTTGGTCCAGGAACGAGCGACGCTACCGCGGCCGCGCCCGCCGGGTAACGAACAAGCGGCGAAAGATCGGCTAATTTGCAGCTATGTTTGTGCGAAAATCGACCACAGGCGGCCATTGGGGGCAGCGCGAGCGTGAACAGCGCCAGGACATCCGGCGAACGCGGCTACGTCTTCCGCGAATTCTTCTTCGACGTTGAAGGCCATTCGCTCCTGAAGGACGGGGAGGAGGTCGCGCTGCGGCCGCGCAGTTTCCGGGTCCTGCACCACCTGCTCGCCAACCACGGTCGGCTGGTGACCCGTGACGAACTCATGCAGGCGGTGTGGGGTGACACCGTGGTCACCGAAGGCTCTCTGACCCAGTGCATCATCGACATCCGGCGCGCCATCGGCGACACGGGCCAGCAGATGATCCGCACGGTGCCAAGGGAGGGCTACGTATTCGACGTACCGGTGACCGAGCCGCCGCGCGAGGCACCCGAATCCGGGGCACCCGTTCGAACGCGACTGAGGGCGCCGGCAATGCTGGCTATGACCGCAATCATCGGTGTGGCTGCCCTGCTCGCCTGGCGCCTGGCGGACCACGGCAGCGGCGGCGTCGATGCGCCGGGGCCTCCGCCGGCCAGGAGCATCGCCGTGCTACCTTTCACCGACATGAGCCCCGATGGCAACCGCCAGTATTTCGCCGACGGACTGTCCGAAGAGATCCTGAACCGGCTCGCCCAGGTACGGGAACTCAAGGTCATCGCGCGCACCTCCTCTTTCTCCCTCAGAGACAGGCCGGATCTCGACGCGGTTGCCATCGGCCGGCTGCTGAATGTGTCCTACCTCCTCGAAGGCAGCGTCCGGCACTCCGGGGACCGCCTCCGGGTGACCGCCCAGCTGATCGAAACCGGCGGCGGCACGCATCTCTGGTCCGAGTCGTACGATGGGGGGCCCGGCGATGCGCTGGAGGTGCAGGCCCGGATCGCCGGATCCGTTGCCGGAGCGATGCGGGTCGCGCTGGACGAGTCGGGTGGCGCCGGGCCGCCGGGGCAACCGCTCCCCGCCGCCTACGACGCCTACGCGCGCGGTCACTATCTGCATACCCGGCGTAAACCCGGCGACCTGCAACGGGCGAAGGAACTCTATCTGGAGGCGACAAGTCTGGATGCGGATTACGCCCAACCGTGGGCCGGACTCGCCGGCCTCTACATGCTGGACTTGAGCGATCGCGAGGAGGATTACGATGCCGTACTGGAGCTCATGGGAAATGCGGCCCGGACTGCAATCAGCCTGGACCCGACTCTGGCGGAGGCCCATGCCCGGCTAGGCCGGTTCCATTCGCTCTCCGGCAACCAGGAACTGGCCATGCAGCACCTGGAGCGGGCTCAAGAACTGAACCCGAACAGCCCACTGGTCATCGGGCTGCAGGCGGGCCGGGCAGGTCTGGAGGGCCGTTACGAGGATGCGGTGGCACTGCAGCGCCGCGCGGTCGAGGTCGACCCGCTGAGCTATGTCAATCGATACAACATGGTGGGCTTTCTGCTGATTGCCGGTCGCTACGACGAGGCGGAGGCGGAGCTGATCGAGCTGAACACACTGCGGGGCGACGATTCCAATGCTTCGGTCCTTCGCTTTCAGATCTACCTGTTGCAGGGACGCCTCGAGGAGGCACGTGCCGTCCTGGGGGGAGGAATGCCTCCTCCTCGGGAGCAGCAGAGCCTGGCGTTTCTCCACGCCGCCACCGGCGACGCGGACGGGGCCGATGCCGCAATGCAGGAGCTGAGGGAGCAGGAGACGCCCGAAGCCGCATTGCTGCTCGCCGAGGTCCATGCCCATCGCGGCGAGTACGGTCCGGCCCTGCGCTGGCTGGAGACCAGTTATCGGCGTCTCGGTCCGACACCCACTGCAACCGCGCTGACAGAGTGGTATTTCGATGCGCGCTTCTCGCCGTTTCTGAAGAACCTGCGCGACGAACCCGGCGCGCGGCCGTACCTTGTCGACGACTTCTGACTGCTGCTAGCCCGTAAGCTGCAACGTTTAGTGTACAAGTGGGCGCCCTGCCGATCCGTGATCATCGCCATGTAAGCGGCGACCTCGTCCCCGTCGTGCCTGAACGTGACGAAGGGCGAACCGCCCTGGGTGTCCTGGTTATCCGCCGTCAGTCGAACAGCGCCCCGTAGAAACTCGTCGCCTTCACAACGTCCCTCGCCATCAGATACGTCCAGCTGATCGAAGCGTGTCATGCGGAAGGTCTCCACAGGGTCAGCGAGCGTCCGCAGCCCGAGCCGACTCGAGTTCGGCCCGCGCCTCATCATCTCGCCCGAGACGCGTCAGAATCTCGGCGAGCGCATTGTGGGCAGCGGCGTTGGGACGGCGTTCGATCAGTGCGCGATAGGTGGCCACGGCCTCCTCCAGCTTGCCCTCCCGCACGAGGACGGCAGCCAGCTGTTCGTACGCTCTCGCAGCCGCGGGATCCAGAGCGATCGCCGCGCGCAGACTGGCCGCACTCTCATCGAACCTGTCCTGTCGGAACAACACCATGCCCATGGCAATGTGCACCTGAGCGGAGGGGTCGCTATCCAATACGATGCGCAGGTGCTTCTCGGCCCCTGCCAACTCGCCGATGCCGGCAAGCGCGCCCGCCAGATTGTAGTGCGCCGCATTGAAATCGGGCTCGAGCGCTATTGCCCCCCGATACGCTTCGATGGCCTCTTCGAGGAGCCCCTGACGCGCCAGCACGAAGCCCAGATCATTGTAGATGGCCGGCTGCGGCTCGATGGCCAGCGATTCCCGGTAATGTGCCTCGGCCAGCTCGAGCTCGCCGATATCGACCGCAGCGAGCGCCATATTGTTATGTGCCTTCCAGTGCTGCGGATCGACCGCCAGCGCACGCTCCAGCACCGGGACCGCCTCCTCGCTCCTGCCCATCTGGAACAGCGAGAAGCCGGTGGCGTTCAGGAGCTCCACGTTGTCGGGTTCGATCTCGAGACCACGACGGTACGCCTTGACCGCGGCCGCATAATTGCCGGTGCGCTCGTTCGCCATTCCGGCGCGCAGGAAGGAATAGGCGTCGAGAAACCGTTCCCTGATCTCGGCGATGGCATCGGCAGGCAGCGGCACGAACTCCGGAATATTGGCGGCCCCGTAAGTGCCGGTGAAGCGGTCCAGCACGACCGGTGGGGTGGATTCACCCTGCTCGTCGATGTGCGTGAGAAAGAGCTGTGTATAGGGGGTATTCGCTTTCGAAGAGAACACCAGCCAGTGCCCGTTCGAAGAGAAACTGTGCCAGGAATTCATGCGCGGCGTATTCGCGCGCAGCCGACGAGCTTCGCCCCCGGCCGCCGGGATGATGAACAGCTCGCTGTCCGGCATCAGCAGCATGTAGTTCTCCGCCTGCGTGAACACGATCCATTTGCCGTCGGGCGAGAACTCGGCGAAGAAATTGCTCCTGCCGTTGTGCGAAGCGCCCTCTATCGGCTCCGCCTTGCCACCGCGCCCTTCATTGAACGGCACCCGGTACAGGTCGAACTTGAACGGTTCCTTGTCCTCGATGAATTCCGGGACGTCGTGCTCGTCCAGAAGGACACCGCTGGCGCGCTCGATCGCCTCCTTCCGGTATGCCCTGGTGCGGGCAAAGACTATCCACTTGCCGTCCGGGCTCCAGGTCGGGTTGCTCTGCACGTACTCGGGGTCGTCTGCGCCCGGTAGCGGCGTGTAGGTACCGGTCTGCCTGTCGTAGACCACGAGGATGCCCTTGATCGGGAAAAAGAGCTGCGAGAACTCGATCCCCGGCGTCGCCACGAACACCGCCCGGTCCTTTACCGTGCTGACGACGTAGCGACCGTCCGGAGAAACCTGGGAGAGAAGGCCGAAGGTCGCCTCGCCGTCCTCTCGCTTGTAATCACTCCAAGTGATGATCTTCTCATCGTTCAGGACCATCTCCCGGTCTACCGGGAGGATCGCGTAACCGCCCTTGTCGTTGCCGTAGTCGACGTCGAGGCCCAGTACCCCGCCGTCACCGGAAAAGGAATGGCAGTTGCCGCATACCGGCAGATCCTCGAGTACGACGGGCGGCTGCTCCACGGAGCCGACGGAGCCGTAGCGCCAGCGTATCCGCGACGGATCCTGGACTGCCTCGATGAACGGCAGTGGGACTTCGCGATAGAAGATCGAATCGCCTACCGAATGGACAGAGGTACGCATTCGGATGCTGGCTGCCGATACAACGGTACCCTGTGCATCCATGCCGACGACTGCCAGCTCCGCATCGTTGTCGCTGGATCGCCGTTTGATTTCCGTCCAGTCTTCCTCCGCCGGCCGCCACTGCGTGTCCGCGGCCGCAAAATCCAGCGCGTCTCCTTGATCGCCGAAGCGGAGCAGGACACGCCACCGGGCAACGCCTTCGGTCTCGTCACGCCAGACCACCGCGGGTGCGGCGATGTCGGGCGGAAAGAGTGTTTCGTCGAGGGGGTAGTCGATCGCCAGGCGACCGGCGGGTGCCTCGGGGAACTCGACGGCGGGAGTATCGACCCCGCGCTGACAGGCGGACAGCGCCAGCAGCGCCGCCAGCAATCCGACCCGGGCCCAGCCCATGCGAATGGGCCGAGACGCGGAAAGCCGCAGGTAGCGATGGCCGGCCGGCACGGGATTCATTGAAGCACTACCTGAGTAATCCTTTGCAAGTGATGGGGCAGTGCTCACGGGAAGCTCTTTTCGTGACCGGCTGAAATCAGTGTGGTTGATCGTTTTTTTCAAGTCAATTCAGTGGCCCTGCACGAGAAGCGAGCCCGCTTGCGCGGACAACCGCGGCGTCCTGCAACGATCCGGCACGGCCCGGGGCTCGGTCTTCTTAGACAATTCTCCGTATGGGTGTACAATCTTTCGACGGCTGTGCTGAACCGCCTGGATGAAGGCAGCGGCCGAATGTCCTCGGGGGAGAAAAACGATGATAAAGAACACTTTGAGCGCCGTCCTGGGCGTTGCCCTTCTGACAACCGCTCTCTCGGCGCAAGCGGCAGTGCACCGCGTGTATCCCGGAGAATCCATACAGGGTGCCATCGACGTAGCGGCGCCGGGCGACACCATCCTTGTCGAGCCGGGCGTCTACCAGAACGAGAACACGGGACCCGACGACAAGTACGGCCTGCACATCACCACGCCCAACCTGCGCCTGATCGGCAAGGTCAGGAAAGGCCGGGGTGACGCCGGCAAAGTGATCGTGCGCTACAAGGACGACGGCGACGGCAACAACCGGACCGGTCAGCAGACGGGTATTTACGCAGCACCCGCGGGCTGCGATTACGACTGGAACGTCGAGCAATGCGAGGAAGTGCTGGGCCCGGGTTTCGAACACCTCAAGGGCGTCTACATCCGCGGCTTCACCGTCGAAGGTTTTCCGGTGAACGGAATTCAGACACGCTGGGTGGACGATTTCGAGTTCGTCAGGAACGAATCGGTCAACAACCTGAACAACGGCATTTATCCGACCCTGTCTGCGAATGGGCTGGTGCGGAACAACGTCTCCTACGGCTCCCTCGATACAGCCATGTGGGTGGCAGGCTCCGAGAACGTTCGCGTCATCGGCAACGAACTGTTCGGCAGTGTGATCGGTTTCGAAATCACCGTCTCGAACAATGTCGAGGTGACACAGAACCGGATTTACGACAACACGGTCGGGGTGGGCCTGTTCCATCCCAATGGTGCCGGGAACCCGCCACTGCCCGAAATGAAGAACTGGGTGATCGAGCACAACGATATATTCGCCAACAATCGTCCGAACGAGGCGCCGCCAGGCACCTTCCAGGCCGACCTGCCCTCCGGGGCCGGCGTACTGGTACTGGGCGTGAGCGACCACGTGATCGGCAAGAACAAGATCGAGGATAACGACTATGTGGGCATCGCCGTCCTGGGATGGTGTTCCGCCCTATTCGGTACCCCGCGTCAATGTACTCCCGAGAACCTGGGCCAACTGCGTGGCCCGCCCCAGGCCGACAACAACCGGATCGAGCAGAATTTCGTGCGCGGCAACGGCACCGGCCCGAACCCGCCGATTCCGTTCCTGGCGGAAGACATCGTCTACTTCCACATCGCCGAGACTCCCGCGAATGAGGCTTTCGCTTTCTTCGAACTGCCCGGCACCGGCAACTGCTTCGAGAAGAACAAGCCCAGGGACTACACGTACTTCTCTTCTCAGTGGGACGGAGAACTCCCGACCGACGGGTGTTAGCGCGACCGGAACGGGACCGACACCGACGATACGCATGGCCGCGCAAGCGGCCATGCCGTTTCTGAGCTCCGCCTCAAGCTTCTGACTTATGGCATCATCGCGAATCGTTGCGACGGGAGCCGACGGCCGGCGCTGCCTCGTCAACATACGCCGTGTAGACGGCCGGAACGCCCGGGAGATCCACTTCAGCTGCCAGCCTTCCGCCGCCGGCGGAGAGCCGGAGACCCAGGCGGCGGCCGTCTATCACACCATTCTCGAGACTCTCGGTGCCGAAGGAGCGAGCTACGGCGCCGTGGTTTCCGAATGGGTGTTTCTCAGGAATGCGCAAGCGGATCTGCACATCTGTCGCAGGGCGCGTGATCGGGTACTGACCGAGAATGGTAGCCCGGACCATCAACCGGCGATCACCTGCGTGGAACAACCCCCACTGGACGCTGATGCCGCTCTCGCGATTCTGGTTCACGCCGTTATCCCGAAAACGGACGAGGAAAGAGCCGTCCATGGCAGGACTCTGTCGCCTGCTACGGCTTGCCAATGCCCGGAGTGCTCGCTTTCACGCGGCTACCTGTTTCCGGTCGGCGCCGAGCACCGCCTGCAGACCGGCAACCTTTACGGCTACGGCGCCGACGCCTATCGGCAGACGCATTCGCTTTTCGAGCTTGCGGAGGATCTGCTGGAACGAGCCGGAATGGCTTTCAGCGACGTCACACGCACCTGGATCTACCTGAGCGAGATGAACCGTGATTATCCGGATCTGAATCGTGCCCGGCGCGAGTTCTTCCGGTCGCGCCGCATCGATCCCTCACCCGCGAGCACCGGCATCGGCGCCGGACTGGCGGCGCCGGGACACGATATCTCCCTGGCCTTCTCCGCCTTGCAGGCTGACGCCTTGCCCCCACGC
Source organism: Lentisalinibacter orientalis (assembly GCF_040706535.1). Lineage (NCBI taxonomy): Bacteria > Pseudomonadati > Pseudomonadota > Gammaproteobacteria > Woeseiales > Woeseiaceae > Lentisalinibacter > Lentisalinibacter orientalis. Next base: position 87,045 of record NZ_JAPDRJ010000002.1, read on the forward strand.
GCGGTGATGACCACGCCGACGCTGAACGAGGCTCCCGTCTATGGCGCGGATTTCTCACGCGGCATGCGCATCGAGGACTCGAACAAAATAGGCCTGCTGGTGTCCGGGACCGCGAGCCTCGACGAGACGGGCGCGACGGTGCACGTGGGTGACTTCGACGCGCAGGCCCATCGCATGCTCGTCAACGTGGCTGCGCTTCTCGAGGGTCAGGGGGCGACGTTCGGTGACGTCGTCTCGGCGATCACCTATGTGAAAGACCCCGCAAATGCCGACCGCCTGCGGGAGAAGTTCCGCGAGTCCGGCTTCGAGGGGTTTCCGAATGTGCTGGTCGAGGCCGTGGTCTGCCGCCCCGAACTGCTGTGCGAGACGGAAGTGCTGGCGGTATTACGCCGCCCACATCCTGGCCAAGGATAGGATGCGCAGGACCGGCGGGGCAGTGCCGGCACGAGAGATGCGCATCCGTGCGCGGGCCGGTCCGGCCACAGACCGGCTGTTCCAGTATTTCTGTAGGGCCTTCAGGCCCGACCGAGCATCGGGCCTGAAGGCCCTCCTACAGGTGTCTCGATATCAGTGCGGGGCGGCACCCGTGATGGCGTGGTAGAGCATGTTCAGCCCCGGGTTGAAGCAGCCGTCGCCGTGGACGTGCTCCTTGCCGGGAACCAGTTGTTGGTGCGGTTCGTCATGCAGGGTGATGCCGAACAGTGCCGGAGAAACGCGGGACGCGGCCTGCTGCGGGCGCTCGTAGATCGTCTCGTCCTCCTTGATGGTCTCGAGCACCACCAGGTCGTCGAGCTGATCCTCCGCAACGGTCAGCGGATTGTCCGACAGGATCACGAAGTCGGCCAGTTTCCCCGGCGTGATACTGCCCTTGTGGCTCTCCTCGAAGTGCTGCCAGGCCGGCCAGATCGTCAGGGCCTTGAGGGCAGTCTCTACCGGCACCCGGTGTATCGCGCCCAGTATGTCGCCGGTCCTCGACCGGCGCGTAACCGTGGACGAGAGGATGCGCATGGAATCGGGTAATGCAACGGGCGCGTCGTGATGGCTGCCGAACATCATGCCTCGCTCGAGCACCCAGCCGGTCGGCGAGATGTTCTCGGCGCGCTCGGGACCGAGCACCGACTCCCGGTGCCAGTCGCCCCAGTAGAAGGTGTGCATCGGAAACAGGGAGGGGAAGATGCCGAGTTCGTCCAGTTCGGCTACCTGATCCTTCCTGAGCGTCTGGCCGTGGACCAGAACGGGTCGATTGCTTACCGCCGGGTACTTCTGCCGTGCCGCGCGCACGGCGTTAATGAACTGGTCGATGGCCGCATCGCCGTTGGCATGACACAGGAGCTGCCAGCCGTTGGCGAAGGCCTTCTCCACGGCCTCGTCAACCGTCTCTTCGGTGATCGCGGCGTAGCCCCGATAGTCCGCCGGCTGGCCTTCCGGCACGACGAAATAAGGCTCGGACAGGAAGGCCGTCTTGCCCTGGGGTGATCCGTCGATGGTCAGCTTGGCGCCACCGATGCGAAACCGGTTCGTGTACTGCATGGACGGCCGGATGTCGTCCACCTCCAGGATGTCCGGGTACGTAACCAGGTCCACCATCAGACCGCCCTTGTCCGCCACGCGGCGCATGGCATCGACGGACGTCTGCATGGCGCGGCCTTCCTGCACGGTGGTATAGCCGTAGGAGGCGGCGAGCTTCGTGCCCTCGACGACCAGCGCCTCGTTGATGGTGTCGTCGAACCGAGCGGCGAGCTTCGAGATCAGATAGAAGAACGCATATTCCTCCAGCACGCCGTTCGGCTGCTTCGATCCGGCCTCCCGGCGGAAGGCGCCACCCTCGGGGTCCTTGGTCGCGGCCGTGACACCAGCCAGCTCGAGCGCCTTCGTGTTGGCGACGCCGAGGTGCCCGGACTGGTGAATGATCAGCACCGGATACTCGGTGGACACCGCATCCAGCTCCTGCCGGGTGGGATGCCGCTGCTCGGCGAGCTGGGAGTCGTCATAGCCGAAGCCTGCGATCCAGCCGACCCGCTCGACGGCACCCTGGTTCTGATCCGTCCAGTCGGTCAGCAGCTTCTGCAGGGCCGGGATGTCGCTGCCGACACCGTCCGGCGGCGGCAGGAGATTCGCCGTAGAGGCCTGCAGCCCGATCATATACGCGTGGCCGTGGGAGTCGACGAACCCGGGCAGCATGGTTCGGCCCGCGAGATCCACCCGGCGGGTATCTTCTCCCGCCGTATCGAGAACCTCCGCCTCGCTGCCCACCGCGAGAATACGGCCGTCGCGCACGGCAACGGCCTCGGCGGCCGGCCTCGCATCGTCGACCGTGATGATCGTACCGTTGTGATAGATCGTGTCCGCGGGTTCGGCGGCAAATACGGCGAAGGACGCAAAAGCCCCGATCGCGACTGCCGTACCCTTGATCATTCGTGTCATGCTCGGCTCCTGGTCAATGCATCAATTTTCGGTTTGCCGTCCATCATTCGGCCCTGAAGACCGTACGGCCGTCCTTGATGGTCTCGATCACGCGGATGTCCTTGATCACCATCGGATCCACGGTCATCGGATTGCCGTCGAGGATCACCAGGTCGGCGGCTTTTCCGGGCTCGAGCGAGCCCTTGCTGCCCTGCTCGCCATACTGCTCGGCCGCCCATACCGTCATCGCCTTGAGCCCTTCCAGCGGCGTGATCCTCTGGCCGAGCCCGATCTCGTCACCGGCACGCGAGATGCGGTTGACCGCCGACCAGAGCATGAACATCTGATCGAGGGGTACGACGGGTGCATCGGTGTGGTTCGTCGGGCGCAAGCCTGCGTCGATCGCGTCGCGTAGCGGGCTGATGTAATGCGCCTGCTCCGTGCCGCGGTTTTCGATGTGCGCCTCTGCGAAATAGTAAGTGTGCAGGGCGTAGAACGATGGCCTGATCTGGTACTCGACGAAGGCGTCTATCTGGTCGCGGCGGGTGAACTGGGCGTGGATGGCCGTGACGTTGCGGTACCGGCTCGGATCGTCGGCCGCCGCGAACTCATGTGCCACGATCAGGGAGTCGATGGCCGCATCTCCATTGACGTGGAAAGTCACTGGTACACCGAGTTCATAGACCTTCTTCAGGCCCCGGTTTATGGCCTCCTGCGGCGCGAACAGCTCCCCTTTCCAGCTGTCCTCGCCGCTCGGGCCACCCGTCAGGTAAGGCGTCGTGAATGCCGCGGTGCGGCCTTGCGGAGAGCCGTCGATGGTGATCTTGACGCCGCCGATCTTCAATCGATTCCGGTATTCACCCCACTGCTCGATCGGGAACTCCGCGAGCGTCTTGTCCACGTCGGTGATGAACGGGAACACGACGACATCGATGCTGTGGGCGCCGGCATCCGCCGCGCGCCTGATCGCCTCGAGCTGATGCAGGTGCGTGGCGCCTTCCTGAGCCGTGGTGATACCGGCGGCGGCGTACATGCGGTGCGCAGCTCTGGTGCCCGCGATCTCCTCGTCCGGCGTCAGCGGCGGTGTCTGCTCGAAAACCGGGAGGAAGGCGGTTTCCATGATCAGCCCCCAGGGTTCGCTCGTCCCCGGTTTGCGGACGATCACGCCGCCCGGCGGCGTTTCGGTGTCGGCTTCGATGCCGTACTGCTCGAGCGCGAGACTGTTCAGCACGGCGCCGTGCATGGAGATGTGATCGACGCGAACCGGGTTGTCCGGAAAGGCGGCATCCAGGTCGTCACGGTTGAGCAGGCGTCCGTCCGGCATGACCGTGTCGTCGTATCCGTACGCCATGATCATCTGCCCCGCCGGGATCTCACGCTCCCGGGCGAAACGCTCGAGCGCGGCGACGATGCTATCGACGTCCGCGCCCGGCCCTGCCGGCGGCGGATACAGATTGACCTGATCGGCCAGGAGCAGCGCATTGAAGTAGTGGCTGTGGCTGTCGATGAAGCCGGGCGACACGGTGCGACCCTGCAGGTGGACCACTGTCGTCGCATCGGTACGGTGCGTGAATACCGCATCTTCAGTGCCTGCGGCGAGAATACGTCCGCCTGCCACCGCCAGGGCTTCGGCGATCGTGTCGTCGTCATCCAGTGTCAGGATGTCGCCGCCGTGATAGATCACCTCGGCGGCTGCAACCGCCGCCTCACCGGTGGCAGCTTCCTGCGTTTGACCGCAGGCCGTGAGGCCTGCCGTACCGATTGTTGCAACCAGCGCAATTAGTGCGGGCCTCAGCAATTCAGGCACATCGGAAATGCTCATCACTCTCTTCATCTGCAAGGAATCACTTCGGGAATAACAGCGTGAACACGATCCGCGCGCCCCAGCCGTCCGGGCCGGTCTCGGGGCTGTCCACGTAGTACCGTATGCCGCCGCCGATGCTCACGAGTTGATCGCCGATCTTCGTCACCTTCGACGCGACGCCGATGATCGGGAGGGTCCACTGTTCGCCCTCCCAGTCGTAGGTGCTCTCGGTCTGCAGCGTGAAGGTCCAGGCGTTGGGCGTAGTGTAGGAGACGAACGGTTGCAGGAAGGTGGCATTGATGTCACTGCGATCGTCATCGCCAGCGAACGAGACGAGATGATTGACGAGCCCCCCGTACGTCCACGGACCCTGTTGACGCAGCGCCACCGCCGTCGGGCCGATGGCCCACTTGTCCGCGCCGAGCAGTTCGTCCGTCGCCGTCGGCAGCAGAAGAGCCGGACCGACGCCCCAGATCCAGCCGCCGGCGGTCGGCTCGACGGGCGAGAAGAAGGCACTCTGTACGATGTCGCCCAGTCCGCTCTGCCCGCCTGCGCCGGGGAAGATGTCGTCCTGGTCGATCAGCGGCACGATGGTGCGCGAGATGAGGTTCCAGTCCTCGTTCAGCGACACCGGGATCACAGGCTGCACGTTGAGAAATGAGCGTGTGCCATCATCGAGCGAACCTATGTTCTGGTCGTAGTTCCACTGGAAGGGCACGCTGATCAGTGCGGCCACCGGGTTCGCCAGCTGCTTGGCGAGTTCCTCCTCGCTTTGCTGGGCTTCAGCCGTCGTTGCCAGGGCGAGAGCGGTTGCCATCGTCGCGATTAGTAAGAGACAGCGATCCATGAGATTCCTTTTCTTTGTGGCTGTTATTGATGGCGCAGAGGATGCGACGAGGCGCCGCCTCCCGGCGTCTGGTCATTTGGCCGACGGCCAACTATCATCAGGCCGGTCAGCACAATGACGGCTATGGACAATTGCGGATGGACCCGGGGGAGGAGATCGATTCCATCGACGCGGCCCGGGAGATCCTGCGCCGCCGAGGCTGGCTCAAGGATATGCCACCCGTGCTTCGGGAGAAACTGCTCGTCCGCTGCCGGCTACTGCCGCCGTTCGAGCGCGGGCAGTACCTGCTTCGCTTCGGCGACAAGCCGGATGGCATCTATGGGATTGTTTCGGGTGGTTTCTCTTTTCAGATAGCACCGCATGAACAGGGCCCGCAGACCGTGCACCTGTATCGGTCGGGAGCCTGGGTCGGCGAGCTCGCTTATATCCTGGACACGACGCGCGCGACGTGGATCATGGCGACCCGTCGGGGCTGCGCGGTCTGTTTGCCCAGGTCGGACTTGCAGGCACTGACGGCAGCGGAACCGGAACTCTGGCGCTGGATCGCGCTGTGTCTCGCCCACAACACCCGGATCGCAATATCCGCCATCGACGACATGACCATCCGCTCGCCCCGACGCAGGCTGGCCGCCATCTTGCTTCGCCTGGCAGGTCTGCGCCCTGATCCGGAACAGGAGCACGCATCGAGTCTCGAACTCGACCTGACGCAAGCCGATCTCGCTTCGCTGTCGAACATGTCCCGCACGGTCGTCGGCGAGAACCTGGGGCAGCTCGAAGATCACGGTTTCCTCGAGTGCGGCTACGGGGTGATCAGGCTGATCGACCCGGCGGGGCTCAGCGCATGGCTGCGGGATATGACCTGAAGCGGGCGGGTGAGCGGGTCGCTTGGCGCTCGACGGAACCTCGAATCCTTGCAACCAATCGCGTCGGAGTGAAGAAATCGCCGAAGGATTTTCGTGTGGGCGGACTCTAACGTAATAAGTCGCTCCATCGAGCTTCAGGGGATCTCCGTCATTACGATAAAAGGATCAGATCAACCGGCCGCAAGTAACGCACTGGCGGCCGGTAACAACCCGGACGAAACACAGTATTTCGAGACCCTGATCATCGGCACCGGGTTTTCCGGGTTGCTGGCGGCGATCCGTTTACAGAAAAAGGGTTTCACCGATTTTGTCCTGCTGGAACGAAGCGCCGAGTTGGGTGGAACCTGGCAGGTGAACTCCTATCCAGGGGCGGAGGTGGATATTCCAACGTCCCTCTATTCGATTTCTTTTATTCCCTACCCGTTCAACAAAACCTTTGCGCCGCAAAGTGAGTTACTTGCATACACGCGGCATATCATCGATACGTTCGGACTGGCAAAAAAAGCCAGAACACAGCAGGCGGTTACAACGCTTCGCTATGACGAGAACGCCTGCCTGTGGCATGCAGAGACCGGATCAGGCGAAAGCTTCAGCGCTCGCTTTGTCATCGACACCAGCGGTGTGCTGGCGAACCCGCATATCCCCCGTATTCCGGGTGCGGGGAGCTTTGACGGCCCCATGTTTCATGCCGGGAACTGGGATCATGCGGTCTCTTATGCCCAGAAGCGCATCGGCATCATCGGTTCCGGATGTTCGGCGGCGCAGATCGTTCCTGCCATTGCCGACAAGGTTTCCCGATTAACCCTGTTCATGGGCAAGGCGCAGTGGATACTTCCGCGTTCGGACCGGCATTACACTGCCGCAGGGCGATACATTCGAACGCTGCCGGGCATCCGGCACCTGATCCGCGGGTTCGTTTTTATTCTGTATGACGTCAGGTTCATCGCCTTTCGGCGCTATCCGGGAACCATGAGCATCAGTCGGCTCATGAAAGCTTATTACCGGAGAAGGCTGAGGCGGCATCTCGAAAAACACATTCGGGACGACGATTTGCGTCGGCACATGATGCCCGATTACGAATTGGGCTGCAGGCGGGTCATTCCGACCAATGACTATCTGCCCGCCCTGGCCCGTGAGAATGTCGATGTCAATATCAGCGGCATCGAGTGCATCACGCCCACAGGCATTCGAACAAGGGACGGCCGGGAAATAGGCCTGGATGTCATCGTTTTCGCCACGGGATATTACGCTTATTCCGACATGAAGCGGGCGCTGACCTTCCAGGTCTATGGCCGGGGCGGCCGCCACCTCAACAGCGAGTGGGAAAAGGAGGCGGTCTCATACAAGGGCATCACCGTTTCCGGTTACCCCAACTATTTCAAGGTGAACGGTCCGAACACCGGTACCGGTCACAGCTCACAAATGTCCTACATGGAGGCTGCGACGGGCTATATCGTGCAGGCCATTAGTGCTGTGAAACGCAATCCGGATATCAAGGCGATCGATGCCAGGCGCGATCTTCAGGATGCCTACGTTGCCAGGATGAGAGCAAAGATGCAGAAGACAGTCTGGCAGAACGCCACATGCACCGCTTTCTACCGAAAAAACATGACCGGGGAGGTCACCAGTCTTTCACCGGAATCATTGACCGGTTTTATCCTCTCGCGCAGTTGGTTCCGGTTGGGCGATTATCGGCTGATAAGCTGAATTGCCGCGCACGCGCGGCGAGCGGAAATCTCGCCGCCGCCTTCTACCGCTTCCAACTCTGATTACTGCGAGGCAGGCCGGACCAAGCAGCGGCGGCCATCGACGCCCTGACGCCCCAGCCGAAGAAATTGCAGGCGGGTGCCCTGATGCGCTGCTAGCCCTTCAGCTGCAACATGTAGAAATGCGCACCCTGGTCGTCCTGCACGACGGTCAGGCGTCCGACCGGGGTCTCGAACGGATCGGCGTGCACGGTGCCGCCGAGTTTCCTGACCTTCGCCACCCGGGCATCGACGTCGTCTACCGCGAAGTAGACGCTCCAGTGTGAAGGCATGTCGCCCCACTGCTCGTTCATCTGCAGGAAGCCGCCGTTGGTCCGGTCGCCGTTGCAGATCAGGTAGTAGGTGGTCGGCGCATCGTCATTGAGCGTGTAATCCCAGCCGAATACGCCATGGTAGAACTCCCGGGCGCCGTCGATGTCGCGGACGGCGAGTTCGTTCCAGCAGAACGCGCCGGGCTCATTGCACTTGGCGGCACCCCTGTGCTCCAGGGGCTGCCAGAGGCTGAGCGCGGCGCCCTCCCGATCCGTGACGACAGCCATGTGGCCGGCATCGAATACCTGCGTCGGCGGCATGGCGACCTTGCCGCCATGCGCCTTGACGCGGCCCACCGTGTCGCCCAGATCGGCGACCGTGACATAGCTCGACCACACGCCGGGCACGCCCTGCTGCTGCATCTCGTCGGGCATCTGGTCGAGACCGGCGACCTCGTCGCCGTCATGCGTGAACATGACGTAGGGCGGGCCACCCTGTGTGTCCTGCTCCTCGGCGGTCCAGTCGAACAATGCGCCGTAGAAGCGTCTGGCCGTCGCGACGTCCTTCGCCATCAGGTCCACCCAGCTGAAGGTGCCGGGTGAGTAGGAATCGAAGCGTGTCATAGCCTCTCCCCCCAAGTCGTCATTCTTGTGGTTCCCCGATCAGTTTGCCTGCGAGCGAGCTACAGCGCCAGGCAAACCGGTCTGGATCTTACACCGTAGGAGCGGCTTTAGCCGCGATTCGCATCGGGCCTGAAGGCCCTCCTGCATTCAAAAAAACAATGACTTGAAGCGATTCTTAAGCGGGATTTCGGGAGCTTTCCGGATATTTCGGTCCGGCTTCAGGACCGTTCGCGCGGCGATGCGGATGATGAGCTGCACATTCATCACGCCCACGCGGGAATTGCGCCATGAACCTGTTCAAGCTCTCTCACGCCAACCCCGTCGCCACCGTCGTCGTGTTCCTGATTGTCGGGATCATGGGGGTCGCTGCCCTGATCAACCTGCCCGTACAGCTCACGCCCAACCTCGAGCGGCCCAGGATCACCATCCTCAATTTCTGGCGCTCGGCTGCGCCCGCCGAAATGGAGGCCGAACTGGTCGAGCCACAGGAGGAGGTGCTCGAGACGATCGTCGGCCTGGAGAGCATTAAATCGTCGGTACGCGCGGGCATGAGTATCACCGTGCTGTCTTTCCAGGTGGGTACGGACATGCAGATGAAGCTCATGGACGTGATCAACGCCATGAACCAGGCCCCGCCCCGGCCGCGCGACGCCGAGGAGCCGATGATCAGTCTCGGGGGCCTGGAGCAACCGCTGGCCACGCTGCTGATCCGCAAGACGGCCGATGGCGCCGACGGCGATTTCACCGGCGATCAGGAGCTCATCCGCCAGACTGTCGCGCCGGCGCTTCGCACCATTCCGGGCGTGACCAGCGTGGAGCTCAACAGCTTCCGCGAGTCGCAACTCGAGATCGTGTTCGATCCCTATCGCATGGCCGCACTGGGGTTGCAGCTCGACGCCCTGCTCGCCCGCATCCAGGGCGCCGGCGACGTCTCGGGCGGCTTCGCCTCGGTGGGGCGACGCGAGTACACCGTGCGTTTCGCCGGCCAGTATCTGTCCGACGAGTGGGCGCAGATGATCGTGGCCTACAACGAGGGGCGGCCGGTGCGACTGGGCGAGATCGCCGAAATCCGCCAGGGCCACGAACCGATGAGAGGCTTCGCTTATCGCAACGGGGATCCGGCCTTCTACATCCAGCTGTTCGCGGCCTCCAATGCCAACACGGTCGACATCATGACGGCGCTCAGGAAGCGCGTCGCCGAGGTCAACGAAAACCACCTGCTCGATGCCGACCTGGAGCTGACCCTCAGCTTCGACTCGTCCGAGCACATCAAACGCGCTGTCGCGCTGGTGCAGGGTAACCTGGGACTGGGTATCGCGCTGGCCATGGGGCTGCTTTATGCCATGTTGCGCGGCTGGCGCGCTACGGTGCTGATCGCGCTGACCATTCCGGTCTCACTGCTGTCGGCGCTGCTGGTGCTCGACCTCCTCGGTCGCAGCCTCAACATCATCTCGCTGGCCGGCCTCGCCTTTTCCGTCGGCCTGGTGCTGGATGCCGCGATCGTCGTGCAGGAAAACATCGTCCGCCTGCTGCAGCACGGCGAGCCTCTGAAGAAGGCGGTGGTGAAGGGTACGGTCGAGGTGGCACCGGCACTGTTCGCCTCTACGCTGACGACGGTGGCGATCTTCACGCCCATTGTGTTCATGCAGGGGGTGGAAGGGCAGCTGTTCTTCGACCTGGCAGTGAGCATGGCCGTGGCGGTGTGCGCCTCCATGCTGGGCGCCTTCTTCCTTGTACCGGTGGTCGCGGGCATCTTTCTTACGCGCGAGTCCGACGGCGGGCAGCCGCCACGCTTCTGGTATCGCCTGGCGCATCATTATCTGTCGCTGGTCGGCAATGACCGCCGGGCGCTTCTCTGGCTGCTCGTGCTCGGACCCGGGGCCGCGATGGTGATCTGGGCACTGACGCCCGAGACCGACTTCCTGCCCGAGGCAAAGTGGGAAGGCATCATGGCCGTCTTCGCCGTGCCGCCGGGGGCCAGCTACGAGACGCTGGAGAACGAGATTGGCCGCACGCTGATGCGGCGGCTCGAGCCGTATCGCAGCGGCGATAAATCTCCGGCGATCCGCGCCTACAACCTGGCCATGAGCGAAGGCGGCAAGATTCTGTTCGTCTATCCGGAAGACCCGCGCGAGGTGCAGGAGCTGCTCCATGTGCTGCGCACGGAAATCCTTGCCGACCTGCCGGGCACGAGCGGGTTTCCGTTCCAGGCCTCATTGCTGAGCATCAACGTGGGCGGCAGCCGTTCGATCTACCTGAACTTCAATGGCGAGCTCGACGACGCCTCGCGCCAGGTTGCCGCCCAGACCATGCAGCGCATCCGGAGCGAGATAGCCGGTGCGGGTCTGCGTCCGCTGCCGAATCTGAATGCCGCACAGCCGCAGCTCGTACTGACGCCCGACGACCATGCGGTGGCACAAGCCGGTCTCGACCGCAGCCAGGTGGCGAAAATGGTTCGAGCGGCCACCGGCGGGCTGTACCTGGGTGAGCAGTTCGACGGCAGCCGCCGCCAGAACATCATCCTCAAGGCGCCGCGCTGGAACTCCCCGGAGCAGCTCCAGGCCGTCCCCATGGCCACGCCGCTATCAGGCGTGCAGACGCTGGGGCAACTCACCCGTGCCGAGCGCCGGACAGGCCCGACCCAGCTTCGCCGCTACAACGGCGAGCGCACCTTCACCATCGCCATCACGCCGCCTTCTGACATGTCGCTGCAGGTCGCACTGGAAAAGCTCCGGCCGATCATGGCCGATGCCCAGGCACAGGTCAGTCCCGGGATTCACCTCATGCTCGCAGGCGGCTCCGATGACCTGGCTGACACCATCGAGACGATGACCTGGAACTTCGCCTTTGCCGCGCTGGTGCTGTTCCTGCTCATGACCGCGCTCTTCCGTTCCGCGCTCGACAGTGCGCTCGTGCTGGCCTCAATGCCGATGGCGCTGGCCGGCGGCGTGCTTGGCCTGCGCGCGCTCAACCTGTTCGCCTTCCAGTCCCTGGACCTGCTGACCATGATCGGCTTCGTGATCCTGATGGGCCTGGTGGTCAACAACGCCATCCTGCTGATTGACCGCGTCCGGCGCGGAAACGCCGAGGGGCTGTCGAGGGAGGAGGCCATCCGGATGGCCGTGGAGACGCGGGTTCGCCCGATCTGGATGAGCACGCTCACTTCCGTGGTCGGCATGCTGCCGCTGGTGCTGGTGCCCGGCGTGGGCAGCGAAATCTACCGTGGCCTGGCCGTGGTGATTGTGGGAGGCATGCTTACCAGCACACTGTTTACCGTCGTCTTCATGGCCGCGGCACTGCGGCTGATGGCGCGGCTGCGCGATTTCCGCGCCGGCAGCCCTGCTTCATCCGAATCCGCCATCCAGGCGTCCTGACAACCGCCCTCGAGAAAGGAATACTGATCATGAATACGCTCAATCGCTACAAGAATGCCGTTTGGCTCGCCATGGTGGCCGGTGCGCTGCTGCCCAGCCCCGTCCTGGCCGCTGATCATCCGGTGGTCTCCGTGGTGTCGGTCGAATCCGACCGAATCAGTCCGAGCCTGATGGTCACCGGCACAGTGCAGAGTCGCTCCGACTCTTCGGTTTCGGCCGGCATCGCCGGCTCGCTCACCTGGGTGGCCGAGCCCGGTACGCGGGTCGTGCAAGGCGAGCCGGTCGCCCGACTGGACGATCGTCCCTTCGAACTGAACCTGCGCGAACTGAAGGCGCGCCTGAACAAGAAGCACATCGAGATTCGCCGGCTCGAGCAGGATCTCCAGCGCTATCGCAGGCTGCAGCAGCAGCACTCGATCTCGGCGCGCGAGGTCGACGCGCTCGAAGCCGACCTGGGCATGGCCCGCTCGGACGCCGAGCTGTTGGAGGTCGAGATCGACCGCGCCCGCGACGACCTGGCCAGGACCCTCATCGTCGCGCCTTTCGACGGCATGGTGACCCAGCGCTTCCAGCAGCGAGGCGAAAGCGTTTCGGCCACGCAGCCGGTGGCGCACGTGGTCAGTACCGAGACGCTCGAGATCCGTTTCCATGGCCCACTGGTGCACAGCGACCTGCCGACTGCGATCGGACGCCTGCGCGTGCACTGGGGATCGGGCAGCGCCGAGATGACCGTGCGGGCCACGGTGCCGGTCAGCGATGAGCAGTCGCAGAGTTTTGTGGGCTACCTGGCCGTGCCGCCTTCGATGGCGTCGCAGTTCCGCATCGGCCAGCTGATCAGCGTGGCCGTCCCCACGGCTCTGCCGTCAGAACAGTTTATCGTACCCCGCGATGCCCTGGTGCTGGGTGAAAAACACATTCGGGTTTTCGTGCTCGACGCGGAGGGCAAGGTGCTTGCGGTACCGGTCGAGGTGGGCGCGGACCATGGTGATTCCGTCGCCGTCGAGGGCTCGCTGGCCGCCGGCCAGCAGGTGGTCGTGCGCGGCGCGGAGTCGATTCGCAGCGGCGACCAGGTCACGGTGCTCTCGTCGGAGGAATTCCCGGTCACCACCCTGGTCAGCCAAGAAGCGTCCTGATGCGTGTTTCTATTCGCTGTTCGTGGGATCCGCTGCCCGCTGCGGCAGGCGATTCAGCAACTCGGCGAAGCGCGGATCATTGCGGAGAGGCAGGTAGTGGGGATCGACGTTGACCAGCAGGATCTGGGGCTGGCGTTCATCGACGGCCTCGTTGAGCCAGCGGAAGGCCTCGCCGGGGCGGCCGGCCACCACGGCGTAGCGCGCCCAGCTGATTGGCGGAATGTAATGACCGATGTTGCGTTTTGGACGATCGTCGAGCAGCTGGCCGAACAGGGCCGGCATGCCACGCTGACGGTAAAGCTCGGTGTATTCGGCGATCTTCTCCTCGGCCACGTTTGCCTCTCGCATGAGGAGCACGAGTTGGTCGAAAGCCATCTCGTCGTCGCCGAGCAGCAGGCCGAGGCGATGCAGCATTCTGCGGTAGGATTCCGAGTCCGGTTCGCTGTTCATGAGGCGCCGGGTCTCGGCGAGGGCGCGCTCCAGCTCTCCGTTCATGGTGTAGACGAAGGTCATGTTGACGAAGCGATACCACGCGGGATCGATCTCGCGCAGATGCTGAAGGATCGCTTCGGATCGTTCGAACTCACCCAGGGAAAGCAGGAACTCGCTGTAGGCCAGGTAACTTCCCGGCTCGTCCGGATCGAACTCGATGGCGCGCAGATACGCGTGCTCGGCGGCCTGAAGGTCCCAGTCCGCCAGCCAGTGCAGTTCTGCCTTGCGCAGCCAGGCGCGGGCATTGTCGGGGTCGACTTCGAGTACGTGGTCGAGCAGGGCGTGAACTTCGTCGGCGTACAGTTCGATATCGAGATGGCCGGTCAGCCCGCTCAGGTCCAGCTTGGCCTCAGCAATACCGAGGTAGGCTCCGATCGCGCCGGGGTGCTCCTCGAGCACGGCTCTGAAGTCGGCGATAGCCTGGCGCAGGACTTCGGGGCGCTCGCTGCCGAGCCGCTCCCCGGCCCTTTCGAGTAACTGGCCTACTTCCGCGCTCCGGCTCTCCGCGGTCGTCGGCTCCCGGAGCCGCGCCGGCGTGTCTTCGCGGCTTAGCCACCAGCCGCCAATGGCGGCGCCCAGCAAGCCGATGGCGACCAGACCGGACCACGGCCACCAGCCCGCTCTCGGTCGCGCTGACCGCAGAGAGTTTTCCGTTCCTGTGGAAACACGCCGCGTTTCAGGCAGCCAGATATAGCCCGTACCGGTCACGGTCCGGATGTACTTTGGCGCACCGGCACGATCGCCCAGTGCACGCCTGAGCTTGCTGACCGCCACCGACAGGCTGTCCTCGTTGACGATGCGCCCCGGCCAGATTTCCTCCATCAGCCAGGTCTTGGTCAGCACCTGTCCGGGCCGGCGGCAGAACGCCCGGAGCAGGTCCGAGACCTTCTGCTCGAGAATCACGTCATGATCACCCAGGCGCAGCCGGCCCTCCAGCGGTGCGAAGACGGCGTTATCGAAACGGTATAGGTACGGGCGCTGCATTGGCGGAATCGGAAAGGCATCGGAGCCGATCAGATGATCCATGGATGATCAATGATAGTCCAGTCGGGAGCAGAAGCGGCCGCACTCGCCCGCCCGATCCAGACAAGGCATGAGCCTGGGCGACCCCGTATCGCTCGAAAAGGGGACCGCATTCGTACTGCGAGCCGTCCAAGCCGACGATCGGGCCTGACAGCTCACCCAAAACAAAAAGGCCGCCCCGTTTCCGGGGCGGCCTTCCTGAATATAAAGCCTGGCGGTGACCTACTCTCACATGGGGAGACCCCACACTACCATCGGCGCTGAGCGTTTTCACTTCTGAGTTCGGGATGGGATCAGGTGGTTCCCGCTCGCTATTGCCGCCAGGCAAACCGGTTGGGGTGAGGCATACCTCACCCCCAATAGGGTTAACAATCTGGAAAGTTTTGACGTCAGAGTGTCGCTTAGCGTCGCGAAAACGCTTTGGTGTTATATGGCCAAGCCTCACGAGCAATTAGTACTGGTTAGCTTCATTCATTACTGAACTTCCACACCCAGCCTATCAACCTCGTAGTCTTCGAGGGCTCTTCAGGGACCTCGAGGGTCCAGGGAAACCTAATCTTGAAGGGGGCTTCCCGCTTAGATGCTTTCAGCGGTTATCCCGTCCGCACATAGCTACCCGGCAGTGCCACTGGCGTGACAACCGGAACACCAGAGGTGCGTCCACTCCGGTCCTCTCGTACTAGGAGCAGCTCTTCTCAAGTTTCCAACGCCCACGGCAGATAGGGACCGAACTGTCTCACGACGTTCTAAACCCAGCTCGCGTACCACTTTAAATGGCGAACAGCCATACCCTTGGGACCTGCTACAGCCCCAGGATGTGATGAGCCGACATCGAGGTGCCAAACTCCTCCGTCGATGTGGACTCTTGGGAGGAATCAGCCTGTTATCCCCGGAGTACCTTTTATCCGTTGAGCGATGGCCCTTCCATACAGAACCACCGGATCACTAAGACCTGCTTTCGCACCTGCTCGACTTGTCTGTCTCGCAGTCAAGCACCCTTATGCCTTTATACGCAACGTGCGATGTCCGACCGCACTGAGGGTACCTTTGTACTCCTCCGTTACTCTTTGGGAGGAGACCGCCCCAGTCAAACTACCCACCATACACTGTTCCCGACCCGGATAACGGGCCTGGGTTAGAACTTCAAACATGCCAGGGTGGTATTTCAAGGTTGGCTCCACGCAGACTGGCGTCCACGCTTCAAAGCCTCCCACCTATCCTACACAAGCAGGTTCAAAATTCAGTGTAAAGCTGTAGTAAAGGTTCACGGGGTCTTTCCGTCTAGCCGCGGGTACACTGCATCTTCACAGCGATTTCAATTTCACTGAGTCTCGGGTGGAGACAGTGTGGCCATCGTTACGCCATTCGTGCAGGTCGGAACTTACCCGACAAGGAATTTCGCTACCTTAGGACCGTTATAGTTACGGCCGCCGTTTACCGGGGCTTCGATCAAGAGCTTCGCTTACGCTAACCCCATCAATTAACCTTCCGGCACCGGGCAGGCGTCACACCCTATACTTCCTCTTTCGAGTTTGCAGAGTGCTGTGTTTTTAATAAACAGTCGCAGCCACCTGGTCACTGCGACCCCCACCAGCTCAGAGAGCAAGTCTCATCACCAACAGGGGCGTACCTTCTCCCGAAGTTACGGTACCAATTTGCCTAGTTCCTTCACCCGAGTTCTCTCAAGCGCCTTAGGATTCTCTCCTCACCCACCTGTGTCGGTTTACGGTACGGTCAACTGTCACCTGAAGCTTAGAGGCTTTTCCTGGAAGCATGGCATCAATCACTTCGCTCCACATAGGGAGCTCGTCATCACATCTCGGAATTGTGTCCCCGGATTTGCCTAAGGACACTTCCTACTTGCTTAAACCGGCAACCAACAGCCGGCTGACCTAGCCTTCTCCGTCCCCCCATCGCAGTAACAGCCGGTTCAGGAATTTTAACCTGATTCCCATCGACTACACCTTTCGGTCTCGCCTTAGGGGCCGACTCACCCTGCGCCGATTAGCGTTGCGCAGGAAACCTTGGGTTTTCGGCGTGCGGGTTTTTCACCCGCATTATCGTTACTCATGTCAGCATTCGCACTTCTGATACCTCCAGCATGCCTCGCGACACACCTTCACAGGCTTACAGAACGCTCCTCTACCACGCATGCAAGCATGCGTCCGCAGCTTCGGTGTACAGCTTGAGCCCCGTTAAATCTTCCGCGCGGGCCGACTAGACCAGTGAGCTATTACGCTTTCTTTAAAGGGTGGCTGCTTCTAAGCCAACCTCCTGGCTGTCTTCGCCTTCCCACATCGTTTCCCACTTAGCTGTAACTTGGGGACCTTAGCTGGCGGTCTGGGTTGTTTCCCTCTCCACGACGGACGTTAGCACCCGCCGTGTGTCTCCCGTGATTGCACTTCCTGGTATTCGGAGTTTGCATCGGTTTGGTAAGCCGGGATGGCCCCCTAGCCGAAACAGTGCTCTACCCCCAGGAGTGAGACACGAGGCGCTACCTAAATAGCTTTCGAGGAGAACCAGCTATCTCCGAGCTTGATTAGCCTTTCACTCCTATCCACAGCTCATCCGATAATTTTTCAACATTACCCGGTTCGGGCCTCCAGCAGGTATTACCCTACCTTCACCCTGGCCATGGATAGATCGCCCGGTTTCGGGTCTGCTCCCAGCGACTGAATCGCCCTGTTCGGACTCGGTTTCCCTACGCCTCCCCTAGGTGGTTAAGCTTGCCACTGAAAACAACTCGCTGACCCATTATACAAAAGGTACGCCGTCACCCCCGAAGGGGCTCCGACTGCTTGTACGCACACGGTTTCAGGTTCTATTTCACTCCCCTCTCCGGGGTTCTTTTCGCCTTTCCCTCACGGTACTGGTTCACTATCGGTCGGTAGGGAGTATTTAGCCTTGGAGGATGGTCCCCCCATGTTCAGACAAGGTTTCTCGTGCCCCGTCCTACTCTTCGTTACCCCCTTGTATCACCTTTCGCATACAGGGCTATCACCTTCTATGGCCGACCTTTCCAGATCGTTCCGCTAGGATCCACAAGTTGATGGTAACTGGGCTGTTCCCCGTTCGCTCGCCGCTACTGAGGGAATCTCGGTTGATTTCTCTTCCTCTGGTTACTTAGATGTTTCAGTTCACCAGGTTCGCCTTCTGCACCTATGTATTCAGCACAGAATACTCCGCAAGCGGAGTGGGTTGCCCCATTCGGAAATCCCCGGGTCGAAGCTAGTTTGTCAGCTCGCCGAGGCTTATCGCAGACTACCACGTCCTTCATCGCCTCCTACCGCCTAGGCATCCACCGTGTGCGCTTAGTCGCTTGACCATATAACCCAAAGCGTTCTCACTCGGACAAAAGTCCTGCGTGACAACCCTTCGATCGGGCGGGGCCTCACCTGCTCCATCACCTTTTGCAAAGCAGAGCGGGCTCGACCCCAGGCTCGTCTGACAGGCGGTAGAAGATTACCGGTCTGCCTCAGAGCCGTGTCCTTGCGACGCGAATGCGACACTCTAAAAAACTGAGTCCGAAGACTCAGCCTAGACGTCAAAACTTATCCAGATTGTTAAAGAGCAAAAACATCAAAAGAAAGCTCTGATGCTTTCGTTTGGTGTCTTCGTACAGGCAACAGGGCCACCGGTTGGATGGTGGAGCCAGGCGGGATCGAACCGCCGACCTCCTGCGTGCAAAGCAGGCGCTCTCCCAGCTGAGCTATGGCCCCTTTTCAAATGTTCATGGATCGGGCCTGAAGGCCCTCCTACATGCACATCGGGGCTGAAGCCCCTCCTACGTGGAGATGGTGGGTCTGGGAAGATTTGAACTTCCGACCTCACCCTTATCAGGGGTGCGCTCTAACCAACTGAGCTACAGACCCGGAGTCCACGAAGCGCCCGGGCTCTCTCGAGCGAGGTCGGACAGCAGTCCAGGCCTGTTGCCTATTCAATCAGGTAACTTGTATGGGAGCTCGCGCCTTCCTTTGCGGTTGCGCTTTACTCTTAAAGGAGGTGATCCAGCCGCACGTTCCCGTACGGCTACCTTGTTACGACTTCACCCCAGTCATTGGCCACACCGTGGTAAGCGCCCTCCCGAGGGTTAGGCTACCTACTTCTGGTGCAACCAACTTCCATGGTGTGACGGGCGGTGTGTACAAGACCCGGGAACGTATTCACCGCGACATTCTGATTCGCGATTACTAGCGATTCCGACTTCACGGAGTCGAGTTGCAGACTCCGATCCGGACTACGACGCGCTTTAAGGGATTAGCTCACCATCGCTGGCTGGCAACCCTCTGTACGCGCCATTGTAGCACGTGTGTAGCCCTGCCCATAAGGGCCATGATGACTTGACGTCGTCCCCACCTTCCTCCGGTTTGTCACCGGCGGTCTCCCTAGAGTTCCCACCCGAAGTGCTGGCAACTAGGGACAAGGGTTGCGCTCGTTGCGGGACTTAACCCAACATCTCACGACACGAGCTGACGACAGCCATGCAGCACCTGTCACTCGGTTCCCGAAGGCACCAAGTCATCTCTGACAAGTTCCGAGGATGTCAAGGGCAGGTAAGGTTCTTCGCGTTGCATCGAATTAAACCACATGCTCCACCGCTTGTGCGGGTCCCCGTCAATTCCTTTGAGTTTTACCGTTGCCGGCGTACTCCCCAGGCGGAGAACTTAATGCGTTAACTGCGACACCGAAGGGCAAATCCCCCCGACATCTAGTTCTCATCGTTTACGGCGTGGACTACCAGGGTATCTAATCCTGTTTGCTACCCACGCTTTCGCGCCTCAGTGTCAGTGTTGGGCCAGGAAGTCGCCTTCGCCACTGGTGTTCCTTCCGATATCTACGCATTTCACCGCTACACCGGAAATTCCACTTCCCTCTCCCACACTCTAGTTAAGCAGTATCGAATGCAATTCCCAGGTTAAGCCCGGGGCTTTCACATTTGACTTACCCAACCACCTACGCGCGCTTTACGCCCAGTAATTCCGATTAACGCTTGCACCCTCCGTATTACCGCGGCTGCTGGCACGGAGTTAGCCGGTGCTTCTTCTGTAGGTTACGTCAAGACCGGTCGGGTATTAGCCGCCGGCTTTTCTTCGCTACTGAAAGTGCTTTACAACCCGCAGGCCTTCTTCACACACGCGGCATTGCTGGATCAGGGTTTCCCCCATTGTCCAATATTCCCCACTGCTGCCTCCCGTAGGAGTCTGGGCCGTGTCTCAGTCCCAGTGTGGCTGATCGTCCTCTCAGACCAGCTACGGATCGTCGCCTTGGTGAGCCTTTACCTCACCAACAAGCTAATCCGACTTAGGCTCATCCAATAGCGCGAGGTCCGAAGATCCCCCGCTTTCCCCCGTAGGGCGTATGCGGTATTAATCCGAGTTTCCCCGGGCTATCCCCCACTACTGGGCAGATTCCTAAGTATTACTCACCCGTCCGCCACTCGACGCCTGGGAGCAAGCTCCCATCGTTTCCGTTCGACTTGCATGTGTTAGGCATGCCGCCAGCGTTCAATCTGAGCCAGGATCAAACTCTTCAGTTTAAACATTGAAGTTTGAAGAATGAGATCCCCAAGCTCTAAATCACATTGACTTAGGTTTGGTTCGCTCACTCTGGTTTTCGCTTCCGAAAATTCCAGCGCGAGCGCCCACACAAATTACCTGATTGTATTGTTAAAGAGCGATTCCCCGGAATCCGGGGCAGACCCACAATTATACAGGCAGGCCGGGGTTGGTCAACAGTCCAGGCTGCCTGCATCACTGTTTTTTCGGGGTCTCCTGCCGGCGACGCGGCCGTCAGGGAGGGCGCATTATAGCGACGATCCCGCCCCCGTCAACACCCGATGGCAAATTCTTTTCGGCGGCGGCCGGGGCGCCGCCGGAATACCCTCCGCGGACACCCTTCCAACCACTCCGTTAGACCGTCCCGTGAGCCCGGCGTTCCGGTGCGCGAATGCTTGCCGGGCCGGGGCGGTTCTGGCTGAATGCCGCCATGAAAAAGGACACGGATCGGCCCGCCGCGGCCCTCGTCTGGGACCTGCCCCTGCGGCTGTTCCACTGGCTGCTGGTAGTGGCGCTGGCAGGCAGCTGGATCACCCACGAACTCGGGGTGAACTACATGGACTGGCACATGCGGCTCGGCTACCTCGTGATCGGGCTGATCGTGTTCCGGCTCCTGTGGGGCTTCGTCGGGCCGCGCCACGCGCGCTTCGGGCAATTCCTGCGCGGCCCCGGCGCCGTCGTGGCCTACGCCCGCGACTGGCTGGCCGGGCGGGCGCGGGTGAGCGCGGGGCACAATCCCCTGGGCGGCTGGTCAGTGCTGGCCATGCTGGCCGTGGTGTCCGTGCAGGCGGTGACGGGGCTGTTCAATACCGACGACGTGCTGACCAGCGGTCCCTGGCACGGCGCAGTGTCCGACGACCTGGCCGACACGGCGTCCTGGCTCCACGCCGTGAACTTCAACCTGCTGCTGGCACTGACGGGCCTGCACGTCGCCTCCATCCTCGCCTACTGGCTCAGGCTGCGCATCGACCTCGCGACGGCCATGTTCACCGGCCGCAAGCGCGGCGTCGACCCGGCGGCGGGAATCGCCGGCCACCGGCTCCTGCTGGCACTGGTCCTGGCCGCACTCGCCGCCGGGACGGTGTGGCTGCTGGTGGACCTGGCGCCGGAGCCGGCGGCCGCAGATTTCCTGTTCTGAGCCTCCGGTTCCGAGCCGCTCCCCTTGCGGGGTCGGCAATCAGTCCTCGCGGAAGCGGTCGTGGCAGTCCTTGCAGGCCTGTCCCATCTCGACGAACGCCGTCCTGAACGCGTCGAAATCCCCGCCGGCGGTCGCCGTCTCGAGAGCGGCGCTCTTCTCGCGAATCGCCGCGGCAAGTTCCAGGAACTCCTCCTCCTCCTCCCAGATCGCGTCCTTCGCCTCGGTGGGCAGGTCGTAGCCCCGGGTATCGGCGGCGAAGGCGTCGGGGATCATCGGCACCAATGCCGCGATGCGGCTCGCGTGCTTGCCGGCCCTGTCCGCGTCGAAGGGGATCTCCTCCTTGGCCATGCCGGCCAGCGGCCCGATGTTCCACCCCACCAGTTTAAACAGCGATTCGCGCACCTCGTAGGCCTTCCCGGCCTGCTTCGCATCCATGGCGAGCGCGCTGCCAGCGGCGAACACGGCCAGCGCGGCCAGACAGACGGCTATCTTCCTGAACTGCATCGTTCTCTCCTTACAAAGATCATCCGGGAGCGGCCGTGCCGCTCCTTCCGTTCCCCCGATTTTTCGATTTTTCGGTATCAGGTCAGCGTCACACGCGCGAAGCGGCGCTTGCCGACCTGGCAGACGTGGGTATTGCCGGCCTCGAGCTCCAGGTCCCGGTCCTCGATGCGATTGCCGTCCACCCGGACCGCGCCCTGGCCGATCATGCGGAATGCCTCCGAGTTGCTGGACACCAGGCCCGCCGAGCGCAGCACCCGGGCGATGCCGAGCCGCCCGCCCTCGGTGGCCACGTCGAGCGCCGGCATGTCCTCGGGCATGTCGCCCTTGCGGAAGCGGGCGATGAAGGTCTCCTGCGCGGCCTCGCCCGCGCCGGCGCCGTGGAACCGGTCCACGATCTCGCGGCCCAGCTCGAACTTCACGTCCCGGGGGTTGCGTCCCTCCGCGACGGCCTCGCGCAGCGCGCGGATCTCGCCCAACGGCCGGAAACTCAGCAGCTCGAAGTAACGCCACATGAGATCGTCGGAGATCGACATGAGCTTGCCGAACATCTCGTCCGGCGGCTCCGTGATGCCCACGTAGTTGTTCAGCGACTTGGACATCTTCTCCACGCCGCCCAGACCTTCCAGCAGCGGCATGGTGAACACCACCTGGGGCGCCTGGCCGTAGTCCTGCTGCAGCTGCCGGCCGACCAGCAGGTTGAACTTCTGGTCCGTCCCGCCCAGCTCCACGTCGGCCTTCAGCGCCACCGAATCGTAGCCCTGCACCAGCGGATAGAGGAACTCGTGGATGGCGATCGCCTGGCCCCCAGTGTAGCGCTTGTGAAAGTCGTCGCGCTCGAGCATGCGCGCGACCGTGTGGCGGGAGGCCAGCCGGATCATGTCGGCCGCGGTCATCTCGCCCATCCAGCGGGAGTTGAATTCGATGCGGGTGCGCTCGGGGTCCAGAATCTTGAAGATCTGCGCCTCGTAGGTACGCGCATTCTCGCGCACGTCGTCCTCGCTGAGCGGCGGGCGGGTGGCGTTCTTGCCCGACGGGTCGCCGATCATGCCGGTGAAGTCGCCGATCAGGAAGACGACCTCGTGGCCGAACTCCTGGAACTGGCGCATCTTGTTGATCAGCACCGTGTGGCCGATGTGCAGGTCCGGCGCCGTCGGGTCGAAGCCGGCCTTGACCACCAGCGGCCGGCCTTCGGCCAGTTTCGCGCGCAGCGCACCCTCCGGCAGCACCTCTTCGGCACCCCGGGTCAGTTCCTCGAGCTGTTGTTCGGCGGGAATCTGGGTCATGGCTCCTGTCGCCAGTGCTGTCGGCAATGCTGTCGCCCCATCGTCATGGCCCCGGATGACGGACCCGGGGCCCGCGGCGGGCGCGCGCCGCGCTGCGAATCTTGCCCGACGCGGGGGCGAATCACAAAGGGTGCTGCGAGCCAGACGCGGCCGCGGGCCCGCCACGGCTGCATCGGCATCTGAAAAAGCCCGTTTAAAGACCTGATTTGCTACTGCTTTCTTTGACTCGATTATGTCTTGTGGCTACATTAGCGGCTGCCCTATACCGGAGAGCCGCCTTGCACCGTCCTGTGAGCCCGATCAGGCACGATTACAAGCACAAGCTCGCGCACAAGAACCCGGCTCCGAGGCGCCTTTCCTGGTTCGCCGTCGGTCTCGGCCTGCCACTGGCCGTCGTGGCCCTGCTGGCCGGGTTGCGGGATGCCGGCGGCACCGCGGAGCAGGTCACCCCCGACATGATGGAGCGCGAGATCGCCGCCTCGCTCGGCATACCGGCGCCGCCGATGCAGCGCCGCAGCGAATCGCTGGCGGAGCTGCTGGCGCCGAGCGCCCCGGCCGAGGCCGCGGAGATCGTGCCGTACACGCCGCTCACGCTGGAGGTGGCCCGCGGCGACACCCTGGACCGCCTGTTCCGCCGCCACTCGCTCAGCATCGCCGACCTGGCCCGCGTCACCAGCCTGAAGGAGGCGAAGGACCCGCTGCGCCTGATCCGCCCCGGGGACAAGCTGGAGATCCGCCACAGCGACGGCCGCCTGCTCCGCCTGTACAAGGAGCTGGACCTCACCTCCGCGCTGGTGGTGGAAGCCAACGGCGACGGCTTCGAGGCGTCTATCGTCGAGCGCCCGATCGAGGTGCGCGAGAAGATGGCCCACGGTGTCATCGAGACCTCGCTGTTCGAGGCCGCGATGGACGCCGGCATCTCCGACAACGTCATCATGAATCTGGCCGGCATCTTCGCCTGGGACATCGATTTCGTGCTCGACATCCGCAAGGGCGACGAGTTCTACATCCTCTATGAAGAGATCTGGCAGGACGGCGAATTCGTCAGCAACGGCGAGATCGTGGCCGCCGAATTCGTGAACCGCGGCAATACCTTCCAGGCCCTGCGCTTCGTCAACCCGGAGGGCGACAGCGACTACTACACGCCGGACGGGCGCAGCGTGCGCAAGGCCTTCATCCGGGCGCCGGTGGACTTCGCCTACATCAGCTCCAACTTCAACCCGAACCGCCGCCACCCGGTGCTGAACACCATCCGCGCCCACCGGGGCGTGGACTACGCGGCGCCCACGGGCACGCCGATCAAGGCGGCCGGCGACGGCAAGGTCATCTTCCGCGGCCGCAAGGGCGGCTACGGCAACACGGTAATCCTGCAGCACGGCGGCAACATCACCACGCTGTACGCCCACATGTCGCGTTTCCATTCCCGCGCGAAGCCGGGCAGCCGGGTCAGGCAGGGCCAGATCATCGGCTATGTCGGCGCCACGGGCATGGTCACCGGCGCCCATCTGCATTACGAGTACCGGGTGAACGGCGTGCACCGCAATCCCCGCACCGTGGAGCTGCCCGAGGCCGAGCCCATCCGCGAGGCCTGGCGCGGCGAATTCATGGCGGCCGCGGAGCCGCTGCTGGAACGCCTGAACCGCTACCGGACGACGCGCCTGGCCTCGCTGCAGTGAGCCTGGCCGGCGCCCTTGCGCCACGGGCCGGCTGACCCCCTGACCCGATGAGCGAACTCTTCCTCGGCCTGATCTCCGGCACCAGCATGGACGGCGTCGACGCCGCCGTCGTCGCCTTCCCCGAACGGGGACGGCGCGACTGCGAGCTGGTGGCCACGGCCTGCTACGCCTATGCAGACGATCTGCGCCTCACGCTGGAACGGGCGGTGGCCGACCCGGCCTCCTGCGATCTGGATACGCTCGGTCGACTGGACGTGCAGGTAGGCGGGGCTTTCGCCGCGGCCGCGCTGCGCCTGCTGGCCTCTGCGGGGCTGGAGGCCGCCGACATCCGCGCCATCGGCAGCCACGGCCAGACGCTGCGCCACCGGCCGGACGCCGACACGCCGTTCACGCTGCAAATCGGCGACCCCAACGTCATCGTCGCCCGCACCGGCATCACCACCGTGGCGGACTTCCGCCGCCGGGACATCGCCCTGGGCGGCGAGGCGGCACCCCTGGCGCCGGCCTTCCACGGCTGGCTGTTCGGCGACGGCGCGCCGGCGGCCGTGGTCAATATCGGCGGCATCGCCAATCTCACCCTGGTGGACCGCGACGTGCGCGCGGGCTTCGACAGCGGCCCCGGCAACACGCTGATGGACGGCTGGATCCGGCGCCACCGGGACGAGGCCTGGGACCGGGACGGGGCCTGGGCCCGGGAAGGCACGGTCGCACCGCTGCTGCTCGAGGCCTGCCTCGACGACCCCTACTTCACCGCGCCGCCGCCGAAATCCACCGGCCGGGAATATTTCAATGCGGACTGGCTCGACGCCCGGCTGGAAGCCCTGCCGGAACAGCCGCCGCCCGTCGACGTGCAGGCCACCCTGGCCGAACTCACCGCCGTCACCGTCGCCCGTGCCGTGGGCGAACAGGCATCGGGGGTGAGGCGGGTGCTGGTGTGCGGCGGCGGCGCGCACAACGGCTTTCTCATGCAACGGCTGGCGGAACTGTGCGCGCCTGCGGACGTCATGAGCACGGCGGCCGCGGGACTCGACCCGGACTGGGTGGAGGCCGCCGCCTTCGCCTGGCTGGCCCGGGAGACGCTGGCCGGACGCCCCGGCAACCGCCCCCGGGTCACCGGGGCGCAGAGCGCGGCCATCCTCGGCGGCATCTACCTGGCCGAGGGCGGAGCCGCTCCCTCCGGCTGAGCGCCCCGCTGCTATACTGATTGGCCGCCCCTTGCCCTGAAGGACCACGGCCGTGGACACCGAGAACCTGAGCCTGCCGGACTACTACATCAACCGCGAGCTCAGCCTGCTCGAATTCAACAAACGGGTACTCGCCCAGGCGCTGGACACCACCACCCCGCTGCTCGAGCGCCTGCGTTTCCTCTGCATCTCCTGCACCAACCTCGACGAGTTCTTCGAGATCCGGGTGGCCGGACTGAAGCAGCGCGAGGAACTCGGCTCGGCGGCGCCGGGGCCCGACCGCATGACGCCCCGGGAGACCCTGACAGCGATTCGCAGCGAGGCGGCCGAACTCGTGGAGCGCCAGTATCGGCTGCTGAACGAGGATCTCATCCCCGCACTGGCGGAGAACGGGGTGCATTTCGTCCGCCGCGATCAGTGGAGCGACGGCCAGCGGGACTGGCTGCACGCCTACTTCCACGATCAGGTGCTGCCCGTGCTCACGCCGCTGACCCTGGACCCGGCGCGCCCGTTCCCCCGCATCCTGAACAAGAGCCTGAACTTCATCGTGGCGCTGAAGGGCAAGGACGTCTTCGGCCGCCGCCGCCACCGTGGGCTGGTGCAGGCGCCCCGCTCCCTGCCGCGGCTGATCCCGCTGCCGCCGGAGTTCGGCAAGCCCGGGGAGGAGAACTTCGTATTCCTGTCGTCGGTGATCCACAGCTTCGTCGACGAACTGTTCCCGGGCATGAAGGTGGACGGCTGCTTCCAGTTCCGCGTGACCCGCAACAGCGACCTGTACGTGGACGACGAGGAGGTGGACGACCTGGTGCGGGCGCTGGAAGGCGAGCTGGCCGCGAGCCGCTACGGCGCCGCCGTGCGCCTGGAGGTGGCGAGCGAATGCCCCGAAGAGCTCAGCACCTTCCTGCTGGACCACTTCGAACTGGATGCCGAGGATCTGTATCCGGTGGACGGCCCGGTGAACCTCAACCGCCTGCTGCGCGTGTGCGACCTGTCCGGGCGCGACGACCTCAAGTTCCGGCCGTTCACGCCGGGGCTGCCCGCCGGCCTGGTGGGCGCGGAGACGGTCTTCGACGCCGTCGATGCGAAGGACGTGCTGCTGCACCACCCGTTCCAGGCCTTCACGCCGGTGATCGACTTCATCGCCCAGGCCGCCGCCGATCCGGACGTGCTGGCCATCAAGCAGACCCTGTACCGCAGCGGCCCTACCTCGCCCATCGTCGACCACCTGGTGGCCGCCGCCCAGGCGGGCAAGGAGGTGACGGTGGTGATCGAGCTGATGGCCCGCTTCGACGAGGCCGCCAACATCTCGCTGGCGAACCGGCTGCAGGAGGCGGGCGCCCACGTCGTCTACGGCGTGGTCGGCTACAAGACCCACGCCAAGATGGCGCTGGTGGTCAGGCGTCACGGCGAGGAGCTGCGCCGCTACGTGCACCTCGGCACCGGCAACTACCACCCGCAGACCACCCGCGTGTACACGGACTACGGCCTGCTGTCGGCGGACCAGTCGCTGGGCCGGGACGTGCACGAGGTCTTCATGCAGCTCACGAGCCTCACCGAGATCCGCGGCCTCAAACGCATGACCACCGCGCCGTTCGGCCTGCACGACCGCGTGCTCGCGCAGATCGAGGCGGAGACCGCAGCCGCGGCGCGGGGTCAGCCGGCGCGGATCATCGTCAAGGTGAACGCGCTGATCGAGCCGCAGGTGATCCAGGCCCTGTACCGCGCCTCGCAGGCCGGCGTCCGGATCGACCTGATCGTGCGCGGCATCTGCTCGCTGCGCCCGGGGCTGCCGGGCGTGTCGGAGAACATCCGGGTGCGTTCCATCGTCGGCCGCTTCCTGGAGCACTCACGCGTGTACTGCTTCCTGAACGGCGGCGACGAACTGATCTACTGCGCCAGCGCGGACTGGATGGAGCGCAACTTCTTCAACCGCGTGGAGACCTGTTTCCCGCTCACGCGCAAGTCGCATCGCAACCAGGTCAAGGCCGACCTGGAACTCTACCTGGAGGACAACACGGACGCCTGGGAACTCGTCGCCGACGGCAGCTATCGCCGCCTCTCGCCCGGGCCGGACGCGAACCCCCGCTCGGCGCAGGGCGAGCTGCTTCAGCGGCTGGCGGAGACCTGCTGACCGGAGAAGTCCACCTCCAGCCGGTAGCCCGTGGGCTTCAGATACTGGACCTCCCGGTCGAGATCGGCCAGCGTCAGCGGGTTGTTGTCCAGCCAGCCGTCGGGGAACGACAGGGCCAGCGATCTCTTGCCGACCACCACGCGGGTATCCAGCGGCAGGTCCGCGGAGCGGCTGCGGTTCAGGAGCACCGCCAGGCGCAGCAGCAGCGCCAGGCGCCATATCCGCTTGCGCTTCTTCTCCGGCAGCCGGTCGAGGCGATCCTGGTCGGGGCGCTTGCGCTGCGAGGCGATCAGACAGGCCAGCACCTGCTGCTCCAGGCGGGGGAAGCCGGGCAGGTCGGCGTGCTCCACGATGTAGGCGCCGTGCTGGTGGAAATTGTGGTGGGAGATGTCGAGGCCGATCTCGTGCAGCCGCGCCGCCCATTCCAGCAGCTTCGCGTCCAGCGGGTCGGTGAGCTTCCACTGCTTCGCCACCTGGGCGAGCAGCCGACCGGCCATGAGCGCCGCCCGCTCCGACTGGTCCGGGTCGACGTGGTAGCGCTCGACCAGGGCCTGCACGGTGCGCTCCCGGGCATCGGCGTGCTGCAACCGGCCCACGAGATCGTAGAGCAGGCCCTCGCGCAGCGAGCCGTCGGAGATGTTCATGCGCTCTATCCCGAGCGAGGCGAATATCTCGGCGAGGATCGACAGGCCGCCCGCCCAGACCTGCGCGCGGCGCTGGTTCAGACCGGGCAGGTCGAGCCGGTCGATGCGCCCCTGGGCGATCATGCGCTCGATCAGTTCCTCGACGTTGGCGAGCGTGAGGCCCTCGGGCTGCAGGATGCCGAGCTCCCGGGCCACCGCCTCTGCCGAGCGCACGGTGCCCGAGGCGCCGATGGCTTCCTGCCAGCCGTGCTTGCGGAAGAACGCCTTCACCGGCCTGAGTTTCAGCTGCGCCGCCGTACGGGCGCGGTCGAAGGCCTTGCGGGTGAGCTTTCCCTCGGGGAAGTAGCGTTCGGTCTTGCCGACGCAGCCCATGGACAGGCTCTCCAGGGCCTCCGGCTGCTCGCCCCGCCCCAGTATCAGCTCGGTGCTGCCGCCGCCGATGTCCACGACGAGCCGGCGGCCCTCGATGGGCGGCAGGCTGTGCGCCACGCCCAGGTAGATGAGCCGGGCCTCCTCGATGCCCGAGATGATCTCGATGGGATGGCCGAGCGCGGCCTCCGCCTCCGCCAGGAAGCCGGCCTCGCGGCGGGCCCGGCGCAGGGTATTGGTGCCGGCGGCGCGCACGTTGGAGGCATCCACGTCGCGCAGCCGCTCGCCGAAGCGGCTCAGGCACTCGAGCGCCCTGGCCTTGCTGCTCACCGTCAGGCCGGTCTTCGGCGACAGGCCCTCGGCCAACCGCACGGTCTCGCGCAAGCGGTCCAGGATGGTGAGCTGACCGTGGCGCAGGGTGGCCACGATCATGTGGAAACTGTTGGAGCCCAGATCGACAGCGGCTATGACGCTGTCCTGGGAGTGGTCGTCGTTCTGGTCGGTATTGGAGACGATGCCGGTCTCCCCTGCTTCCCGCCGGCGGCCGCCGCTGTGGCGGCGTCAGACTATCGGACTGTCAGACGGAGAACGACGAGCCGCAGCCGCAGGTGGTCTGGGCGTTCGGGTTGCGGATGATGAACTGCGCGCCTTCCAGGTCTTCCTTGTAGTCGATCTCGGCGCCCATGAGGTACTGCACGCTCATCGGGTCCACCAGCAGCGTCACGCCCTGGTTCTCCACCTGGGTGTCGCCCTCTTCCATCTTCTCGTCGAACGTGAATCCGTACTGGAAGCCGGAGCAGCCTCCGCCGGAGACGAACACGCGCAGCATAAGTTCGGGATTGTCTTCCTCACGGATCAGCTCGCCCACCTTCTGCGCGGCCGCGTCGGTGAACACCAGGGGCGGCGGCGGCATCTCGGTGGCTTCGGGTGTCGTCGTCGTCGTGTTTTCCATCGTTCTGCTTCCCCGGGCCATTGTGGGCCCTGTCTGCGGGTCTGTACCTGGCTATTCCTATTTGGCGCCCGTGGCGATCTTGGGCGCCGGCATCTTCGCGGTGTCGCCGGTCTTGCCGCTCTCTTCGGCCGCCTGGCCCGCACGGGCGTCCGTGCCGTGGACCAGCTTGCCGTTGATCTCCGCGCCGATAGCCATCTCGATCAGATTGTAATACACATTACCGATGACCCGCGCCGTGGGCCCGAGTTCCACCCGCTCGCTGGCGGTGAGATCGCCGCGCACCGTGCCCTTCAGAACCACGTGGGGCACGGTCACGTTGCCCTCGATGGTGCCGTTCTCGCTGATGCTGAGCGCCGAGTCGCTCTGCGGATCGGCGCTGACGTTGCCGTGGACGGTGCCGTCCACGTGGCAGCCGCCGTCGAAGTGCAGGTCGCCCTGCACCCGCGAATTCGGTCCGACCAGCGTGTCGATGGTCGTGTGGCGCTTGTTCTTACGTCCAAACATGGCTTACTCCGTGAAGCGGGCTGATCCCGGGCTCGTGGACCCCCGAGCTCATCCCGGGCTCGTGGACCCCCGGGCTCATCCCGGGCTCGTGGACCAGGGAAAACTCTGCTTGATGCCCGAGCTGCCGCTGCCGCTCGGCATCAGTTCTACGTTGACGCGGTCCGGCTCGAATCCCTCCGGCAGCACCAGCTCCCGTTCGAAGTCCTGGAAGTACCGGAACGAGAACGCCCAGCGCGCGTCGTCGTCTTCGGCCGCGAGCTGGCCAAAGGGGATGGTGACGGCCTCGCCGCCCCGCGCCCCGTCCACCGACAGGCGCACCGTCCCCGACACGCGCTGGTGGTGCTGTTTCACCTGGACGAGCACCAGCCGCAGACGATAGCGGGACTCCTCCGCGCCGCGCAATACCTGGAAGTCCTGCACCCGCAGGCCGCTGCTGGAGTCCGCCGGCGAGATGATGCCCCGGTAGAACGCGATGGCCTCGCGCTGCTCCTGGATCTTGTCCTGCAGCGAGCGGAACCCCTCGTCGATGGCCTTGTACGCCTCCTGGTCCGTCTTGCGCAGCGTCTCCAGCTTGATGATCTCCTCGCGCAGCGCCGCCCCCTCGGCCTCCAGCGCGGCGATGCGCTCGGCCAGCTCGTCCCGCTCGCGGGCGGCCTCCAGGCGGTTGTAGCCCGCGTGCAGGCGGCCCGCCTCGTACACGAGGTAGCCGGCGCCGAGGACGGCCGCGAGGGCGACGGCGGCCAGCACACGGCTGCGGATCGGGGAGGCGTTGGGCATAGGTTCGGGGGTCGCCGGATTCTGTCAAAACGGGGGGTTATGGTACGCGGCGGCCGCCGCCCCCGGAAGTGCGGTATGTCACGGATCGGCCACGCGCCGGCCCTGCGGCGGTACCGTGTGGGGCATGCGCCGGCGATGCCCTCAGGGCGTGAACCCGGCGCGGCGCAGGTCCTTCGTGAACACGGCCCGCCAGCGGTGCGGCCACCAGCGCGGCTGCGGCGGCGGGCCCTCCGGGAACAGGTGGGTGGCCAGCTCGAACAGCGCCCGGGCGTAGACCCGGCGTTTGAAGTAGATGACCTCGTTGACCGGCCGCCAGTAATCCACCCAGCGCCAGCGGTCGAATTCGGGCGTGTGGCTCAGGTCGAGGCGCAGCCGCTCCTCGGCGGAGACGAAGCGCAGCAGGAACCAGCGCTGCTTCTGGCCGATGCAGACCGGTTGGTCGCCGCCGTGACCCCGGCGGCGGACGTAGCGCTCCGGCAGGCGATAGGAAATCCAGTCCCGGGTGGCCCCCAGCACCTGGACGTCGTGGCGCTCGAGGCCGAGTTCCTCGTACAGCTCCCGGAACATCGCCTCCTCCGCGCTCTCGCCGCGGTCGACGCCGCCCTGGGGGAATTGCCATCCCTTGCGCCCGGCGCGGCCGGCCAGCAGCAGACGATCGGCCTCGTTCGCCAGTATGATGCCGACGTTCGCGCGGAAGCCGTGCTCGTCGATATTGTCGGAATTCATGGAAAACCTCTTGGCCGTCATTCTTCCACAATCCCGAATAGCGGACCAGCGACGGAAGGCGTCATGACCCTGCCGCAGAAGCTGCTGCTGCCCGGCCTCCTGCTGCTGGCGCTCGCGTGCCTGGCCGCAGCGCTGGCGACCGGCAGCGAGCCGCTGCCGCTGACGCGGATCGCGGAGATTCTGGCCGGCGGCGGCAGCCCCGGCGAACGGGACCTGGTGCTGGAGCTGCGCCTGCCCCGCGCGCTGTCCGCCTTTGCCGTGGGCGGGCTGCTCGCGCTGGCCGGCGTACTGATGCAAGTGCTGCTGCGCAACCCGCTCGCCGATCCCTACATTCTCGGCACCTCCGGCGGCGCCGCCGTCGGGGCGCTGGCGGCCCTGTCCGTCGGGCTGGCGCCCTGGGCCGTAGATGCCGGCGCCTTCACCGGCGCTCTCGGCGCGATGCTGGTCGTGTTCCTGGTGGCCCACGGCAGCGGCAGCTGGACCCCGGCCCGGCTGCTGCTGACCGGCGTGGTACTGGCGTCGGGGCTCTCCGCGGTGATCGGCCTGCTGCTCACGCTGTCGCCGGAGCAGGGCATCCACGGCATGCTGTTCTGGCTGATGGGCGACTTCTCCTTCGCGCACGCGCCTGCGCCCCTGCTGGTGGCGCTGGCCGTCGGCACCGCGTTGGCCCTGGCCGCCGCGCGGGAGCTGAACGTGCTGGCCCGGGGCGAGACCATGGCCGCCATCCTGGGGCAGCGGGTCGCACTCGTTCAGGCCGCGATCTTCGTCGGCGCGGCCCTGCTGACCGCCGTCGCGGTCACCGCCGCGGGCACCATCGGTTTCGTCGGCCTGGTGGTGCCGCACATGATCCGGCTGGTGACCGGCAGCGAGCATCGCCGCGTGATACCGGCCGCCGCCATCGCCGGCGGCATCCTGCTGGTGGTGGCCGACACGCTGGCGCGCACTGCCCTGGCGCCGCGTCAGCTGCCGGTGGGCACGCTCACGGCCCTGCTGGGCGTGCCGCTGTTCCTCGCGCTCATGTGGCGCCAGCGGCGCTAGGATCCTGTGCGAGGATTCTGTGCGACCGGTCCGGTGCGGCCGGTTCGACGGCCGCCGCGCCGGCCGGGAACACCACCATGTGGTCCGTCTCGATGCGGATGCCGATCATCTCGCCGACCGCGTGGTCGTGATGACTGGGCACGGCCGAGAGCAGCCGGCTGCCGTCGGTCGTGCTGAGTTCGTAGAGGAACTGGGGCCCGCGGAAGCGCCGGCTCACCACCCGGGCCTTCAGCGCGCTCTCGTCGTCGTGCACGACGTCGTCCGGGCGCAGCAGCAGCTCCACCTCGGTGCCGACGGGCAACGTCTCGGTCATGCGCCCGGTCGCGGTCGCCACCGGGGTCTCCACCGTGGCCGGGCCGCGCACCACGCCGGGCAGCCAGACGCCCTGGCCGACGAAGCCGGCCACGAACCGGTCCGCCGGCCGGTGATAGATGTTGTAGGCCGTATCCCACTGCAGCAGCCGTCCGCCGGTGAGCACGCCGACGTCGTCGGCCACGGAGAAGGCGTCCTGATGGTCGTGGGTGACGATGAGCGCCGTGGTGCCGACGGACTTCAGGATGTCGCGCACCTCGGCGGCGAGGCGCTCGCGCAGGCCGGCGTCCAGGTTGGAGAAGGGCTCGTCCATCAGCAGCAGGCCGGGCTCCGGCGCCAGCGCCCGCGCCAGCGCGACCCGCTGCTGCTGGCCGCCGGACAGCTCGTGGGGATAACGGCCCTCCAGCCCCGGCAGCCCGACCAGGTCGAGCATCTCGCGCACCCGGTCCCGGTGGCGGGAGCCGCCCCGCGCGCCCAGGCCGAAGGCCACGTTGCCGGCGACGTCCAGGTGCGGCATCAGGGCGTAGTCCTGGAACACCATGCCGATGCGCCGGCGCTCCGGCGGCACGTGCACGCCCGGCCCCGACAGCTCCCGGCCCGCCGCCGTGATGCGCCCGCCGGCGGGCCGCTCGAAGCCGGCGATGCAGCGCAGCACGGTGGTCTTGCCGCAGCCCGACGGCCCGAGCAGGCAGCCGATGCGGCCGCGCTCGAGTACCAGGTTGACGCCCTCCAGCACGGGCTGGTCGCCGTAGGCGTGGCTCAGTTGTTCGATCGTGAGCATTCAGCCGCTCCGACGGTTCAGCAGCAGCACGGGGATCAGGCCGACCAGCACGATGGACAGGGCGGAGACCGAGGCGCGTTCCCAGTGCCCCTCCGAGGTGAGCTGGAAGACGCGGACGCTGAGGGTATCCCAGCCGAACGGGCGGGTCATCAGCGTGATCGGCAGCTCCTTCATGACGTCGACGAACACCAGCAGGGCGGCGGTGGCGATGCCGGTGCCGAGGATGGGCACATGCACCCGGCCGAGCAGCCTGAGCCCGGCCACCCCCATGCCCCGGGCCGCGTCGTCGAGGCTGGGGCGGATGCGCTGCATGGCGCTCTCCACCGGCCCGTGGCCCACGGCCAGGAAGCGGGCGGCATAGGCGAGCAGCATGGTCACCACCGTGCCGGTCAGCACCACGGGGGCCGTGCCGGAGCCGAGCAGCGCGCGGGCCGCGGCGGTGATGCCGTCGCCGAGACCGACGACGGCCACGAAGAATCCGACGGCCAGGACCGCGCCCGGGATGGCGTAGCCCAGCGTGGCGGCCCGCGCGAAGCCGGCGGCGAGCGAGCCCGGCCGCATGCGCACGGCGTAGGCCAGCAACAGCGCCAGGGTAACGATCACGAGGGCCGCCGCCAGGCCCAGGAAGACGCTGCGGCCGGCGAAGGCGAGATAACGGGGATCGAACTCGGCGGCGAAGGTCTGCACCGTCCACGCCACGAGCTGCAGCACCGGCAGGAGAAACGCCACCAGGAAGACCAGGCTGCAGTAGCCGGTGGCCAGCCAGGCGGCGCGGGGCGCGAGATGCAGCCGGCGGCGGCCACCGCCGCTGCCCACGGCCTCGAAGCGGGCGCGGCCGCGAAAGCGGCGCTCGGTCACCACCGCCACCGCCACCAGCAGCACGAGCACGCTGGCGAGCTGCAGGGCCGCGTCCAGAGAGAACAGGGAGAACCAGGCCTGGTAGATGGCCGTGGTGAAGGTGTCGTAGTTGAACACGCTCACCGTGCCGAAATCTGCCAGGGTCTCCATGGCCACGAGCGCCACGCCGGCGGCGATCCAGGGCCGCGCCATGGGCAGCGCCACCCGGCGGAAGCCCTGGGCCGGCGCCATCCCCACCGACTGGGCCACCTCCAGCCCGCGTATCCCCTGGGTGGCGAAGGCGTGGCGGGCGATCAGGTAGACGTAGGGGAACAGCGCGAGCGTCAGCGTCAGGATGCTGGCCGCGCGGGCGCCGAGCCCGGGCAGCCCCGCACCGTCGCCGAAGGTGCCGCGCAGCGCGGTCTGCACTGTGCCCGTGTATTCGAACAGGCCCGCGAGCGCGAAGGCGAGCACGTAGCCGGGCACCGCCAGCGGCAGCAGCAGGGCCCAGTTGAAGAAGCGCCGGCCGGGGAACTCGCAGGCGGCGGTGAGCCACGCGAGGCTGGCGCCGATGACCGCGGTGAGCGCGGAGACCGCGAGCACCAGCCAGAGGGTGTTCACCAGCACCCGGGGCAGCACGTGCTCGGCCAGGTGGGCCCAGACCGCCTGGTCGGGCGAGAACAGGGACGCGACGGCGACGGCCAGCGGCGTCGCCGTCATCGTCGCGATGAGGGCGGCAACGACGATCCAGCCGCGGCCGCCTGCGGCGGGCCGCCGGTCAGCGCTCAACGATAGCCGGCCCGGTCCATCAGCTTGACCGCGGCCGCCTGCAGCTCGCCGGCCTGTGCCACCGGCATGTCACTGGCCTCGAACTCGCCCCAGGCGGCGACCAGCGGGTCGGACGACACGGCCGGGTTGGCCGGGAACTCCAGATTCAGGCCCGCGAACAACTCCTGCGCCGCCGGCGAGGACAGCCACTCGAGCAGGGCGATGGCTGCCTCGGGGCGCGGCGCATGCTTCGTCACGCCGCCGCCGGAGACGTTGATGTGCACGCCGCCGGTCTCGCCGGACGGCCAGTGCAGCGCCATTGCCAGATCCGTGCCGCGCTCCTTCTGCAGCCGGCCGAAGTAGTAGGTGTTGACCACGCCCACGTCGCACTGCCCGGCGAGGATGGCCTCCATCAGTTTGGTGTCGTTGGAGAAAACGTCCGTGGCCAGGTTGTCCACCCAGCCGCGCACGATCTCCTCGGTGCGCTGTTCGCCGTAGCGGGCGATGAGCATGGCGACCAGCGACTGGTTGTAGACCTTCTTCGACGTGCGCAGGCAGAGCCGGCCCTGCCACTCGTCGTCCGCGAGCTCGGCATAGCCCGCCAGGGACTGCGGGTCCACCCGCTCCGTGGAATAGACGATGGTGCGGGCGCGGACCGAGAGCGCGAACCAGCGGTTCTGCGGGTCCTGCAGATGATCCGGGACGTTCTGCTCGAGCACCGGTGATTCGACGGGGCGCAGCACGCCCTGCTCGGCCGCGTACCAGAGGTTGCCCGCGTCCACCGTCAGCAGCATGTCCGCGTCGGTATTCTCGCCCTCCGCCAGCAGCCGCTGGATGAGCGGCTGTTCCTTGTCGGTGGTGTAGGCCACCTCCACGCCGGTCTCCTCCGTGTATCGGTCGAAGATGGGCTTGATGAGGTGCTCGGCCCGCGCCGAGTAGACCACCACCCTGTCCGCCGCGGCGGACGCCGGGCCCGCCGCCTCATCCGGCGCGGCCGAGTCCGGCTCCCCGCCGCCGCAGGCCGCCGCCAGCGCGGCGCCGGTGAGGATGCAGGCGGTATTCCTGAGCCGTTTCGTGAATTTCATGAAATCACTCCGTTCTTTGTCCCGAGTTCGATGTCCTGAGTTGGATCGTGGGGTTGATACCCGATTGCCGCCGCCGATGTCGTCGATGACAATTGATAATGGTTCTCATTATCACAGACAGCGGCCTCCGGGTCACGGGCCGGCCGTCGGAGGCCGCGCTCAGCCCGACGCGGCCACCCGGTCGCGGCCGGCGGACTTGGCCTCGTAGAGCGCGACGTCGGCCCGCGCGAGCAGGCTCTCCGCCAGGGTCTTGAGATCCTCGTCCGCCCGCGAGGGGGTCACCGTGGCGAGCCCCGCCGAGATGGTCAGCGCGAGCTCCGTACCGTCGGCGAGTGCGACGGGCCGCTCGGCCACGGCGGCGCGCAGACGCTCCGCCAGGCTGCGGCCGGGCACGGCATCGGTGTCCGGCAGCAGCAGCACGAACTCCTCGCCCCCGTAGCGGGCGGCGACGTCGCTGGCCCGGATGCGGGACTCGATGCGCTGGGCCACTTCCGTCAGCACGAGGTCGCCGGCCAGGTGACCGTGATTGTCGTTCACCCGCTTGAAGTGGTCGATATCGATCAGCAGCAGCGTGAGCGGCGAGCCGTCCCGGCGGGCCCGCGCCAGTTCCTCGCGCAGCCGGGTCTGCAGGTAGCGCCTGTTGTGCCAGCCGGTCAACACGTCCGTGATCCCGCTGCGCAGGAGCCGGGCCCGGTTCACCGCGTTCTCGAGGGCGAACGAGGCGATGACGCCGAGATGGCCGAGGAACTCCGTGCCGTGGCTGCGGGTGTAGCGGCCGGGATCGGCGCTGCCGAAATTCAGGCTGCCCATCAGCCGGCCCTGCCGCTCCAGCGGGATCAGCGCGATGCTGGCCGGCGCCGTGCCGCGGCCGAAGATGAGCTGATGATCCGCCGCGCTGTAGGGTCCGAGCCAGGGGCCGCGCAGCGTCGTGTAATGGGGCGCGATGCCGGTGAGCGCGTCCACCAGCGCGACGTCCGGCAGCTCCTCCGGGCCGGTGCCCGCCGCGATCAGCAGATGGCGCACCTCGTGATCGGGATCGCACAGCAGCACCGAGACGTGGGGCAGATCGAAGCTCTCGCGCAGCCCGCCGGTGAGACGCCGGAACAGCTCCGGCAGGTTCTCGGCGTTCAGCAGCGCGAGCTCCCGCTCCCTGGAGCGGCGCAATATGGCCTCGTTGTTGGCCGCCTCCTCGGTCATACGCGCCAGCTGCCCGCGCAGGCGGCGGAGCTCATCATCCGGGCTGCTCACGGTTACCTCCATCGGGTGTCGAGCGGCTGGCGAGGTATTCGCGGCCCCGGCGCATCAGGCGGACGAATCCCGCCTCGTCCCCGGAACGCACCAGCTCGCGGATGCGCTCGGCCGACTGGCACAGCGCGTCCAGCGGCTCGAGCCCGAACTCGTTCAGGCGCTGGATCTCGAAATAGAGATTGGGGTTGTCCTCCGCCACCCGGGCCGAGACGTCGAGCTGGGCGTCGAAAGTGGTACTGGACATGGTCGAGAGCCGCGGCGCCGCCTCGCCGCTCTCCGCCAGCGCGGTGAAGAACGCGATATTCAGCGCGTGGGACAGGCCCAGCACGTAGGCGATGAGCCGGTCGTGGTCCTCCAGGTCCATGTCGATGCGCTCGGCCATGGTGGCGGCGAACAGCTCCCGCGCCTCGGCCGTGGCCTCCGGCACGCCGACGTCGCAGAAGATCACGTGACGCCCTGAGAGCAGGCGGGTATCCGGCCCGAACATGGGATGCAGCGAGGTGACCCGGCAACCGGCCCGCGCGAGCGCATGCAGCGGCTCTGTCAGCGGGCTCTTCAGCGAGCCGACGTCGAAGATCAGGCCCCGGGGCTTCAGCTCGGCCAGGCCGGCCAGGATCTCCGCGCTGCGCGCGAGCGGCGCCGCCACCACGATGATGTCGTAGTCCGTGCCGGCTTCGCGCCAGTCCGCGTAATAGTCCACCGGCAGGTCGGTAGGGCCCGGGTCGGCGATGGTGACGTCGAAGCCCTGGGAGGCGAAGAAACCGACCAGCCAGCCGCCCATCTTGCCCGAGCCGCCGATCACCAGCACCCGGCGGCCGTCGCCGCGGCCCTCCGCGGTGACCCGTGCCTGCTCCTGGTGGGTGAGCGACGAGCGGATCAGCAGGGTCAGCAGCGACTCCGCCAGGGCCGGATCCACGCCCAGCTCCTCGGCCCGGCGGCGGCCCATGTCGATCACTTCCTTCTCGCGCCGGAAGTCGCGCGTGGCGCGACCGGTGGTCATCTTGCTCCGGCCGATCTCGTCGACGATGCGCTGCCTCTCCGCGACCCGCTCGATCAGTTCCCGGTCCACGGCGGAGAGCCGCGCACGCAATTCGTCAAGATCCATTGTCTGCCCGCAGTCTGCAAGAACCCCGCCTTTGTACTAAGCCGGGCAGCGGCGAGCAACAAAAAAGAGGCCCGCGCGTGGCGGGCCGAAGCGGTGCAGCAGCAGTATCGCAGCAGTTACGGATGCAACCGGTGCGGCGGCCGGCAGGTCAGTCCCGGCCGCGGCCTCGCCGTCGGTGGTCGTCATGGCCGCGCCCGCGACGATGCTCGTCGCTGTGGCCGCGACGGCGCTCGTGCTTCTTGCCGCGGTCATGATCGTGGCGGCGGTGGTGGCGGCGGTCATGGTGACGGTCGCGCCGGCGGTCGTCCCAGTCGCGGCGGTCGCCGCGGTCGCCGCGGTCACGATAGTCCCTGTAGTAGCGATAGTCGCCATGATCACGATAGTCGCCGTAATGACGGTAGTAGCGCCGGTACCAGTCCCGGTAATGGCGACGGTCGTGCGCCCAGCGGCGTTTGCGGTGATCGTAGTACCGGTCGTAGTAGTACTGACGCCGCAGGTCGCGATACCAGCGGCGTCCGTCCCGTGGGTCGTAGCCGAAGAAGAAGCCGTCCCGGTCGCGGTAGAAGAAACCGAAGTCGCTCGTGCGGCGCACCGGCAGGCGATCGTGCGCGGAGCGATACGGGTGTCCCACCTGCCACGCGGCATCGGCCGCCGTGCCGGCGTGGCTGAGAGCCGGCTTGACGCCCTCGGCGCCGGCCGGCACCGCGAGCACGAGGCCCGCGGCGAGTGCCGCGACGCCTGCGAAACGGGTAAGAATCCTGCTTTCCATGATGCGCCTCCTTTGCGGCGGGTTCCGGCACAGTTTCGGCCAGACGCCATGAACGGGCCCTGAACGCCGCGCCTCCCCCGGCCGGTGGCGGCTGCACCGCTATCGTGCGACTATTCGGTCATCCCCGTTTTCCGATTCCCTGCAATAAATAGACGATAAATACACCGGGAGAAGTGGCGATGAAGACCCGTGCAGCCGTGGCCTGGGAAGCAGGCAAACCCCTGGAGATCGAGACCATCGACCTGGCCGGCCCGAAGGAAGGCGAGGTACTGCTGCGCAACGTCGCCACCGGGGTCTGCCACACGGACGCCTATACGCTGTCGGGCGCCGACCCGGAGGGGCTCTTCCCTGCCATCCTCGGCCACGAGGGCGGCGCCGTGGTGGAAGAGATCGGTGCCGGCGTGACCAGCGTCAAACCGGGCGACCACGTCATCCCCCTGTACACGCCGGAGTGCGGCGAGTGCAGCTTCTGCACCTCGGGCAAGACCAACCTCTGCCAGGCCATCCGCGCGACCCAGGGCCAGGGCCTGATGCCCGACGGCACGTCGCGCTTCTCGAAGGACGGCAGGACGATATTCCACTACATGGGCACCTCGACGTTCAGCGAATACACCGTGCTGCCGGAGATCGCCGTGGCGAAGATCAGTCCCGAGGCGCCGCTGGAGAAGGTCTGCCTGCTCGGCTGCGGCATCACCACGGGCATCGGCGCCGTGCTGAACACGGCGAAGGTGGAACCGGGCGCCACGGTGGCGGTGTTCGGGCTCGGCGGGGTGGGCCTGTCGGTGATCCAGGGGGCGGTCATGGCGCGGGCGGGCCGCATCGTCGCCATCGACGTGAACCCGGATAAATTCGAGCTCGCGCGCCAGCTCGGCGCCACCGACACCGTGAACCCGAGAGACTACGACGCACCCATCCAGGAAGTGATCGTGGATCTGACCGACGGCGGCGTGGACTATTCCTTCGAGTGCGTCGGCAACGTGCAGCTCATGCGCGCGGCGCTGGAGTGCTGCCACAAGGGCTGGGGCGAGTCGGTCATCGTCGGCGTCGCCGGCGCCGGCGAGGAGATATCCACCCGCCCCTTCCAGCTCGTGACGGGCCGCGTCTGGCGCGGCACGGCCTTCGGCGGCACCAAGGGTCGCACCCAGCTGCCGGGGATGGTGGATCAGTACCTGCACGGCGAGATCCGGGTGGACGAGTTCATCACCCACACCATGCCGCTGGAGGACATCAACCAGGCCTTCGACCTCATGCACGAGGGCAAGAGCATCCGCACGGTCATCCATTTCTGACCGGCCGCGGTCCGTCCGCATGTCGGAAGTCGCCGTCGCCACCACCTCGCCCCTCGCCGCCGAGGCGGCGCTGGCGGTCATAGAGGACGGCGGCAACGCCGTGGATGCGGCGGTGGCGGCGTCCATGGCATCCACCAACACCCAGCCCGGCGTGTGTGCGCTGGCCGGCGGCGGCTATGCCGTGGTGTGGCCGCCGGACGGCGACCCGGTCACCATCGACGGCTACGTCGAGATGCCCGGCCGCGGCCTGGCCGCCGACGCCCTGGGCCGGGGCGGCATCCGCGTGGCCATGGACTACGGCGGCGGGCTCGAGACCGTCATCGGCCCGGGCTCGGTGGCCGTGCCGGGCACGCCGGCCGCCCTGGCCGAGGCTTCCCGGCGCTACGGCAGGCTGCCATGGGCGGCGCTGATGGAGCCGAGCATCCGGGCCGCGCGGGAGGGCTTCCCGCTCGCCTCGGCCTGCCACCATTACCTGGAGTACTCCGGCGACGTCGTCTTCAGCCGCTCGCCGGACTCCCGCGCCGCCATCCACGACGACCAGGGCAGGCTGCTCGCGCCCGGCGACACCGTGCGCGTGCCCCATCTCGCCGACAGCCTCGAGCTGATCGCCCGCGAAGGGGTGCAGGCGTTCTACGAGGGCGAGCTTGCGCAAGCCATCGTGCAGCACGTGCGCGCGGGCGAAGGCGCGCTGACGCTGGCGGACATGGCCGCCTACCGCCCCATCCTGCGGCCGGCGCTCACCATCCGCACCGGCGGCTGGGATATCGCCACCAATCCGCCGCCCGCCATCGGCGGCGCGGTGCTCGGCGCCATGCTGGAGCAGCTCGATCACGAGGCCCTGGACGGCTGGACGGAAGAAACGGTGGCCCGCCTGATCGCGGCGATGCACGGCGCCCTCACCTGGCGCCGCGAGCGCCTGGATCTGGCCGAGGATCCGGCGGCCGAGGGCGAGGCGCTGCTGGCTGCCGCGCGGCGGGGGGAGCTGGGCGGACTGCCGGCGTTGCGGGAGTCGGGCTCCACGGTACACACGTCGGCGGTCGACGCGCAGGGGCTCGCCTGCGCCATCACCATTTCCTCCGGTTACGGCTCCGGCGAGATGCCGCCCGGCACGGGGCTGTGGCTGAACAACTGCCTCGGCGAGATCGAGCTGAACCGGCGCGGCCTCGTCTGCGGCCCGCCGGGCACCCGGCTGCCCTCCAACATGGCGCCGACCACCGCCCGCAGCGACGGGCGCGTGCTGGCCATCGGCACACCCGGCGCGGGCCGCATCACCACCGCGCTGTGCCAGGTGCTCGTCAACTTCTTCCGGCTCGGCATGGGGCTGGATGCCGCGGTCGCGCATCCGCGACTGCATGTGCAGATCCGCGACGACGGCGACCGCGTGGCCTGCGAGCCCGGATTGCCCATGCCCGAAGGCGGGCTGCCCGTGCGCACCTTCGACGGGCTCAGCATGTACTTCGGCGGCGTCGGCGCGGTGCTGCACGACGAGCGCCGCGGCTTCGAGATCGCCGCCGATCCGCGGCGCGCCGGCGGCGTATGCCTCGGCCGCGCCTCGCCACTTGCCACCCCACCTGCCACGGACTCTGGCCCCGCCGCGGGCGATGCCGCAGAATAGCGCCCCGCCATGACCGCGACAGACACCACATTCCTGACGGCGGAAGGCCTGCTGCCCACGCCGCTGCCCGACGATCCGATGCCGGTGGCCGCGGCCTGGCTGGCCGAGGCGACGGAACAGGCGCTGCAGCCGAACCCGAACGCACTCGTGATCACCACCGTAGGGCGCGAGACCCAGCCCACGGCCCGGGTGGTACTCTGCAAGGAATTCGTGGCCGACCCCGGCTATCTTGTGTTCTACACCAACTACCAGTCCCGCAAGGCCCGGGAGATCGCCGCGAACTCGCGGGTGGGCGCGCTGTTCCACTGGGACGGGCTGGGACGGCAGGTGCGCATCGAGGGCGTGGCCATAAGATCGCCGGCGGAAGAGAGCGATGCCTACTTCGCCGGCCGCCCCCGCGGCAGCCAGCTCGGCGCCTGGGCCAGCGACCAGAGCGAACCCGTGGCCTCCCGCGAGGCACTGCTGGAGCAGCTGCACGCGCGGGCCGGCGAACTCGGCGTCTCCGTGCCGCCGGGCGACGAGCCCGGCATCCCGCGGCCGGCACACTGGGGCGGCTTCCGGCTGTGGGCGTCGCGGGTGGAGCTGTGGACCGAGGGCGCATCGCGCATCCACGACCGGGCGCTCTGGGAGCGCCGGCTGACCAGGGACTCCGAGCACAGCTTCCAGACCGGCGACTGGCAATCCACGAGGCTGCAGCCGTGACCGCCTGGCTCGAGAACCGTGACATCACCTGCC
Organism: Lentisalinibacter orientalis; assembly: GCF_040706535.1. Classification (NCBI taxonomy): domain Bacteria; kingdom Pseudomonadati; phylum Pseudomonadota; class Gammaproteobacteria; order Woeseiales; family Woeseiaceae; genus Lentisalinibacter; species Lentisalinibacter orientalis. The sequence continues at coordinate 130,650 of NZ_JAPDRJ010000002.1, forward strand.
CCTGGTGCTGGGAGACCATCAGCGTGGAGCTGGACCTGTCCGCGGGCGGCCAGGGCTACGTGGAGGACTGCCAGGTCTGCTGCCAGCCGATCGAGATCGCCTTCGAAGTCGATGACGGGGAACTCAGCGACGTCCGTGCCGAGCGATCGTCTTAGGCGGACGCTGCTCCCGCTGCTCGCCGGCATCGCGGCCGCCGTGCCGGTCGCCGCGGTGGAACTGGGCGTCAGCGAAGGCACCAACATCGCGGTGACCGCGTCCGCCGACGGCCACGCCCTGGTCTTCGATCTCTACGACCGGCTCTGGCGCCTGGACCGCCGCGGCGGCATGGCCGAGCCGTTGACCGGCCCCGAGCTGGCGCTGCGCCGGCCGGACATGCGCGGCGACGGCACCATGGTCGCGGAAGGCGACGACGGCAGCGGCCGGAAACTCTGGCTCGTCGAACCCGACGGCTCGGCCCGGCCGCTGACCGACGGCGAGAGCCGGGATACGGCACCGCGCTGGTATCCGGACGGCCGGCGCGTGATCTTCAGCTCGGACCGCGCCGGTTCCGCAGACCTGTATGCGGTCGACGTTACCGACGGCACGGTCACCGCGCTGACCCGGACGCCGGGCACCGACGAGCTGGACCCGGCCGTCTCGCCCAGCGGCCGCCTGACGGCCTGGATCACCCGCACCGCCGGTCGCTGGGAACTCTGGCTGCGCGACGGCGTGGGCGCGCCCCGTCTCCTGCACTCGGCGGGGCACCGGTTGTCCGCGCCGTCGATCCGGCCCGACGACAGCGTCATCGTCCTGGTGGAAGAACCGCCGGAGGGGGCGCAGCTCACCGCCGTGATCCTGTCCGACCCCGCCGTGGCGAAGGCGCTGGCACGGGGCGAGGACTTCTTCCGCCGCCCCGTCGAGTGGCTCACACGGAATCGCCTCGCATACACCGCGGACGGCCGCATCCGCACCCGGTTGTTCGGCGAGCTGCGCGCAACGGAGGTGGCCTGGACGGCCTGGGTCTCGCCGGCCGGTCCGCCCGGCATCCAGGCGGGGCTCGACGGCGACACGCCGCTGCTGCATCACGGGCGCTACGTCATACGCGCAGGCCGGGTGTTCGACGGCAGCGGCCCGGCCTACCGGGAAGGCGTCGACGTCGTCGTCGAGGACGACCGCATCGTCGAGGTGAGCGAGCGGCGGCGGCGGGACGGCGAGGACGTGCTCGAATTCCCGGATGCCGTCCTGATGCCCGGCCTGCTCCAGCTGGGGCTCGCCGACGGCGTCGGCGCCGACGACGGTCCGGTGCTGCTCGGCTGCGGCGTCACGACCGTGGTGGAGCTGCCGTCACCGGCGGCGGATCGCCCGTCGCCGCCGGACGAATGGAATTCGGGCGCCGTGCCCGGGCCGACGCTCGTCTCCGGAGAGGCGCCCGACGGCGGCCTGGTGGACGTGCGCGGCATCCGGGACCGGGCCCGGCGGCTGACGCGCATCCGGGAGGCGCGGGCAGCCGGGGCCACGGTGATCACCGATCGCCTGTATCCGGACCTCGAGGCGGGCGCTTCGCTGCTGGGCGTCGGCAGCGAGCTGCCCACCTCTCCCGCCGGCCGCCGCTACGAAGACGTGCGCCGGCTGCTGGCCGCCAGCGGCGCCCGGCGGATCGCCGACCGCCCCGGCAAACCGGGCCCGTGCAGCGTGCAGGAGCAGCTCCGGCGATCGCAGCGGCAGGGAGCCAGCGCCTACGAGGTCCTGCGCCGCCACACCGTCGAGGCCGCCCGCCTGGTGGGCCTGGAGGACAGCCGGGGCAGCCTGGAGCCGGGCCGCCGGGCCGATATGCTGCTGGTGGCGGGCGACCCGCTGCGCGACGCCGCCGATGCCGCCGAGGTGCGCGCGGTCGTCGCCGGCGGCCGCTTCTTCACGCCGGCCGGCCTCACCGCCAGGTCGAACCGCGCATCAGCCGCGGGAGTGTCGGATAATTTGACAAAATCAGGCGATTCTGGAGAAATGTCGTCGATCAGCGACAGTTTTGACATAACGGAATCCGGCGGCGATAGCTGGCAGTATCCGCCGGTCCCGCGCTAAGCGCCCGTTTTTGCTGGCCGACGCCGGAAAAGACGGCTCCGGGAACCGCCTGCCGGCGCGTCGGCTTTCTTTACGAAACCGCCCCGCCGGTGCCTGTTGTTTGTCAACAACGGAGAACAATTTGCTGAAAGGCAAGGGAAAATCGACGGCTGGCACAGCCCTTGCTTTAGCAAACCTTGCCCAAGCGAAAAGGTAACTGATTCGGGAGGTCAAACGAGAACCCTACCAACCAGGATTCACAAGCCAGAAGACAAGTAACAACAACAAGAAGAACGAGAACAAGAACAACACGCAAGAAAAACAACAATCAGAAGAAGAAACGCTTGTCTGGCCCGAAGAATCAGCCTACCTGACAACAATAAGAAGAAGTCCTGTTGACCCCGTTCGCTCTTGCTGCGGGGTTTTTCTTTTCCGGGCATGATGGGGGGCCACGGACCCGATCACCACGCTGCCCATCATCCCGCTGCCAATGGCCCGATCCACCGTCTTCCGCAAACTGCGCATCGCGCTGCTGCTCTACGTGCTGCTGTTCGTCGCCGCGGGTGCGTGGATCAGCCGTGCGGCCACGACGGACTGGGACGACACCCTGTACGTAAACCTCTATCCGGTGAACGGCGACGGCAGCACCGCCGCGGCCGCCTGGATCGAGGGGCTGGACGAGAGAGACTTCGAGCCGATCGAGCGCTACCTCCAGTCCGAGGCCGAGCGCTACGGCAGGCGGCCGACCAGGGCCCTCGACATCACCCTCGGTCCGACCATGGAGGAGAGGCCTCCACGGCCACCGGACGACGCCAACGTGCTGCAGGTCGCAGCCTGGAGCCTGCATCTGCGATGGTGGGCCTGGCGGGCCACCCGGGACGACGGGGTGCCCGAGCCCGACATCAAGCTCTTCGTGCAGTACTTCGCCCCGGACGACGAGTTGGTGCTGGACGCCTCGCTGGGGCTCGAGAAAGGGCTGGTGGGCGTCATCAACGCGTTCGCCAGCCGGTCGATGCGCGGCGCCAACCAGGTGGTCATCACCCACGAGCTGCTCCACACTCTCGGCGCCACCGACAAGTACGACCCGGCCACGTCGCTGCCCCTGGTGCCCGCCGGCCTCGCCGATCCCGACCGTGTGCCGGTGTACCCCCAGCCCCGCGCGGAGATCATGGCCGGACGCATCGCGATCTCTCCCACCGAGGCACGCATCCCCGGGGATCTGGCGCGCACGACCATCGGGCCGCTCACGGCGGCGGAGATCGGCCTCGTCCGCTGACTCGCGGCTTATTGTCGCCGGTTACAATGCTCGCCCATGGAGCCGAACCGCTCATCGGAGCCGACTGACGCCCTGGCGGCCGTCACGCTCGACGTGTCGGTGCCGGGCCGCATGCTGGTGCGTGCGCTGGATCTCCGGGTGGCCCCGGGCGAGTTCGTCGCCGTGCTCGGCTGCAACGGCAGCGGCAAAACGATGACGCTGGAGACCCTCGCCGGGCTGCGGCCGCCCCGGGCCGGAGACATCCGCTACTTCGGCCGTCCCGCGGCCGAATGGGGGCGGCCCGACCTGGCCCGCCGACTCGCACTCCTGCCCCAGGACCAGGAGGACCTGTTCCCGAGCACCGTGCTCGAGGAGGCGCTGATCGGCCGGCATCCGCACATCGGCCGCTGGCGCTGGGAGAGCGAGGCGGACCGGCAGATCGCGCTGACGGAGCTGGAGCGTGTCGGCCTGACGGGCCTCGCCGACCGGGGCACCACCACCCTGTCGGGCGGCGAGCGGCGCCGGCTCGCCATCGCCCAGACCCTGAGCCAGCGCCCCGACCTGTTCCTGCTGGATGAGCCCACCAACCACCTCGACCCCCAGCACCAGCTGCTGACGCTGGAGGTGATCCGCGAGCGGGTCGCCGCCGGCGCGGCCGCCGTGGTCAGTCTGCACGATGTCAACCTGGCGGCCCGATACGCCGACCGCTGCCTGCTGCTGGACGGTGACGGCGGCTGGGAGCTGGGGGATACGGACGCCGTGCTCAACGCCGACAGCCTCAGCCGGCTCTACCGCACGCCCATGGCGGCGGTGGACTGGCGCGGCGGACGCCTGTTCGTCCCGGACGCCTCAGCCGGCCCCGCCACCCGGCCCTGAGGGCCAGTCCAGCATCCCGCGCAGCACGGGGTGCAGGGACGGATTGGCGGCCAGTACCGTGGTGGTGGCGAGCCCCGGCGGCTCCCCGGCCAGGTCCGTGAAGATGCCGCCCGCCTCGCGCACGATGACCGCCAGCGCCGCGATATCGAGGATGTTCACGTCGGACTCGACCACGGCATCGATGCGCCCCGAGGCGAGCAGGTGATAATGGTAGAAGTCGCCGTAACCGCGGATGCGGTCGGCCCTCGCGACCACCTCGCCCCAGGCGGGCCAGCGCCCGCTCAGCGCCAGGCTGCGCAGGTTGCCGCCCGACACCGCGGCGTCTTCCAGCGCCGCGACGCCGCTGACGCGCACGGGCGCCCCGTCCAGCCAGGCGCCCTGCCCCCGCTCCGCCCAGGCCAGTTCGCCGAAGGCCGGCGCGCTGGAGACGCCGAGGACGAGTTCGCCGTCTTCCATCAGCGCGATCTGCGTGGAGAAGAAGGGGTAGCGGCGGACGAAACTCTTGGTGCCGTCGATGGGATCCACCAGCCACAGGAACGGCGAGTCCCGGTCGGCGCGGCCTGTCTCCTCACCGTAGAAGCCATGGTCCGGGTAGCGCTCGGCGATGATGCGGCGGATGGTGCGCTCCGCCTCGACGTCGGCGTCGGTCACCGGCGAGCGGTCTGCCTTCGAGCGCACCTCGATGTCCTCGCCGTAGTGATCGTAGTAATGGCGGATCACGTCGGCCGCCGCTCGGGCGGCGGCGAGTGCCGTCTCCAGTCTTTCCGAATGTGCCATCGCCGGGCTCGTTTCCGCGACGGCCGCATTCTACGTTATTGCGGCGAAACTGTTGCCGCGGTTATTGCGGCGAAACTGTTGCCGCGGTCATTGCGGCAAGACTGTCGCCTCAGCCATCGCGGCAAGCACGTAGCCGTGCCGCCTTGACACCCCCGGCACGGCCCCCGAGAATCGACCGCGAACACCAGGTGAGTCCGCAGCGGCGCTGCGGACGAACGGGAAGCCGGTGGTGCCGCCCTGATCCGGGCGGCCGATTCCGGCGCTGCCCCCGCAACGGTGATCGAGTGAAGGACGAAGCGTCGGACCGGTTCCCGGCTCCGAAGCCACTGTGAGGCGACTCACGGGAAGGTGCTCCGTCCAGGGCCATGACGGCCCGCTCGTCAGCCCGGAGACCGGCCTGGTGTCATGGTGGCGGCGCGGAGGGCGCAGGCCGGACCGATGTAACCCATCGACCCGACTCTCTCCCCTTCCCGACCGCGGAATACGAACGAAGACGTGCGGCGGGCACGCGGGGGACAGCAATGAACGTAGCGACTCGGACGGCCACGCGACTGGGCGCGGCCATGGCAGTGACCGTCACCGTGACGCTGGCGGCGGTGGCGGCGCAGGCGGGCGGTGCGCCGGCCTGGACGAGCGCGTCGGAGCGATCGGATTCGCCGGCCGGGCTCGACACCCTGATCGTCACCGCGACGCGCACGCCGATCCCCGCTTCCGAGTCCCTGGTGCCGGTCACCGTCATCACCCGCGAGCAGATCGAGCGCTCCCTGGCCACGGACGTGCTGGATCTGCTGCGCTTCGAGGCCGGCCTCGACGTGGCCCGCACCGGCGGCCCCGGCCAGGCGGCCGCGGTGTTCGTGCGCGGCTCCGAGAGCAATCACGCCCTGGTGCTGATCGACGGCGTGCGTATCAACCCGGGCACGATCGGCGCCGCGCCGCTGCAGAATCTGGCCCCCTCGGTCATCCAGCGCATCGAGATCGTGAAGGGCGTGCGCTCGTCGCTGTACGGCACGGACGCGATCGGCGGTGTCATCAACATCATCACCCGCGGCGGCCGCGAGCGCAGCGAGACCGCCGTGCGCAGCGGCAGCTTCGACACCCGCCAGATACAGACGTCGCTGGGCCGCCGCGCCGGCGCCGTCGACCTGGGGCTGAACCTGGACTGGACGCAGACGGACGGCTTCCCCACCTACCGGGACGACGACAGCGACCGCGGCTACGACAACTTCTCCGCCAACGCCCACGCCGGCCTGTCCTTCGGTCCCGCCGCGGTCACCCTGCGCCACTGGCAGGCCACCGGCACCACGGAGTACTCCGACTTCTTCCGCATCCCGGTGGACCAGGACTACCTGAACGCCGTCTCCGCGCTGGAAGTGGCCACACCGATCGGCGGACTCGGGGACACGCGGGTGATCGTGAGCCACCTGCGCGACGAGATCGAGCAGAACCAGCTGCCTGACTTCGTCGAATCGGAACGCAGCACCCTGGACCTGCAGCACACCTTCCCCGCCTGGCGCGGCCATACGCTGATGGCCGGCGCCTACCTGGTGGAGGAGGATGCGAGCGCGCTGTCCTTCGGGCTGGGCTTCGACGAGGACACGAGCGTACGCGCCCTGTTCCTGCAGGATCTGATCCGGCATCGCGACCACGAGGTCCAGCTGGCCGCCCGCTACACCGATCACAGTGACTTCGGCGGCCAGTCCACCTGGAATGCGGAATACGGCTACCGCATCAACCCCCGCTGGCGGGTGTCGGCCGGCATCGGCACCGCCTTCCGGGCGCCGGACGCCACCGACCGCTTCGGCTTCGGCGGCAATCCGGACCTGGAGCCGGAGACCGCTCGCGAGGCCCAGCTGGTGCTGCGCTACTCGCCCGCACCGGACTCCCGGATCAGCGTGGAGCTCTATCACAAGGACATCGACGACCTGATCGAGTTCGACCTGGCCGCCTTCCGCCTGCGCAACATCGATACCGCCGAGATCCGCGGCCTGCAGGTGTCCTGGGACAGACGCTGGGAGAACTGGGAGATGCGCGTCTCCGCCGTGCGCCAGCAGGCCCGCGACGGCGCCACCGACGAACGGCTGCTGCGCCGGGCCGAGAAGAGCGTGAGCCTGACGGCGAGCCGCGATATCGGCCGGCACACGCTGGGGCTGTCCCTGGTGGCGAACGGCGATCGCGCCGGCGTGGGCGGCGAGACGATGGGCGGCTACCTGCTGACCAACGTGAACGCGCGCTTGCGGCTGAGCGAATCCTGGCGTCTCACCGGCCGCATCGAGAACCTGCTGGACCGGGATTACGAGACGGCGGCCGGCTTCAACATGGCCGGCCGCAGCGGTTATCTGGAACTGGGCTACGTCTGGCGCTGACGCGCCGGCCACCGACAAGGAGTCGACATGGGCAATCGCCTGACCAAGATCTATACGCGCACCGGCGACGACGGCACCACGGGCCTCGGCGACGGCAGCCGCACGGCCAAGGACTCGCCCCGGGTGGAGGCCTACGGCACGGTGGACGAGGCCAACAGCTGCATCGGCATGGTGCTGGCGACGGATGCCGTACCGGACGACGTCCGCGACTGCCTGGAACGGGTGCAGCACGAGCTGTTCGACCTGGGCGGCGAACTCTGCATCCCGGGCCACCTGGCGATCACGCCGGACTACGTCACGCGGCTGGAAGAGGCGCTGGACGGTTACAACGAGGACCTGCCGGCACTGAAGGATTTCATCCTGCCGGGCGGCGGGCCGGGTGCGGCCGCCTGTCACCTGGCACGCACCGTCTGCCGGCGCGCCGAGCGCCGGGTGAGCACGCTCGGCCGGGAGGAAGCCATCAACCCGGACGCCCTGCGCTATCTCAATCGCCTGTCGGACCTGCTGTTCGTGATCGCCCGCATCCTCGCCCGCGCGGAGGACGGCACCGAGGTGCTGTGGAAGAGCGGCCGCAGCGGGGGCGCAGCCTGACCCGGACGCAGGGCCGAAGCGACCGCTCAGGGCGCCGCTGCGGATAGCTCCCGGCGGGATGCCTCGATGGCGGCGCAGATATCCGCGGCGCCCTGCACCAGCCGCGGCGACGGCCGGGCCAGTGTATCCGGCGGGACGGTGCGCAGGTTGCCCGCCCGCACCGCGGCGAGGGACTGCCACGCCCGCCAGCGCTCCAGCGCGCCGGCCTCTCCCGCCGGCGCCAGGATCACCTCCGGGTCCCGGGACAGCACCGACTCCACGGTGACGACCGGCGCGAGTTCATCCAGATCCGAGAAGACGTTGCGCCCCCCGCACAGGCGGATGAGTTCGCTGATGTAGTGGCCGCCGTTCACCGTGTACAGGGGTCGGCTGGCCACCTGGTAGAAGACCCTCAACGGCCGTGCGTCCTTGTGGCCGGACACCGCGGCCTCGAGCTCCTGCAGGAATTTCGCGGCCGCACGATCCGCCGTCTCCGCCGTCCCCAGCCGCTCGCCTATGCGCCGGATGGCGGCGGCCACGTCTTGCACGTCGCGGGTGCGGACGGTCATCACGGTGTAGCCGAGTTCGCGCAGCCGGCCGCTCAGCGCCTCCGGCGTGCCGCCGTCCCAGGCCAGGACGAGATCCGGATCGATCACCGCGATGCGCTCCATGTCCACGCGGAACGCATCGCCGATGCGCGGCAGCGAGGCCGCGGCGGGCGGATAGTCCGTGTAGGCGGTGACCCCCGCCAGCCGATCCCCGGCGCCCGCGGCGAACACCAGCTCGGCCAGGTGCGGCGCCAGCGTGACCACCCGCGCCGGCGGGCCGGCCGGCTCTTCGGCCGGTCCTCCGGCCGGGTCCGCGCCGGCGCCGACGGACGCGGCGAGCAGGATCAGCGCGAGGCGGATCAAATGGCGGCGCCGGCCAGGGTGAGGGCCGCGATGGCCACCAGCCAGAAGACCAGCGTGCGGAACACCAGCGTCTTGGCGGCGCGGGCACCGCGGGTCTGACGCTCCTGCTCGCTCTCGCCGTCGACCGGCGTGAGGGCCATGGCGCCGAGACCGACGCGCGCCAGCAGGCGTTCGTTGCCGAGGCCGAGCGTGACCCGTTCTATGCCGAGGCCCGACCACGCCTGCCGGGCGGTGTCGAAGCTGCCGGTGAGCGCATAGCCGAGCGCCGTCAGCCGCGCCGGCAGCCAGGCGAGAGCCGCGTGCACCTGCTCGGTGGCCTCGCGGGCGGCGGCGGCAGCGGCCTGGTCGGCCAGGGCGGCCTCGTCGGCACCCATCTGCGCGCCCGCCGCAGCGAGCCGCTCCGCCTGGAACACGGCACGGCGCCGCAGCAGATCCGCCACCCGGAATATCCAGGCGCCCACCGGGCCGAGCACGACGAACCAGAACAGCACGGAGAACATGCGGTTGTTCGCCTGTACGCACACGGCCTCCTGCACGGCGAAGCCGCTGGAGACGTCTTCGCCGGCCACCCGGTGCTCGACCAGCGCGTGTGCCAGCCGGCGCGCCTCCTCGTCGTCACCGGACTGGATGGCGTTGCACCAGCGGTCCACCTCCTCGCCGATGTCCTGGGGCCCGAGCGAGAAGAACAGGACGACCACGGACAGGGCCAGATAAGGCAGCCCCAGCAGCACGTCGCCGAGGGCGATGCGCAGGAGGATGATCGGCGAGGCCACCAGCAGGACCGTGGCGGCCACGCCGAGCAGCTTCGGTATGGCGTCGAAGCGCTGGGCCAGCCGCAGCCCGAAGTCGAACAGCCCGTCCAGCCAGCGCAGTTCGCGCAGATGGAACAGCTGGGTCGCCAGCCGCTCCAGGACGATGGCGATGAACAGGGCGATCAGCTTCATGGGCAACCAGCCGGGCGGCTACGGGAAGAGCCCTAGCTTATGTCCCGCCCGAGCAGCGCATCAAGCCGACGCCAGTCGAAGGCCGCGCCGGGGTCGGTCTTGCGGCCCGGCGCGATATCGGAATGGCCCAGAATCTCGGCTCCGGCCAGGCTCGGAAAGGCGCGGCGCAGCGAGCGGATCAGATCCGCCAGCGACTCGTACTGGCGGTCGTCGTAGGCGAGGTCGTCCAGCCCCTCGAGCTCGATGCCCACGGAGAAGTCGTTGCAGCCCTCGCGCCCGCACCAGGAGGAGGCGCCCGCATGCCAGGCACGCCGCCGGAACGGCACGAACTGCACCAGGTTGCCGTCCCGCCGGATCAGCGCGTGGGCCGAGACCTCCATGCCCGCGATCTCCGCGAAATACGGATGGGCGTCGGCGACCAGCCGGTTGGCGAAGAAGTCCTCGATGTGCGGCCCGCCGAATTCGCCCGGCGGCAGGCTGATGCCGTGGATCACGATCAGTTCGAGTTCGCAGCCCGCGGGGCGCTCGTCCTGATTCGGCGACGGGCACTGGCGCGCCGGGGCCACCAGGCCGGTGGCCGGGTCGGTCAGGAAGCGGGGCTCCGGCGTCGCAGTCATCGCCGGCAATATGGGCGCCGCCCCGGCGGCTGTCAACGCGCGCCGGCGTCTTCCAATCCGGCGGCCGGAACTGCATGATCCCGCTGTGCGCACGGTCCGCCTCCATTATCCGGATCCCCTGGCCAGCGGCGACGAGGTCACGGTCGGGGAAGACGACGCCCGCTACCTGACGCGCGTGCTCAGGCTGCCGGTGGGCGCGCCCCTGGTGCTGTTCGACGGCCGCGGCGGCGAGTACGACGCCACGATGATCAGCGCCGGGCGTCGCGAGGTGACGGTGGCCGTCGGCGAACACCGGGCCGTCGAGCGCGAATCGCCGCTGGCGATCACGGTCGCCCAGGGCATCTCCCGGGGCGAGCGCATGGATCACGTCGTGCAGAAGACCACCGAGCTGGGTGCCGCCGCCATCGTGCCCCTGTTGTGCGAGCGCGGCGTCGTGCGGCTGGACGACAAGCGGGCCGCCGCGCGGCTCGAACACTGGCAACGGGTGGCGGCAAGCGCCTGCCGGCAATGCGGGCGCAACCGGCTGCCGCAGGTGGCCCCCATCACCGCCCTGGAGGACTGGCTCGCGGCGCCGCCCGCGGGGCTGCGCCTCGTGCTGACGCCGGATGCGGCGGACGGGCTGACCGGCCTCGCGCGGCCTGCGACACCGGTGACGCTGCTGGTGGGCCCGGAGGGCGGACTCACCGACCGGGAGACGGAGGCGGCGCAAGCGGCCGGGTTCCAGGCCGTGGCGCTGGGGCCCAGGATAATGAGGACGGAGACCGCGGCCGTGGCCGGCGTCACGGCCCTGCAGACGCTGTGGGGCGATCTGTAAGGGGAAACGGGGAGCTCGCTAGAGTTCCAGTTCCTGCTCGGCCAGGATCTCCTCGAGCCGCGCCAGATCCGGGATCAGCGGATACTCGTTGATCATCTTCACCCGGCAGAAGACCGGGGCGCCCTCGGGCCACTCGTCGGCCGGCTCGCCCGGCCGCAGCACTTCCCGGTTGACGCGGACCAGCTGGGGGAAGCCCTGGGTCAGCATGCCGAAATGCCCGGCGCGGAGCCTGCCGGTGACGCCGTGGAAGACGACGATGCGCGTCCTGCCGGAGGCCTGCGGCACCGGCTTGCCCAGCGCGCCCTCGAAGGACACCAGCGGCAGCAGCCGCCCGTTCCAGTTGAAGCCGCCGAGCACCCAGGGCTCGGCCTCGCCGGCCCTCGCCTCGGGCGGCGAGTAGCGCACCACCTCGGCCACGCAGGCCCGGGGCACGATCAGCCGATCCTCGGCGAGGGGCACCAGCAGGGAGTAGAGTTCCTCGACCACCGCGCTCACAGGCCGCTACCGCCCTTTTCCTCCAGCAGCGCATGGATGGCCTCCAGCAGCTGGCTGTCCTGGTAGGGCTTGCCGAGATAGTCGTTGACGCCGATCTCGATGGCGCGCGCCCGGTGCTTCTCGCTCACCCGGGAGGTAATCATGATGATCGGGATGTCCGCGAAGCGCTCGTCGTTGCGCACGTGGGTGGCGAACTCGTAGCCGTCCATGCGCGGCATCTCTATGTCGAGCAGGATGATGTCCGGCCGGTGCTCCTGCATGACGCTGATGGCGTCGATGCCGTCCTTCGCGGTGGCCACCCGCATGCCCTGGCGTTGCAGGAAACGCTCCGTGACCCGGCGCACGGTAATGGAGTCGTCCACCACCAGCACGGTCGGACGCTCGTCGGCGCTCGGCCGCGGCGCCTCGCGGATCTCCACCAGCGGCGCCGTCGAGCGGGCGAGGCTGCCCATGTCCAGGATCAGCACGATGCGCCCGTCGCCGAGGATGGTGGCCCCGGAGATGCCGCGGATGCTGGCGAGCTGGGGCCCGACCGACTTCACCACGATCTCCCGGCTGGCCAGCATCTCGTCGGTGAGCAGCGCGATGGACTTATCGCCGGCGCGGATCAGGATGACCGGCACGGCCGAGTCGTCCTCGGGCAGCTCCGAGGGCTTGCCGCCCACGAACATCCCGAGGTGCTGAAAGCGATAGGTCTGCTCGCCGTACTCGAAGGTGGGCTCCGGCTGATTCAGCATCGCGTCCAGTTCGGCACGGGCCACCCGCGCCACGCCCTCGACGGTGGGCAGCGGCAGGGCGTAGACCTCCTCGCCCGCGCGCACGATCAGCGCCTGGGTGATGGCCAGCGTGAACGGCAGGCGCACCGTGAAATTGGTGCCCTGTCCCGGCATGGAGGTGATGCGCAGCGCGCCGCCCAGCTTCTTCACCTCGTTGGCCACCACGTCCATGCCGACGCCGCGTCCGGCGGACTGGGTCAGCTGGTCCGCGGTGCTGAAGCCCGGTTTCAGGATCAGCTCCATGACCGCCTCGTCGGAGGCGTCCGAGTCCGGCGTCAGCAGCCCCTGTTCCGTAGCCTTGCGGCGGATGGCATCCACGTTCAGGCCGGCGCCGTCGTCGGCCACGTCGATCACCATCTCCGAGCCTTCCCGGTGCAGCCGCACGGTGATTCGCCCCACCGGCGGCTTGCCGGCCGCCTGCCGCGTGTCCGGCGGCTCGATGCCGTGGACGATGGCGTTGCGCAGCATGTGCTCGAACGGCGGCAGCATCTTCTCGAGGACCTGCCGGTCCAGCTCGCCGGAGCCGCCTTCCACGGCCAGCTCCACCCGCTTGGCCGTCTCGCCGGCGATCTGGCGCACCAGCCGTGAGAGCCGCGGCACGTGACGCTGGAACGGCACCATGCGGGTGCGCATCAGGCCGTCCTGCAGCTCCGCCGTGACCCGCGACTGCTGCACCAGCAGCGACTCGGTCTCCGTGGCCAGGTTCTGCAGCAGGTCCTTCAGGCTGGCCACGTCGCTGGCCGACTCCGCCAGCGCCCGGGACAGCTGCTGGATGGTGGAGTAGCGGTCGAGCTCCAGCGGGTCGAAGTCGTGGGCGCTGCGCTCTTCCTGATGACGGTTCAGGATCTGTGTCTCGGTCTCGAATTCGAGCTTGCGCAGCTGGTCGCGCAGCCGGCTCACCGTCTGCTCCAGCTCCGCCAGGTTGAAATCGATGGAGGTGACCTGCTGACTCAGCCGGGAGTGATAGATGCTGATCTCGCCGGCAGCGTTCAGCAGCTCCTCCAGCAGCTCCGCGTCGATGCGGGCGAACTCCTGGCGCTCCGGCGCGGCGGGCGTCGGCGGCACGGCGCGCTCCGGGACTGCGGGCGCCGGTGCCGGCGGCTCGGGCGGCCGGGCCACCGGCTGCTCCGCGGCGGCCAGCGGCGCTTCCGCCGGGGGCTCCGGTGCCGATTCGGCCTCGAACCCCGCCTCCGGCTCCGTCACGGCCTCTCGCTCGCCCTCCGCTTCCGGCTCTGCCGGAACTTCCGGTTCGGCTTCGAACCCGCGCTCCGACGCGGCCTCCTCGCCGAACACCTCCGCGGCGATCTCCTCCCCATGCTCGGCGAACCACTCGCTGATGTCCGTCTCGGCCGGCAGGCCTCCCTCCGCCGCCTCGGGCGGCAGGCCTTCCTCGCCCTCGCCGCGGGCCGTCACGCCGAACACGGGCTCGCCGACCGGCGGCTCCGGCACCTCGGCGCCGGCAGGCACCTCGGCCTCTTCCGGCGCCTCCGTTGTCTCCGGCAGTTCCAGGGCCGGATACTCGCCGGCTTCGGACGGCGCTTCCGTCGGCTCCTCTGCCGGCTCCTCCACCGGCTCCTCGGCCTCCGGAACTTGCGTCTCCGGCTCCTCGGCCTCCGGGACCTCCCCGACAATCTCCTCCGGCCTCTCGGCCTCGGGCTCTGCGGGTGCCTCGGGCTCTGCGGGTGCTGGCGCGGGCCCGGCAGGGGCCGCCTCGCCGGCAGCCAGCGCCTCGATGCGCGCCTCCAGGCCGGCGGCCGGCGCCGCCCGCTGCCCGCCCGTCACCATGTCGCGCATGCGGTGCAGCTCGTCGAGACTCTGCTGCAGCAGGTCGTCCACCGCCTGGGACGGCTGCACGCGATCGTCGTCGATGGCGATCAGCAACGTCTCCAGGCCGTGGCTGAGATTGCCCATGGCGGTGATGCCGGCCATGCGCGCCCCGCCCTTGAGCGTGTGCAGGTGGCGTTTCAGCTCGGTGAGACTCTCCGCCGGCCGGCCGCCGCCGGTCCAGGCCGCCAGCGCCTCGTCGCTGGCCTCCAGTATCTCGCCCGCCTCTTCGGTGAAGATGGCGGCGATCTCCGCATCGTAGTCGGCTTCCTCGGCGGGCGGCTCGGCAGGCGGCGGCGTAGCGTGCTCGCCGGCCGACGGCTCGGCCGGCCCGGCCCCGGCGGCTTCCTCCGTCGGCTCCGGCTCCGGCGCTTCCGCCACCGATTCGGCGGACGGGCTCCCGGCGACAGGCGCCTCCTGCTCCTCGAGCGCGGCCCCGGCCTCGTATTCCGTGTCCAGCACCGGCGTGATGCCGGTGCGCTCGCCGGTCTCTTCCGTCTCCGCCTGGCGGCTCTCCACCTGGGCGGTCAGCTCCCGCAGCCGCTCGACGAGAGGCTGATAGTCCTCGTCCCGGGCCCCGGGCTGGTTGATGCCCGCGACAATGCTCTCGATGGCCTTCACAGCGGCCTCCACCGCCGCGAGGCCGTCGGTATCCATGCCCTGGCCCGCGTCGTAGAGCCGGCGCACGTACTGGTTCAGACTGGCCGTGACGGTCACGCCCCGATCCACGTCGGCCATGTTCACGCTGCCGTGCAGCGTATGGCAGGCGCGGTGCAGGTTGTCCGGGATCGGATACGGCGGCTCCTCCTCCCGGCAGGCCTCGATGTAGCTCTTGATGGCGCCCAGGTGGGCCGCGGTCTCCTTCGAGAAGATGTCCAGCAGCACCGGATCCATCTCCACCGGCGCCGGCTCCTCCTCCGGCTCGATGGCCGACGCCGCCAGGTTCGGCGCGTTCGGATCGCCCTCGGCGAAGGCGCTCGCCTGGACCACGAGCTGGCGGGTATCCACGGTCGGCTCGATGCCCGTCTCCAGCTGCTCCACCAGCTCCGGCAGGGCCGCGGCCGCGCGCTGGATGAACTCGACCATCGGCGGGGTGCGGGTCAGCGTGCGGTTGATGAGCCGGTTCAGCAGGTCCTCGATGTGCCAGCAGAAATCGCCGATGCGCTCGGCACCCACCATCCGGCCGCTGCCCTTCAGCGTGTGGAAGGAGCGGCGCACCGTGATCAGCGCCTCCATGTCGTCGGCGTTGTCGGCCCAGCGGGGCAGCTGCTTGCGAATGGAGGCGATCTCCTCCTTGGACTCCTCGATGAACAGCTCCAGGAGCTCCGGGTCGAGATGCTCCGCGTCCTGGGCCACCACCGGGATCTGGATGATCTCGGTGGCGTCTCCGGCGCCGCCCGCCTGCTCCCGCTCGGGGATGGCGCGCAGCCGCTGGCTGGCCACGAGGGTCTCCTCGATCCTGGCCGCGCGGCCTTCCATCTCGTCGAGGACACCGGACAACGCGTCCAGGCAGGCCTCGGCGTTGTCCAGCATGTACCAGGGATCCCGGCGGCCGGCCTGCACCGTCTCCATGTAGTACTCGATGCTCACCACCGCATCGGCCAGGCGGTCCAGGTGCTCCGGGTCCAGCGCCTGGCGGCCGGCCTGCAGCGCCCGGCTGACGAAACGGCCGAGCCGCTCCACCACCTCGGCGGCCCGGCCCTTGTCCAGCATGACCAGCCCGGCCTTCACGCCGCGGATGAGCTTCGGCACGTTGTCGATGGCCATCGGGTCGCCGCTGTC
Organism: Lentisalinibacter orientalis; assembly: GCF_040706535.1. Classification (NCBI taxonomy): domain Bacteria; kingdom Pseudomonadati; phylum Pseudomonadota; class Gammaproteobacteria; order Woeseiales; family Woeseiaceae; genus Lentisalinibacter; species Lentisalinibacter orientalis. Next base: position 146,691 of record NZ_JAPDRJ010000002.1, read on the forward strand.
GCTGGTGACCTGGGTGATGGCCTCCTTCACCCGCGCCATGTTCACGATGCACTCGCGCAGCACCGCCTCGGTGACCTGGCGGTATTCCACCTCCGCGGTATCCTCGGCGGCGCCGGGCTCGTCCACCTCCGCGCCGGCGGGCCGGATCAGCCGCTTCAGCTTCGCGTCCAGGCTGTCCTCCACCTTGAGCAGCGTGGAGGCGATCTTCAGCAGCATCGTCTCGTCAGCCGCCACGGACTCCGCCACGATGTTGCGCAGGCGCTCGATCTCGGACTGTATGTCGCCGCGCAGGTCGCCCAGCCCGAGGACGCCCAGCGTGTCGCTGATCTTCTTCAGCATGTCCACCTGGGGCGCCAGGTCGGCGACGTCGTCCATGCCGGTGCGTACGTAGATGTCCAGCACGTCCTTGACCTTGCCGAGGTCTTCCTTGATGGCCTCGCCGACCGTCTCCATCAGCCGGATGCTCGGCGCGGCCAGGCTCTCCCGGGCGTGCACCACCTGCTCGTCGCCGGGTAGCAGCTCGGAGAGGTTGAAGGCACGGCGGATGGCGCTCACCCGCTCGCCGGCCGTGGCGGAACGGGCGATGTAGTACAGCAGGTTGTTCAGCAGGTCGGTGGGCGGATTCTGCTCGAAGGCGTCGGAGCCCTCGTCGATGAGCCGCTTCAGCTGCCGGTCCGCCTGGCCCAGCAGGCGCTTGAGTGAGACGCTGGTCTCGAGACCGCCGTCCGCCAGGGCCTCGAGCACGCCGACCACCACCCACCAGAGCTGGTAGATCTCGTCACGGTCGGCCGCCTGCTCCAGGGCCAGCGCGATCTGGCGCAGCTTCTTCAGATGCTGACCCGGATGCTGACCCTGGATCCACCCCAGCAGCGCCAGCTGGAACGCCGGCCGCGCCTTGCGGGCCAGCTCCACGATGTCTTCCTTCGGCGGCGCCGCCCGGTCCGCCACGCCAACCCGCTGGCCCGGAGTCAGGTTCAGCAGCAGCAGCGTGCTCTCCGACATGAGGGGCTTGCCGCGGACCGCACGCAGGTCGTTCAGCAGCGGCAGCAGCACCAGTGCGATGTCCCGCCCGCCGCCGAGCAGGCGGTCCAGATAACTCGGCAGCTGCACCATGGCCCGCGTGATGGCGTCCAGCCCGTCCTGCTGGCCCTTGGCGCCCGGACGCAGGTCGGCAAGATAGCGGCAGACGGCCTCCATCTCCTCGGCCAGCAGCGCGCCGCCGTACACCTCCACCATCTTCAGTACGCCGGCCACCTCGTGCAGGCGTCGGCCGGCCCTGAGCAGCGATTCCCGGCTGCCGCGGCCCTCGATGGCCTCCTCGAGCGCCACCCGTGCCTGCTTCAGGGTCTCGGTCAGCTCGTCGCTGACGACGTTCAGCGCCTGCGCCGTCTGTGCTGCCGCCTCACTCACCGCCGATTCCGCTCCCTGAGATCACGCCGACACTCGATCCTCATCCCTGGCCCGCCGCGCGCTCGGCCGGTCGGGGCCGTTCGTCCCCGGGCTCGTCCGCGTCGGCGGCCTCGTCTTCGAGCCGGGGATAGGTGCCGGAAACCAGCACGTCCTCCGCCTCGCCGGCCGGCGCCTCGTCGCGCAGCCCGCCGCCCGGCAGGCGGAACCCGGCCACGGTCTGGCGCAGCTGGCTGGCCAGGTCGGAGAGCTTCGCGATCGACGACGTCGTGGCGCTGGTCGCCCGCCCGGTCTGGGCGCTGATGTCGCGCAGCACCTTGGTGCGCCGCGTGACGTCGGTGGCCGCCGTGGCCTGCTCGCGGGCCGAGCTCGAGATGTTCTGCACCAGCGATGCGATCTGATTGGAGACCTGCTCGATCTCGTCCAGCGCGGCGCCGGCATTCTCGGCCAGCAGCGCGCCGCCGACCACGTCGGTGGTGCTGCGCTCCATGGAGACCACGGCTTCGTTGGTATCGCTCTGGATGGTGCGCACCAGCACCTCGATCTGCTTGGTGGCGTTGGTGGAACGCTCTGCGAGGCGCTGCACCTCGTCGGCCACCACGGCGAAGCCGCGGCCGGCCTCGCCGGCCATGGACGCCTGGATGGAGGCGTTCAGCGCCAGGATGTTGGTCTGCTCGGCGATGTCGTTGATCAGCTCCACGATGTTGCCGATCTCCTGGGAGCTCTCGCCGAGCCGCTTGATGCGCTTGGAGGTCTCCTGGATGGTCTCGCGGATGGTGTTCATGCCGTCGATCGTGCGGCGCACCGCCTCGCCGCCCTTGTGGGCGACGTCCACCGAGTGCCGCGCCACGTCGGCCGAGCGCTCGGCATTGCCCGAGACCTCCTCGATGGAGGCCGCCATCGCCGCGATGGACTCCGAGGCGGCGCTGATCTCCTGGGACTGCTTCTGCGCCGCCCGGCTCATGTGGGTGGCCGTGCTCTCGGTCTGCTTGGCCGCCGAGTCCACCATGATGGCCGTCTCGTTGATGGTGGTGACGAGGTCGCGCAGCGCCTCGATGGCGTAGTTGATGGAGTCCGCGATGGCGCCGGTGATGTCCTCGGTGACCGTGGCCTCCACGGTGAGATCGCCGTCGGCGAGGCTGCCCAGCTCGTCCAGCAGTCGCAGAATCGCCTGCTGGTTACGCTCGTTCTGGTCGGCCTGCAGGATGGCCGAGCTGGCCAGCCGGGAGGCACGGATGGAGGAGACCAGCAGTGCTATCCCCAGGATCACGGCGAGGCCGAGCAGCGCGAACAGCGCGGGCGGGTGCCAGCCGCCGGGACCGGACGCACCCGGGCCCAGAGCGAGCCAGGCGACCACGCCCGCCGCCACCAGGGTCACCGGCAGCGCCACGGCCAGGAATACGAACGTCCGTGATCCAGTTGTTGTCTGTGCCATACCAGCTCAATCCGTCTTGCAAATTTCCTGCCGAAGGCCTGCCAGTCGCCTGTCAGTCCGCGGCGGCCTGCAGGAATTGTGGGCTCTCCACCAGCAGGTGGAGGCCGAATACGGGCCAGGACTCCGGCCCCCGCCTGAACGACCCGGTCAGGTACTGTTCGCAGCGCAGGATGGTCGGCGACCAGTCCTGCGAGAACTCGTTCGTCATGAAGCGGCGGAACCCCACCACCTCGTCCACCAGCAGGCCGGCCGGCATCTCGCGGTGATTCACGCTGACGAGACGCGCCGTGCGGCCCGTACCCGTGCGCCCGCCCCCCAGGAACATCTTCAGGTCGATGAGCGGCAGCAGGTGGCCGCGCACGTTCGCGAGACCCAGCACCCAGCGCTTCGCTCCCGGCACCCGGGTCACCGCGTCCGGCACCATCAGCACCTCGCGCACCTCATCGCGGGCGGCGACGAAGTTCTCGCTGCCGATGCGGAAGCCCACCCCGACCCATTCTTCCGCGCTGCCGGTCGTCGCCGACTGCCCGGCGAGGGCGGCGCGGCTGCGCCGTTCGAGCTCCTTCAGCAGCTCGAAGGGCTGATCGCGGAGCGCTTCCAGTGTCTGCGCTTCCGCCATGTCAGCCGGCCAGCACCGCGTTGATCTTCGCTACCAGTTCCTTTTCCGAGACCGGCTTCACCAGATAGTCGGCCGCGCCCTGACGGATGCCCCAGATCTTGTCGGTCTCCTGATCCTTGGTGGTGACCATGATGACCGGTATGTCGGCGGTCTCCGGGCTGCGGGTCATGCGGCGGGTGGCCTGGAAGCCGTTCATGCCGGGCATCACGACGTCCATCAGCACCACGTCGGGGCGCTCGGCACGCGCCTTCTCCAGTCCCTCTTCGCCGTCGGCCGCCAGCAGCGTCTCGAAGCCGTTCTTCTCCAGCATCTTCTGGAACACGTGCAGCTCCGTCGGCGAATCGTCAACGATCAGTACCGTCGGCATATCGGTTCTCCTGTCGCGGGCGGCGCATCAACCCTGCATCTGGCTCGCGATAGCCCCCAGCAATTCGTCCTTCGTGAACGGCTTGGTCAGATAGCGCTCGGAACCCACGATCCGCCCCCTGGCGCGGTCGAACAGACCGTCCTTGCTGGAGAGCATGATCACCGGCGTGTCCCGGAACGCCTTGTTGTGCTTGATCAGCGAACAGGTCTGGTACCCGTCCAGCCGCGGCATCATGATATCGACGAAGATGATGTCCGGCTGGTGATCCGCGATCTTCGACAGCGCATCGAAGCCGTCCACCGCCGTGAATACGTCGCAGCCCTCCTTGCTGAGCAGCGTCTCCGCCGTCCGCCGGATGGTCTTGCTGTCGTCGATGACCAGTATCTTCAGGCCCTTGAGGTCGGCCGACCGCTCGCCCGTTTCTGGATTCGCCACCTGAGAAATCTCCCTGCACCCGCATCGCGTTCTAACACGCCGGCCACCCACCAGGTGTGGAACAGCGCACATTCTGTCCCTGACGCAACCCGGGCACTTTTAACATATTGTTTTGACTGCTGCCACGCGACAGCGCCCGGAACGGCAAAGCCCCTGCTCCGGGGTCTCGAATCGTCTCCTGACGGGGCCCCGGCCCGGGCCCGGCGCACCCCTCAGCGCTCGGACCGGTCTCCTCCGAAACGGAACCGGAACAGCTCCACCTTGCCCACGCGCTGCAGCGGATCGTCCATGCGGAACAGGTCCGGCTCCCGGGTGGCCTCTTCCGGGTCGTACAGTGGCAGGAACTCGAAATCGACCTCGCCGACCTTCGCCTTCTCCAGTTCCTCGCGCTCGCGGCGGAGCGTGTCCCCCATGTCGGGCAGCCGCCACTCGTCCTGGCGTCCGTAGACGATGATCTCCTCGATCACGTCCTCGTCGGCACGGGGGGCCGGCTCGAAGGGTGCGGCACCGGGGCCGGGCCCGGCGTCGGGCTCCCCGTCCGCCGGCGCCTGGGCGTAACCGGGCGCGGCCAGCAGGGCGAGGGCCGCCGCGAACGGCCAGAAACGGGGGTCAGTCCTCAAGCCGTTCTCTCCAGCGCAGGCTGCGGAACCAGTAGGACTCGGTGGACGGCAGCCAGGTGTCGGCCTGGCGCGCCGTGATCCAGGCATTCAGGAAATACACCAGGTCCGCGTTGCCCCGCGCCACGGCGAACGCCGAACGGGTGGTGAGCAACGGCTTGGCGAGCGGCGTGTCGATGCGCTCCGGATTCTCCAGCGCCAGGAACTGGGGCCCCGGATAGCTCTCCAGGTAGCCGTCGATGCGGCCGGCCAGCAGCGCCTCGGAGGCCTTGTCGTCCTGATCGTAGACCTTGATCTTCGCCTCCCCGAACACCCGCCGGGCCAGGTCTTCGGCCACGGTGCCCTTCACCACGCCGATGCGGTAACGGGAATCGTTCAGGTCTTCCAGCCGCGCCACGTCCGCCGTCTTCGCCGTATTGGTGGCCAGCGTGATGCCGCTCTCGTGGTATGCGTCGCTGAACCACACACGCAGCGCCCGCGCGGGCGTCACGGACATGCCTGCCGCGATCACGTCGATCTCGCCGGCCTCCAGCGCGTCGATCAGCTCCTTCCACGGGTAAACCTTCAGCTCCGGCTCCACGCCCATGTCGGCCGCCAGCTTGCGGGCAATGTCGGCCTCGAAGCCGATCAGCTGCCCCTCGCCGGCGCGGATGGCCCACGGCGTGAACAGCGAAGTGCCGACCCGCAGTACGCCGGCCTCCCTGATCTCGTCCAGGCTGCGTGCGGCGGCGGGGCCGGCCGAGAGCAGCAGGGCGAGGACGGCGACGAGCGTTGCGGTGATTCGAAGCTTGGAAATCATGAATTCAGTGCCTGTGGGAGGATTTCGTCCGATGTTAATGGCAGCCGGTGACACCCGCAATCGGGGACACACACAGCCCGGTGCCGGCCTCGCCGGGCATCGTCGCCGGGTCATGCAGGCGGTATAGTTCGCCCGCGAGACCTGCAGGAGCGGATATGAACGCCGGAAAGACAAGGCTGGGCATCGTGATGGATCCCATCGCGGGCATCACCCCGAAGAAGGATTCCAGCCTCGCCATGCTGCTCGAGGCCCAGACGCGAGGCTACGAGATCAGCTACATGGAGCAGGGCGGGCTGTGGCTGGACTGCGGCACCGCCTGGGGCGAGATGCGGCCGCTGGAAGTGGCCGACGACCCGGAACACTGGTACACGCTGGGCGAAGCGAGCCGGCGTCCGCTGGCCGAGCTGGACGTCGTCCTCATGCGCAAGGACCCGCCCTTCGACATGGAATACGTCTACACCACCTACATCCTCGGCCGCGCCCGGGAGGCGGGCTGCCTGGTGGTGAACAGTCCGGACGCGCTGCGGAACATGAACGAGAAGGCCTACACGGCCTGGTTCCCGGACTTCGTGCCACGCACCGTCATCACCCGTTCCATGGACACGATGCGGACGTTCCTCGACGAGGTGGAACGCATGGTGGTCAAGCCGCTGGACGGCATGGGCGGGCGCTCCATCTTCTCCGTGCGCAAGGGCGAGCCGAACACCAACGTCATCCTGGAGACGCTGACCGGCCACGGCCACCGCTACGCCATGGCCCAGCAGTTCATCCCGGAGATCACCGAGGGCGACAAACGCGTGATCATCGTGGACGGCGTACCGGTGCCCTATGCCCTCGCCCGCATCCCCACCGAGGCCGACGGCCGCGGCAATCTGGTGATGGGCGCGAAGGGCGTGGGCCGCGACCTGAGCGAGCGCGACCGGGAGATCGCGACGACGGTGGGCGCGGTGCTGAAGCGCGAGGGCGTGCTGTTCGCGGGGCTGGACGTGATCGGGGACTACCTCACCGAGATCAACGTCACCAGCCCCACGGGCATCCGCGAGCTGGACCGCGAATACGGCATCAACATCGCCGGGCTGCTGTTCGACGCCATCGAGGCCCGCCTGGGCTGAGCGCCCCCCGCGGGGTGACCGCCGTCTCATTACCCGGCGGGCGGGAACGGTTAGAATGACCCCTGTCGAATGACCCTTGGCCGGACGGGCCGGACGGACGGGCCGGACGGACGGGTCGCGCAGACCGGTCGCACGGACCGGTCCAACGGAGCGGGCAGGGATAACCGGGGCAGGAGCCACGTGGCAGAAACCAGGCCGAGTCTGACGAGGGAGATGCTTCCCGCCGTGCCGGCGACGCCGGACCGGCTGCCGCCGATGCTCTTCCTGGCGGCACTGTTCCATGCGGTGGTGATCCTGGGCGTCACCTTCGAGGCCGTGCCGCTCGGCAGCAACGAGGCGACCACACTGGAGGTGACGATCGTCGCGGACTCGAACCAGCACGTCGAGCCCAGCGACGATGCCGACTACCTCGCCCAGGCGAACCAGCGCGGCGGCGGCAACACCACCGAGCAGGTGCGCCCCGGCGCCCGGCCCCGCTCCGCCGAGGCCCGGCCGTTCCCCGAGGAGATCCCGGGCGAGACGCCCGTGGAATCGGCGCCGGGCGAGGCGGACCCGCGCACGGCGGTCGTCTCGCGCTCGCCCTCGGACCGGCGCGACTACTCGCCCGAGGACACGAGCCCCGCCCCGAGTGCGGAGCAGACCACGGTGCAGGCCGCACCGGCGAGCGATCCGCGCAGCCTGCCCCTGCCCGTGGAGGAGCAGGCGAATCTCCTCATCCACGACGACGATCCCCGCCATCTGGTGATCAGCGCCGATACCCGGGAATCCCGCATCGCGGGCTATCTGGACCGCTGGAAACGCAAGGTGGAGCGGGTCGGCACCCTGAACTTCCCGGAACAGGCGCGCACCCGCGGCATGACGGGCAGCCCGGTGCTGGAGGTGGCGATCGACGCAGACGGCGAGCTCACCGACATCGTCGTGCGGCGTTCCTCGGGACACGGACTGCTCGATCAGGCGGCGCTGAACATCCTGCGCCGGGCCGCGCCCTTCGACCCGTTCCCGGAAGACCTGCGCAAGGACTACGACGAGCTGCGCTTCGCCTACCAGTGGCAGTTCAACCAGGACGGCGCCCGCCCGAGAATAGCCACCCGCAGGTAGGAGGGCCTTCAGGCCCGATCACCCTTCCAACCCCGCTCGCCTCCCCACCCGCCCGCGCTTGTCGATGCCCGCCGGAATGTCGATACTGACCGGCATGAGCGAGCCCAATTACGTCAATCAGCTGCTGATCGCCATGCCCGGCATGCAGGACCCGAATTTCGAGACGACGGTCACGCTGATCTGCGAGCACACGGACGAGGGCGCTCTCGGCATCGTCATCAACCGGCCGCTGGATCTGCGGCTCGGTGACGTGCTCGCCCAGCTCGAACTCACGGCGGAGGACGAGGAGATCGGCGATACGCGGGTACTCGCGGGGGGACCCGTGGGACACGAGCGCGGCTTCGTGCTCCATGCCGGCGAACAGGAATGGGAGGCGACGCTGGAGGTCTCGGACGACATCCGCGTGACCTTCTCCCGGGATATCCTGGCGGCCATCGCTGCGGGCACCGGGCCCAGCCGCTCGCTGGTGGCCCTCGGCTACGCGGGCTGGGACGCCGGCCAGCTGGAATCCGAGATGCTGGCAAACGCCTGGCTGAACGTCACCGCCACGCCGGACATCGTCTTCGAGGTCCCCTTCGATCAGCGCTGGCAGGCGGCGGCCCGGCAGCTGGGCATCGACATCACCCGTCTGGCCAGCGATGCCGGACACGCCTGACAGCGCCGGCGCCGCGCACGACGCCGAGACCGCCGAGACCGTCCTGGCTTTCGACTTCGGGCTGCGGCGCATCGGCGTTGCCGTGGGCCAGGCGGTCACCCGCAGCGCCACCGCACTGACGACCCTGCCCGCCGTGGCCGGCGAGCCCGACGAAGGCGCGCTCGCCAGGCTCATCGGCGACTGGCAGCCGGATCGTCTGCTGCTCGGCATGCCGCTGGCGCCGGGCGAGACCTCCGCGCTCGAGGAGCCGCTGAAGCGGTTCCGGCGCCGCCTCGAGCGCTTCGGCATCCCGCTGGAACTGGTGGACGAGCAGCTCTCCTCCGCCGAGGCCCAGTCGCGCCTGACCGGCGAACGACGCAGCGGCAGCCGCCGCCGGCGCGTGAGCAAGGCGGATATCGACAGCCTGTCCGCCCGGATCATTGCCGAGCAATGGCTGGCCGGACAGTGACCGGCCAGCCGGCTCGCCGGCCGGCACCGCCCCGCGAGGTGATAGAATCCGCGGCGGCATGAGCACCGAGACCGAAACCGCCGCCGCCGCCGAGGGCAGCCACAGCCGCGACCGCGCCCACCGGGGCACTCTCTTCGTGGAGGATGCCGAGGTGCTGGAGGTGCGGCACTACCCGGGCGAGCAGTTCATCATGCGCCTGCGCTCGCCGAAGTGCGCCGCCCATGCCCTTCCCGGCAGTTTCGCCCACGTCACCTGCGACGAGTCGCTGCCGATGCGCCGCCCGCTCTCCATCATGCGCGCGGACGCCGCCGAAGGCTGGGTCGAATTCCTGTACAAGATCGTCGGCGACGGGCTGCGCCTGCTGAGCCGGCGCCGGTCCGGCGACCGGGTCAGCGTGCTCGGACCCATCGGCCGCCCCTTCCGCCCGGCCCCCTCGCGCCCGCGCGCGCTGCTCGTCGGCGGCGGCGTCGGCATACCGCCGATGGTCTTCCTCGCCGAGGCGCTGAAGGCGGACCGACAGCACGACTGGGAGCCGCTGGTGCTGATGGGCTCGGAGATACCGTTCCCCTTCGAGCTGGCAAGGGCGACCGCGGACGTGCCCGGCATCGCGGCGGACGTCTGCTCCGTCATGCCCTTGCTGGAAGACCGCGGCGTGCCCTCGCGGCTGGCGAGCGGCTCGGGCTTCGAGGGCTGCTACCGGGGCTTCGTGACCGAACTCGCCGGCGAGTGGCTGGAGAGCCTGGACGAGGCGGCGCTGGCCGGCGTGGAGATGTTCGCCTGCGGACCGACGCCGATGCTCGCCGCCGCAGCCCGCGTCGCCCGCCGCTACGCCATCCCCTGTCAGGTCTCCCTGGAGGAATACATGGCCTGCGCCGTGGGCGGCTGCGCCGGCTGCGCGGTGCGGGTGGAGACACCGGAGGGGCCGGCGATGAAGCGCGTGTGTGTGGACGGCCCGGTCTTCGACGCCAACACCGTCTTCCCCGCCTGACGATGTAGGAGGGGCTTCAGCCCCGATCAGCCCTCGGCCACCTCCGGCGAAGATCGGGGCTGAAGCCCCTGCCAAATGAGCGTCCCCGCGACCTTTACCCACCCGCTGACGGGCCCGTAGCCGAGAGGCTTGGCACCAAGCAGCAGGCGCTCCTGACTGGCAGCGCCTTCACGCCACCACGAGCACGGCCGTCATGCGGGGGTATCCATCGCCGCGACCTTTTGTCGGGAGCAAGATGGATACCCCCGCAGGACGGCCATGAAAGAAAGACAATCAACCGAAGTTGATCTTCGCTTCCAGGTTGCTGCGGGAATCCGCGTTGGCGAGCGCCTCTTCCAGCGTGATGCGCCCGTCCCGGTAGAGCTTCAGCAGCGCCTCGTCGTAAGTCTGCATGCCCCGCTCGTTGGAGTCCTTTACGGCCTCCTTCACGGCGGAGATGTCGCCCTTCATGATCAGCTCGGCGATGTGCGGCGAGTTCAGCATTACCTCCACGGCGGCCACACGCTTGCCCTCCCGGTCGCGCACCAGGCGCTGGGAGATGATGGCGCGCAGGTAGTGGGAGAGATCCATGAACACCTGGTTGTGCTGCTCCATCGGGAACATGTTGATGATGCGGTCCAGCGTCTCCGGCGCGTTGTTCGAGTGCAGCGTGGCGATGGCCAGCTGGCCGGTGCCGGCCAGGTCGAGCGCCGCCTGCATCGATTCCCGGTCCCGGATCTCGCCGATCAGCACCACGTCGGGCGCCGCCCGCATGGCGCTCTTCAGGGCGCGGGCGTAGGAGATGGTGTCCATGCCCACTTCGCGCTGGTTGACGATGGACTTCTTGTTCGGGTGCAGGAACTCGATCGGGTCCTCGATGGTGATGATGTGCGACGAGGTATTCTCGTTGCGGTGATTCACCATGGCCGCCAGCGTCGTCGACTTGCCGCTGCCGGTGGCGCCCACCATGAGGATCAGGCCGCGCTTGAGCATGACCAGGTCCTCGAGGACTTCCGGCAGCTCGAGCTGCTCGAAGGTCGGCAGATCGGCCGTGATGAAGCGTAGCACCATGCCGACGTTGCCCCGCTGCTGGAAAACGTTGACGCGGAAGCGCCCCACACCGGGCTCGGACAGGGCGAAATCGATCTCCATCTCCCGGGAGAAGACCTCGAGCTGTTCCTCGTTCATCAGCTCCAGAGCCGCCTGCTTCACCATCTTCGGCGTCAGCTCGAGCTTGTTCACCGGACGGATCTTGCCCTCGATCTTGATCTTGACCGGCGCATAGGACGTGAAGAAGAGGTCAGAGGCCTTCTTCTCCGCCATCAGCTTGAACAGGGGTTTGACGTTCATGGGTTAGCGCCCGTTGACACTGGCCGGTGCAGGGACACCGTCAGAAGTGCTTGGCGGTGTCCTCCTCCATGATGCGCAGGCTGGTCGACTGCTGATCTGCCAGCGCCGTCTCGCGCTTGCTCTCCAGCTTGATCTTCAGCCGCAGCTCGTTGCGGGAATCCGCGTTGCGCATCGCCTCCTCGTAGGAGATATGCCCTTCCTCGTACAGGGCGAACAGCGCCTGGTCGAAGGTCTGCATGCCGAGCCGCGTGGACTTGCCCATGATCTCCTTGATCTGGGCCACCTCGCCCTTGAAGATCAGGTCCGCAATCAGCGGCGAGGTCAGCATGATCTCCATCGCGGCGATGCGCCCCACGCCGCTCTCCCGCGGGATCAGCCGCTGGGAGATGAGCGCCTTCACGTTCAGCGACAGGTCCATCAGCAGCTGGGAGCGGCGCTCTTCCGGGAAGAAATTGATGATGCGATCCAGCGCCTGGTTGGCGCTGTTCGCGTGCAGGGTCGCCAGACACAGGTGGCCGGTCTCGGCGAACTGGATGCCGTATTCCATCGTCTCCTTGTCGCGAATCTCGCCGATCAGGATGACGTCCGGCGCCTGGCGCAGCGTGTTCTTCAGCGCCATGTGCCAGCTCTCGGTGTCGACGCCCACCTCGCGCTGGGTGACCACGCAGCCGCGGTGGGGATGCACGAACTCCACCGGGTCCTCGATGGTGATGATGTGGCCGCGGGAGTGTTCGTTGCGGTGGCCGATCATGGTCGCGAGCGTGGTCGACTTACCCGAACCGGTACCGCCGACGACGATCACCAGGCCGCGCTTGTTCATGACCACGTCCTTCAGGATGGGCGGCAGCTCCATCTCGTCGAAGGTGGGGATCTTGGTGGTGATCGTGCGCAGCACGGCGCCCACGTGCCCCTGTTGCACGAAGGCGCTGACGCGGAAACGGCCGATGCCCTGGGGATTGATGGCGAAGTTGCATTCCTTGGTGGCGTCGAACTCCTTCGCCTGCTTGTCGTTCATGATCGAGCGGACGATGATCGACGTCTGCTCGGCGGACAGCGGCTGCTCCGTCGCCCGGTGCACCTCGCCGTCGATCTTGATCGCCGGCGGGAAGCCCGTGGTAATGAAGAGATCCGAGCCCTTCTTCTCCACGAGCTTCTTCAGAAGATTCTGTGTCAGTCGTACTGCCTGTTCCCGATCCATGTCGCCCCCCGGGCCGCGTCAGAGCGCTGCGGCCTAGAAATTCTCCTTGCTCACCGCCTTGAAGCGGGCCTCTTCCTTGGTGATGAGTCCCTTCTGCATGAGCTCGGCCAGGTTCTGGTCCAGCGTGTGCATGCCGGCGCCCTGCCCCGTCTGGATGGCCGAGTACATCTGCGCCACCTTGCCCTCGCGGATCAGGTTACGGATGGCCGGCGTGCCGATCATGATCTCATGGGCCGCCACCCGGCCGCCGCCGATCTTCTTCAGCAGCGTCTGGGAGATCACCGCCTTCAGCGACTCCGACAGCATGGCGCGCACCATCTCCTTCTCCGCGGCCGGGAACACGTCCACGACACGGTCGATGGTCTTGGCCGCGGAACTCGTATGCAGCGTGCCGAACACGAGGTGGCCGGTCTCGGCCGCGGTCAGCGCGAGACGGATGGTCTCCAGGTCGCGCAGCTCGCCCACCAGGATGACGTCCGGGTCCTCGCGCAGGGCGGAACGCAGCGCCTCGGAGAAGCCGAGCGTGTCGCGGTGCACCTCGCGCTGGTTGATGAGCGACTTCTTGCTCTCGTGCACGAACTCGATCGGGTCCTCGATGGTGAGGATGTGATCGGGCTTGTTGTCGTTGATGTAGTCCACCATCGCGGCCAGCGTCGTCGACTTGCCCGAACCGGTGGGACCCGTCACCAGACAGATGCCGCGCGGCTGCATCGCGATGTCCTTGAAGATCGCCGGCGCACCCAGGTCGTCCAGCGTGAGTATCTCCGAGGGGATGATGCGGAAGACGGCGCCCGAGCCGCGCATCTGGTTGTAGGCATTCACGCGGAAGCGGGCGAGCTTCGGAATCTCGAACGAGAAGTCGGTCTCGAAGTACTCCTCGTAGGCCTTACGCTGCTTGTCATTCATGATGTCGTACACCATGCTGTTGACTTCCTTGTGCGTAAGGGCGGGCATATTGATCCGCTTGATGTCGCCATCGACCCGGATCATGGGCGGGACTCCCGCCGACAGGTGCAGGTCGGAGGCCTTGTTCTTCACCGTGAACGACAGGAGCTGCGCGATATCGACGGCCATGCGTATCCCTTGCTTGCAGGTGTCCAGACAGCCGGATTTACCATAAATCCGGATGCGCTAGTATAGCGGAGCAAACGGAAATTAACGTGATTGGAGTCACGGAAAACCTCCGGAAAATCAATGAATCCATCGCTTCCATCGCGCGTTCCGCAGGCCGCGATCCGGCCTCGGTGACGCTGGTGGCGGTGTCCAAGCGCCAGCCGCTGGAGCGGGTACGCGAGGCGGTGGCGGCCGGCCACCGCCATTTCGGCGAGAACACGCTGCAGGGGGCGCTCGCGCACATGGACGCGCTGGTGGATGCACCGGGCGACGCGGGCCTCACCTGGCATTTCATCGGCCCCGTCCAGTCGAACAAGACCCGGCCGATCGCCGAGCGGTTCGACTGGGTGCACACCATCGAGCGGGAGAAGATTGCCCGGCGCCTGAGCGAGCAGCGCCCGCCGGATGCGCCGCCGCTGGACGTCTGCATCCAGGTCAACGTCGACGACGAGGCGTCGAAGAGCGGCTGCGCGCCGGAGGAGGCGGGGCCGCTCGCGGACCTCGTTGCCGGGCTGCCGCGGCTGCGGCTGCGCGGGCTGATGTGCATACCGGCGCCGGCCGAAGGGCTCGCGGCCCAGCGGCGGCCGTTCGCCCGGCTGCGCGACCTCCTCGAGGAACTGAACGCCCGCGGGCATCGGCTGGACACGCTGTCCATGGGCATGTCCGCCGATCTCGAGGCAGCCATACTGGAGGGAGCGACACTGGTCCGGGTGGGCACCGACGTATTCGGGCCGCGCACTGAAGAGGGCTGACGAGGTCACTATGAGCGAACCGGTCATCGGCTTCATCGGCGGCGGCAACATGGCCACCGCCATCATCCGCGGCCTGCGGGCCCGGGGCGTGGGCGCAGAGCGCATCGCCGTCTCCGACCCCAGCGCGGAGCGCCGCGAGGCGCTGGCGGCGCTGCTGCCCGGCGGACGGGTCAGCGCGGACAACGGGGACATCGCCGCTGCCGCGGACGTGCTGGTGCTCGCGGTGAAGCCCCAGGTGATGGCCGAAGTGCTGCCGCCGCTGGCCGACGCCGTGCAGGCCTCGGCGCCGCTGGTGGTCTCGATCGCGGCGGGCATCCGCAGCGACGACATCGACGGCTGGCTCGGCGGCGGACTCGCCGTGGTGCGCTGCATGCCGAATCAGCCCGCCCTGGTCGGCGAAGGCATGACCGTACTGTATGCGAACCGCCGCGCCCGGCCGGGCCGGGACCGCGCCGACGCCGTGCTCTCGGCCGCCGGCCCGACGCTCTGGGTGGACGAGGAATCGATGATCGATGCGGCCACCGCCATCTCCGGCAGCGGCCCGGCCTATTTCTTCTATCTGCTGGAGGCGCTCATCGCCACGGCCGTCGAGTTCGGCTTCACGCCGGAGCAGGCGCGCCGCCTGGCGGTACAAACGGCGAAGGGTGCCGCCGCCACGGCGGAGAGCGAGGCCGACGAGCCGGCCGTGCTGCGCGAGCGCGTCACCTCGCCGGGCGGAACCACGGCGGCCGCATTCGCCGTCCTCGAGGACGCGGACGTTCGTGCTATCTTTAGGCGCGCCATTCATGCCGCGCGGCGGCGCGCGGGCGAACTCGCCGGCGATGCCGCGACGGACTGAGTCCCGCCGGACGCGACCGCACGGAGTGAGAGCTTGGACGACGCGCTGATCTTCCTCTTCCGGACCCTGGCCGACCTGTTCCTGATCGTGCTGCTGCTGCGGCTGTTCATGCAGCTGTTCCGGGCGGACTTCCGCAACCCGCTCTCCCAGGCGATCGTGCGCATCACCTCGCCTTTCATCGTGCCGCTGCGGCGCGTCCTGCCGCCCATGGGCAAGATCGACACGGCCACGCTGGTAGTGATACTGCTGTTCGAGCTCGTGTTCGTCGCCGCCATGGCCTACGCACTGAACATGACGCCGGACGGCTTCGGGTTGCTGTACTACGCCATCCTGCGCACGGTCATGATCGCGTTACGCTTCTTTTTCTTCGCCATCATCGTCTACGTCATATTGAGCTGGGTCGCACCCGGCACCTACAACCCGGTCACCAGTCTGCTCAGCCAGCTGGTCAACCCCATCCTGGACCCGGCCCGACGCGTGATCCCCACCATCGGCGGGCTGGATCTCTCGCCGCTGCTGATTGCCATCCTTCTGCAGGCCGCCAGCATCGCCGTGGGCGGCGCCCTGCCCGGCGTGCTGCACTGACGGCAGCGGCCGAAGCGCCGCACGGCCGGCAACCGCACGTTCGGGCCGGGCGAAGGGGATGGTTTATAGTAGGGCCGTCATGAAAAGGCACGGGGAGACCGCTATGAGGCCGACGAAAACGATACTGCTTGCGCTGGCGGCTGTGCTGTTCTCCGCCTGCGGCGATGGCGGGCAGCAGGAGCGTAACGTGCCCGAGGCGATGCCTTCGGGCGAGACGTCCGCCGAGGTCGGCGATTACATCGTGCACTACAACGCGATGACCACCGATCAGCTCACGCCGACGGTCGCGCAGAGCACGGGTATTGTCCGTTCCAAGAACCGGGCCATGCTGAACGTGAGCTTCGTCGAGAAGGCGACGGGCAACACGGTGGAGGGAGGCGTCGAGGTGTCGGCGGCGAACCTCACGGGGCAGACGAAGAACATCACGATGCGCCGCGTGCGTGACGGCGAGGCGACGTACTACATCGGCGAGGTGCCGGTCGCGCATCGGGAGACGCTGATCTTCAATATCGAGGCAACACCGCCCGGTGCCACTCAGCCGACCATGCTGAAGTTCCGCCGCCAGTTCTTCACGGATTGACGAAACCCCGAAAAAAACCCTGCGAAATACACTTCACCATCTGTCGCGTCAGAGCGAGTTGTGGTAAGTTGCCGCGCTTTATCGAGCCGGGATTGCCCGGGTTTTGCGTTCCATCCAGGAGTTGATACATGGCAGCAAAGAAAAAGGCCGCTACCGCGGCCAAGAAGGCACCGACGAAGTCGGAGATCTACAGACACATCGCGGAAGACACCGGACTCACCCGCAAGGACGTCGCCGCGGTCTTCGACTCACTGACCGGCCTGATGAAGAAGAACCTCGGCGGGCGCGGCGCCCCGGGGACGTTCACGCTGCCCGGCCTCGCGAAGATGACCGTCAAGAAGAAGCCCGCCGTCAAGGCGCGCAAGGGCATCAACCCGTTCACGGGCGAAGAGATGATGTTCAAGGCCAAGCCGGCCAGCAAGACGGTGAAGGTCACGGCCCTGAAAGGCCTGAAAGACATGGTCTGAGTCACCCCTGCGTGACACGGATCGGAAAAACCGGGCAGCTGCCCGGTTTTTTTATGCCTCGTCCGGGCGGGCCAGCAGTTTGCGCCGCATGACCTCCGAGCGCGGCACGTAGAGCAGCTCGCCGATCTTGTGGACCATGGCGTCCTCGTACTTGTCGAGCCGCCCGTCGGCGAAAGCCACGGCCCACAGCCTGCCCATCAGCTCCGACTTCTGCCGCTCGTCGAGCCGTTCGTGCAGCGTGCGGGTGAATTCGAACAGCGACACCGAATGCTCCACCCGCTCGCTGGCCTCCTCGCGCAGCAGCGTGGCTTCCTCTTCGGTGAGTTCGTAATGGCGGCGCAGCAGCTCCTCGAGTGCCAGCGCCTCCTCCGCGTCGAAGTCGAAATCGGCGCGGGCCACCTCCACCAGCAATGCGGCGGCGGCAAGACGTATGGCGTGCTCCTCGTCCTGCGCCGAGTCGCCCTCCTCCGAACCGTCCAGCAATGATTCGAGCTTTCGCGCCAGCGCATCGAGCATGATCAGTCCGCGTCCTTCCCCTCGCCGTCGAGCAGCTCGCCGAGCCGCTCGCGCAGCAACGTGAGTTTACCGTGGAAAAAATGGTCGACCTCCGGCAGCAGCAGGAGTTCCGGGCCCGGCGCCAGCTCGTTGACCCACTCGACGACGCCGTCGGCGTCCACGAGCTCGTCTTCCTCGCCCTGGACGATGATCCACGGACACTCGGGCTGACGCTCGGTGGCCACCGGCAGCCGGCCGACCGGCGGCGCCACGGTGATGAGCCGCGCCGGCGTCCGTCGGGCGGCGGCATGCAGCGCCACCGCCGCGCCGAAGGAGAATCCCGCGAGCCAGGCCTCGCCGCCAAAGCGTCGCGCGGCCCAGTCCATCACCGCCAGCGCGTCGTCCACCTCGCCGACGCCGTCGTCGTAGCCGCCCTCGCTGGCGCCGACGCCGCGGAAATTGAAGCGGATCGCCGCCAGTCCCCGCTCGTTGAACACGCGGCACAGCGTGTGCACGACCTTGTTCTGCATGCTGCCGCCGTGCTGCGGATGGGGATGGCAGGCGACACCGTAACCGGTCGGCTCGCCTTCGGGCGGCAGCTCGAGCAGCGCCTCCAGGTCGCCGGCGGGACCCGGGATCATCACCTCTTCACGCCGGGGCAGCCTGCGCATCCGCGCCCCCCTCGGCAGCGGCTTTTTTCGGTTTGCCCGGCGCGAAGTAGACGATGGTATCGCCGGGCTTGGGTTCCAGCTCGTGCTGCACGGAGAACAGATCCACGTCGCCGTCCGGTCCGAGCAGGATGACCTGCATCGCGTCCTCGGGCCGTTCGCTCAGGAAGTCGCTGTAGCTGTAGTTCTCCGAGAGCTTCGTCTTGTAGAAGGCCCACCCCCGCACGTACAGCCGCCACAGCCGCTCGAACACGGCCTCCTTGTCGAACGCCACGTTGCCCCGGCGCGGCCGCGCGATCGCCTTGGGATCGTCCTCGGTCTCCGCCCCCATGGGCAGCTGGAAGACGTGGCGCTGGCCCACCTCAGGCGCGATCTGGGTGCAGACCAGCGCGTTGTAGGCGTCGTTGCTGGTGGCCGCCAGCACCGTGCGCACGTGCGCGAGTTCCACCGACTCCTCGGCGAACTCCGAGAGGATGTCGCCATAGAAGACGGGCACGCCGGCCAGCCGGGCCGCGCGCAGGTTGTGCCAGGAGGAATCCGACACCAGCACGTTCACCTTCAGTCCCTGCAGCGTGCGGGCCAGCTCGATGGTCCAGGGCGAGGCCCCGACGATCACGACGCTGTCACGGTGCCGCGACGACAGTCCGAGGCGCCCCGCCAGCCAGTTCAGCGACAGGCCATGGGCGAAGACGGTGGCGAATATCACGGCGAACACCAGCGGCAGCAGCACGTCGGCGTCGTAGCCGGCATCGACCAGCCGCGGCCCCATGACACCGGCGGTGGCGGCGGCGACGATACCCCGCGGCGCGATCCAGGAGAGCAGCAGACGTTCGCGGAACTCCATCTTCGCGCCGATCGTGGCCAGCATGATGGCCGCGGGCCTGGCGACGACCATGATCGCCGCAATCAAGGCGGCACCCCGCCAGCCGATCGAGGTGAGGGACTCGACGTTCAGATCGGCGGTGAGCAGCACGAACACCACCGACACGAGCATGATGGTGATGTACTCCTTGAACCGCTTCATGTCGCCGATGCCCGGCAGATTCATGTTCGCGACCACAATACCCATGATGGTCACCGCCAGCAGTCCCGCCTCGTGCTGCATCAGGTTCGAGGCCTCGTAGACGACGAGCACGAGACCGAGCATCACCGGACTCTTCAGATACTCCGGCACCATGCCGGCGCGGAACGCCCGCCCCGTGAGCCAGCCGCCGAGGCCGCCGAACACCAGCCCCGACGTGATGGCGAGCCCCACCCCCTGCAGCACCTCGGCCAGCCCCGAGCCCTCGCCGCTGAAGACGAAGAACTGGAACACCAGCACCGCCAGCAACGCACCGATGGGATCGTTGACGATGCCTTCCCATTTCAGATACGAGGCGGTGCGGCGGTTCAGCGCGCTCTGGCGCAGCAGCGGCATGATCACCGTCGGACCGGTCACCACCATGATGGCGCCGAACACCAGCGACACGGCCCAGTCCAGGCCGCCGATGTAGTGGGCGCAGAGGGTGGCAGCCGCCCAGCCGAACGGCGCCCCCAGATAGACGAGCCGCTGGACGCCGCGGGCCGCCTCCTTCAGCTCGGCCAGCCTGAGGCTGAGGCCGCCCTCGAACAGGATGATGGCGACGCACAGGCTGATGACCGGGCGCAGCAGGTCGCCGAGTTCCTCGCTGGGATTGATCCAGCCGAGGCCCGGGCCGACGATCAGCCCGGAACCGGCCAGCAGCACGATGGCCGGCAGGCGCAGGCGCCATGCCACCCATTGCGCTGCCACGCCCAGCGCGACGACGCCGACGATGACGAGGACGATCTGATCTTCAGGCATCGGGGATGCTCGCGAGGAAACAGCGGCGTACGGTAACGGCCGCGCCTGCGGCCCGCAACAGCGGGTACGCCCCGCCGGGCCGGCCCCCGATGCCGCCGGTTTTCTGGCCGTCGATGCCCGAAATACCGTAAAATTAGTAATTTACGGACCAAAATCGGCGGCAGGCGCAAGAGGCCGCCGCGGGATGGAGTCGCACAGTGTCCAACAAGCGCATCGAACTCGAAAACACCTACTGCGCGCAGAACTATCACCCCCTGCCCGTGGTGCTGAGCCGCGGCGAGGGCGTCTACGTCTGGGACGACGAGGGCCGCCGCTATCTCGACATGATGAGCGCGTACTCCGCGGTCAGTCACGGGCACGCGCATCCCCGCCTGATCCAGGCGCTCACCCGCCAGGCGGGCGAACTCAGCATCGTCTCCCGCGCCTTCCACACCGACAAGCTCGGGCCGTTCCTGAAGCGCATCTGCGAGCTGACCGGGCAGGACCGGGCGCTGCCGATGAACACCGGCGCCGAGGCGGTGGAGACCGCGCTGAAGGCGGCCCGCAAGTGGGCCTACACGGTCAAGGGCGTGGAGCGCGACAAGGCGGAGATCATCGCCTGCCGCAACAACTTCCACGGGCGCACCATCACCATCGTCGGCATGTCCAGCGAGGAGTCGTACCGGGAGGGCTTCGGCCCCTTCCCGCCCGGCTTCCGGCTGGTGGATTTCGGCGACGCGGAAGCGCTGGAGGCCTCCATCACGCCGAACACCGCCGCCTTCCTGGTGGAGCCCATGCAGGGCGAAGGCGGCATCGTGATACCGCCGCCCGGCTACCTGGCCGCCTGCAGGGAGATCTGCCGGCGCCATAACGTGCTGCTGATCTGCGACGAGATCCAGACCGGCCTCGGCCGCACCGGCCGCTTCCTCGCCTCCGAGCACGACGACGTGGTGCCGGACGGGCTCATACTCGGCAAGGCCCTGGGCGGCGGCATCCTGCCGGTGTCCATGTTCCTCGCCCGCCGCGACGTCATGGACGTGTTCCGGCCCGGCGACCACGGCAGCACCTTCGGCGGCAACCCGCTGGCCGCCGCCGTCGCGCTGGAAGCGCTGAACATCATCGTCGAGGAAGACCTGGCGGCGCGCAGCGAGGCGATGGGCGCCGTCCTGCTGGAAGGACTCCGGCGCATCGACAGCCCGCTGGTGCGGGACGTGCGCGGCCGCGGTCTGTTCGTCGGGCTGGAGATCGACCCGGACAAGGGCAGCGCCCGCGAGGTCGTGGAGCGCCTCATGCAGAAGGGGGTGCTCAGCAAGGAGACCCACGAGACCGTGGTGCGGCTGGCACCGCCGCTGTCCATCTCGAGGGAGCAGCTCGAGTGGGCGCTGGCGCGCATCGAGGAGGTACTGACCGACATGGAGCAACTGCGCAAGGCGTCGTGAGGCGCGCGCAGCAGGAGCAGCCAGAGCATGCCCGGTCCGCCCATCATGATCATCGGCCTGGCGCTGCTCTCGGCACTGGCCGGCGGATTGCTCGGGTGGTACCTGCATGCCGAGCGCCATCGCCGCCAGCGACTGACGACGGCCGCCACCTGGCAGGAGAAACTGCAGGCGGAGGAACTGGCCAAGGAACGCCTGCGCAAGCAGATACGCAGTCTCGCCGAGCGGCTGGACGCCGCGCGACGGGCAGACCGGGAGGCGCGCCAGCGCCTCGCGCGCACCGAGCAGGAACTCGCCGGGGCGGCGGCCACGGCGGACGAGGCATCAAGTGCGCTCACCGATTGCCGCGTGGCGCTGGCGGCGACCAATCGCAAGCGCGACGAACTGCATGCCCAGCTGCAGCGTCTGCTCACGCGCAGCCGGGAGATCATGGCGGCCTCCCGGGCGAAGGACGAGAAGATATTCACGCTGAGCCGGGAGCTCGAGAGCTGGCAGGAGCGTCTGCCGCCGCTGGTCTATCGCTTCCGCGAGAAGGCAGCGGAGGCCACCGCCGCCCACCGGGCGCTGGACATGGAGCGGGCCCGGGCGCGGGAGCTGGAAGACACACTGCGCACCCGCATCCTGCCGCTCACCGACCCGCCGCCCGGCGGCGACGGCAACGGCGGCCGCCGCCATGCCGGGGAAGACGGCGGCTACGGTGGCGATGGGGGCGATGGGGGCGACGGCGACAACGGCAGCGACAGAACGATGCCGGTCCATCGGCCCCGGGACGACCTCAAGCGCATCCGCGGCATCGGCCCGGTTCTCGAGCGCCTGCTGAACGATCTCGGCATCCACCGGCTGCAGCAGATCGCGCAGTTCGGCCCGGACGACGTCGAGCGGGTGCAGGCGGCCCTGAAGGACTTCCCGGACCGCATCGAGCGCGACCACTGGGTGGAGCAGGCACGCGCATTGATCTCAGAGTACCGGCCCGAGGCCGGTGAAACATCCTGGACACGGAGGACGGAAACATGAACCTGACGACGACGGCTTTCCGGGACGGCGAGCGCATCCCCGACGAGTTCTGCTTCGGCAACCCGGCGGACGAGGGTCACATGACCCTGGGTGCGAATCGCAACCCGGACTTCACCTGGGCGAATCTGCCGGAGGGCACCCGCTCGCTGGTGCTGCTCTGCGTCGACGTGGACGTGCCGAGCAAGGCCGACGACGTGAACCAGGAAGGACGCACCATCCCCGCCGACCTGCCACGGGTGGATTTCTATCACTGGGTGATGGTGGATATCCCGCCGGGCACCGATGGCATACCCGCGGGTTCCTGCTCCGACAGCGTTACGCCGAAAGGCAAGAAGGAGCCGGCCGGACCGGATGGTGCCCGCCAGGGACTGAACGACTACACGAGTTTCATGGCCGGCAATCCCGACATGGCGGGCGAATACTTCGGTTACGACGGGCCCTGCCCGCCGTGGAACGACGAGCTGCTCCATCACTACCACTTCGTGCTCTACGCGACGGACCTCGAGCGGGTGCCGGTCGAGGGGAAATTCACGGGCCAGGACGTGATGGCGGCGCTGGCAGGACACATCCTCGCCGAGTCCCGGGTGGTGGGAACCTACACGCTCAATCCGGACGTCGGCTGACGCCTCGTTTCGGCACGCGGATCAGCGCGCGGCATCCGGGCGGACGGTGAAATCCACGATCCGTATCCGGGTGCCGGGCTCGCCCGCCGGGTAGCGCTGGCCCAGCACCTCCGCCAGGGCGTCGTCCTCGTAGACGCCGGCGGGGGCGGCCCGGAGCACCCGGGCGTCCACCGGCCAGCCGCTGGCATCCACCTCGACTTCCACCTGCACAAAGCCCTGCCGCTCTCGCTCGGTTACGCCGGCGGGCGGCACCGGCTCCAGCATCGGCGGCGGCGCCTCCAGTTCCGGCAGGCGGCGGCGCGGCTCGCCCAGCAGCTCGGCGACGTCGAGGCTGTCGTAACCCACGAGCAGGTCGAGGGGATGCGCCTCCACGGCGATCTCGTCCTCGCCCGTCACCCGTTCGAAGCCGCCCCACAGCTGGACGGCCACCACCAGCATGGCGGCGACGACCACGCAGGCAGCGAGGAACGAGGCGAGGAAGCGCAGCACCGCTCAGCGCTCCTCAACGACCCTCGGGGTCTTCCCCGTCGAAGGACAGCGCACAGGAATTGATGCAGAAACGCAGCCCGGTGGGTTCGGGCCCGTCCGGGAACACGTGGCCGAGGTGGGCGCCGCAGGCGGCGCACAGCACCTCGTCGCGGACCATGCCGTGACTCGTATCCCGCTCGGTGCGGACCCGGTCGCCGGCCAGCGGCAGCCAGAAGCTCGGCCAGCCGGAACCGGAGTCGTATTTGTGTTCCGAGCTGAACAGCTCGGCCCCGCAGACCACGCAGGCATAGGTGCCGTCGTCCTTCTGGTTGACGTAGCGGCCGGCGAACGGCGGCTCCGTGGCGCCCTGCTGGGTCACCCGCCATGCCTCGTCGCCCAGTCGTTCGCGCAACTGGTCTTTCGTCTCTTCCGTCATTGCCTCGTTATCCTCCGTCGGTCGTCGGCCGGCGGCCGTTTGCCGATTGCCGTGGATCGATTCTAGCGCGTCGGGCCGGGTTCATTGCTCCCCGTCGCCGGCGAGCTCCAGCAGCAGCCGGTTCATGCGGCGCACGTAGGCGCCCGGATCCTCCAGCGAGCCGCCCTCGGCCAGGCGCGCCTGATCGACCAGCACCCTCGCCAGGTCCTCGAAGCGGCCCTCGTCGCTCTCGGCGGACAGGCGCTGCACCAGCGGATGGGACGGGTTGATCTCGAAGATGGGCTTCGTCTCCGGCAGCTTCTGCCCCGCCGCCTCCAGCAGATGGCGCATCTGGCGGCCGACGTCGTGCTCCGAGAGCACCAGGCAGGCGGGAGATTCCACCAGCCGGCGGCTGACCCGCACGGTCTCCACCTGGTCCTTCAGCAGACGCCGCAGCTTCTTCAGGAGCGGCTTCTGCTCCTCGTCCAGCGCCTCCTGTTCCGGACCGCTCTCACCGCCGGGGAGTTCCGCGCCGCCCCTGGCGACGTCGCTCAGCTTCGTACCCTTGTACTCGGGCAGCTGGCCGATCATCCATTCGTCCAGCCGGTCGTGCAGCAGCAGCACCTCGATGCCCCGTTCCCGGAACACCTCCAGCTGGGGCGCGGATCGCGCCTTCTCCAGGCGGTCCGCCACCAGGTAGTAGATGGCCTCCTGGTCGGTCTGCATGCGGCCGATGTAGTCGTCCAGCGACTGGTCCTGGGTGGTGCCTTCGCTGCGGGTCGTCACGAAGCGCAGCAGCGCGGCGATGCGTTCGGCGTTGCCGGGATCCTCGCCGATGCCCTCCTTCAGTACCTCGCCGAACTCGTCCCAGATCTTCTGATAGGTCTCCGGGTCGTCCGCGGCCGTCTTCTCAAGCAGCTCCAGGGCCCGGCGGCTCAGTGCGCTGCGCAGCGCGTCCAGTGTGGGATGAGACTGCAGCAGCTCGCGGGACACGTTCAGCGGCAGGTCGGCGGTGTCGATGACACCGCGGACGAAACACAGATACAGCGGCAGGAACTGCTCGGCGTCGTCCATGATGAATACCCGCTGCACGTACAGCTTGAGCCCCCGGGGCGACTCCCGGTTCCACAGGTCGAACGGGGCGCGGCCGGGGATGTAGAGCAGACTCGTGTACTGGCGCTTGCCCTCCACGTGGTTGTGCGACCAGGCCAGCGGGTCCGTCGGGTCGTGGGTGAGGTGTTTGTAGAACGCCCGGTATTCCTCGTCGCCGATCTCCGCACGGGGCCGCGTCCACAGGGCGGTGGCCGCATTCACCGTCTCCCTCTCGCCGTCGCCGTCGCCGTCGCCGGCGGGCATGGTGACCGGGAACGCGATGTGGTCGGAGTAACGGCGGATCAGGTGGCGCAGCCGCTCGGCCGCGGCGAACTCCTTCGCGTCGTCGCGCAGGTGCAGTACCACGCGGGTACCCCGCTCGGGCCGCTCGGCGGAGCCGATGCGGAATTCACCCTGACCGTCGGATTCCCAGTGGATGCCAGTGTCGGCCGGCTGGCCGGCCCGCCGGGTGTAGACCTCCACCCGGTCGGCGACGATGAACGAGGAGTAGAAGCCGACGCCGAACTGGCCGATCAAGCGCGAGTCCTTGCGCGTATCGCCGGTCAGCGACTGCAGGAATTCCGCCGTGCCGGACTTCGCGATGGTGCCGAGATTGGCGATCACCTCGTCCCGGTTCATGCCGATGCCGTTGTCGCTGACCGACACCGTGCCGGCCTCGGCATCGAAGTCCACGTCGATGCGCAGTTCGGGCTCATCCTCCATCAACGCCGGGTCGGCGAGCGCCTCGAAGCGCAGCTTGTCGGCGGCGTCGGAAGCGTTGGAGATCAGCTCGCGCAGGAAGATCTCCCGGTTGCTGTACAGCGAGTGGATCATCAGGTGAAGCAGCTGCTTCACCTCCGCCTGGAAACCGAGCGTCTCCGCGCTCCGGGTCTCTGCCATGTCGCCCTCCCCTGGGTGGAACCTGTACCGTGCCCGGATGCGGCACGACGGCGCGCCGCCGCTCTCCGGGCAGGTCGGAGTGTGGGGACGTTCGCGGTGTTTTCAACCCGCCGAGCGGGTGCGGCTCAGGAGTGGCGGGCGGTCCAGCGCGCCGCCGGCTGACGGGTCAGCCAGGACATCGCGACGACGAGGGCGGCGATCAGGGCAGCCACGAGGAAAGCACCGGCGACCAGCGGCAGGGTCGCTGCCGCGACGGCCAGGCCCACGCCGATGATGGCGCCCGCCAGGAGCGCGACCAGGCGCGCGAGGAGACGGCGGACCTGCTCCCACAGCAGCGGCACGGACCACACGAAGTCGTCCATCTCATCCAGATACTGCAGCAGCCGTTCCATGTTCTCTTCCGCCGAATCCCTCAGCAATCAACACATTCTAACGCTTTCTTCGTGTCAGCGGTGTGAATTGAACCATAAGACGTCAGCGCGGAGCCCAAGCCCGGCCGTCGGCGCCGCCGGGTGCCTCAGCGCACCCGTCTCAGGGCGGGGCGGCTGTCCCGGGGCGGATCCTCCGCCATGAGCATCGCAGTGCGATTGGCTTCCTTGGCGTAGGCGATGGCTTCGTGCACCCAGCGCCAGCGCTCACGGGTCTCTTCGGTCTTGAACAGCGCCAGTTGCTCTTCGGCGCCCGGTTTCGGTTTGGACATAGTTTTCGAGATCGAGGTGGGAAGAATCCGTCGTTCTTCTGTCAGTCGGTTCGTGCGGCCGGTGGCGGCGTCACGATTCGTCACGGTCACTGCGGTTGCGATCGCTCCAGTTCCGTTTCACTTCCTCCGCCCAGTTGCGGTAGCCCTTCCAGGTGTAGAGCGACGGGTCCAGCGCACCGCGGCTGCGCGGCCGGTCGCCGCGCCGTGAGAGCCATTTGCGGTAGGCGTCCCAGGGCTCGCCGTCGCGGCCGTCGTCCCGGTCGGCCGCGGACACCGTCTCGTCATGGTCCGCGTCCTCTTCCGGGCCCGCGGCCCAGCGGATGTCCTTGTCGTCAGGCATGGCTGATCCCACTCCCAGCAGATGGGCGAACATTACGCCGCCGGGGGTGCCGGAGCGAGGAACTGCATCACAATGAACAGCGTTAAAAAAGACAGATAAATCAGCGGGTTCAGCCACCCGATTTGACTTAACGGTCGGCGCCGGGCCCCGCGCTGCGGGCTTTTTGACTTAAGCGGGGCGATTACGGGAAAAGGCGGCTGCGCGCGGCAGGGGCGTCAGGCGACCACCTCGTAGCAGGGGCTGTAACTGCCGGACAGCTTCATGCGCCCCTGGGCCACGAAGGCGCGGAGCAGGTCGTCCAGCAGCGGCATGATCTTGCCGGAGGCCTCGATGCGGAAGGGCCCCCGCTCGTCGATCATCCGGATCGTGTCCTCCCTCACGTTGCCGGAGACGATCCCGGAGAAGGCCCGGCGCAGATTGACGGCCAGCTCGTCGGGCGCCTGCTCGGGATGCAGTGCCAGGGAAGCCATGGACTCGTGGCTCGCCCGGAAGGGCACCTGGAAGTCGTGGTCGATCTTCAGGCGCCAGTTGTAGTAGTAAGCATCGCTGTGGCGCTGGCGGAAATCGCGCACGTCGGTGAGTCCGGACTGGATCGTCCTGGCCACGGCCACCGGGTCGTCGACGATGATGCGGTAGCGCTGCTGCGCCGCCTCGCCCAGCGTGGCGCCGACGAACTCGTCGATGCGGCGGAAATAGTCCTCGCTGCCGGCCGGCCCGGTGAACACCAGCGGGAACGGCATGTCGGCATTGTCCGGGTGCAGCAGCACGCCGAGGATGAAGAGGATCTCCTCCGCCGTGCCCACGCCGCCGGGGAACACCACGAAACCGTGACCGACGCGCACGAACGCCTCGAGCCGCTTCTCCATGTCCGGCATGATCACCAGCTCGTTGACGATGGGGTTCGGCGACTCGGCGGCGATGATGCCGGGCTCCGTGATGCCGATGTAGCGGCCGTCGCGGATGCGTTGCTTGGAGTGGCCGATGGTCGCGCCCTTCATCGGCCCCTTCATCGCGCCCGGGCCGCAGCCGGTGCACACCTGCAGGCCGCGCAGGCCCAGCTCGTAGCCCACGGTCTTGGTGTAGTCGTATTCCTCCCGGCTGATGGCGTGGCCGCCCCAGCACACGATCACGTTCGTGTCGGCCGGCGCCCGCACGATGCGGGCATTGCGCAGCACGTGGAAGACGGCGTTGGTGATGGAGTCCGAACGGGCGAGATCGAACTGCCCGCCTTCGCGCAGCTCGTTGTCCACGAACACCACGTCGCGCAGCACGGAGAACAGCAGCTCGCGGATGCCCCGGATCATGCGGCCGTCCACGAAGGCGGATTCGGGGGCGTTGCGCAGCGCGAGTCGCACGCCGCGGTCCTGCTGGATGATGCCCACCTCGAAATCCCGGTAGCGGGCCAGCAGCTCCCGGGTGTCGTCCGTCATGGAACCGGAGGTGAGCACCGCGAGCGCGCAGCGCCGCAGCAGCGCGTAGAGGCCGCCCTCGCCGCGGTTGCGCAGCCGGTTCACCTCCTCCTGTGACAGGAGTTCGAGGCTGCCCTCCGGAGAGACTTCGATGTCCATGCTGTTCGCCTGTCGGGGGTGCGCGCCAGCGGACGCGCCGGGTTCAGGGGCGGATCTCGATCGGCGTGTTCTCGCGGGTCATCAGCCAGATGTCCACCATGGCGGCATTGGACACCGCGATGCAGCCGTCGGTCCAGTCGCCGGAGCGATAGAACTCCGGGGTATAGCGGGGCTCGTTGGGGTAGCCGTGGATCATGATCTGGCCGCCCGGGTCCACGCCGAGCCGCCGCGCCCGCTCCCGGTCCCGCGCGTTCGGGTAGGAGATGCGGATGGAGAGGAAGAAATCGCTGTTCTCGTTGCGCAGGTCGAGATAGTACAGGCCCTCCGGCGTGCGCGAATCGCCCTCCTCCTGCTTGTGGCCCTCCGGCTCCATGCCGAGGAAGATCTCGTAGCTGGCGAGGATCCGCTCGCCCTTCAGCAGGTGGAGCTTGCGATCGGATTTCTCCACCACCACCTTGTCGGCGACCTCGAGCGTGGCTTCGGCCCCGCCCGGCGCCACTACGGCCAGCGCGGCGAACGCTAGTGACGCCAGCGGCGCGAGCGCCGCCCGCCGTCTGCGTCCCGGCCCGTGCCTATTCGTCCCGCCTGCCATGCTCTTTCCTCTCGTCCCGCTCATCGTCAGCGCTTGTCGTCACCGCTTTCCGGGGTCCCCGAGCGCGAAGATTATGCTAATGCCGGCGCCGGCAACAGACAAACCCGTCTCATTCCCGCCGTCGCCGCCCGCCCGGTGCCCGGCGCTCCCCGTCCAGATTGCGGCCGATGATCCAGCCGATGGCGAACCCGATCGCCCCTGCGCCCGTCGTGTAATACGGCAGGAAGCGGAACAGGAGTTCCGGCGTGCGGGCGCGGCTCGCCATGCCGCCCCAGTCCAGCATCAGCCCGAGGTGCAGGTAGAGAGAGAGCCCCAGCGCCGGAACGGCGAAACCGAGGACCCCCAGCAGCCAGCGCCGGTCCGCCTCGCGCCAGCGCCAGCCGGCGCGCGCCAGGGCGTAGAGCAGCAGGCCGAGCGTGAGGGCCGGGGGCAGCAGATTCGGCACCGCGTGGGGGCCGTAGTCCTCCGCCTCCAGAATCACGAGCGCTGCCGCCGCGAGCAGGACGACGGGCGGCACGAGCGACCAGTGGCCGAACATCAGCCGCCGCCCCGACCCGCGGCGATGCCCTTCACCCGGCGGCTCAGCCCGAGCATGTCCAGTTGCTGCCGGCTCTCGACGACCCGGCCGTCCTCGATCCGGTCGAGCAGGAGGCCCTCGAAGCTCACCCGGGCGCCGGTCGGCGGCGTCGCATCGAAGACGCCCTCGTGCGTGCCGGTGAAGCGTATCCGGGTGGCCACCCGACCGTCCTCGGCGATCTGCTCCAGCACTTCCAGCTCGAGGTCGGGGAAGGCGCCGTGCAGGCCGCGCCCGATCGAGGAGAGCACCTCGCGGGCATGGCGGGAACCGTTCACGGTGGCACCGGGCGCGAAGTATCGGTCCCAGTCCTCCCAGCGACCCTCGATCATGAGGGTCTGCAGATAGCCGCGGACGAGGGCCTTGTCGTCGGCGCCGGTATTGCAGCCGGCGAACAGCGGTAGCAGGAGCAGCGGCAGGATGTGCAGGGCACGGCGCATGGCGGGCGGCCTCCGGGCGGCGGCAATGGCATCAATGATAGGAAGAGCGAAATCCGGCATATCGAGAACAGGTCACAGATTCGCTGTCGGTTTCCGTATAGTTTACGTAACCTTGCGGGCGGCGGCTCCGCTGGAGGGAACCCCGGGCGGCCGCGCCTGCCGAAGCAGAGAGGCGTAGCTCGCCGGATGTCGACCATGGGTATCAAGATGGACAACAGGCGTACCGCAGCCACCACCGCCGCCGCCATGGCGACGGCGGCCGTGCTGTCGCTGGCCATCGCAGGCGTCGCCGTCGCCGGCCCGGGTATAGGCCCGGGTATAGGCGCCACCGAAGAGGTGGTGGACAACCCGGAGGACGCCCGCGAACAGCATGACGACAGCGAGCCCGAGCCGGCTGTCGCACGGGAGCGGCCGCAGGCCGAGCGCCCCCTGACCACGCTCGAGCCGGTGGAGTGGGGCCAGGCCCGGGAGTCCGACGCGGAGGCGCTGGAGTTACTCGGCAGCACGGTGCCTCCCGCGAGCTATCAGCGTCTGTCCTGGTCGGCGACGGAGCTGTTCGAGGGCATCCCGGTGGACACGCCGGTGCTGGTGATGAACGGCCGCTATCCCGGCCCGGTGCTGTGCCTCACCGCGGCGGTGCACGGAGACGAGCTGAACGGCATCGAGATCGTGCGCCGGGTGCTCCACGACCTGGACCCGCAGAAGCTCTCCGGCGCGGTCATCGGCGTGCCCATCGTGAACCTGCAGGCGTTCCGCCGCGGCTCGCGCTACCTGCCGGACCGCCGGGACCTGAACCGCTATTTCCCCGGCAACCCGGCCGGCAGCGCCGCCTCGCGGATCGCCCACTCGTTCTTCAACAGCATCGTGCGCCACTGCGACGCCCTGGTGGACCTGCACACCGGCTCCTTCGACCGGGCGAATCTGCCGCAGCTGCGCGCCGACCTGCGCGATCCGGGCGTGGTCACACTGACCCAGGGCTTCGGCGCCACGGTGATCATCAACAGCATCCCGGCGGACGGCACGCTGCGTCAGGCGGCCACGGACGCGGGCATCCCAACGGTGACGCTGGAGGCCGGCGGGCCTTCCCGTCTGGAGACCGAAGAAGTCAGCCACGGCGTGAAGGGCATCGAGACCCTGCTGAATACGCTCGGCATGGTGCGCAAGGTGAGTCTGTGGGGCGACCCGGAACCCGTCTACTACCGCTCCACCTGGGTACGCGCCAACCGGGGCGGGATCCTGTTGTCCGAGGTGGACCTGGGCCGGCGGGTGAGCGCCGGCGACCTGCTCGGCACCATCACCGATCCCATCACCAACGCCAGGACCAACATCTATGCGCCGACGGACGGCCGGGTGATCGGCATGGCGCTGAATCAGGTGGTCATGCCCGGCTACGCCGCCTTCCATATCGGGCTGCCGCGGCCCGAGCCGAAGACCGCCGAGGCCGCGCCGGCGGAAGCCGGCGGCAGCCTCGGCGACGAGGAAGACGCCGAGCCGGCGGCGGAGCAGCCGGCCGAGGAGGCGTCAGTGGCAGCCACCGAGTCCCGCGACGACGTCGACGCCGGCGAAGACTCTGCCGGCGAGGCCGACGCCCCGGGCACCGGGGCGGGCGATCAGTAGCCGCTCGCCTTCAGTGCGTTGATGCGCTCCTCCAGCGGCGGGTGCGTCATGAACAGCTTCTTCAGCCCGTGCGCCCCCAGACCGGCGATGCCGAAGGCCGACAGCTGCTTCGGCAGCTCGCTCGGCTCGTAGGTCGCGCGCAGCTTCTCGAGCGCGGCCACCATCTTCTCCCGGCCGGCCAGCTCGGCGCCGCCCGCGTCCGCGCGGAATTCGCGCCGCCGCGAGAACCAGTGCACGATGATGGTCGCGAGGATGCCGAAGATGATCTGAGCCACCAGGCTGGTGAGGAAGAAGCCGATGCCGGCGCCCTGCTCGTTGCGGAACACGACCCGGTCCACGAAGAAACCGACCACCCGCGAGAGGAAGATGACGAAGGTGTTCAGCACGCCCTGCAGCAGCGTCATAGTCACCATGTCGCCGTTGGCGACGTGGGAGACCTCGTGGGCGAGCACGGCCTCGGCCTCCGCCTGATTCATATTGCGCAGCAGGCCGGTGCTGACGGCGACCAGCGCCTTGTTGCGGCTCATGCCGGTGGCGAACGCGTTCACCTCGGGCGCGTCGTAGATCGCGACGTCCGGCACGCCGATGCCGGCACGGCCGGCCTGATTCTGCACGGTTGCGAGCAGCCAGGACTCGGTGGCATTGGACGGCTGCGTGATGACCTTCGCGCCGGTGGTCCAGAGCGCCACCTTCTTCGAGATGGCGAGAGAGATGAACGAGCCGGCAAAGCCGATGACCGCCGAGAAGATCAGCAGCGAGGTCAGGTTCAGCCCGCCTGTCTCCGAGACGATGCTCTCCAGACCGAAGACCCGGAATACGATGCTGATGACGGCCAGCACCGCGACGTTGGTCGCCACGAACAACAGGATTCTCTTCATATGCACTACTCCTGGCAGTACGAGCCCAATGCTCTGCAGACCCCTGCAGAACGATCGATAATGGGTCCGCCGGCGGCCGATTCAAGCGCCGGAGCCCGAGTATGACCCGCCGGCGGCGCTACAATTCCACAGTAATGTCCTTCGCCGCACCGAGTTTTTCCCGATGAACGACGCCGGCACCCGGTCCGCGGCAGGCGAGTCGCGCGGCCGCGAGGCCCTGATCCGGGCGGCACTCGCACTGCAGCGCGCCCTGGTGCTGCTGCCGTGGCGCGCACAGCGGCTGCTGGGGCGCGGCCTCGGCGCGGCCGCCTTCCGCCTCGCCGGGCGCCGGCGCCGCATCGCGGCCCGCAACCTGGAACTCTGCTTCCCCGAGCTCACCGCCGACGCGCGGCAGCAATTGCTGCGCCGTCACTTCCGCTCGCTCGGCATCGGCCTGATGGAGCTCGGCATGGCCTGGTGGGCGAGCGACCGGCGCCTGCGCGCCATGGCCACGCTGGAGGGCCTGGAGCATCTCGAGGCCGCCCGTGCCGCCGGTCGGCCGGTCATCCTGATCGCCGGCCATTTCACCACCATGGACCTGGCCTGCCGGCTGCTGGGTCTCGCCGTCGACTACGACGGCATCCAGCGGCCCTTCGGCTACCCGGCCCTCGACCGGCAGCTCACCCGCGGCCGGCTGCGGGCCGTCGGCACCGTCTATTCGAAATTCGACCTGCGCGGCATCCTGGATGCGCTGGCACGGGGCCGTACGCTGTGGATGGCCGTGGACCAGGCCCAGACGAGCAGCCGGCCGGTGCTGGCGTCGTTCTTCGGGCTGCCGGCGCCGACCACCGGCAGCCCCGCCCGGCTCGCCGCCCGCAGCGGTGCCGCGGTGCTGCCGGTAGCGGGACGACGGGAACCGGACGGGCACTACCGGATCACCGTGGAGCCCGCGCTGGAGGACTTCCCCGGCGGCGACGAGGTGGCCGACGCGGCGCGGCTGAACGCCGTGGTGGAGCGCCAGGCCCGTGCGGCCCCCGATCAGTACTACTGGATCCACCGCCGTTTCAAGGGCGACCCCGCCCACTACGACGACGTCTGAATCAGCCGGCAGTCTGGTCGTGTCGAGCGGTTCGGTCGCTGTCCGGACCGTTCCTGTAGCCGGCCACCAGCTCCCGCCAGCCGCCGGCCTCGTAGCGGAAGCCGGGCACGCTGGCGCGGAGCTTCTCCAGGGAGCGCAGCAGCCGTGCGAGGTTGCGCCGCTGCCAGGCGCCCGGGCGGCGGAGGCGGCCGCGGTCGAAGTCCAGCAGCCAGACGGCGCCCTCCTCGCCGAGCTGTATGTTGTGGGCGTTCAGGTCGGCATGGCAGACACCGGCGTCGTGGAAGCGCCGGATGATGGCGCCGATGCGCCGCCACTCGTCCGCCGCCAGAGCACGCTCGCCGAGCACGCCGGCCAGCGAGCGGACGCCGGCCAGGCGGCATGTGAGGATATCGCCCCGGTAGACCCCGCCGCTGCGCCGGTAGCCCGCGGCCGCCGGCGCCGGCACGGGCAGGCCGGCCGCGGCCAGTCGGGCGAGCAGCCGGAACTCGCGGAACGGCCGCGTGGCGGTCTGCCCCAGCCACAGGAACTCGTCGTCCAGTACGCGACCCACCAGTCCGCCCCGACGATAGTGGCGCAGCGCGAAGTCGCCTGCCTCGCCGGTGACGAACCGCACGGCGCCCCGGCCGGGCGCATCGGGCACTTCGCCCTGGGTGTCCCACGCGCCGGGCTCCAGCCAGGCCGGCTCGAAGTGGTTGAAGATACGGGGATCGTATAGGATGGCGCCGTCCGCGCTGGGCAGGATCCTCTCTTCCACGCTAGTCGGCTCCGAGGTATTGGCGAATCCCATAGACAACAGCGCTCCGCCCGGCTCGCTCTGCGCCGTGCGCCTGTCCGCGATAGGTGACACCTGCCATACCCTGCCGGTGCTGCGGACGCTGAAAGCCGCCTGGCCGGAGACGGCCATCACGTGGGTCATCGGCCGCACCGAAGCTTCCCTGATGGCGGACATTCCGGAGTTCGAGTTTATCACCTTCGACAAGTCGGCCGGCCTGGCCGGCTACCGGGAACTGAGAAGCCGTCTCGCCGGCCGCCGCTTCGATGCGCTGCTGATGATGCACGCCTCGCTGCGCGCCAACGCGGTCAGCCGCCTCGTCCCGGCGCGGCGGCGCATCGGCTTCGACCGGGAGCGGGCCCGGGACTTCCAGTGGCTGGTCTCCGACGAGCGCATCCCGCACCGGCCCCGCGAGCACGTCATGGACGGCCTGTTCGGCTTCGCCGAGTACCTGGGCGTGACGGAGCGCCGCCTGACCTGGGACATACCGGTCTCCGATGCCGACCGCGAATACGCGGCCGGGCACCTGCCGGCGGGGCGACCCTGGATGCTGCTGAGCCCGTGCAGTTCCCAGCGCGCCCGCAATTACCGCAACTGGAGCGTGGCCAACTACGCGCGCCTGGTGGATCACGCGGCCGAGCGCCACGGCGCCGGCACCGTGATCACCGGCGGCCCGACGGCGCTGGAGCGGGAATACGGCGAGGCCATCACCGCCGCCGCGGCGAACAAACCCGTCAACCTGGTGGGCGCCAGCACGCTGAAACAGCTGTTCGCGCTGATCCGCCGCGCCGCCGTCGTCGTCTGCCCGGACTCGGGCCCCGCCCACATGGCCACGGCGGCGGCGACGCCCGTGATCGGCCTCTATGCCACCTCCAATCCGGACCGTACCGGCCCGTATCTGAGCCGCCACCTGGTGGTGAACGCCTATCCGGAGGCGGTGCGCCGGGAATTCGGCAGGCCGGTGAGCGAGATCGCGTGGGGTCGTCGGGTGCGCGACCCGGCGGCCATGGACCTGATCCGGGCCGATGCGGTCGAGGCGCGGCTGGACGAGGTGCTGGGCGGCGCGGCACCGGCCGCCTAGGTTGCCGAGGTCGCCTGGCTCGCTCAGTTCGCCCAGGCGGCCAGTTCGACGAGCGACGCCAGCACGTCTTCCGGCGTGATCTCCCGCATGCAGCGGAAGTGGCCCAGCGGGCATTCCCGCTCGAAGCAGGGGCTGCACTCCAGACCGAGATAATGCACCACCGCCCGGTCCGTCAGCGGCGGCGTGAAGGCCGGCGACGACGAACCGTACAACGCGGCCACCGGCAGTCCGACTGCGGCCGCGACGTGCATCAGACCGGAGTCGTTGGTGACGCCCGCGCGGCAGGCCGCGAGGAGATCGATGGCCTCCTCCAGGCTCGTGCGGCCGCACAGGTCCTGCACCGGCGCGGCTCCGGCAATGGTGCGAGCGGCCGCGGCGTCCTTCGCCGAACCGAACACCCAGACGGCGTGGCCCCGATCGGTGAGCCGCGCGGCCAGCTCGGCGTAATACTCCAGCGGCCAGCACTTGGCCGGCCCATACTCCGCCCCCGGCATGAATGCGACCGGGTCGGCCGTCGGGTCCAGCCCCAGCCGCGCCATGGCTTGCGCCTGGCGTTCTGCATCCACCCGCAGGCGCGGCCTGGGCAGCACGTCGGGCAGCGGCTCGCCGGGCTCGAGCCCGAGCGCCACGAATCGCTTCACCGTCTGGTCCAGCAGGGCGGCATCGAAGGGCCGCATGTCGTTGATGAGGCCGTAGCGGTGCTCTCCGCGGAAACCGGTGCGCCGCGGGATGCGGGCGAACCAGGGCACGAGCGCCGCCTTCAGCGACCGGGGCAGCACGATGGCCCGGGCATAGCCGCGCGCGCGCAGTTCGCGGCCGAGGCGGCGGCGCCCGCCCAGGCGCAGCTCGCCGTGGCCGGCCGGCATCTCGACCGCCTCGCGCACCTCGGGCATCCGCGCGAGGATGGGCAGGGACCAGCCCGGCGCCAGCACGTCGAGGGAGACGCCCTGGTGGCGTGCGGCGAGCAGCCGGAACAGGGACTGGGCCATGACCATGTCGCCCACCCAGGAGGGACCGACGACGAGCACGGGCCCGTGGGGTGCCTCAGCCAGAGCCGCCCTCCGACGGCGCTCCCAGGCGGTCGAGATAAGCCGGTACGCCGGCCTGTACCGGCCGGAACTCGCCGCTGTAGCCGGCGGCACGCAGGCGGGTCAGGTCGGCCTGGGTGTAGCTCTGGTAGGCCTCTTTCAGGCCGGCCGGGAACGGGATGTAGCGGATCTCGCCGCGCCCGTGCCAGTCGATGACGGCGCGGGCCACCTCGTTGAAGGTCTGGGCCCGGCCGGTGCCGGCGTTGTAGATACCGCTCACTTCCGGGTGCTGCAGAAACCAGAGATTGACGTCGACGATGTCGTCCACGTAGACGAAGTCCCGCTCCTGCTCGCCGGGCCCGTAGCCGTCGCTGCCCTCGAACAGACGCGCCTCGCCGGACTCCGCCACCTGGTTGTGGAAATGCCAGGCCACGCTCGCCATGCCGCCCTTGTGCTGCTCGCGCGGCCCGTAGACGTTGAAATACCGCAGGCCGACGATCTGGCTGCCCGCCTCGGGCAGCAGACGGCGCACGTAGTTGTCGAACAGCAGCTTCGAGTAACCGTACACGTTCAGCGGTCGCTCATGCTCCGCCGTCTCGCTGAAGCCGGGGCCGGCGCCGTAGACGGCGGCCGACGAGGCATAGATGAACGGCGTGTTGTGGCGCAGGCAGTCGCGCAGCAGCTCGCGGGAGTAACGGAAGTTGTTCTCCATCATGTAGCGGCCGTTCCACTCGGTGGTGGTGGCGCAGGCGCCCTGATGGAACACCGCCGAGACCCGGCGACGGTAGCCGCCCGTCTCCAGCTTCGCCATGAACTCGTCCTTGTCCATGTAGTCGGCCACGTCCAGGTCGGCGAGGTTCTCGAACTTGTGGCCGTCGGTCAGGTCGTCGACCACCAGGATGTCCTCGCCGGTGGCGCGGTTCAGCCCGCGCACCAGGTTGGAACCGATGAAGCCGGCTCCGCCGGTGACGATGATCAAGACTGCACCTCCCCGGCCCGGCCCTGCTCAGGCCTGCTCGGCTGCATCGCTTTCATCGGCTGCCTCGTCTTCGTTGGCCGCGTCGCGCAGGTAGTACTCGGCGCCGCAGTAGGCGCACTTGGCCTCACCGGTCTGCTCCACCGGCAGGTAGACCTTGGGATGGGAATTCCACAGATACATGCCCGGCATGGGGCAGGACAGCGGCAGGTCGGCCCTGGTCACCTCGTAGCGGTGTTCGGCGTTCGGCCGGATCAGTTCCTGATCGACGGTGCCGGATCTTCTCATCGCTGCTTCCTTCTCTGGACCCTCATGGGCATCGGCCGGAAATCCGCGCAAGTATAGCAACCGCCTCAGCCGAAGGTCTGCCGCCAGATCCGCCGCACGGCGTCGGCCTCTGCGGCGAACGCGGCGGCCGGCACGGTCGAGTCCTGGTGGTCCAGGGCCAGGTGATGGAGCCGACGGCGGTAGGCCCGGTAGATATCCTGCAGCTCGAGCGCGGTGGCGCCGTCGAGGATGCCGCAGGTGGCCAGCACGCCCAGCTGGCGGATGTTGTCGGTGTAGTGCAGCAGGGAGCGGTGGCGGTCGGCGTGGGCCAGCACCAGGTACTGGACGATGAACTCGATGTCGCCCACACCGCCGGGGTCGCGCTTGATGTCGAAGGTCCCGGACTCGGCAGAGGAGAGCTCCCGCCACATGCGCTCGCGCATGCCGATGACCTCGTCCCGGAGAGTATCCCGGCGCACGGCGTTCTGCAGTATGTCCACCCGCAGACCCTCGAAGGCCCGGCGCACGCGCGCGTCGCCGGCCACGGCGCGGGTGCGCAGCAGCGCCTGGTGCTCCCAGGTCCAGGCATCCTCCCGCTGGTAGCGCTCGAGGGCACCCACGGAACTCACCAGCAGACCCGAGCGGCCGCTGGGACGCAGCCGCGTGTCCACCTCGTACAGGGCACCGGAGACCGTCTGCACCGTGAGGAAGTGCACCAGCCGCCGGGCCAGCCGGCCGAAGAACACGGCGTTGTCCACGCACTTGTCGCCGTCGGTCTCCTGGTCCTCGCCGGCGGAGTCGTGCACGAACACCAGGTCCAGGTCGGAACCGTAGCCGAGTTCGATGCCGCCGAGCTTGCCGTAGCCGACCACCGCGAAGCCGGCGCGCCGGCGCACGCCGTCCACCGTGCACCAGGGCCGGCCGTGACGGGCCACCAGGTCCTTCCAGGCCAGCGACAGGGCGCTGGCGACCACCATCTCGGCGATCTCCGTGAGCCGGTCGCTCACCTTCATGATGGGCAGGCGGCCGCTGAAATCCGCCACCGCCACGCGGAAGGTGGCCGCCCGCTGGAAGCGCGCCAGCTCCTCCACCGCGGCCTCCGAATCGTCGGCACCCACCGCGGACAGCCGGGTCTCGTATTCCACCCGCAGGTCCGCCGCGCCGGGTTCCCGGTCCGCGATCCGCGGATCGATGAGCTCGTCCATCAGCAGCGGGTGTGCAGCGAGCTCCGTCGCCAGATACGCGCTCTTCGCGACCAGCTCCACCAGGCGCTCCAGCGCCTGGCGGTTCTCCAGCAGCAGGGCCAGGTAGGCGCTGCGGCGGAGCACCGCGCCCAGGATCCCCGTCAGCCGGTGCAGCGCGATGTCGGGCTCGTCCAGGGCCCGCAGCCGTTCGAGCAGCGGCGGCATGAGTTCGTCCACCCGCTGACGGGAGATCTCGTCCAGCCGGCGGGTGTCGATGTCCGCGCGCAGGCGGCCCAGCACCCGCGCGAACGCCTCCGCCTCCGCGTAACCCGCCGCCGCCACCCGTTCCTCCAGCCCGTCGGCATCGGCCGATTCCCACAGCGCCTGCAACGCCGGCCGCTCGGCGCGCACGTCCTCGCCGGCGCGGAACACGGTCTCCTCGAAATGGCCGCCGACGACGGCACGCACCCGCTGCGTCGCATCGGCCAGGCTCGGCCAGTCGGGATGATCCATAACCAGGGCCAGCCTCGCCCGGTCCAGCTCGCCGGCCGGCAGGTCGTGGGTCTGGCGGTCCCGGATCTCCTGCAGCCGGTTCTCCAGCCGGCGCAGGAAGCGATAGGCGTCGAGCAGTTCCCACACGCTCTCGGCGGGCAGATAACGCCGCTCGGCCAGCGCCGTCAGCGCGGCCCGCAGTTCCCGGCTCTGCAGGGCCTGGTCGCTGCCGCCGCGCACCAGCTGCCAGGATTGCGCGATGAACTCGATCTCGCGGATCCCGCCGGGACCGAGCTTCACGTTGGCATGCATCTCGCGCCGCTCGACCTCCGCACGGATCATCGCCTTCATGGAGCGCAGCGACTCGAAGACGCCGTAGTCCAGATAACGGCGGTAGACGAACGGCGTGAGCACGTTCGCCTCCAGCTCGCCCCAGGCGGCCATGCCGGCCTCGTCGGACAGAGGCCGCGCCTTCACGTAGGCGTAGCGCTCCCAGTCGCGGCCGTGCTGCAGCAGGTAATTCTCCATGGCGGAGAAGCTCACCACCGGCGGGCCGCTGTCGCCGAACGGGCGCAGCCGGATGTCGACGCGGAAGACGAAGCCGTCGGCCGTCACCTCGCCCAGCAGCGCGACCACCCGGCGCACCATGCGGCCGAAGTACTCCGGCGCCGATAACGGCTTCGGCCCGTCGCTCTCCTCCGCATCCGGGTAGACGAAGATGAGGTCGATGTCCGAGGAGAAATTGAGTTCGCGCCCGCCCAGCTTGCCCATGGCCATGGCGATCAGGGAGACCGGCTCGCCGGCGGCATCGCGCACCACCCCGTGGCGCTGCGACAACGCCTCGCCGGCGTGGCGGATGGCGGCGATGACCGCGGCATCGGCCAGATCGCTCAGCTCGTGCAGGGTCTCGTCCAGGGTGGCCAGACCGGCCAGGTCGCGCCAGGCGATGCGGGCCATCTCCCGCCGGCGCAGCCGCCGCAGCCGTCGTGCCGGGCCGTCCGCCCCGCCGTCTGCCGGGCCATCCGCCGATGCGTCGTCGACGGCATCGGCGACCGCGGCGGCAATCTCTGCCGGCCGCCGCGGGCGGCCCAGCTCGCCGCCGGCGATCAGCTCCGCGAACCCGGCCGGGTCGGCACGCAGCGTCTGGCGGACGAACTCGCTGGCGGCGAGCACCCGGGCGGCGACCGCCTCGCTGCCGTCGGCTTCGAGCGCGTCGGCGACCTCGTCGAGGGGCGCATCCAGCGACTGCAGGAACGCATCGAGATCGTCCGCCAGCGGGTGCGCCAGATCGGCCTCCATGGAAGATGACAGTGTCCCGATGAGCGCGTCCGCCGGCATGGCGGCAGTGTAGCCCGAGCAGCGGGCGGTTGCAGCGGGCGGTTGCAGCGGCGGCGGCGCTGGACGACCATGCAGCGATGGCCGACAAACACCTGCTGATCGTCTACCACTCCCAGTCTGGCACCACCGAACGCATGGCGGAGGCCGTGATCCGCGGTGCCCGGCACGAGGAGATCGACGGCGTTACCGTACGCGTGCTCGGCGCGCTCGAGGCCGACGCCGACGACGTGCTCTGGAGCGACGCGCTGATCCTCGGCACGCCGGAGAATTTCGGCTATATGAGCGGCGGGCTGAAGGTCTTCCTCGACCGGGTCTACTATCCCTGCCTCGAGAAGGTGGAGGGCAAGCCGTACGCGCTGTTCGTGCGTGCCGGCAACGACGGCACCGGCGCCGTGACCAGCGTGCAGCGCATCGTCGCCGGGCTGGCGCTGAAGGAGGTCCAGCCGCCGCTGGTCATCGCCGGGGAATTCGACGAGGCGCGCCTGGACGAGTGCGAGGAGCTGGGGATGACCGTCGCCGCCGGGCTGGAAGCCGGCGTATTCTGACGCGCTTGCCGCCCGCTCAGGTCGCGGCGGCCGCCACCCGCTCTGCGTCTGCCAGGCCGGCCACGACGTCGGCCAGCGGGATCGGCTCGCCGATGTGGTAGCCCTGGGCGTAGTCGACGCCGAGTTCGCGCACCTTGCGCCGGACGGACTCGCTGGTGACGTATTCGGCCACCGTGGCGAGCCCCATCACCCGGGCCACCTGGGTGATGGCGGCGATCATCGCTTCCGAGACCCGGTTGGCGGTGACGTCGCGGACGAAACTGCCGTCGATCTTCAGCGTGTCCACGTCGAAGTCCTTCAGGTAGGCGAAAGAGCTGAGGCCCGCGCCGAAATCGTCCAGCGAGAAGCGGCAGCCGAGTTCGCGCATGGTGGCGATGAACGCGGCGGCACGGTCCATGTTGGCCACCGCCGCCGTCTCGGTGATCTCGAAGCAGAGCGCGGCGGGGGCCACGCCGCTCGCCTCCACCCGCTCGCGGACGTAGCCGAGGAACTCGTCGTCGCCCAGCGACTGGCCGGACAGGTTGATGGCGAAGACGTGGCCGGCGTCGGCGGGGGCGCCGGCGACCTGATCCAGCGCGCGGCCGACCACCCAGCGGTCGAGCCGCGGCATGAGCTGGTAGCGCTCGGCCGCGGACAGGAACTGCTCGGGCGCGAGCCACTCGCCACCCTCGCCGCGCATGCGCAGCAGGACCTCGTGGTAGGCGGAGCCCGCAGCGTTCAGGGGCGCGATGGGCTGGGCCAGGAGCTCGAACTCGTCCCGGTCGAGCGCGTTCTGCAGGTGCGCCACGATGCGGATGTCGTCCGCGCGGCGGATGATGCTGCGGTCGTCCTGGTCGTAGACCTCGACCCGGTCGCGGCCGTGCTCCTTGGCCGCCGTGCAGGCCACCTTCGGCGCCACCAGGGCGGCGGCCGCGCCGCCGGAGTCGCGGCGCCATGCCGCGACGCCGGCGCTGACCGTGATGGTGACGGCCTTGTCGCCGCGCAGGTACGAGAGCCGGCGGGCACGACGGCGCACGTCCTCGGCGAATGAGGCCGCGCGCTCGACGTCGCAGTGGTGCAGCAGGACGCCGAAGTTGTCGCCCGACAGGCGGGTCGCGACGCCGTCATGGGGCACGGCCTGCTGCAACTCCGCGGCGAAACGGCGGAGGATGTCGTCGCCGGCGTCGTGGCCGAAACTGTCGTTGACCAGCTGCAGCTTGTCGAGGTCGAAGATCACCAGCGCGTGGCCGTCGTCGTCCGCGGCCAGCTCGCGGTAGCTCTCGCGCAGGTGC
The DNA here is from genome assembly GCF_040706535.1 of Lentisalinibacter orientalis. Lineage (NCBI taxonomy): Bacteria > Pseudomonadati > Pseudomonadota > Gammaproteobacteria > Woeseiales > Woeseiaceae > Lentisalinibacter > Lentisalinibacter orientalis. The sequence goes on from NZ_JAPDRJ010000002.1 coordinate 189,186, forward strand.
GCCTCGAAGCCGACCCGGTTCACGAGTCCGGTGAGCCCGTCGTAATAGCTCTCCATCACCCGTTCGGCTCGTCTGGCGACCAGGCTCGCGAAACGCCGTTCCCGCTCGCCGAAGCCGCTGCCGTCGGTGCGGCCGGCCAGCGCGAAGACGCCGCTCACGCGCCCGCCGCGCTCGCGCACGGGGCAGAGCAGCAGCTGATAGCCGTCGCCGGCCTGGCTGACGCCCTCGGGCACCGTCGCGATGTCCAGCACGCTGGGGGTGCGGCGGCGGCTCAGCCGCGGCAGGAAACGCCCGACGATGACCTCGTCCAGTGCCCGCCGGTCGGCGCCCTTCCAGCTGCGGTGGGTGGCGCCGATGCGGATCTGCTTCGACGGCAGGATCAATACGCTGTAGCCCACGCCGAGATGGCGGCCGCAGGCGCGTACGAGGCCGGCGAGCTGCGCCTGGCCGTGGGGAGCCTCCTCCAGCTGTTGCTCCAGTTCGTAGAGCAGGTCCAGTTCCGCGTTCGGGCCGGCGACGTCCGGCTCGCCCCCGGAAGGGCGCCCGGCCAGCAAGCCGGTCAGCAGAGGCAGGGCCCGGGAGACGACGGCAAACGGCGCGCCGTCGCCGGCGTCTTCCCCGGACCCGCGGCAGGCGAGCACGCCGGCGCGCCGGCCGGCCGGTTCCGCCAGCGGGAATACGTGCAGGGCATCGCCGTCGGGCAGCGTCAGCTCGCGCGGATCGGCAGGTGTCGACGCCGCATAGAACAGCTCCGGGGGCAGAGACAGCAGCGCGCTCGTCACCTGCCGGTCCGGGCCGCCGGCGCTGCTCCAGACGAACTGGCCGTCGTCACCGTAGAAGTCGATACGGCACGCGGCCGGCAGCAGGGCCGACAGCGCTTCGCCGAGCGCCCGGAAATCGACGCCGGCACAGCTTTTCCCGATTCCTTCCATCCGCGTTCCGTGCGTACGGCGGCCTGCCGGCAGCCGCCGGCCCTGGTCCGCCCCGACCATGAATGGTGCGGAATCAGGGGCCGGCTGTCTGTGATGCCCGTCGCAGCGCTGCCCGGCCGGTCAACACCGGCCGCGAGCCGATCCCCGGCAATCCCGGGCGGCCCCTCACCCGGTCCGCGGCCTCAGGGCAGGCCGGCGAGCCACTCGTCGTCCGAGCCCTCGGTGATGTCCTCGAACAGGAAGGTGCTGAGATAGCGCTCGCCGGTGTCGGGCAGCATCGCCAGCAGCACCGAGCCCGCGGGCGCGGATTCCGCCGCCTTCAGCGCGGCCGCCAGCGTGGCGCCGCCGGAGACGCCGGTGAAGATGCCCTCGTTCGCGGCCAGTGCCCGTGACGTCTTCGCGGCGGTATCGTCGTCGATAGGAATGAGATCGTCGTAAATCTCCCTGTTCAGCACGTCCGGCAGGAAGTCCGGCGTCCAGCCCTGGATCTTGTGCGGATGCCACTCCTTGCCCGCCAGCAGCTGGGCGGCCTCGGGCTCGGTCGCCACGATGCGCAGGTCCGGGCGCGCGGCCTTCAGCACCTCGCCGGCGCCGGTCATGGTGCCGCCCGTGCCGTAGCCGGTCACCCAGTAGTCGAGCCGGCGGGCGGCGAAGTCGCGGAGAATCTCCGGGCCGGTGGTGCTGCGGTGGAAGGCCGGGTTGGCCGGGTTCTGGAACTGTCGGGCCAGGAACCAGCCCCTCTCCTCGGCCAGTTCCTCGGCGCGGCGCACCATGCCGGTGCCCTTCTCCGACGCCGGCGTGAGGATGACCTTCGCCCCCAGCGCGCGCATGATCTTGCGCCGCTCCACCGAGAAGCTCTCGGCCATGGTGGCGACGAAGGGATAGCCCCTCGCGGCGCACACCATCGCCAGCGCGATGCCCGTGTTGCCGGACGTGGCTTCCACCACGGTCTGGCCGGGCTTCAGCGCGCCGCGCTGCTCGGCGTCGATGATGACCGCGTAGGCCAGCCGGTCCTTCACCGAAGCCATGGGATTGAAGGATTCCACCTTCACGTAGAGCGTCACGTGGTCGGGACCCGTACGGTGCAGCCGCACGACCGGCGTGTTGCCGATGGTGTCGAGTATGCTGTCGTAGATCATCGTCGCATCCGGTTGCGAATAAGGCCCGAGACTATAACGGGCGAGAGCAAGTCGGCAAAAATAATGAAATTTTCTTCGCTTATGCCCGGTCGTTATATAGAGTACGGGAAAGGGAAGCGGACCGAACCATGAAACTGCAGCAGCTGAGATACCTGCTGGCCATCGTCGACAACGGCCTGAACATCACGGCGGCGTCGGAACGGCTGCACACCTCCCAGCCCGGTGTGAGCAAGCAGATCCGCCAGCTCGAGGAGGAGCTGGGGCTCGCGTTGTTCGTGCGCAAGGGCAAGAGCCTCGCCGGACTCACGGCCGCCGGCCAGGAAGTGGTGGTCCGCGCGCGCAGCATCATGCAGGAGGTCGAGAACATCCGGACCGTGGCGGCGAATGCCCACCGCGAGACCGAGGGCACGCTGGCCATCGGCACCACCCACACCCAGGCACGCTACGTCCTGCCGGAGGTGATCCGGCGGTTCCGGGAGCGTTACCCGAACGTGAGCCTCGAGCTGCATCAGGGCACCTCCGAGCAGATCGCGGACATGGTGCAGGCCCGCAACATCGACTTCGCCATCGCCAGCGGAGGCGAGGATCTGTTCTCGGATCTCGTCTGCCTGCCCTGCTATCGCTGGGACCGCACGATACTCGCCCCCCGGGACCACGAGCTGGCACGGCGGGCCGGCAAGCCGGGCATCCGCGATCTCGCCCGTTACCCGCTGGTCACCTACGTCTTCAGCTTCAGCGGCGAATCGTCCCTGAAGCGGGCCTTCGCCGCGGAGGGCCTGGAGCCCGACGTGGTCTTCACCGCCCGGGACGCGGACGTGATCAAGACCTACGTGCGCATGGGCATGGGCGTCGGCATCGTCGCCGCCATGGCCCACGATTGCGCGGACCGGGCGGATCTGGTCGCCATCGACGCAGCCGGCCTGTTCCCGCGCAGCACCACCTGGATCGGCTTCCGCCGGGACACGGTGCTGAAGCGCTACATGCGGGAGTTCATGCTGTTGTTCGCCCCGCACCTGAGCGCAGCGCTGGTCGACCGCTGCCTCGCGGCGCCGGACCAGGACGCCGTGGACGCGCTGTTCGAGGAGATCGAGCTGCCGCTGCGGGGCGGCTGCCCCGACGGCTATTCCGCGGCCGCCTGAACAACCCGGTAACGACTCAGCAGCCGATCAGTAGATGCGGAAGCCGCCGTGGCGACGGCGGCTGCGGTGGTCGATCCACCACATGCCCGCCACGAAGCCGAGCGCCAGGGAGACGACGGCGGCGCCCAGGACCATCGGCCAGGGCAGGCTGAACTGATACAGCGACATGCTCTGGCGGAAGCCCTCGTTCTCTTCGCGCAGTTCGGCGACGGTGGCCCTGGCGGTCGCCAGCTCCTCCGCCTGCGCGGCCGTCATGCTCTCCAGCTCCGCGATGCGGCCTGCAGAGCCCGAGAAGGCCTCGCGGGTATCGGCCAGCTCCTGACTGACGCGCTCGAGTTCCGCACGGGTCTGATCGACGATGAGCCGCGCGGGCTTGTCGTCCACCAGGAAGCCCGCCTTCACCCAGCCCTCGGTCCCGTCGGGCAGGCGCACCTGGGCGTACAGTGGCCCGCGGGTCAGGACGGTCAGCTCCTGGCCGCTCTCGAGGGTGCGGAACGCCCGGTCGCTGGTGTCCTCCGCGCGGTGCAGTCCCAGGCGCAGGTTATCGGTCACGTAGGCCGTCTGTGCCCACAGCGGCGGGGCCAGCGCCAGCAGCGCGAACAGCGCCACCGCCTGAACATACCGTGCGGGCCCGCGACCCTGTGCGTGACATAATCTCATGGCGCCGCAGTCTACTACGGCGCCTCCGGCGAAAGTGAGAACTGGTTCAGCCATTCGAGCAGCGCATCCTGCAGCTCGTCGCCGGGACCCCGGTGCACCTCGCCGGCATTGTGCAGCACCACCACCGCGTAGCGTGTGCCGTCGCCGGCCTGCAGGTAGCCTGCCAGTGTGCTGACGTGGTCGAGCGAACCGGTCTTCAGGCGCGCGCGGCCGGCGATGGTGCCGCCGCGGCGCCGGCCGTAGGTGCCGTCCATGCCGGAGATGGCCATCGAGGCGGCGAACTCCGGCATCCAGGGGCTGGCCCAGGCCGCAGTCAGGAGCTCGCCCATGTGGCGGGCGGTGATCCGCGCCTCGCGGGAGCGGCCGGCGCCGTTCTCCAGCACGAGTTCCGGGAAGCGGAAGCCGCGGTCGTCCAGCCAGGCCGCAACGGCCCGGCGTCCCTTCTCCTCCGTGCCCGGCGGCCCGTAGCGTTCGGCACCCAGGGTAAAGAGGAGCTGGCGGGTCATGACGTTGTTGCTGTACTTGTTGATGGAGCGGATGACCTCGCCCAGCGGCAGCGACGTCATGGTGAACAACCGCTCGGCGCCGGGCGGCGTCTCCGCCACCACCAGGCCGCCGCCGAGCTCGCCGCCCGTCTCCCGCCACAGCGCCGTAAACAATCCGAACACGAAGTCCTCGTGGCCGAGCACGCTGCGGGCCAGCGAGTAGCGGCCGCAGGCCGCGGGGAAGTCGCCGGAGAAAGTCACTGCGCGCTCGTCCCGGCGGGCCCGCACCGCGATGCCCCGCTGATACCCCCGGCAACGGCCTGCCGCCGGTTGCAGACGGTTGTCCACGCGCAGGTTGGCCAGCGGCGGCTCCATGTCCACCAGCACGCCGTCGGCGGCCGGCTCGAACCAGAAGCGCACGACGTTGAAGTTCACTAGCAGCGCATGGGGCGTGACGTTGTAGGCGCGCAGCGGCTGGTTGTCGAAGGCGCCGCGATCCTCCGGCGCCGGCTGGAAATAACCGGTATCGAGGATCAGGTCGCCCTCGATCCGCTGCAGACCGCGGCGGCGCAACTCCCGCAGCAGCAGCCAGAATCGCTCCTGGACCAGGTAGGGGTCGCCGCCGCCGCGCAGAATCAGGTCGCCGTCCAGCACGCCGTCCTCGAGACGACCGTCCAGGTACACGTCCGTCTGCCAGGTGTGCGCCGGGCCGAGTTCGTCCAGGGCGGCGAAGGTGGTGAGCAGCTTCAGCACCGAGGCCGGATTGCGCGGCGCATCCGCATTGTGGGCGAGCACCTCGCGGCCGCTGCCGAGTTCCTGCACGTGGATGCTGAGGTCGTCCGGGTCGAGGCCATGACCGTCGAGCACGGCCTGCACCTGCGGGGGCAGGGCGGCCGCTGCGGGCGTCGCGGCAAGAAAGGCGACCAGGACGGCGACCGGGCCGGCGGCCCGGAGAACAATCAGCATCGGTTAAACTCCGCTCTCGTTTCGCGAGCCATTGCAGTCATTCCAGTCACCGTCGGGGGAGCAGCGCATGGCGCATTGTGTCGGCAAATCCGGACGACGTTCAAATGGCGCGAGCGCAGTCGCGGCGCTGGTCGCCTGCGCGGCCCTGCAACCGTCCGGCGCCACGGAACTGGACGTGCGCCACGGCGGCCCGCTGACCGGGCTGTTCGGCCTGCCCTCCCCCGGCGAATCGGTCGCGCTGGCGCCGGGAGAATCCTGGCGCCTGGACTTCCTCGTGCAGGGCTCCAGCCACTCCATCAGCGAAGCCGCCGGCGGCGAGGAACTCCTGCTGGACGGAGAGACCTGGCGCACGGCGCTGCGCCTGCGCACCCGTTTCCGGGAGCGCTGGGAGTTCGGCGTGGAAGTGCCGTGGCTGCGCCACAGCGGCGGCAGCCTCGACGGTGTCATCGACGACTGGCATGCCCTGTTCGGACTGCCCGACGGCATCCGCGACCAGGTACCGAGGGACGAACTGCGTTACGCCTACCGCAATCCCGCCGGGGAAGTGCTGGACCTGACGGCAAGCAGCGGCGGCCTGGGCGATATCCGCCTGAGCGCGGGTTACCGGCTGCGTCAGGATGAGACGGGCTCGCTCTCCCTGCGGGCCGCCGTCGAACTGCCCACCGGCGACGAGGACGAACTCACCGGCAACGGCGCCGCCGACTATTCCCTGGGCATCGCCTGGCAACGGGACGCGGCGGACCGGTCCGGCCGCTGGAGCGCGCACGCCATCGCCGGCGTCATCCGTTTCGGCGCGACGGACCTGCCGGCGATTGGCAGCGGGGGCACCCGGGAATTCGGCGGCTGGGCGCAGGCGGGGGTCGGCTGGCGGCTGACGCCCCGCGTCGAGCTGCTCGGCCAGCTGCAGGCGGCAAGCTCGCCGATCGACAGCGGACTGGACGCCTGGGGCGGCAGCCTCATGCTGGGACTCGGTGCCGGCATCGACATCGGCCGCCACTATCGCCTGCAGCTCGGCTTCACCGAGGACATCGACGTGGAGACATCGCCGGACATCACGTTCATGCTGCGTCTCGGCCGCCGCTGAAAGGTCACTCCAGGCCCTCTCCCATCTCGCGGCGCAATGCCCGGGTGGCCGTGCGGTGGATGATCCAGGTGACGGCGACGATGGCGAGCAGTCCCGCGCCGAAAAGCAGCTTGCCGGCGATGCCGCTCTCCACCTCGCCGCCCACCAGCTGATCCACGTTCTTCGCGATGGAGCCCAGATACACGTACAGGGTGACCGCCGGGATCATCCCGATCCAGGTCGCGAAGAAATACGGCACCAGCCGGATGCGCGTGAGCCCGTAGGCGTAGTTCAGCAGATTGAACGGCAGCAGCAGCGACAGGCGCGTGAGCATGACCACCACGAAGCCCCGATGGGCGATGGCCTGGTCGAGGGCGGCGATGCGGCGGTCGCCGGCCACCTTCTGCTGCACCCATTGCCGCGCCACCGTGCGGCCGACGAGATAGGAAAGCGTGCCGCCTAGGGCCGTGCCGAGCGAGACCAGGGGCACCCCGCCGGCGAGTCCGAAGAGATAACCGCCGCTCATGGTCAGCACTGACCCCGGCACCATCAGGGCGGTGCCCACGGTGAAACCGGCCACGAACAGGGCCCGCCCCAGCATCGGGTGCTCCGCGATCCAGACCGCGGCCGCATCCAGCCAGACGTCCAGCGGCAGCGTCCAGACGGCCACGATCATCGCCGCCAGGAAGAGACCCCCGGCGACGAGCCGGCGCCGGGCGCCGGTTTTGGCGGCCTCGCTCATCGGTTCAGACGGTGTCCTGCCTGGCGTGCCCGACGCCCCCGCCGATGTCTTCGGAGAGGACCTCCCAGCCCCGCGCCTCGGCGGTGGCCTGCAGCTCCGGGTCCGGGCGGACGGCCACCGGCGTGCCCACGCGCTCCAGCAGCGGCAGGTCCCAGCGGGAATCGCCATAGGCCGCGACGGCGGACACCGCCACGCCGCGGCGGGCGCAGATCTCGTCCAGCAGCGCGCACTTGTCCGCGCCGAAGGGATGACGCACGGGCGGCTGGCCGGTGAGGCGCCCGCGCCGCTCCGCGCAGACGGAACCGATCGCCTCGTCGGCCTCGAGCCTGCGGGCGAGTTCCTCGGCGATGGGCTGGAGCGTGCCGGACAACAGCACCACGGCATCGCCGGCCGCCCGGTGGCGGTGGAGCCTGGAGACCGCGGGCGCATGCAGGGCAGGCTCGACCTCGCTGGCGACGAACGCCCGGGCCTCGCGCTCCAGCGTGGCCGCATCCATGCCGCGCAGATACGCCTTGTTCTTCTTCGCCACGTGCCGGCCGTAGCGGGCGAGCCAGCGCAGGTTGAACAGCAGGAAGGCGAGCAGCCGCAACGGGCCCAGCCTGCCCCGGCGCAGCAGCCACAGGAAGAAGCGCTTCTCCGTGCTGGGGCCGGCCACCAGCGTGCCGTCGATGTCGAATACCGCCAGCGGCATCAGTGTCCGTCCTGTCGGCCGTGCTCGTGACCCGATCTGGGCATCAGGCTGTCGCGCTCCTTGTAGACGAATTCGGTGACGACCGGCAGGCCGCGCAGGATGCAGATCAGCACCGCGAGGTAGACGAGAACCGCGCCGACAGTCTCCAGCACGCCCGACCACTCGGACCAGAGGGCCGGGACGAGCGTCGGCAGCGGCTGCAGCAGCAGCAGCCAGCAGAAGGCGGTGGCCTTCAGCACGGCATAGAAGCCGCGCATGAACCGCCCGCCCACCAGCCACTGCCCGAGCGGCGAGCGGATCATGCTGAACGGGGACTTGCCCTCGCTGGTGACCTGGTTGGCGCGGATCGTATCCACCACCGTGCCGCGTATGACGAACACCAGCGGCACCCACACCGGTACCAGGTCGAGGTCCGCCAGCACGATCCACATGGTGAGCTCGACGATACGGTCGCCGGCGATGTCGAACATGGCGCCGAACACAGAGGTCTCGTTCCTGCGCCGGGCCACCCAGCCGTCCAGGCCGTCGGTGACGAACAGGAATATCAACAGCGGCACGTTGGCCAGCTGCCACAATGGGTGCTCGGGCTGGTAAGCAATAGCGACCACCACGATGAGCAGCAGCAGCCGGCTGAGTGTTATTAGATTGGCCACGGGCGGATTATACCTGAGCGATCCCGCCGCTCAGGGGTCCCGGACGCCTGCGCAGATCCTGCATCCGAAGCCGGTGCCACGGCGAAAACCGGTTCTGACAGCCGGCCGGCGCGGGAGCGCCGGCAGAGACCCGAACATGAGAAATACCGTGAACTCCGCCTCGAAGCCGTACCGCACCTGTCCTGTCGCCGTCAGGGCGGGTGCGAGCGTGCGCGCGCCCGGCCGGCGGGTGGCTACGCTGGACCCGGAAAGATTGCTAAGCTTGCGCCCCGTGATCGCCGGCCGGGGAGTGTTGTTCCCGTGAGTGCCGGCGCGCAGCTACGCGCTGTCTGCGGCGGCAATGCCGCTGCAGATTCGGCACAGCGCTACCGCGACAACGAGCCGGCACGCCGAACCGGCAGGCGACCAGTACGACAACCAGGACGGCAGGTGACGGGGCAAGCGAGCTTACTCGAGAGGATCGGCAGCGGCGACCAGGCCGCGGTGGCGCAGTGTGTGGAGCGCTACAGCGGGCTGGTGTGGTCGCTGGCCCGCCGTTTCATCGCCGTGGAGGCGGATGCCGAGGATGCCGTGCAGGAGATCTTCGTCGAGATCTGGAACACGGCCGGCCGTTTCGATCCATCCAAATCGGCGGAAGCCACGTACATCAGCATGATCGCCCGGCGGCGTCTGATCGACCGGCTGCGCAAGAACCGGCGCGAACCGGACCGGGAGAATCTCGAAGACGTCGAGTACGCCCTGTCCGGCGACGGCCATCGTGCCCTGGAAGCCTCGGCCGAGACGGAGAAGGTGGTCGAGGTCCTGAATAACATGAAGCCGGAACAGCAGCAGGTGATCCGCATGTCGACCTGGCTCGGCATGTCTCACTCGGCCATCGCCGAGGAGACCGGCATGCCGCTCGGCACGGTGAAGAGCCTGCTGCGGCGGGGCCTGCTGCAGATCCGGGAGCAACTCGGTGAAACGGGCGCCGCCGACGGGGGGGCGTTGTCATGAACGCACGCGACGAAGAGATGCTGGATCTCCTGGTGGCCAGAGCCACCGAGGGCCTGTCGCCGGAAGAGGAGCGGGAACTCGAGCGGCTGCTCGCGGCCGACGGCGAGACGGACCCGGAGGACATCGAACTCGCCGCCGCGGCGGCGACGAATGCCTTCGCCGCCGGCGCCGGCTACGGCGAGGAGATGCCGGCCGGACTGAAGGACCGCCTGCTGGCGGACGCCCGCGCCCGCACTGGCGGCGACACGCCGCGCGCATCGGCCACCGTTACCGACATCGGCAGCCGGTCGCGCAGACACGAAGACCGGCAGGCGAGCAGCGGCAATGGCGGACTCGCCGGCAGCACCTTCAACCGGCTCGGCTGGGCGGCGGCGGCCATGCTGCTGGTGGCGCTGCTGGTCGTGAACCGTCCGCTGCCGCAAGAGCCGGGCGGCGTGGACCCGGTGGACGCCCGGGCCGAACTGATCCGCGAGGCACCGGGCACGATGGTATTGCCCTGGAGCCCGCCGGACGTCGACGAGTATGCGGGGGTCCGCGGCGACGTGGTCTGGAACAACGAGAAGCAGGAAGGTTACCTGCGCCTTGCGGGTATGCCGGCCAACGACCCGGCGCGCTCCCAGTACCAGCTCTGGATCGTCGATCCGGAGCGCGACGAGCAGCCGGTGGACGGCGGCGTCTTCGACGTCCCGGCCGGCGCCGGCGAGGTGATCGTGCCTATCCGGGCGAAGCTCGGCGTCATCGATCCCCAGGCGTTCGCCATCACCCGCGAGCAGCCCGGCGGCGTGGTGGTTTCGGACGGCCCGCTGCTGGTCGTCGCCAGCGCCGGCTGACCGGGCGCAGGCCACCCGCGCCGACAGGAAAGCAGGAGGGCCCCTGCGCCCGGACCGGTTGTGGTCGCCTAGGGCAGGGGCAGCGGCGGTTCGGCCACCTTGAGCAGCTGCTTGCCCAGATTGGCGCCGCGGAACAGCCGCTGCAAGGTCGCGGGGCAATCCTCGATGCCGCCCTCGGGGATGTCCTCCTTCACCCGGATCTTTCCTTCGCCGAGCCAGCCACCGAGCGCCTCGACCGCCTCCGGGAAGCGTTCCCGGTAATTGAGGACGATGAAACCTTCCATGCGCGAGGAGCGCACGACCAGCTGCATGTAGTTCTTCGGTCCCGGCGGCTGGTCCGTGCCGTAGCCGGTGGAGATGCCGCCGCAGAGCACGATGCGCGCGTGCTGGGCCAGATTGGCCAGGACCGCATCCAGCGTCGGCCCGCCCACGTTATCGAAGAAGACGTCGATGCTGTCGCCGCAGAGGTCCGCCAGCCGCGCGCCGACGTCCTCGTTCTTGTAGTCGATCGCGGCATCGAAACCGAATTCGCCGGTGAGCCAGCCGCATTTCTCCTCGCCGCCGGCGATTCCGATCACCCGGGCTCCCTTGATCTTCGCGATCTGGCCCGCCACCGAGCCGGTCGCGCCGGCGGCACCCGAGACCACCACCGTGTCGCCCGCCTGCGGCCGGCCGATGTCCAGCAGCCCGAAATAGGCGGTGATGCCGGTGATGCCGAGCACGCCGAGGAACCAGGTGGGCGGCACCCCGGGCGGGATCTTCGTCAGCGGCAGCGGGCCTTCAGGGTCCGCCACCACGTAGTCCTGCCAGCTCAGCATGCCCTGAACGAGCTCGCCCTCGCGGAAGCCATCATGGCGGCTCGCCACCACCTGGGCGACCGCGCCGGCACGCATGGGCTCGCCGATCTGGACAGGCGGAACGTAACTCCTGACGTCGTTCAGCCAGCCCCGCTGGGCCGGATCGAAAGAGAACCAGAGCGTGCGCAGCAGCACCTGCCCGTCGCCGGGCTCCGGCACCGGAGATTCCTTCAGTTCGAAGTGTTCGTCGCCCACCATGCCCGTGGGACGCGTGGCGAGGACCAGCTGTCGATTGACGTCGTTCATGCTCTCTCCCGTTGGATCGTGCGCACCGGATCGTGCCGGCCGGGCGAACCCGGCCGTGGTCATTGTACAGGGGCGAGCGCCCTGGCTCAGAGGATGGCGGGTCCCGGCTCGTCGGTCGCGGGCTCCCTGCCGCCGGTGGTGCGGTAGGCTTCGCCGATACCCTCGTCCTCGAGCAGCTCCACTATCTCGGCCGCCTTGCGGCGGAACAGCGTCTCGTCGCGCTTCATGCGCATGGCATGTTCGATGTGAGAGAGCGCCCGGTCGTAGTCGCCGGCAGCCTGCGCCTGCCGCGCCAGCGCGTAGTAGTAGTAGGGATTGCTCTCGCGGACCCGCTGGATCTCGTCCAGCCACTTCCCCGCCTCCTCGTCGCGGCCCTGGCGGTGCAGCAGCACGGCGAGATTGTTGATGGCGGAGGTGTTGTCCGGCTCCAGGGCGAGGGCGTGGCGCAGCATCTCCTCGGCGCTGTGTGCATCACCGACGCGCTGGTACAGGAGGCCCAGGTTCGACCAGGTGTCGCTCCAGCGGGGCGCCTCGCGTATGGCCGCGCGGAAATAAATCCAGGCGCCGGCATAGTCGCCGGCCGCCAGTCGGGCCGCACCCAGGTTGTTGTAGAACTGTCCTATCGCCTCGCCGTCGGTCAGCATCCTGCGGCGGCCGCGGGGCTCCTCCGGGAACGGGTAGAAATCCATCACGTAGTCGCCCCAGCCCCGCAGGTGGCCGTACACGTTGACGTGGCGGGCGGCGAACAGGACGTCGCCCTCCATGTCCCACTGCGGCACCACCTCCACCTGCTGGAAGCGGGCATCGAGGCCCAGCTCGCGGGCCATCGCCACGAACAGGATGGACAGGGAGAGGCAGTTGCCCGCGCGGCTGCGGAACGTCTCCGCCGCGGTGCCGGTGCGGCGCGCATCGTAGTCGATGCCGAGCAGCCCGGGATGCAGCAGCAGGCGCGACAAGGACCGCACCTTGTGGGTCCGGAAGCGACTGTCGTCGATATGGGTCTCGAGATAGCCGAGCATCTCGGGCGTCAGATCGAGAATCTCGTCCGCGCCGGGTGGCGGCTGCACGGCGGCGACCCGGCTCAGGTAGGGTTCGGGCAGAGGTGCCGGGCGGGGCGCCGGGCCCTGGGACGCTACGGTGACACAGCCGGCCAGCATGATCGCCAGACACCCGATCAGACCCGCGACCGCGATGGCCGTGGTCTTCCCGGTCCTGAGGACGTTTGCCCCCGTTGCCGTCATCGCTGCCCTCCGCGTCAGGCCGCTCCCCGCCGTTCGGGCCGGCGGATGCCCATGGCGCGCATGCGGTCGGTCAGCGTCGTCGGCCGCAGGCCGAGCAGTTCGGCGGCGCCACCGGGGCCGGAGACTTTCCAGTCCGCCTGCTCGAGAGCGGCAACGAGATTCTCCCTCAGGCGCTCTCTCATCTCCGCTTCCGACACGAAAGCGCGCGGCGTCTCCCTGCGCGGCGGCTCGTCGCGCCTTCGCTCGCCGGATGTCTCTCCTTCAGGTAGAGACAGGTCCAGCCGCAGAACGTTCCCTGCCGAGAGTATCACGGCCCGCTCGATCACGTTCTTGAGCTCGCGCACGTTGCCGGGCCAGTCGTAGGCGCGAATGGCTTCGACGTGCGCGGTACTCAGCGTCAGCGGCTGGCGACCGAACTCGCGACAGGCCTGCTCCAGAAAATGCTGGGCGATCTGCACGACGTCGTCGCCGCGCCTGCGCAGTGGCGGCACCTCGATGGGAAACACGCCGAGCCGGTAGAACAGGTCCTCGCGGAAGCGGCCCTGCTCCACGTCCTGGCGCAGGTCCCGGTTGGTGGCCGCAATCACGCGCACGTCCACTGTGCGGGTGACGTCGTCGCCCACCCGCTCGAACTCGCGTTCCTGCAGCACCCGCAGCAGCTTGCCCTGCAGCTCGACGGGGATCTCGCCCACCTCGTCCAGGAAGATGGTGCCGCCGTCGGCAAGCTGGAATCGCCCGACCCGGTCACGGTGGGCTCCTGTGAAAGCACCCTTCACGTGGCCGAAGAACTCGCTCTCGAACAGCTCCACCGGGATGGTGGCGCAGTTCACCTTCACGAGGGGCGCATCCGCGCGCGGGCTGCGCGCGTGGATGGCGCGGGCCACCAGTTCCTTGCCCACGCCGGACTCGCCCTCGATGAGCACATTCGCCGGCGTGCCGGCCACAGCCTCCAGGCGGCCCAGCATCGCCTTCAGCACGGGGCTCTCGCCGACGATGCGGCCGTAGTTCATGGCCACGTTCACCTCCTCGCGGAGGTAGTCGCGCTCGCGTTCCAGTTCCTCGCGCAGCCGGGCGTTCTCGGCCAGCGTCTCGCGTAGCGCCCGTTCGGCCCGGTTACGCTCCGTGACGTCGGTGGAGGCCACCAGCAGCTGTACCACGCGGCCCTTCGCGTCGCGTTCGGACACGCTGGACATGATCGTGTCGATCACCCGTCCGTCCCGCGTCACCATCTGCCGGTCCCGCCCGCTCACGTTGCCTTCGCTGATCAGCCGCTGCAGCCGCCCGCCGCCGAGTTCGGAGCGATAGGACTCCGATAGGAAATCGAGGATGGAGCGACCCAGCACCTCCTCGGCCCGGTAACCCATGGTCTTCAGCCAGTGATCGCTCACCTGGGTGATGCGGCCCTCCGCATCCACGATGTGCAGCATGGACGGCGTGGCCCGGTAGAGCTGGCGGTACTTGCGCTCCACTTTCCCCGAATCGCCGAGCTCCTGGTAGACCACCACGGTGCGGATATAACCGCTCTGCGGCTCCTGCTCGATCACGGCACTGGAGACCAGGAATACCTCCTCGCCGGATACGGAGAGGAACTCGACGGGTTCGTCCACGGCCCGCCCGGTGCGTCTCAGCTTCGGCAGTATGTCCCGCTCGATGCGCGCGGCGCAGGTCACGGTGGTGAAATCCACCGGCCGCCGGCCCACCAGGTCGCCACGTTCGTAGCCGAGTCGCTCGCAGAAGCGATCGGTCACGTCGATGAACTTGCCCTCCTCGTCGAGGAGCGCCCCCATTACCGGCACACGCCGCAGCAGCCGGCGGTATCCCTGTGCTACGTCCATGACCGGAATATACGGAATCCCGTGATCCGGGTCACGACTTCTCGTAAATCACGGAATTCCGTGTTAGCGGCTGATAGTAGCAAGTCATTGTATCAACGAGGAAAATCAGGTTGGCACGGTCCGTGCAACATTCCTGGTGAAAGCCGGGCAGGCCAGTGCCTCCCGGCCGACAACGCGTTCCGAGGCGTCCGTTCCCGGCCGGTCATTCTCTCCCCCGCCGCCGGCAGCGGACGCCGAAAAAAAACCCCGGCGCGACGCCGGGCTTACCGGGCCCGCTACGGGCCCGTCGGCACCAGTTCCCCCGCCGGTGCCGACAATCAGGGGCCGGAGGGTGATCCGAGTCGGATGCCCCCCTGCTGAAACGACGGTTATGCCTCCGGCCCCTGTTTTCTTTTCTCGCCTTCTCCGTCACCGCCCCCCGCCTCGGCGGCGCTGCGGCGCTGACCGGCGCGCCACGACCGGCTCGCGGACGCCGTATCGCTGATGCGTTGACGGATATGGCGCAGCCAGCGCCGCGCCCAGGCGAACTCGATACTGAGGATGGCCAGACCCAAGGGGATGACGATGAACGCGGGCCCCGGCGTCACCAGCATCACCACGCCGGTGATCGCGACGGTGACGCCCACCACGAAGACCACGATGCGCTTCGCGGCCTTGTAGGTGATTCTGGCGGCGTTCTTTATCATTCGGGACTCCCTGCCCGCCCGAGGCGAGCGCGCATATTGTGCATCAATATGCGTCCGGATTATCGTTGCGCCCCATGCGAAGACTCACTCTGCGAATCGGCCTGATGACGGCCTGCCTCTGCCTCGCTGCCGTGCCTGGCCGCGCCGGCGTGCTCGAACTGCGGCAGGCGCTGGAGGGTTCCGGCGCGGCGCCGCTGCTCGGCGAGAGCGAGCCCCTGCGCTTCTTCCTGCGGCTGGTGGCCGACTGCGGCGAGGACGAGGAACTGGCGTCGCTGTCCGTGTCCATCGCCGACACCCGGCTCACCCCGGACCCCGGCGGCCTGGACGACGACGGCAGTACGGAGGTCACTCTGGCCGTCTCGCCGCGTCAGCTGCAGGGCATCAACCGGCGCCTGCTGTGCTCGGACACCGTGGCCGCGGAAGGTTCCCTGAAGCTGCTGCGGGGCGCGTTCAGCGCCACGGCATCGGCACGCTGCAGCCACCCGGAGCGCGGTTCCCGCCTGCTCTACGCGAGCACCGACGTGGACGTCTCCTACTGGTGCCCGGGCGCGGATCAGCCGCCGGAGGATGCCGCCGGCAGGTGATCGGCGAGGAAGTCCAGGGTCAGCGCCCAGGCATCCTCGGCCGCTTCCCGATCGAAATTGTTACCCGTGGGATTGGCGAAAGCGTGCCCGACGTCCGGGTATATCTTCAGGGTCAGGTCCTTCTCCAGTTCCTCCATCGTCGCGCGGAAGGCCTGCACGGACTCCAGCCGGATGCCGGTGTCGTCCTCGGCGAACAGGCCCAGCAGCGGCACCTCCAGCGGCGCGAGCTCCTCTTCGTCCAGGATGACCTGGCCGTAATAGATCACCGCCGCATCCAGCCGCTCCGGGAACAGCAGCGCCGTGCGCAGTGACCAGTGGCCGCCGAGGCACCAGCCGATGGACGCCACGCCGGGAGCGCCCACCTCCTGCAGGAACGCATGGGCCTGGCGCAGGTTCTCCTCCGCCGCCTCCTGGTTCTCGAGCAGCTCCATCATGAGCGTGCGGGCATCGGACGGCGTCTCGGCCGTCCGGCCGCCATACAGGTCGACGGCGAGCACCATGTAGCCCGCCGCGGCGAGGCGATCCGCCATGGCGCGGATGTTGTCGTTCAGACCCCACCACTCGTGGATCATGATGACCGCGGGCAGCGGCTCCACCATGTCGCCGGGGGCGGCGAAGTAGCCGCGTACCAGACTGCCGTCGACGTCGGCGTAGGGCAGCTCCTCGCTCACCACGCCGCCGGGCGCCGCGCCCGCGGCACCGCTCGGCACCGCCTCGTCGCCGGCATGCTCCCGGGACATGGCGTCGACATTCTCGCGGCTCATCGAGGCGGCCGGTTTCTCGCCGGACGCTGGCGGGACTCCCCCCTCGCCACCATTGCCGCCTCCGCCCCCGCCGCCGTCACCGCCGCAGGCGGCGGTCATCAGGGCGAGTGCTGCAACAACGAACCAGGAGACGGACGGAAACCGGCGGGCTGAAATAATCATGGCCGAAGTGTAAACAAAAACGCGCGGTCGCGGCTCCTTCCCGGCAATTCCCGGTAGTGGCCGGCAATGGCCGGGCATTGCCGGCCATTGCCGGCCGCGCGCCTCGTCGGGGCCTGCTGAACCTGCTTGTTGCCGCTCGGGGGACCGAATGACACACTAGCGCCACCGCCGACCGCCCGGGAAAAGAAGAACGTGGGGTATCTGCACGAAGCGCTCGTCTATCTGATCACGGCCGTCATCGCGGTGCCGGTGGCGAAGCGACTCGGTTTCGGGTCGGTGCTCGGCTACCTGCTGGGCGGGCTGGCGATCGGCCCGTGGGCCCTCGGCCTGATCTCCGAGGTCGACCATATCCTGCACTTCTCCGAACTCGGAGTCGTGTTCCTCCTGTTCGTCATCGGCCTCGAACTCCAGCCCTCGCGCCTCTGGGTATTGCGCCGCATGGTCTTCGGGCTGGGTGCGGCGCAAGTGCTGGTGACGGGGGTCGTGATCGGCGGACTGGCCTGGGCGGCCGGCATGCCCGCGGAGGCGGCCGTGGTCGCCGGCGGCGGCCTCGCCCTCTCCTCGACGGCGTTCGTGCTGCAGCTGCTGGCCGAGAAGCAGCAGTTGACGAGCCGCTTCGGCCGCTCGGCGTTCTCCATCCTGCTGTTCCAGGACCTCGCAGTGATCCCGATCCTGGCCGCGGTCCCGCTGCTGGCCACCACCGCGCCCGATGGCGGCACCGGGGCGGGCCGCTGGCTGCTCGGCATCGCCGCACTGCTGGCATTGGTGTTCGGCGGCCGCTACCTGCTGCGCCCGGTGCTGCGCTGGGTGGCCGGCACGGGCATCGAGGAGCTGTTCACGGCCGTGGCGCTTTTGGTGGTGATCGGCTCCGCCACCCTGATGGAGGTGGCCGACCTGTCCATGGGGCTGGGCGCATTCGTCGCCGGAATGCTGCTGGCCGACTCCGAGTATCGTCACCAGCTCGAGGCCGACATCGAGCCCTTCAAGGGGCTGCTGCTCGGGCTGTTCTTCATCGCGGTCGGCATGTCGGTGAATCTCGGGCTGATCGCATCGCGCCCGGCCGACGTCTTCGGCATCGTCATCGCCCTCCTGCTGGTCAAGGCGACGGTCATCTACGCGCTCGCCCGCCTGTTCGGCCTGGGCAATAACGAGTCCCGTTCGCTGTCGCTGGTGCTGCCACAGGGCGGCGAGTTCGCGTTCGTCATCTTCACGGCCGCCGTAGCGGCCGGTGTGCTCGACCGCGCAACCTCCGAACTGCTGATCGTGGCCGTCATCCTGTCCATGGCGGTGACGCCGCTGCTCTACATCGCCAACGAGGCGTGGGGCCGACGCACGAAACCCGCGGTGCCGGAACCCGAGTACGACCGGATGCCGGCCCAGCACAACGACATCCTCATCGCCGGTTTCGGCCGCGTGGGACAGATCGTCGGCCGCATCCTGCGCTCCCGCGCCATCCCGTTCACCGCGCTGGAGAACAGCCCCGAGCGGCTGGACGCGGTGAGGCGTTTCGGCAACGTCGTCCACTTCGGGGATGCGTCGCGGCCGGATCTGCTGAAAGCGGCCGGGATCGAGCATGCCCGCTTTTTCGTGCTGGCGTTCGGCGACGTGGACAAGTCCGTGAAGCTCGCCCGCTACGTACGCCAGCACTATCCGAAAGTAACGATCCTGGCGCGCGCCAGGAACCGCCTGCATGCGTACGCGCTCATGGACCTCGGCGTGCAGGTAATCATCCGAGAGACGCTGCATTCCAGCCTGGTGATGAGCGAGCACCTGCTGCGCGACTACGGTATCGACGAGAACGAGGCGGCGCGCATCGTCGAGATGTTCGCCGAACACGACGAGGCCACGCTCCGCCGACAGCAGGCCGTGGCGCACGACATGGACCAGCTGGTGCAGACCACCCGGGAGGCCGCCCGGGAACTCGAGTCCCTGATCCGCGCCGACCGGCGTAAAGACTGACCGGCCACCGAAAAACAATCAGTCTCGAGCCGTGCGTTCCAGATCGCGCCGGGTCTGCACCAGCAACGGCCGCAGCGGGTGGCCGGCCGGGGTCACCGCCAGCGCGCGCTCGACGTACCGCAGCGCCTCCGCCGGCCTGCCGGCACGGCCGAGTGCCTCCGCCAGGTTGTTCAGGGCGACCGGGTCGTCGGGATCGCCGTCGAGCAGAGCCCGGTAATGGTATGCCGCCTCCTCCGCTTCGCCCACCGCCAGGGCGATGTTGCCGAGGCCGAGCCGGGCGAGGCGATTGCCGGGCCAGCGCCCGAGCGCGGCCCTGTAGCCGGCCCGCGCCAGCGCGAGGCCGCCCGTCGCCTCTACGGCGGCCAGGGCGCGCAGATAGCCTTCCGGGTCGTCGCCGGCGGGCAGCTCGCCGGGGCCCAGCATGACCAGCCCCCAGTTATCGCTGCGCGACCAGGTGCGAAGGAACACGCCGCGGCCGGTCACCCGGCGCCGCTCCGTGCCCGAACGAAGCACGTAGGCATCGCGTGCGGGATCCATGCCCACGACGACGGCATAGTGCCAGCGCGGAATGGCGCTGACGCCGAGGTTCTGCAGCACGAGCACGGGCCGTCCCGCCGCGAGTTCGGCGGCCAGGGCCTCCTGGGACGGAGGCAGCCGGTAGGGCACGCGGCCGCGGCGTCGGGCGGCCGCGATCAGCTCCGCCTGCAGGGAACCCTGCCTGCCGGGCAGAAAGACCTCGTCCACCAGCGCCTCCGGCGCCACTGTCACGCCGGACGCGGAGAGCACGGTGGCCAGTGCGGCGGGACCGCACTGGTAGCGCTCCTGGGGGAAGAACGGCGCGCCCTCGAGTTCGAGCGGCGCCGACGTCATGTCGGCCACCGGCACGCCGGGTGCGGCACACCCCCCGAGCGCCAGGACGCCCACGCAGACTGCAAGGCGTTGCAGCCGGCGCATCGGCGCCCGGCGCCTGGATTGCCTCAGAGCGTCTGCCTCAGATGCGGCTGAAGACGTTCGTGACGCCCACGAGCTCCAGAATCAGCAGCACCACGAAAACGATACCGATGACGGCAAGGAGGTCGCCGCCGGCCGCCGCGTCGGCGATGCGTCCGTCGAGTTCCGCCAGTTCCGCATCGGACAGGGCGGCGGCCCGCTCCGTGGCCAGGGCCGGATCGACGCCGAATCGCTCCAGTTCGGCAGCCACGTCCTGCCGGGCCAGGAACGAGGACACGCGATCGAGACGTTCCATACGCTCCGCGACCACGGCGGCCTGCTCGGTGGAGATCACCCCGGCCGAGGCACTGACGGCGAAACCGGACGACAGCAGGGCGGCGGCGACGATACCGGTGACGAGGCGACAGAAAACGGAACTGGTCATATTCTCTCTCCTGTGAGGGCGGACAAGCGCGGCCGCCCTTGGTTGCAGACGGCCCAAGGATAACACCGGAACGGTCCGGCTCAGTCCCGCTCCTCGTCCTCTTCGTCGTCCCAGGTGCGCAGCTTGTCCTTGTCCGCGGCCTGCCACTGCGCCTCGCTGCGCCGCATCAGCTGGCGGATGTACATCACCAGGTAGATCGCGCCGGCGACCAGGAAGACAAGGACGAGAATCAGTTCGGTACTCATGGGGTTCATGCTAGCACCCGCGGAACCCTCGTATGGACCGTGCGTCCTGTGCCGGCCGTCCGCGACGGGGTAAGATCGGGGCTCGAGGCAAGCGACGACCGGACCGCATCATGACCCTGCTCCGCGACACCTACCACGGACCGGAGGGCGGCTTCCGCCCCCGCCAGCGCCGCTTCGAGCTGAAGGAGGCCCTGGCGCGGGACTGGCACGGTGGCAGCGCCTTCCGCACGGCCTGGTTCAACGCCATGTCCATGCTCTTCCCGCTCGGCGAGAAGTTCTTCATCGACAGCGTCCGGGCTTACTCGGACCGCGTCGAGGGGGACGATCTGCGTGCCGAGGTGCTGGCCTTCCAGGGCCAGGAATCCATCCACCGCCGGGAGCACCAGCGCTACAACGAGGCGCTGTGCGCCGCGCGCGGCTATGACCTGGAGGAGTTCGAGGGCCCGGTCCGGCGGCGCATCGCCTGGGCGAAGGGCCACTTCAACGAGCGGCGCCTGCTTGCCGGCACGGTGGCCAACGAGCACCTGACCGCCATCATGGCCCACGACCTCCTCTCCCACGACGACGTGCTGGCCGGTGCCGATCCGGAGATCGCCGAACTCTGGCGCTGGCACGCGGTGGAGGAGACGGAGCACAAGGCCGTCGCCTTCGACGTCCACGAACTAGTGGGCGGCACGGTGAAGGAACGCCGGCACGCGCTGGTGATGTCCAGCTTCTTCTTCCTGAAGGACACCTTCCGCAACGCGCGCATCATGCTGAAGCGCGACGGCCAGCTATGGCGCTGGCGCACCTGGTGGGACGGCTTCCAGTTCCTGTTCGGCCGGCCCGGCACGCTCCGGCGCATCGTGCCGGCCTGGTTTTCGTTCCTGCGCAGCGGCTTCCATCCCTGGCAGCACGACAACAGCGAGCTGGTGGCGCGCTACGAGCCGGCCCACAAGGGCTGAGGCTCCGACTCGCGAGGGCCGATGCCCTCAGGCGACGCCGAACTCGATCATGCTGTCGGCCATGTCCTTCACCATGGTCGGGAGCGAGCGCGGCTGCCAGCCCAGGACCCGCTTCGCGCGTTCGTTCGAGATGTCCATGCGCAGGCCGATCTCGGGGACCACCAGCCGCGTCGTCTTGTCGAACAGCGCGGCGAGACGCAGCACGAAGCCGGGCAGTCTCCGGGTGGGGATGCGGTAGCCGCGCTCGCGCAGGTGTTCGTCCAGTATGTCCGCGATCTCGCCGAACCAGGCGTGCTCGATGGCCAGGATGAAGCGCTGGCCGGCGGCCTCCGGCACGTCCATGGCGCTGAGATGCGCGTCCGCGACGTCACGCACGTCCACCGGCGCGTAACCGATGGGCGGGCAGCCGGGGAGATCACGACGCATGAGCTTGCGTACGGCCTCGCCGCTGGTGCCGTAGTCCTCGTCCAGGATGGGGCCGAGCACCAGACCCGGATTCAGCGCGACCAGTTCGAGCGTGCTGTCATCCGGCAGGGATTCCATGAACCCCCACGCGGCGCGCTCGGCCAGCGTCTTGGACTTCTCGTAGGCGCCGGCGGTCTTCTCCGGGATGCTCCAGCTGGATTCGTCGTAGACCTTGCTGCCGTCGCGCTCGTGGCCGTAGAGCACGGCGGCCACCGACGAGGTCATCACCACGCGTCGGACGCCCAGCTCGGCGGAGAAGCCGAGCACGCGCAGCACGCCTTCGCGCGCCGGTACGATGAGATCGTCCTCGTGTTTCGGCGGCGTGCGCGGCAGCGGCGAGGCCACGTGCAGGACCGCGTCGCAGCCCTCGATGGCCTCGCGCCAGCCCTCGTCGTCCGTCAGGTTCGCCGTGAAGAAAGACAGCCGGTCGTCCGCGTCGACGTGCTTCGCGAAGGTGGCGCGCAGCGACGTCTCCCGGGACGGCGAGCGCAGCGTGCCGCGCACCCGGAATCCCTTCTGCAGCAGCTGCAGGATGCAGTGCATGGCGATGAAACCGGACGCGCCGGTCACAAGTATGGTTCTGTGGCTGTTCTCGGCGCTCATGACTCTCTCCCTGTGTTCGGCGGACGGACTACGGGCCGACCTTGATCTCGTCTATCAGCGTCCTGCGCACGCAGACCCCCTCCTCCAGCCAGTGCCAGGTGCGCGATCGGCGGTCGTCGTACTCGTTGATCACGATCATCTCGAACAGCTCCATGCCCGGGTTCTCGTGCCGGGTCCAGGTGAGCAGCACGATGTCCGGCGCGCCCTGCCAGGCGACGCCGGTGAGGATGTCGTTGTCGAAGTGAACCCTGCCGTCCCGGTAAGTGCCCGGCAATTCCGCGTACTTGGAGCGCCCGTCCGGCCATACCCAGCGGTTCTTCTGCACGTAGTCCCAGGGGCCGTCCTTCGGGAAGCGCACCTCGACGGTGGAGTGATGGCGTTCGACGATCCTGCCCCGCGCGTCCAGGTGACGATACTCCCCGTCCCAGAAACCCTGGTGCCGCAGGAAGCCGGGCAGATTCTTGGCGATCGTCATGGCGGTGCTTCTCCGGGTACGGATACGGCTACCATACTGCACTCGTACGCTCGCGGGCAGACCCCGGCGGCACGCAGGGCCGTGGCGCACGGCGGTTTGACCGCCTGCAGGCTGCCGGGCATGCTCCCGCGATGCCGCCGGTCCCCCCACTGATCGAGATCCGCGACGCCGTCGTCTGGCGAGGCGACACACGGGTCTTCGACGGCCTGGATCTCGTCATCGACGGCGGGCAGCACACGGCGATCCTCGGACCGAACGGGGCCGGCAAGACCACGCTCCTGAAACTTATCAGCCGCGAGCTGTACCCGGAGGCGCGGGACGAGCCCGCGGTGCGCGTGCTGGGCCAGGGCCTGCAGGTGGTGAGCGACCTGCGCAAGCGGCTGGGACTCGTCTCCCACGATCTGCAGCACGAGTACATGGACCGCGTACCGCTCGCGACCGCCGTCCTGTCCGGCTTCGCCGGCAGCCAGGCACTCGCGGGCGTCCCTTTCGAGCCGGGTCCGGAGCACCTCGAGCGCGCCCGGGAGGTGATCGCCGAACTGGGTCTCGCGGGGCTGGAGGAGCGGCCTTTCCGCTCGCTCTCCACGGGCCAGCAGCGGCGCTGCCTGCTGGCCCGCGCGCTGGTTCATCGTCCGGAGGCGCTGATCCTGGACGAGCCCACGGCCGGCCTGGATCCCGCGGCGGCGTTCTCCTTCCTCGCCCGGATCCGGGCACTGATCCGGGCGGGCACGACCATCGCACTGGTCACCCATCACGTGAACGAGATCCCGCCCGAAATCGACCGGGTGATACTGCTGCAGGCCGGCCGCGTGGTGGCGGCAGGGCCGAAACGGGAGCTGCTCACCGCGGCACGGCTCAGCGAGCTTTACGGCACCGCCGTCCGGCTCGTCGAATCAGAGGGTTTCTTCGTCGCGCTTCCCGGCTAGCACCGTGCTGCACTCGCCGCGCATGCCGGCGATCCACTCGCGGATCAGTGCCACCCCCTCCTCGTGCACGAGCGCGCGGCCGAGTTCGGGCATGGCGGCGGCCGGGTCGCCGGTCTCCATGCGGTAGACGAGTATCGAGGCATCCGGATCGCCGGGCACGATGGAGTAGCGCCGGTTGCCCGAGCCGCGCCCGGCCGCGATGGGCGGCTTGCAGCGGCCGAGCCGTCGGGGGTCGGCGGTATCGACGTCCAGGAAAAGGCCGGAGGTGTCCGCCGCGCCGCGGGGGTTGTGGCAGTGGCCGCAGTTGACGTCCAGGTAGGCCCTCGCACGGGCCGGGACGTCGGCGCCTTCGGTGCCGTCCCAGCGGGCGAGGCGGGGTGCCTCCGCCGCCGGGGGCGCGCCGGCGAGATAGCCGGCCGCCGTCCAGGCGGCGAGCTGATCGCCGCCCGGGGCCGACGCGCTATCCGCGTCGACGGAGTTGAGGTGCCGGGTCTTCGGCCCGAGGGGCCGGAGTTCCTTACTCGTATGGTCGGGGCGATGACAGCCGCCGCACTGGTTGGCATCGGGCACGACATAGGTGAACGGCCGTTCGCGCCCGTCGGCGGCCACGAGACGCAGCGCCAGCATGTCGCCCACCGGCCGCAGCGTCGCCTCCGTCTGCGTCTCGTTCCACACGTAGGGGTAGGCCTCCCAGCCGTCGGCCTGTTTCACGAGCAGCCGGGTCTCGATCAGGCGCACTTCCTCGAGCCGCAGCGCGGCGCCGTCGAAAAGTCGCTCCCGGGCCTCTGCGTAGACTGCGCCCGGCCCCGCGACCGGATAGTAGAAGGTCTTGGTGAGTACCGTGCCCACCGGAAAGTCCCAGTCGCCGGTCTCCCGGTAGCGGGCCGCACGGCCTTGCGGCATCCATACCGTGCGCAGCTTCTGCGCGTAATCGGAGAACAGCGGCGTGTTCAGGGTGTAGGGCAGCACCCGTTCGTTCGTTACCAGCCGGCCGCCGTCGGCCAGCACGAGTCCCCATTCGCTCAGCCGCTCGGGCGGCGTCTCGTGGAAGGCGGGCGCCTGCCGTTCGCTGCAGCCGGCGGTCAGGGCCAGCACGGCCATTGTCATTGCCGCAGCCCGCGCCATTGCGACGACCCTGCCGGCGGCCGCCGGGGCGGGTGCGCGGCCCGGGCTCATGCCTCGCCGTCGGCCAGCGCCAGCTCCACGGCCGGCAGCTTTTCGTGGCTGCAGCGGTGGCCCGTCATGTCCGTGGTCACGTCTTCGCTGCCGTTGCCCATGTCGGCGTTCAGCACCACGGCCGGCTCGTTGTCCACGCAGATCGCATACGGCGGCTTCAGCGCGCCGGTCTCGTCGGTCTTCTCCGGGTTGGCGTAGCCGTCCCAGAGGATGTCCGGCAGCGAGCCGCCGAGCCCGAACATGGCCACCTTCAGGGTTTTCAGCGCGAGGGTGTCGGGCGAGTCGCCGCCGCCGGAGAAACGATTGCCGTAGATGTAGATGGTCTCCGGATAGGGGTCGTAATCCTCGGCGACCTCCATCATGCCCTCGAAGCCGGAGGAGAAATAACTGGAGACGATCACGTTGGCCGTCTCGTTGTCCGCGATGTCGTTGTCGAATATCTCCACCCGGTCGTTGGCGTTGATCAGCACCCCGGTGCCGGCCGGGACGCCGGACACCGCCGTGCCCTCGGCCGCGAAGTTGCCGGTATTGTTGGCGATCACGCGGTTGCGGTAGACCCGCGTCGAATGGCCGGGCTGGGGCAGGTCCGGCATGTTGAACACCAGGATGCCGCCGGTGTTGTTGGTGGCGAGATTGCCGTAGACGTCGGCGCCGATGGTGTTCTCGATCTCGATGCCCGCCACGTTGAACTCGGCGCGGTTGTTGCGCACCACCACGTTGCGGGACTGGCCGACGTAGATGCCCGCGTCCGACGCGCCGATGGCCACGCAGTCCTCCAGCAGCAGGTTCTCCACCTGCACGGGATAGAGGCCGTAGGCGCCGTTGTCCGTGTCGGGCCCCCCGGTCCATTCGGCCCGCACTCGCCGGATGACGATATTCCGGCCCTCGTTGACCTTCAGCGCGTCGCCCGCCGTGTCCTCGATGCCGACGTCTTCGATGAGGAAGTCGCTCGCATTCACCAGCAGCCCCTCCGCGCCCTGGATCTGCCCGGCGAAGGAGAGCACCGAGCGGTCCATGCCGGCGCCGCGGATGGTGACCCCGTCCGTGTTCAGCGTGAGGCTGCGGGTGATGCGATGGACCCCGGGCGGGATCTCGATGACGTCGCCGGGCCGGGCGGCGATGAGTTCCTGCAGCAGCCGGTCCTGATACGCCGTATCCGGCGGCTCGCCGGTCTCGCCGGACACGCCGCCATCGGGCGGCTGGCCGCAACCCGCCGCGACCGCGGCGACACCGATGACGATCCACAGATGACGTGTACTCATGCTCCCCCTCCCGTTCCGCGGCCGACGCTGTGCGGACCGCCGTATTGTAGCGAACCCGGGCGGCCCGTATTCAAAGACGGGCCGGCAGGCAGGCCGGCGGATCGGCCGGATTGTGACCTGCACCCGGGCAATCCGGCCGCGTTTCCGGTGCAATCGGGCGTGGAGCGGCCTGTGCCGTCGCCTCCGGCCACGGTGAGGGCGCTGCCGCATCCGGCGTGCTTGACATAATATGCGGAGGCCCACGGGGCCGCGGAGATCCAGGTGACGGACTACTCGCCGGTACTCGACAACCCCTACGCCCGGCAGCTGGCGTCCGGGTTCCGGTGGCTGCGCTTCGACCGCCGGCTCGAGGAGGAGTACCAGCGGCACCACCTGTCGATGACGCTCCTGCAGACCCGTGCCGGCCTGGGGCTGGGGCTGGTGCTGCTGTTCGCGCTGATGGCCGTGGACCATTATTTCATGCCGCCGGAATATGCCCGGATCTCGAACCTTGTCCGGCTCTTCGTGATCATCCCGGCGGTAACCGGCGTCCTGCTGCTCTCCTACTGGCAGCCCGCCCAGCGCATCATCAAGCTGTTCACCATGATCGCGGCGATCGTGGCCGGCCTGGGTTCGCTCTCCATCGGCGCGCTGGCGGCCGACCTCGGCACGCCCTATTACTTCTCGGGCTTCATGACCATCACGGTCTACATCTATTTCTTCCTCGGCCTCGGCTTCTACTACGCCACGGCCACGGCGCTCACGCTGCTCTTCACCTTCGTCGGCCTCAGCCTGGCGCTGCAGGGCGTCACGGTGGACCTGATGTACAACGGCCTGTACATCCTGTTCACGAACTTCATCGGCATCTTCGGCGCCTACTCGCTGGAGCGCGGCCGGCGCCGGAGCTTCCTGGAGGCGAACCTGATGGAGCGCGTCGCCGGGCAGGACAAGCTCACCGGACTGAGCAACCGGCGCGCCTTCGACGAACGCTTCCGCTCCGCGTGGCAGAAGGCGTCGGCCGACGAGGCGCGGCTGGCTCTGCTGCTGATCGACGTCGATCACTTCAAGGAATACAACGACCAGTACGGTCATCAGGCCGGCGACCGAGCGCTCATCACGGTGGCGAAAATGGTGCGCGCCGCCGTGCGCCGCCCCACCGACATGGCGGCCCGCTACGGCGGCGAGGAGTTCGTGGTGCTGCTCACCGGCACCACGGAGCAGTACGCCGCGAAACTGGCCGAGCACATCCGCGTGAGCATCCTTCAGCTCGGCATCCCGCACCGGGTGGATGGGCGGCCGACCAGGCTCAGCGTCAGCGTGGGCGTCGCCACCACCCAGCCCGCCGCCGACCGCCGCAGCTCGGAGGGGCTCATCCAGATGGCCGACGAGGCGCTCTACGCCGCGAAGGCGGGCGGGCGCAACCAGGTGCAGATCGCGGCACCGGACCCCGACATGCAGACCGGTACCTTCCGCATGGGCGCCGCCTGACGGCCGGTCGGACGACGCACCCGAAAGCCGGCGATCCGATCGTTCAGCCGGCGTCCGCCGGCGGCAGATGGCCGGTCTTCACCCAGAAAACGGCGCCGCTCTCCGAACTCACGGCATGGCCGCTGCCGGGCGGCAGGCGCAGCCAGTCGCCGGCAATATAATCCCGCTCGCCGTCCGAGAGCCCGCCCTCGATCAGGAATACCTCCTCGCCGCCGGGGTGCTCGTGCCCCGGTACCCGGGAGCCGGCCGCCATGCGGTAGAGCGCCACGCGCTCGCTGTCGTGGGCGTGCAGGGGCAGTCGCTCGACGCCCTCGACGCCCTCGGCGGCAATCGCCTCCCAGGCGCCGTGGTGCGTATCGACCACCACGCGCTCCAGGTCGTTGTCGGCGAACTGGCGCAGCTTCACCAGCAGCACGCAGCCGTCGGGGCTGGCGGGCGCATGGGAGGAGCCCGGCGGATTGCGCACGTAGGTGCCGGCCGGGTATTCCCCGTGTTCGTCGGCGAATACGCCCTCCAGCACCAGGAACTCCTCGCCCTTGCCGTGGGTGTGTTCGGGAAAGCGGCTCGCGGGCGCATAGCGCACCAGGCTGGTGGCCCGTGCCACCTCGTCGCCGACCCGGTCGAGCATGCGCCGCTCCACTCCCGCCGTCGGCGATGGCACCCAGTCCATTTCGCTGGTCCGCTCGAAGGCGGGCGCGGCGAAATCCGCATTGACTCGCATGGGCAGTCTCCGGAACGAGAAGGGCCCCTGATCCTGCGATCAGGGGCCCCGTTTGGCAAGTCGCCGGACTTCGGATCAGAACGAGTATTCGGCCTCGAAACCGATGATCCGGCCCTTGTTCAGCGGCGAGAACGTGGCGTTCGGCCCCGGCGTGATACCGAAGACCGCCCCCGCCAGCGGGCCGCCGGCGAAGATGTCGGGCAGCTGAGTGTCGCCGCCGATGGTCACCTCGTCCTTCAGGTTCTTGCCGTAGACGGAAAGCTTCAGGGCACGATCCATCAGGTACAGCGAGATGCTGGCATCCAGCATGTCGGCCTCCTTCAGCAGCCCCTCGTTGTTATCCGTATACGGGGCCTGGTCGCGGTGGTTGAAGCTCACCAGGGCGTTAACCGCCATGCCGTTGCCGATGTCGCGGTCGTAGATCAGGCTGGCACCGTAGGACCACGGCGCGAGGCGCGGGATGTCGAGCGCCTCGTCCTCCTCGTTTACCTCGCCGTCGCCGGAGATGTCGAAGCGCACCTCGTCGTACTGGCCGTCGACGTACCCCGCGTTGACCGTGGCGGTGAGGCTGTCGGTCACGAACGCGCGAGCCTCGAAGTCGAAGCCCTGGATGGTCGCGTCCGCCGTGTTGTCGATGATCTGGATGACACCCGCCTCGTTACCCGGCAGGTTCACCTCGCGCTGCAGGTCCTCCAGCTTGTTGTAGAACACCGCGGCGTTCATGCGGACACGGCCATCGAACAGGTCCGTCTTCACACCGAGCTCGAAGGAGTCCTGGGTCTCCTGGTCGAAGGGCCCGGGCGAGGCGGTAGGCGACGTGTTACGCAGGTTGTAGCCGCCGCTGCGGAAGCCGCGCGTGTAGAAGCCGTAGACCTGGGTCACGTCGTTCGGCCGCCACTGGAAACCGATCTTCGGCGTGAAGGCGTCCCAGCTTTCGTCGTCCACCAGGTTGTAGAAGCTGCAGCCGTTCTCGATGGTGCAGGCCGGCGTGCCGCCCGGGGTCGGCAGGCCGAGGGTCGCGATCTGCACGTCCTTGTCCTCCGAGCTGTAGCGGGCACCGAGATTGATGGTCCAGCGCTCGCTCAGCTGCCAGTCCACCTGGGTGAACACGCCCCAGGTCGACTGCTCCTGGATGCCGCCGCCCACGATCTGGTTGGTGCCGAAGATGAGGTTGCGCTCCTCCCGGTAATCCAGGTCCTGGGTCAGGTAGTACAGGCCGCTGGTGACGAAGAAGTTGCCGAAGGCACCCGAGTACCTGAGCTCGTTGGAGATCTGGTCCTGCTGGGTCAGCGCGCGGGAGTGGAACAGGAAGAACGGCGAGGCGTCGATGTCGCCGGCCGACAGGCTCTCGTAGTCGCGCCAGGCCAGGATGTTGACGATCTCGCCGTCGCCGAAGGCCACGTCGAGGGTGGTCTCCAGGATGGCCTGGTCCCACTCGTTGTCGTAGGAACCCGGATAATCGATGGAGAAGTCGAAGCTGTCCCGGCTGAACAGGCCGCTGTTCTGGGATGCGGGGCCATCACCCTCGCTGCGACCGTTCTCGGTGCGCAGCAGGAACTCGAGCGCGTCCGTGGCACGCCACGTCAGCCCGGTGCGGATGAGCGTGGTATCCGCCTCGCCGAAGTCGCTGCCGTCGAAATCATTGGTATGCCAGCCGCCGTCCTTGTTGTGGTAGACGGCGATCTTGCCGAGCAGATTGCCCGACTCGCTAAGCGGACCCGTGAACACGCCGGACGTGACGACGTTGTTGCCCGTCTCCACCGCTCCCTTGACCTTGACCGAGAGTTCCTCGGTGGGCCGGCTGGTCTGCATCAGCACCGCTCCGCCGGTCACGTTGCGGCCGAAGAGGAGCCCCTGGGGCCCGCGCAGCACCTCGACGGCCTGCAGGTCGAAGGTATCGAACACGACGCCGCCATTGATGCCGTAGTACATGCCGTCGACGAACACGCCGACGGTGGGATCGATGGACGGGATGGAGCTGTTGATGCCGAGGCCGCGGATGGAGAAGTTCGCCACGCCGCGGGTGGTGCCGATGTCCTCGAGCTGGACGTTGGGTATGCCGTAGCCGAGTGCCTTCAGATCGCGCAGATAGAGCGCGTCGATCTGTTCCTCACCGAGTGCCGTGACGGCCACGGGGACGTCCTGGACCTCCTGACCACCGGCACGTTTCGTCGCAGTGACGATGATCTCCTCGACGAAGGCTTCCTGTGCCCCCTGGGCCTGCGCGAGCGTAGCCGCGCCGGTCATACCGGCAAGTGCGAACGCTGCGGTCGCCCACCGGGCGATACCGGATATTCCGTGTTTCACGATTTCTCCCCCTGTGATGTCTGCACGTGCCGAAGCCGGCGCGCGGTCTTGCGCAGCGCGGCAATCGGCCGTGGCCGGACGCCGGCTGCCAACCAAGCATAGCGACGGCCGCTCCACGCGGTCAAGATAATTGTCGGCTTGCCGCAACAATCCGATCCGCGTGGGCCCGGCGTGGAGGCGTTGTCCAATAAATCCCGGCTATCCAGGATCGCTGGCGAGGGGCAGTTTCCGTTGATGTACAATGGAAGCGGCACAGTCGCGGGCAGACCGCCACGGCACTCGCGGGCGCATGCCAATTCTGTTGCTTTGGGGCCACAGCCGGCAGGCACCGGCCCCGCCGCGGGAGCGGAGACCTCATGACCGAAAGACTGTTCGAGCAGGACGCCAATCTTAAGGAGTGCACGGCGACCGTAGTTGCGGCGGACGAGGACGGAATCGTGCTCGACCGCACCGTGTTCTATCCCCTCGGCGGCGGCCAGCCCGGCGACCGGGGCAGGCTGGAGACGGCCGCGGGCGAGCGCATCGGCATCGTCGATACCCGCAAGGGCGAGGCCGGTGCCATCCGCCACGTCCCGGCCGGGGACGCCCCACTCCCCGCGCCGGGCGAACAGGTGCGCGCCGTGATCGACTGGGAGCTGCGCTACCGCCACATGCGCATGCACACCTGCCTGCACCTGGTGGGCGCCGTGATCCCCCACGGCGTCACCGGCGGCAATATCAGCGCCGCGAAGAGCCGGCTCGACTTCGACATGGAGGAGACGCTGGACAAGGAGGCCGTGACGGCTGCGGTGAACGCCCTCATCGCCGGGGATCACGAAGTGCAGTCCCGCTGGATCACGGGCGAGGAGCTCCGCGACCAGCCGGAACTCGTGCGCACCATGTCGGTCTCACCGCCCATGGACGCCGGGCACATCCGGCTGCTCGAGATCCCGAACGTCGACCTGCAGCCCTGCGGGGGCACCCACGTGCGGCGGACGAGCGAGATCGGTCCCATCCGGGTCAGCAAGATCGAGAAGAAGGGCCGGCACAACCGGCGCGTGAACATCGTGTTCGCGGACGCCTGAACGACGCGACCCCGCCGCGTCGCGGCCTTCCATCATCCACGGACACCGAAGAGGCAACATGTACGCACGAGGTCTGCTCGCATTTACGACCCTGATGATCGCGGCCTGCGGCCAGGACTCCGGCACCGCCACCGGCGCCGGAACGGCGCCGCCCGCGGCAACCGACGAGCCTCCCGCCGTCGGCAACCCGCTGCTCGCCGACTGGGACGCGCCCCACGGGGTGCCGCCCTTCGACCGCATCCGCGCGGAGCACTACCTGCCGGCCCTGCGCGAGGGCATGCGCCGGGAGCGCGGGGAGATCGAGGCCATCATCGCCAACCCCGAGCCGCCGACCTTCGCGAACACCGTCGAGGCGCTGGAGCGCGCGGGATCGTCCCTGGAACGCACGGCGCGGGTCTTCTACGCCGTGAACTCGGCTCACTCGGACGAAGTGATCCGGCAGACGGCGAAGACCATCGCCCCGGAGCTCTCGGCCCACGACGACGACATCCTGCTGAACCCGGCCCTGTTCGAACGCATCGACGCGCTCTGGCAGGGTCGGGAAGACCTCGAGCTGGATGCCGAGGCGCTGCGGCTGCTGGAGGAGACCCACAAGGAGTTCGTCCTGGCCGGCGCGGCACTGGACGACGAGGCCCGCGCGCGGCTCAGGGAGATCAACAGCCGGCTCGCCGTGCTCGAGGAGGACTTCCAGCAGAACGTGCTGGAGGAGACCAACCGGTTCGAACTGCTGGTCACGGACCGGTCGGACCTCGGCGCGCTGCCGGCGAGCCTGGTCGCCTCCGCCGCGGCGGAGGCGGAGCGCCGCGGCCACGACTGCGAGGACTGCTGGGTCTTCACGCTGCAGCGGCCGAGCATCGAGCCGTTCCTGGAGTACTCGCCGAACCGGGAGCTCCGGAAGCAGATATTTACGGGCTACGCCCTGCGCGGCGACCGGGGCAACGAGGCTGACAACAATGCGATCGTCACCGAGATGGTGGCGCTGCGCGCCGAGCGGGCCCGGCTGCTCGGCTTCGACAATCACGCCGCCTCGGTGCTGGTGGACCGGATGGCGCAGACGCCGGAGCGCGTCTACGAATTGCTGGACGAGGTCTGGGAGCCGGCGCTGGCCATGGCGAAGCGCGAACGGGATGCGCTGAGGGCGATGCTCCGTGCCGACGGCATCGACGGCGAGCTGGAGCCCTGGGACTGGCGCTACTACACGGAGAAACTGCGCAAGCAGCGCTACGACTTCGACGAGCAGGCGCTCAGACCCTGGTTCGAGTTCTCCGCCGTTCGCAGCGCGGCGTTCGAGCTGGCGGGCCGGCTGTTCGGCCTGACCTTCGAGGAGCGCCCGGACCTGCCGCGCTGGCACTCGGACCAGCAGGTGTTCGAGGTGTTCGACGCGGACGGCTCCCATCTCGCCATCCTCTACATGGACTGGTTCGCCCGGGAGAGCAAGCGCGGCGGCGCCTGGATGAACGCGCTGCGTCAGCAGTCGGACATGGACGGATTCGTGACACCGGTGGTGACCAATAACTTCAACTTCCCGGCGCCGGCGCCCGGCCAGCCCGCCCTGCTCCGCTACTCCGAGGCGGAGACCCTGCTGCACGAGTTCGGCCATGCGCTGCACGGCATGCTCTCCGAGGTGCGCTATCCGTCACTGGCCGGAACGAGCACGGCGCGTGATTTCGTGGAGCTGCCCTCGCAGGTGATGGAGAACTGGCTCGGCGAACCGGAGATGCTGAAGACCTTCCGTCACTACGAGACCGGCGAGCCGTTGCCGGACGAGCTGATACGCAAGATCCAGACGACGGCGAAGTTCAACCAGGGCTTCCGCACCGTGGAGTACATGGCGGCGTCCTATCTCGACATGGCCTACCACATGCTGGAGCCCGGCGCGGAGGTGGTGCCCGAGCAGTTCGAGCGCGCGGAGATGGAGCGTATCGGCCTGATCGACGACATCATCCCCCGCTACCGCAGCACCTATTTCCGGCACATCTTCTCCAGCAGCTATTCCGCCGGCTACTACAGCTATCTGTGGTCCGAGGTCATGGACGCCGACATCTTCCAGGCCTTCCGGGAACAGGGGCTGTTCGACCGGGAGACGGCTGCGGCCTTCCGCGAGGAGATCCTGTCGAAGGGCGGCACGAAGCCGGGTCTCGAGTTGTTCCGGGCCTTCCGCGGGCGCGATCCGGTCATCGAGCCGCTGCTGGAGCGGCGCGGGCTGCTGCCGGAAAGGCCGCTGGCGCCTTAGAAAAAAAAGGAAAAAAGCCGGGCCATTGCTGGCCCGGCTGCGGCGCACCGCGAGAGGCGCGAATACGGTCCGGGGGAGGCTGGACCGCATCGTGTCCGGCGCAGGTGCCGCGAGTCTCAGCGGCCCTGGCTGCCTCGGGCGGCCACGGTCGCCTCGATGTTCATGGCGACTGCCTCCCGGCCCGGCGCCAGTTCCGCGGCTTTCTCGAACTGCTTGCGCGCGGCCTCCAGGTCGCCGGTCAGGTAATGCCAGGCACCCAGGTTGTTGTAGTCACTCCAAGTGGCGTAGCGGTTCTCGGCCGCGAGCCTGCAGGCCTCGCCCGCCAGCTCGTAGTCTTTCTGGCGCAGGTGGGCGTTGCAGAGGGTCGCGTAAGCCCGGTTGCGGGCGTACTCGCCCCGCAGCCGATCGATGCGCGGCGCGATGAGGCCCACCGCCCGTTCGGTGTTGCCGGCCGCCAGCGCCACCTCGGCGCGCTGTACGAATTCCGGCGTCGTCTGCAGGTCCAGACCTGCCGCCGCCGCGTCCGTGGCGCCGAGGGCGCCGGTCAGTGTCAATGCCAGTGCGGCCAGTTGTGTTGCGATGCTCATGGGTATCTCCCTCTCGATGAACCGTGGGGATACGGTATGGATTACGCATACGCATAGCAATAAAGAAAAAATATAATTACTATTCATTTATGAATAGCACGACCTCGCTGCGGGGCTGGGGCGACATCCGCCTCTTCCTCGCCATCGTGGAGCACGGCAGCCTGCTCGCCGCCTCCGAACACCTGTCCGTATCCCAACCCACGCTCGGCCGCCGCCTGGCCGCGATGGAGAAGCGCATGGGCGTGCCTCTGTTCGTGCGCACCGGCCGGCGCATGCAGCTCACGGACACGGGCCGGTCCATCCTGGAGAACGCGCAGCGCATGGAACGGGAGATGCTCGCCATCGAGCGCGCCGTGGACGTGCAGTCGAAGGGACTCGCCGGCGAGGTGGTGATCACCGCCACGGAAGGCACGGGCACGGAATGGCTGCCGCCGGAGCTGACCGAATTCCGCCGGCGCTATCCGGATATCACGCTCAATATCCGCGTGGACAGCCGCACCATGGATCTGCTGCGCCGGGAGGCCGACATCGCGCTGCGCCTCGGCGAACCGAAAGAGCCCGAGCTGATCGGGCGGCGGCTCGTCACGGTGGGCTTCGGGCTGTATGCGGCGCCTTCCTATCTGGAGCACGCGCCGCCGCTCGAGTCGCTCGACGATCTCGCGCACCACGATCTGATCGGCCTCGAGCAGGCCGGCAGCCCGGCACACCTCGTCCCCGGCGACGAGCTCGCCCATCTGCCGACCGGCCGCTTCGTCTTCACCACCAACAGCGCGGCCGCGCAGATGTCCGCCGCCCGGGCCGGCTACGGCATCGCCGTGCTGTCACACCGCTGGGTCGCCATGCAGGGCGGGCTGGTGCCGTTGCTGGCCGGCACGAACCTGTTCGAGGCGCCGATGTGGCTGCTCACCCACGAGGAACTCCGTCACAGCGCCCGCATCCGCGCCGTCTCCGACTTCCTCACCGAGCGGGTGCTGGCGAACAAGGAACAGTTCGAGGGCGGCAAGGCCGCCTGACACCACGTTCTTTCCTGGCCGCCCTGCTGGGGTCGTCCGGGCCGACTGGAGCCAGGACGGCGGGAAGGAGGCCCGGCCGAAGTGAAGGAGGACAGGACGTCCGACTGAGCGTCCCCAGTAGTCCACCCCAGCCGATGGCGGGCCTACGCCAACAGAAAGCCCGGTCGGGCCTGAAGGCCCTCCTACATTGGTGTCAGCGGAGCGGCACGCCGCGGCCCGGTGACCAGGGTACCCCGGCGCCGTCCAGGCGTTCCTTCAGACCCGCCAGTTCCACGTCGATCAACTGGTCCAGTGCCTGCTTCACCTCCGCGAACTCCGCCTCCGCGATCTCCAGACTCGTGCGCTGGGTGCCGGTCGGGCCGTAGGCATTCCTGGTATTACCGAAGCCGGCCACGTTCAGGCGGCGCGCGATGGAGACCGGTTGCGCATCACCCATCTCGGCGCGTTCGCCGTGACCGCTGAGACGCACGCCAAGGCGCCGGGCGCGTTCCTCGATGCCCTGGGCCGTGGCGTAGAGCGCCGGATCCGCCGTGGAACGGGTCAGCACGTCCTTGATGGCGCCGGTCTCGGTGGTCAGCGCCTCCACGGCGGCCACGGCGGCACTGACCGCACGGCCCAGTTCGGCGACGCGGCGGTCGAAGCGCACACGCTCGCTCTGGGCCGGACCCTCGAGCACGGGCTCGCGGATGGAATTGACGCGGAAGCCCTGCGGTTCACCCAGGGTCTCGACGCGGCCGTTGACGCGCCGGGCCAGGGTCACCGAGTACTCGCCCGGCTCCGCCAGCACGCCGTGGCGGATCTCCCAGGGGGCAGGCTCCTCGTCGCTCTGCGGCTCCCAGCGGCTGAGATCCGGGTAGCGCAGGTCCCAGGCCACCCGGTGGAATCCCGCCTCGGCCGGCGCCTCGATATGACGCACGACTTCGCCCGCCGCGTCGCGTACCGTCAGCCACACGGCCGGCGGCTCCTCCAGTTCCTCGTCCAGCACCGCATCCCAGTCCGGGAACGGGATCGGCGCTCCCTCCAGCTTCAGTTCCTTCTCCCGCTCCTGACGTTGCTCCTCCCGGCTGCGGATCTTCTCCGGCAGGTAGTAGGTGAACACCGCGCCGAACGGAGGATTCGGCGCCACGAAGAAGCTGGCGCCCTGGAAGGCCTGGCAGCCCGGGGTGCCGCAGCCGAGGGGGTCGCGGGGCACGTACCAGGCGGCGTCGCGCACGGGGAACAACACCGTCTCTTCGGCGAGCGTCTCCCCGCTCAGCTCGCGCAGCGGTGAGTAGTCGTCGAGCACGAAGAAGCCGCGGCCGAAGCTGGCGGCCACCAGGTCGTTCTCCCGCCGCTGGATCTCGAGATCACGGAAGGAGATCGTGGGGATGCCGCCGTCCAGCTCGGTCCAGTTGCCGCCGCCGTCCACGGTGAAGAACAGCCCGAGCTCCGTGGCCGCGAACAGCAGGTCCGGGTCCACGTGATCCTGGATCACCCGCCAGACGATGTGACGGTCAGGCAGGCCGTCGGCGATGCTGCGCCAGCTGCGGCCCCGGTTGGTGCTCTTCAGGATATAGGGCTGGAAGTCGCCGGCCTTGTGATTGTCCACCGCCACGTAGACGGTGTCCGGGTCGTGCAGGTCGGCCTTGATGTCGTTCACGTAGAAGTAGTCGGGGACGCCGGGCAGCGAGTCGATCTCGCGCCAGGTCTCACCGCCGTCCTCGGTCACCTGGATGAGCCCGTCGTCGGTGCCCACGTAGATCAGTCCCTCGACCAGCGGCGACTCGTCCAGATTGGCGATGGTGCTGTACTTCGACATGGCGTACAGATCCCAGGGCGCATCGAAACTCCAGCGCGTGCCCATCATCGGCTGGCGCAGCCGGTCGATGTCGCGGGTGAGGTCGCCGCTCAGGGCCTGCCACTCGTCGCCGCGGCTGTCGCTGCGCCAGAGCCGCTGGCTGCCGACATACAGCCGGGCCGGATCGTGGGGACTGATCAGGATGGGGGCATCCCAGTTGAAACGCTCCTCCGGCTCGCCGCGCGCGGGCTGGGGCTGGATGTAGACCGTCTCGCCCGTGCGCCGGTCGTAGCGGTTCAGGTTCCCCTGCTGCCACTGCACGTAGACGATGTCGGGGTTGGTGGGGTCGGCCTCCGGCTCGTGGCCGTCGCCGCCGAGCGCGACGAACCAGTCGGAGTTGGTAATGCCGTGGACGTTCGCGGTGCGCGCCGGGCCGCCCTGGGTGGAGTTGTCCTGGGTGCCGCCGTAGATGTTATAGAAGGGCTCGTCGTAGTCCACGGAGACCTTGTAGAACTGGGTGATCGGCAGGTTCGCCGCGTAACGCCAGTTCTCACCCAGGTCGAAGCTCTCGTAGATGCCCCCGTCCGTGCCCACGATGAGATAGTCGGGGTCGTCGGGCCGGAAGGCCATGGCATGATGATCGACGTGCTTGGCGTCGAAGCCCATCTTCGTGAAGTTCTCGCCGCCGTCGTGGGTGACGTGCAAGAACACGTCCATCTGGTAGACCCGGTCGAAGGCGTGGGGACTCGCGAACAGTTCCTGGTAGTAGTGAGGGCCGGTGCCGCTGGAGAGATAGTCGTTGCGCTTCTCCCAGGTCTCGCCGCCGTCCCCGGAACGCCAGAAGCCGCCCGTGCGGCGCGCGAGTTCGATGGTGGCGTAGACCACGTCCGGGTCCTGGGGCGAGATGGCCAGCCCGATCTTGCCCATGTCCTCCTCGGGCAGGCCCTCGGTGAGTTCCCGCCAGGTCTCGCCGCCGTCTTCGGACTTGTGGATGCCGCTGCCCGGGCCCCCGTTCATGAGCGCGGCCACGTTGCGATAGCGCTGCCAGGTGACCGCGTAGACCACATCCGGGTCGCGCGGGTCGAGATGCACCTCGTTCGCGCCCGTATACTCGTCGTCGCCCAGCAGCCGCTCCCAGGTCTCGCCGCCGTCGACGGACTTGTACAGGCCCCGCTGGCCGCCGGCCGACCACAGCGGCCCCTGGGCGGCCACCCAGATGACGTTCGAGTCCCGCGGGTCGATGCGGATCATGCCGATGTGCTCGGAGCGCTCCAGACCCATGCGCTCCCAGGTCTCGCCGCCGTCCCGGCTGCGGTACAACCCGTCGCCGTAGCCCACGTGGCGTCCGCTCACGTTCTCGCCCGTGCCCACCCAGAGCGTGTCCGGATCGTTGGGATCGAGAGTGATGCAGCCGATGGAATAGGATGGCTGGTCGTCGAAGATCGGCTCCCAGGTGGTGCCCGCGTTGGTCGTCTTCCACACGCCGCCGCTGCCCACCGCCACATACCAGATGCTCGGGTCCTCGGGGTGCAGCACGATGTCCGCAATGCGCCCGGACATGAAGGCGGGTCCGATATTGCGCAGCTCCAGACCTTCCAGGGTCGGCGCGTTGAGTCCCGGCTCGACCTCCTCGTCGGAGGCGTCCGCCGCGAAGACGGCGAGTGGGAGCAAGAGGGAAGCAAACAGCAGTCTGGCGGACATCTTCATCATCCATCCTTCGGTGGCTGGGCCGGATTTCCGCCCGGCGGAAGGCCGGACGGACTGGGTGAAACACTATGCCATAACCGGCGGCGCCGGTTCAGCGGAAGCGGATGTCCAGGCACTCCGCGAGCACGCGGCGCAGCGCCGGCAACGAGCCCGGGTCCAGCACGTTGATGGCCGGCACACCGCTCAGCTTGTGCACCAGCGCTATCGCCGCGCTGGTGCTCGTGGCGGGCCCCATGACCACGTCCGGGCGCAGGCCGAACGCATGCTCGACGCCGGTGACCGCATAGGGATCGGAGGCGCACAGGACGGCGCAGCGAATCCGCTCGCCGAGCTCGTCGATCGCTGCCGCGCCGTTGTAGGGCTCCAGCGGCGAGGCGCCGGCTTCCACCACCACCACGTCGGGCCGGCGCCGCGCGATCCGCCCGAGCAGCGGCCGGATGGCCGCCAGGAATACGTCCTCCGGCACCACGGTGGAAGGCAGGCCGGCGTCGACGAAGTCGAACACCGCATCGGCACCTGCGTCCTGGAAACTCAGCACGTCGCGGTAGCGGCCCGCTCCCGTGAGCTTCACGCCGACCACGTCGCGGCCGGTATTCGCCAGTTCGTGGACGATGACGCGTCCCGCGGTCGTCTTGCCGGCCGACATGGACGTGCCGTAGAGCAGCACCACCGGGCACTCGAGGGGCTGCGGCTCGGCCGGTTCGACGAAGTCCCCCATCGCGAGCTTGCGGCCGTCCCGCAGCACGTGTCCCCGGTACTCCAGCGAGAGCGGCCGGGGCAGCATGAGCGAGAGCGAGACGAAGCGTCCGAACAGGCCGGCGCCGGTCATCGCATGCATCTCGTCGCCCTCGATGTCGCGCCAGCTGCCGACTCCTTCCAGCGTGGCCTCCCGGTTGCCGAAGGCGCCCACCACGAGATCGCCCGGCAGCACCCGCACGTGCCGGCCCGTGGCGGTCTCGATCTCGTACAGCGGGCCGG
The DNA here is from genome assembly GCF_040706535.1 of Lentisalinibacter orientalis. NCBI lineage: Bacteria > Pseudomonadati > Pseudomonadota > Gammaproteobacteria > Woeseiales > Woeseiaceae > Lentisalinibacter > Lentisalinibacter orientalis. The sequence goes on from NZ_JAPDRJ010000002.1 coordinate 229,138, forward strand.
GCGTGCCGGTGACGGCGCCCACCACGTAGTCGCCTCCCGCCCAGGCCGTATGCGGGAGACGTTCGATGGCGAACGGCTCCACGTCGAGGTCCGCGATGCGGGTCAGGCTGCCGAGGAACAGGCCGGTCATGCCGCGTCTCCCCCGGCGATGTCCGGTGCGAGGAGCAGGGAGCCCAGCAGTGCGGTGCGCTCCAGCGTGCGGTCGAGGTACAGGAACTCGTGCTCGGCATGGGCGCCGTCGCCGACCGGGCCGAGTCCGTCCAGGGTGGCGGTGTACAGACTGGTGGTATTGCCGTCGGAGCCGCCGCCGGCGCGGGCCTCGGTGAGATGGAGTCCGAGCGCCTCGCCGTGGGCCCGGGCCGTCTCCCACAGGGCACGGTTGCGCGGCGTCGGCTCCAGCGCCGGCCGGCCGAAGCCGCCCTCGGCGCGGATGCGCACGCCCGGCGTCACCGGCTCCAGACTCCGAATGGCCGCATCGATCCGTTGCGCATCGTCATGGGTCGGCACGCGGACGTCGATCACCGCCTGACTGAGCGGCGCGATCACGTTGGGCCGCATGCCGCCGTCGACGGTACCCACGTTCACGGTGACGCCCCGCTGCGCATCGTTCAGCGCGAACAGTTTCTGGATGACGTGGGAGAGTTCCAGGATGGCGCTGGCACCGCCCTCCGGATCCAGTCCCGCGTGGGCCGCCTTGCCGTGAACGGTCACGGTGTAGCGCGCCACTCCCTTGCGCGCCGTCTTCAGCTGCCCCTCCGCGCCCAGCGAGGGCTCCAGCACGTAGGCGCGCCGGGCGATGCGCGCGAGCCGGCGGACGTGGCGGCCGGAATCGCGGCTGCCGATCTCCTCGTCGGCATTCACGAACACCACCGGCGTCAACGGCGGCTCGAGACCGAGGGCGCGCAGGGCCGCCAGCGCGAAGACGATCTGCGCGAGCCCGCCCTTCATGTCGAATACGCCGGGCCCGCGGATGACGTTGCCGTCCACCTCGAACGGCCGCTCGGCCAGCGTGCCGACGGGCCAGACCGTATCGTAGTGACCGATCAGCAACTGCACTCCGGCGCTGCGCCGCCGGTGGCGCGGCCGCGCGTAGAGATGCCCTCCGGTCTGCCGGCCGTGCAGCGGCTGCGTGCGGTAACCGAGTTCTTCAAGGCCGGCGGCGAGCAGGGAGCGCACCCGCCGCTGGGTCTCGGGCACGGACGAGGGGGACTCCGCCTCGACCAGGTCGCGCAGGAAAGCGATGAGCCGGTTCCGCTCGGTCTCGAGCTGCGCCAGGATCTCGGGTCCACGCAGCCGGTCCATCGCCTATTTCTTCATGTCGGCCGGGAACGGGAAGGCGTTCGAAGCGTCGATGCTCGCGAAGCGCCCGGGGTGGAGATAGGCGAACAGGGGCGCGTCGCGGATCAGCTCCTGGTCGTCGCGGTCGGAGGCGCGCAGCGCGGCGGCGTCGATCCGGGCGGCGACGATGCGGCCGGTGACCAGGCTGTTGACGCCGAAGTCGTCGTAGGTGCGGTGGTGCTCGCATTCCAGGAACAGATACGCATCCTCGATGAACACGCCGTCGACCTTCTCCGCCGGAAACGTGGTGAACGCATCCAGCACCGGCTTGTCCCCGGAGTCGCACCGGGGCGAGGCGGCCAGGCCGGCGAACAGGACCTGGGACGGTCGCGGGTAGCTGACCGTAAAGACGCCCGTGCGGCGGATGTTGCGATACGTGCTGTGGGACGGCGTGCAGACGAAGCCGAAGTAGTTCTCCCAGCCCATGGGGCTGACCATGTGCTTTGGCGCGAGATCCGGGCTGCCGTCCTCGTCCCGGGTGCCCACCAGCACCAGCGGCGCCACCGTGAAGCAACGTTCCCAGACGGGGCGCGACACGTCCAGCGTCACGAGCCGGCTGCGGGGTGCGTCTGTCATCCCGACCTCCCTCGGGTGTCCGCAAGAGGCTGCCTGCAAGAGGCTGTCTGCGACGGACCGCCTGCGGGCCTCGCTTCCACGCTACCGCCGGTCCCGGGCCGGACCAATAAGTAGATGTCGCCGGCACGTCGGGCCCGCCGGGAAGGTCAGGGAATGGGCAGCTCCGTCGTGCGCCGCACCGTGCGCAGGGCGACGCTGGAGTGCACCCTGGCGACGCCGGGCAGCGTGGCGAGGTGCTGGCGATGGATGCGCTCGAAGTCCGCCATGTCGGCGACCACCAGACGCAGCAGGTAATCGAACTCGCCGGTCATCAGATAGCACTCCATCACCTCCGGCAGCTCGCGCACGGCCGCCTCGAAGGCGTCGAGGTCGCTCTGCTCCTCGCGCTGCAGGGTGATGCTCACGAAGACGTTGCCCGGCAGGCCGACGCGGTTCTGGTCGAGCAGCGCCGCATAGCGCTGGATGAGCCCGGCCCGCTCCAGTGCGCGCACCCGGCGCAGGCAGGCCGATTCGGAGAGATTCACGCGCGCGGCAAGCTCCACGTTGCTGATGCGCCCGTCGCGCTGCAGGGCGTGCAGTATGGCTCTGTCGTAACGGTCCAAATTCATCGCAGGAAATTGCCTGTTAAGAATTATTTATCGCAGATTCTGCCACGAAAGTGAGTCGCCATGCCCGTGATTCGCAACGGCCGCCGGCGCCCGGCGCTAAGCTGTGGGTATCTGAGACTGCCGGCGAGACAGGGGGAACATCATGCGTATCGGCGTACCGAAAGAGATCAAGGTCCACGAGTACCGGGTCGGCATGGTGCCGGCCGGCGTGAAGGAGATGGTGCAGGCGGGCCACGAGGTGATCGTCGAGACCGGTGCCGGGCTCGCCATCAACATGAGCGACGACGACTACCGCGCGGCCGGTGCCAGCATCGCAGCGGACGCCGCCGAGGTGTTCGAGCAGGGCGAGCTCATCGTCAAGGTGAAGGAGCCCCAGCTGAAGGAATGCGAGATGCTGCGCGAGGGGCAGGTGCTGTTCACCTACCTGCATCTCGCGGCCGACCCGCAGCAGGCGGAGGGCCTGGTGAAGTCCGGCTGCACGGCCATCGCCTACGAGACGGTCACCGGCCCCGGCGGCTCACTGCCGCTGCTGACGCCCATGAGCGAGGTGGCCGGACGCATGTCCATCCAGGCCGGCGCCTTCGCGCTGCAGAAGGCCGGCGGCGGCCGCGGCATCCTGCTCGGCGGCGTGCCCGGCGTGCGGCCCGCCCGGGTCGTCGTGCTGGGCGGCGGCGTCGCCGGCACGAATGCGGCGGAGATGGCCATGGGCCTCGGCGCCGAGGTGACGGTGATCGACCGCTCCGTGCCCCGGCTGCGGCAGCTGAACGACATCTTCGGCGGTCGCCTGAAGACGGAGTTTTCCACCCAGCATTCCATCGACACCCTGGTGCCGCGGGCGGATCTCGTGATCGGCTCGGTGCTCATCACCGGCCACGCCGCGCCCAAGCTGGTGACGAAGGAACACGTGAAGGCGATGTGGCCCGGTTCGGTGCTGGTCGATATCTCCATCGACCAGGGCGGCTGCTTCGAGACCAGCCGGCCGACCACCCACGCGGAGCCCACCTACATCGTGGACGACGTGGTGCACTACTGCGTCACCAACATGCCGGGGGCGGTACCGCGCACCTCCACGTTCGCGCTGACCAACGTGACGCTGCCCTTCGTACGCGCGCTGGCGGACCACGGCTGGCGCAAGGCGCTGGCGGCCGACGAGCACCTGGCCCGCGGGCTGAACGTGCACGCCGGCCACGTCACCCACGAGGCCGTGGCGGAGGATCTCGGCTACAGGTACATGCCGCCGGAGGAAGCGGTCCGCGCGGCCTAGCCGCCCTCGCCGCCGCTCTGGCCGCCGCTCCGGCCGCCGCGCTAGCCGGACACCCGCCGGCCGCCCTGCCAGTAGCGGTCGCGCAGTTTGAACTTCTGCAGCTTGCCCGTGGCGGTGCGGGGCAGTTCCTCGATGAACTCCACCGACGTGGGGCACTTGAAGTGCGCCATGTTGTCCCGGCAGAAGGCGATCAGCTCCTCCTCGCCCACGTCGTGACCGTCGCGCAGCACCACCAGCGCCTTCGGCGTCTCGCCCCACTTCTCGTGGGGCACGCCGATGACGGCGCACTCCAGCACCGCGGGGTGCCTGTACAGCGTGTCCTCGATGTCCGGCGAGCTGATGTTCTCGCCGCCGGAGATGATCACGTCCTTCTTGCGGTCCACGATGTGGATGTTGCCGACGGCGTCCCACACGGCGAGATCGCCGGTGTGGAAGTAGCCGTCGCGGATGGCCCGGTCCGTCTCCTCGGGCTGCTCCCAGTAACCCTCGAACACCACGTTGGAGCGGGCGCAGACCTCGCCCACCGACTCGCCGTCCTTCGGCACCTCGTTGCCGTCGCCGTCCAGCAGCCGGATATCGACGCCGATGCCCGGCACGCCGGCACGCGCCCGGCGCTGCCAGTCGTCCCCGGCCGTCGCGAAGTCCGGGCTCGAGTAGGTCAGGAACGGTGACGTCTCGGTGAGGCCGTAGAGCTGGATGAACTCCCAGCCGAGCTCGCGCTCCAGCCGCTCGATGAAGGCGGCGGGCGGCGGCGCGCCGGCCACCGTGAATCGCGGCTTCACGGCGATGTCGTGGGCGTCCTTGTCCGGGTAATCGAGGATCGTGCGCAGCACCGCCGGCGCCATGCAGGCGAAGGTCACGCCCTCCTCAGCCATCAACTCGTAGATGCGCCGGCCCTCCACCGCGCGCAAGATCACGTGGGTGCCGCCCATGCCGGTCAGCGCGTAGACGCCGCCCCAGCCGTTGACGTGGAACAGCGGCAGCGTCCACAGCTCCACGTCGTCGTGGGCCACGCGCAGATGGGCGATCAGGCTGTAGGCGTTGAGGTAGCAGTTGCGGTGCGTGAGCATGACGCCCTTCGGGCGCGCCGTCGTGCCGGAGGTATAGTTGATCGAGACGATGTCGTTCTCGTCCCTCTCCGGGGGCGTCGGCGGCTCCGGCGAGGCCGCGGCGATCAGCGTCTCCCAGTCCGTCCAGCCATCCCGATCGGCGCCGTCGTGGGCGGCCACCACCCAGTGCTCCACCGTGACCAGCCGGTCGCGGATGGCGTCCACCATGCCGGTGTACTCGTAGTCGACCAGCACCGCCTTCACGCCGGCGTGGTCGATGATGTAGGCATGGTCCTCCGGCGTCAGGCGGTAGTTCAGCGGCACCAGGATCGCGCCGATGCGGGCGGTGGCGTAGAAACTCTCCAGGAAGAAGTGGGAGTTCGGACTGAGGATGCAGACCCGGTCTCCCTGCCCGATGCCGAGCCCCGCCAGCGCGTTGGCCAGCCGCCAGACCCGTTCCGCGTATTCGGCGTACTTATAGCGCCGGTCGCCGTCCACGACCGCGGTCTTGCCGGGGTACAGGCGCACGGGGCGCTCCAGGAAATCGTCGACGAGCAGCGGTACCTGCATGCGGCATCCCCCCTTTCCGGTTTCTCGTTGTCGATGTCACCGCGCGACGCTGCGACTCCACCGATTATGCGCACTCCCGGCGCGGGAATCACCTGCTGCGGCCGCGCTGCGGTCGGCCACGGCAGACAGCGGCCGGCGCTCTCGCGTAGGCTGGCGGCATGATCACGGGCTGCGAGCAGGACTCCTGGGCATCGGCATGGACCCGTCGGGCTGGCCGCTGACGGCGCTGGTGGCCGCGTTCGGCGCGGCGGCGGTGCTGATCGGCGTGTTCGGCGTGATCATGACCCGGGCGGCGCGCGACCTCGCCCACCGCACCGGTTTCGGCGAGGCGCTCACGGGCGCCGTGCTGATCGGCGGCGCCACGTCCCTGTCCGGCATCACCACGTCGGTGACCGCCGCCTGGAACGGGCACGCGGAACTGGCGGTGAGCAATGCCCTCGGCGGCATTGCGGCCCAGACGGCGTTCCTCGCCATTGCGGACATCTTCTATCGCCGGGCCAACCTGGAACATGCGGCGGCGTCGGTCGAGAACCTGATGATGTGCGCTTTCCTGATGATCCTGCTCGCCCTGCAGATGGTCGCCTTCGCCGTACCCGGGCTCGCCGTGCTCGGCGTACACCCCGGCAGTGCGGTGCTGATCGGCGCCTATCTCCTGGGCCTGTCGCTGCTGATGCGCACCCACAAGAGCCCCATGTGGCTGCCGAAGCGCACGGCGGACACGCGCCCGGACGGCAGCGCCCTACCCCTGCGCACCCGGCTCGCACTCTCGTCGCTGTGGCTGACTTTCGTCGGCTGCGCCGCCGTGGTGGCCGCCTCGGGCTGGGTCCTCGCGCGGGTCGCCGTGCCGCTCGCCGCCCGCACGGGACTGTCGGAGAGTTTCGTCGGCGGCACGCTTACCGCGGTCGCCACCTCGCTGCCGGAACTGGTCATCGCGGTCACGGCGGTGCGCATGGGCGCGCTCACGCTGGCGGTCGGCGACATCGTCGGCGGCAACGCCTTCGATACGCTGTTCGTGGCCATCTCCGACTTCGCCTACCGGGAGGGTTCCATCTATGCGGCCGTCGCGGGCGCCGAGCTGCTCTGGCTGGCCGTGACCCTGCTGATGACCGCCGTCCTGATGGCCGGGCTGCTGTTCCGCGAACGCCACGGGGTGGGCAACATCGGCTTCGAGAGCGTTCTGCTGCTGCTCGTCTATCTGGCGGGCGCCGGCCTCGTCGGACTCGCCAGCTGACGCCCTCAGCCCGGCGGCGGCTCCGTGGCGCGGCGACGGGTGACGGCGAACGCGATCAGGACGCCCACGGAGACGACGGCGATGATCAGGGTGGCGAGCGCATTGATGTCCGGCGTCACGCCGAGCTTCACCTTCGAGAAGATCAGCATCGGCAGCGTGCTCGCACCCGGGCCGGAGACGAAACTCGCGATGACGAGATCGTCCAGCGAGAGCGTGAACGCGAGCAGCCAGCCGGCCGCCATGGAAGGGGCGATCAGGGGCAGCGTGATGTCGAACAGCACCCGGTGCGGCCTGCCGCCAAGGTCCATGGCCGCCTCCTCCAGCGAGGTATCGAGCACGACGACCCGGGAGCGGACGACGACGGCCACGTACGCCATGGCGAAGGTGATGTGGGCGATGGTGATGGTCGTGGCGCCCCGGCCTCCCGGCCAGCCGATGAGGCCCTGCAGCGTCACGAACAGGAGCAGCAGCGACAGGCCGGTGATCACCTCCGGCATCACCAGCGGCGCGGTGATCATGCCGGTGAACAGCGTCCTGCCGCGGAAGCGGTGGAAGCGCGCCAGGGCGAGCCCGGCCATGGTCCCGAGCACGGTCGCGACGGTCGCTGTGACGAGCGCGACGCGCAGACTGAGCAACGCCGCATCGAGCACCTGCTCGTTGCGCAGGAGTTCCCCGTACCAGCGCGTGGAGAAGCCGCCCCACACGGTGACCAGCCGCGAGTCGTTGAACGAGTAGATCACGACCAGCACAATCGGCAGGTAGAGGAACGCATAGCCGAAGGCGAGCACGCTCAGCAGGAAATGCGACCGGCGCCTCATCGCTCCGTCCCCGCCTGGTAGCGCTGCAGCAGCATGATCGGCGCGACCAGCAGCAGCAACAGCACCACTGCGACACTCGACGCCAGAGGCCAGTCGCGATTGACGAAGAACTCGTCGAACAGCACGCGGCCGATCATCAGGCTCTCCGGACCGCCCAGAAGATAGGGGATGACGTATTCGCCCATGGCCGGGATGAAGACCAGCAGGCAACCGGCTATGACGCCCGGCCGCGACATGGGCCAGGTGACGTCGCGGAATGCCTCCCAGGGCCGCGCGCCGAGATCCGCGGCAGCCTCCACGGTGTCTGGGTCCAGCCGTTCCAGGGTGGCGTACAGGGGCAGTACCATGAACGGCAGATAGGAGTAGACGATGCCGATGTAGATCGCCAGATCCGTGTAGAGGAGCGCGAGCGGCTGATCGATGACGCCCAGCCAGAGCAGCAGCTGGTTGATGAAGCCGTGGTTGTTCAGCAGCCCGATCCAGGCATACACCCGCAGCAGGAACGAGATCCAGAAAGGCAGGATGATGGCGAGGAGCAGGTAGCCGCGGACCCGCTCGCCCGCGCGCGCTATCGCGAGTGCCATCGGGTAGCCGAGCAGGAGACAGAGCACCGTCGCGCTCGCGGCCAGCAGCACCGAGCGGAGATAGGTGTAGAGATAGAGCTTGTCCTGCAGCAGGAACAGATAATTGTCCGCGCTCGCCTGCAGTTCGCCGGTGACCGGATCCAGCACCGGCGTGAACGGCGGCTGCGCGATCACCGGATCGGCCAGGCTGATCTTCAGGACGATCGCGAACGGGGCCAGGAAGAACGCCAGCAGCCAGAGGTAGGGCGCCGCCACCACGATGCGCTCCCAGAGCGCGTCGCGGTGGCGTTGTCCGACCGGATGATGCACGCCGTTCAGTCCTCGAGCAGTATCGTGCTCGCCGCGTCCCAGGACAGGTAGACCTCGTCTTCCCAGTCGATCGGGCGATCGGCCGAGCGGCGCCGGTTCTGCGCGCTCACCAGCACCACCTTGCCGCTGGCGAGCCGCACCTGATAGAGGGACAGATTGCCGAAATAGCCGAAGTCCCAGACCACGCCGCGCAGCGTCGTCTGCCCGTCTCCGGACGGCGGCTCCTTGTCGATGAAGATCTTCTCCGGGCGAATCGCGATACTCGCCTGCCGGCCGGGGGCGAGGTCCTGCGACGTCTCCGCCTGCAGGACGGTGCCGGCGTCGGCGCATTCGACGGCCACGCGGCCGCGCTCCGCCTCCGTCACCCGGCCCTCGAAGATATTGATGTTGCCGATGAACTCCGCGACGAAACGGGAGGCGGGATACTCGTAGATGCGCTTGGGCGTATCCACCTGGCGCAGCCGCCCCGCCTCCATCACCGCGATGCGGGTGGAGAGCATCATCGCCTCCTCCTGGTCATGGGTGACCACGACGAAGGTGATACCGAGCTCGTCCTGGAGATTGGCGAGCTCGAACTGGGTGTGCTCCCGCAGCTTGCGGTCGAGGGCGGCCAGCGGCTCGTCCAGCAGCAACACCTTCGGCTGTTTCACGAGCGAGCGAGCCAGCGCCACCCGCTGGCACTGCCCCCCGGAGAGCTGCCCGGGCCGGCGCCCGGCGAACTCCGTCAGCTTCACGAGTTCCAGCATGGCGGCCACCCGGTCGTCGATCTCGCCGCGGGGCCGGCGCTCCTTCTTCAGGCCGTAAGCGATGTTGTCCCGCACGCTCATGTGCGGGAACAGCGCGTAGGACTGGAACATCATGTTGACCGGACGCCGGTAGGGCGGCTGGTCGGTCACGTCGGCGCCGTCGATGATCACGCGGCCTGTGCTGGGCGTCTCGAAGCCCGCCATGATCCTGAGCAGCGTCGTCTTGCCGCAGCCGGAGGCGCCGAGAATGGAGAACAGTTCACCGCGGTAGATGGCGAGATCCACGCCGTCCACCGCCACGAAATCGCCGAAGCGCTTGCCGATGCCCTGCAGCTCGATGAACGGGCGCGCGCCGGGCTCCTCCCAGGGGCGTTCCGCCGCCTTCTGCTCCGGCGTCCGCGCGCCCGGCACCGCCTCCTGCATCAGATGCCGCTCTTGACCCGGGCCCAGGCCCGCGTGCGCGGGCGCTCCATCTTCGGCGGCGCCACCGGCGCGAGATGGGCACGCTCCCAGACGGCATCGTCGGGATAGATGCCGGGGTCGTTCACGACCGCCGGGTCGAGCAGCGGCAGCGAGGAGCGGTTGCCGTTCGCGTAGTAGACGTAGTTGGAGATGTCGGCGATGACCTCGGGGCGCAACAGGAAGTTGATGAAGCGGTATGCATTGTCCGGGTGCGGCGCGTCCGCCGGGATGTACAGCCCGTCGTACCAGAGCATCGTGCCCTCGGCCGGCACCGTGTACTCGAGGTGCACGGGCGCCGCCGTCTCGGCCGCGCGCGCCGCCGCCTGCGCGTAGTCGCCGGACCAGCTCATCGCGATGCAGACCTCGCGATTCGGCAGATCGCTGATCATCTTCGTGGAGCTGAAGTAGCGGATATAGGGCCGGACGCGCATCAGCTGCTCCTCCGCCGCCTGCAGATGCGCCGGCTCGAGGCTGCCGGGCGGCAGACCCAGATAAGCCTGCACCATCGGAAAGACGTCGGTGGGCGAGTCCAGCAGCGTCACGCCGCAATCGGCGAAGCGCCTGACGATCTCCGGGTCGAAGAGCATCCTCGCGCTGTGCACCGGCGCATCGGGCATGCGTTCGCGCACCAGGTCCACGTTATAGGCAAAACCGGTCGTGCCCCACATGTACACGGCGGAGTGTTCGTTGGCGCCGGGGTAGCCCTCCACCTGCTCGATGATCTTCGGATCCATGTGCTTCCAGTTCGGCAGCCTGGAGCGGTCCAGCGGCTGGTAGATGCCGATGGGGATCAGCCGGGCCGAGAACTGCCCCGAATGCACGACGACGTCATAGCCGGTGCTGCCCGCGAGCAGTTTCGCGTCGACGATCTCGGAGGAATCGTAGGTGTCGTAGTTGACCTCGATGCCGGTCTCGCGCTCGAAGCGCTCGATGGTGTCCGGGCCGATGTAGTCGGACCAGTTGAACACGTTCACCACCTTCGCGCCGCCATCGGCGTCCGTATCGCTGCGGCCGCCGCAGCCTGCGCCCACGAGCACGAGGCAGGCGACGAGGACGAACGCCCAGACAGACGATGGAGTCGATACGGCCGGTACGCTTCGCATGGGCTCCTTATGCGCAAAATACGGCGGGATGTAAAGCGACGGCGCGGGTCGATCCCGCCGCGGATCGGCCTCACATGCCATCGAGTCCGCGCTTCAGCAGGCAGCCGGCGATGATCTGGCGCTGGATCTCGCTGGTGCCCTCCCAGATGCGGTCGACGCGCAGTTCGCGGAAGAAACGCTCGGCCACGTTCTCGCGCATGTAGCCGCGGCCGCCGAAGATCTGCACGGCCCGGTCGGCAACGCGGTTGGCCATCTCCGAGGCGTACAGCTTCACCAGCGAGCAACGGGCATGCAGCGTCTTCACGTCCTCGCCCCGGTCCTGGGCCGCCGCTGCCTCGTAGGTCATGAGCCGCGCCGCCCACAGCTCGGTGACGCTGTCGGCGAGGAGCGCCTGTATCGCCTGTTTCTCCGCCAGCGGTTCGCCGCCGACCTCGCGGCCGGCCGCGAAAGCCGTGGCCTCCTCGATCAGCCGCGCCGCCGCCCCGCAGCAGCGCGCCCCGATCATCAGCCGCTCGCGCCGGAACCAGGCCCGCGTGTAGGTCATGCCGTCCCCGGCCCGCCCGACCCGCGCCGCGGCCGGTACGCGGACGTCGGCGAACCGGTAAGTGGGATGATGCGCGGCGAAGGTATGGCTGAAATGAGGGCAGTCGATCATCTCGATGCCGGGCGTATCCTGGTCGACGAAGAACAGCGCCTGCTCCTCGCCCCCGTCGACACGGCCCTGGAACCAGAAGAAGTCTGCGAGGTTGGCGCTCGTGACGTACCACTTCTCGCCGTTCAGCAGATAGTCGTCGCCGTCGCGGGCGGCGGTCGCCGTCAGGGCGGCCACGTCCGAACCGGGGCCGGCCTCGGTGATGGCATAGCAGTCGTGCCGCTCGCCGCGCATCAGCGGCAGGATGTAGCGCTCGATCTGCTCCTCGCTGCAGGCCTCGAACATCCAGCTCTGCGGCTCGGCGAAGCACCAGGACAGCGCATTGGTGGTGCGCCCGAGCTGCTCCCAGACGGCGGCCTGGGTCACGATCGGCAGCCCGAGGCCGCCGTACTCCCGTGGGACGTCCATGGCGCTGAAACCGAGTTCCAGCGCTCGTGCCTTGTTGCGCGCCGCCGTCTCGGGCGGCAACCGGCCCTCGTTGAGCTCGGCCTCGATCTCGTGCGGCTGCAGATAATCCTCGGCGAAGCGCCGCGCCCTCTCCTGCCATTCCCGGCTCGCGCCGTCCAGCTGTATGTCCATTCTTCCCGTTCTCCCGGCCGCTGCGTTCAGCCCTGCACCAGTCCCGCCAGATGTTGCGGAAACAGGCTTTCCAGCACGGCGAAGGTGGTGTCCCGGGCCCGCCGCCGGCTCCACTCGTTGGGACTCATGAGGCAATTCAGCCACAACCCGTCGGTCAGCGCCGCCAGGGAATCCGCGATGGTGCGCGCGTCCATGCCCCCGCCGCCGCCCTGTGCCAGCAAGTCCTCCACCACGGCGGTCAGCCGCCGCGCGTTGGCGGCATCCCGCGCACGGCAGATGCGCCGGTAGGTGGGCCGGGACTTGGCCTCGCCGTAGAAAGCGAACCAGACGGCCAGGCTGCGCCGGTTGCAGACCGCCGGGCTGAAATCGGCCGCCACCACTGCGGCCAGTCTGTCGGCCGGCTCGGGCCCGGCACCCGCCAGGGCCTCGGCCACGGTGGCCTCGTACTGGTCCGCCAGGCTGCGCAGCGTCTCGTTCAGCAGGTTGTCCTTGCTCTGGAAATGCAGGTTCACGATGCCCTGCGCCAGGCCGGCCTCCGTCGCCACCTCGCCGAGCGTGAGTCCGCTGATGCCCGAGCGCTCGATGCATACGAGCGTGGCATCGATCAGCTGGCGCCGTCGGACCTCCGGTGCGACGCGGGTGGCGCGCTGTCTCGTCATTGGTCTATGATAACGCTTAATGAATGACTGTTCATTCACTTTTTACCACACTGCATGCGCCGCCGACAGCCGCGGCCGAGGAACGGACCATGCGTGACCTGACGAGATCCAACGAGCATTTCCGCAAGGCCTCCACCCGACTGCCACTCGGCGTGGCGTCGAACTTCCGCTACTGGGGGGAGGACCGCACCATCTACATCCGCGAGGGCCGGGGCGCACGCCTGACCGACATCGACGGCAACGTCTACGTGGATTACCGGCTGGGCTACGGGCCCTGCATCCTCGGCTATGCCGACCCCCGCGTCGATGCCGCGGCCCGGGACGGCATGGACGTCGGCGGCGTCTTCGCGCTCGCGACCGAACGCGAGTACGAGGTGGCCGAGAAGATCGCCCGCATGGTCCCCTCCGCCGAACTGGTGCGCTACTCCAACTCCGGCACCGAGGCGGTCATGGCCGCGCTGCGCCTGGCCCGCGGCTATACCGGCAAGGACTCCTACGTGGTGGTTGAGGGCGGCTACCACGGCGTGTTCGACTCGGTGCTGTGGTACTCCGACGTGGAGGAGTGGGAGCCAGGAGATGGCAAGCCGGAAATCATGCCCTACAGCGAGGGCGTGCCGAACCTGATGAAGAAGCTCTATCACACGGTGCCGCTGAACGACGCCCAGGCGCTGGAGGACGTGCTGCGCCGCCACGGCGACGACATCGCCGCATTCCTGATCGAGCCCATCATGGGCAACTGCTGCTCGATCACCGCGGAAGCGCAGTACCTCGCGGACGTGCGGGAGCTGTGCAGCCGCTACGGCGTGCTGATGATCGTGGACGAGGTGAAGACCGGCTTCCGGGTGGCGAAGGGCGGCGTGCAGGAACTGTTCGGCATCGAGGCGGATCTCTGCACCTTCGCCAAGGCCGTCGCCAACGGCTACCCGCTGGCGGTGCTGGCCGGCCGTGAGGAGTTCATGCGCAAGATCGAGGACGGCGTCGTCCACGGCGGCACGTTCACCGCCCATTCGGTGGCGCTGGCGGCGGCCGAGAAGACGCTCGAGATCCTCGAGGAGACCGACGCGCTCGCCACCATCGAGGACTACGGCCGGCGCCTGCAGGCCGGCATCGGCGAGATACTGGACCGCCGGTCGATACCCCATTGCTTCGTCGGCCACCCGTCGATGGGCGGACTGTTCTTCCGCGAGGAGCCGCCGCGAGATTACCGCGACTGGGTCAACACCGACTACGAGTTCTACGACAGCCTCGCGCCTCACCTGCACGACCTCGGCGTGCTGGTCGAGCCGGACTCCCGTGAGCCGTGGTTCATCTGCGAGGCGCACGAGACCGGTGACTGCCTCGGCGAGACCCTGGAGCGCTTCGAGGCGGCGCTGGAACGCAAGCTGGCCCATGACGCCGATCGGTCCGCGGCACGGCGCAGCACCGCCTCCTGACGACACGATCGGCGCAGTTTGAACGCACCGGCTCACCGCCTCGACCCCCTGCTCAGGCCGCGCTCCATCGCGCTGGTCGGCGCCTCGGCGCGGCAGCCGAGCATGGGGCAGCTCGCGCTGGCCAACCTGCTCGCCAGCGGCTACGGCGGGCGCATCTATCCGGTCAACCCGCGCTACACCGAGCTGGCCGGCCTGGAATGCCTGCCGAGCCTGGCCTCGCTGCCGGAAATCCCGGAGATGGTGATCTTCGCGGTCTCCGACCAGCGTATCGAGGCCGCGCTGGAGGATGCGCTGCAGGCGGGGACGGCCGCCGTCACGATCATGTCCGCGCTCGCGACCCCTGACGACGCCGCGGCACGGGCGGCCGGCCGGCCGGTGCTGCGCGAGCGTATCGCGGCGCGGCTCGCGGAAGCCGGCGTGCTGTGTTGCGGCGGCAACGGCATGGGTTTCTACAACGTCCGGGACCGGGTCTGGGCCACCGGCTTCGATGCCCGCCATCACGAGCCGCCGGGCAACGTCGCGCTGCTCTCGCAATCCGGCGCCGGCATGTGCGGCATCGTCGACTGCGACGAGCGGCTGGCCTTCAACCTCGCCGTGTCCACGGGCCAGGAGCTCACGACCGGCATCGACGAGTATCTCGATTTCGCGCTGGAGCTGCCCGAGACGCGGGCGGTGGGGCTGTTCCTGGAGCGCGCGCGCAATGCGGCAGCTCTCGCCGCCGGCTTCGCCAAGGCGAGAGAGCGCGGCATCCCTATCGTCGTGGTCAAGACCGGCCGCACGGCGTGGGCGGCCGAGCTGGCCGTCTCCCACTGCGGCATGCTGGCCGGCGACGACGCGGCCTATGAGGCCCTGTTCGAGCGCTACGGCGTACAGCGCGTACGCGACCTCGACGAACTCGCCAACGCCCTCATCCTGTTCGCCCAGCCCCATCGGCCCGCCGCCGGCACCGTCGTCTCCCTGCACGATTCGGGCGGCGAACGGCAGCTCATGGTGGATCTTGCCGCAGACGCCGGCGTGGAACTGACCGCGCTCGCCCCCGCCACGGTACGCCGGCTGGAAGCCGTGCTGGACCCGGAGCTGCCCGCCGTGAACCCGCTCGACGGCTGGAGCCGGGGCGGCGTGGAGGCCGAAGAACGGATGGCGGAGGCCCTCGGCATCCTGATGAGCGACCCGGGCGCCGCCATCGGGCTGCTGGTGCACGATCGCGCGCCGTACGGCCGGATCTACGAGAGTTACGTGGACTACATGCGCGGGGCGCACGCCGCCAGCGGCAAACCGGTGGTGCTGATCGGCTCGCGCCAGGGCACCGGCAGCGACCCGCTGGTGATCAGCGCCACCCGGGACCTCGGCTTCCCGGTACTCGACGGCGTCCCGGCCGCCCTGGCGGCGGTGCGCTGCCTGCTCGCCTGGCGGGATAGCCGCGAACGGGCCGAACCCGCCGCACCGCCCGCCCCGGCCGATGCCGGCCCGCGCTGGCGCGAACGACTGGCGGGCGGCGGCCCGCCGGACAGCGCGACCGCGCTCGCGATGCTGCGGGATTTCGGCATTCCGACCACGGCGAGCGAAATCGCGCGTTCCGAGGCAGACGCCGTGGCCGCCTGGCGGCGCTTCGGCGGCCCGGTGGCGCTGAAGACCGCAGCCCCGGGCGTCGCCCATCGCAGCGAGGTCGACGGCGTGCGGCTCGCACTGAACGAGCGCACCCGGGTGGAGCAGACCTGGCGGGAGCTGGCCGGCCGCTTCGGCCCCGCCGTGGAGGTCTCGGCCATGCAGCCCGCCGGCGTCGAGGTGCTGCTGGGCATGAGCACGGATCCGGATCTCGGGCCGGTGGTTGCCATCGGCATGGGCGGCATCCATACCGAACTCCACGCCGATGTCGCCTTCGCCCTGCCGCCCTTCGACGCGGCCTGGGCGCGACGGCTGATCGAGCGGCTGCGGCTGCGCCCGCTGCTGGACGGCGCGCGGGGCCGGCGGCCGGCCGATGTTGACGCCCTGTGCGACGCGGCCGCAAGATTCTCGGTAATGGCAGCCGAACTCGGCGACGTCGTCCGTGAGATCGACGTCAACCCCATCCTCGTCCATGCCGGGGGCTGCGTCGCCGTCGACGCGCTCACGGTATTGCACGACGACAAGACCCCAGAGAGGCAAACAGCATGACACTGGAAGCACTGGCAGAATACGACGCCCCGCGCTGGCACCAGGCTGCGGACCGGCTGAAGAAGCGGCTGGAGACCCGCCTGTTCATCAACGGAGAATTCGTGGACGCCATCGACGGCGGGCGCTTCGAGACCGTGAATCCCGCCACCGGAGAGCTACTCGCCGAGATGTCCGAGGGCACGGCGAAGGACATCGATGCCGCCGTCGCCGCGGCGAAGGCCGCCTTCCGCTCGGGCGTGTGGTCGAAGATGGCGCCGCGCAAGCGCATGGATATCCTGTATCGCTTCGCCGATCTCGTGCTGGAGAACGCCGAGGAACTGGCGCTCATGGACACGCTGGACATGGGCAAGCCCATTGCCGACATGCTCTCCGTGGACGTGCCGCTGGTGGCCGACACCATCCGCTTCATGAGCGAGAGCATCGACAAGATCGAGGGCGCCATCACCAACACGGCCAGCGACGCGATGAACCTCGTGTTGCGCGAGCCGCTGGGCGTGGTGGGAGCCATCTCGCCCTGGAACTATCCGCTGCTGATGGCGGCGTGGAAATACGCGCCGGCGCTGGCGGCCGGCAACACCGTCGTGCTGAAGCCCGCCGAACAGTCGCCGCTGTCCAATCTGCGCATCGCCCAGCTGTTCGTCGAGGCCGGCGGGCCGCCGGGCGTGTTCAACGTGGTCAACGGCATGGGCGAGACCGCCGGCAAGGCCCTGGCGCTGCACAACGACGTGGCCAAGATCTCCTTCACCGGCTCCACCGCGGTCGGCAAGCTGATCCTGCAGTACGCCGGACAGTCCAATATGAAGAAGGTGGGACTGGAATGCGGCGGCAAGTCCCCGCAGGTGTTCATGGACGACCTGCCCGACCTCGGCCGGGCCGTGGAGACCGCCTACCACGCCATCTACGCCAACATGGGCGAGGTGTGCAACGCCGGTTCTCGCATCATGGTGGACCGCAAGATCTACGACGAATTCGTGGAGCGTTTCGTCGCCGAGGGCAGGGAGGCCTACAAGGCCGGCGATCCGCTCGACCCCGCGACGAATCTGGGTCCGCTCGTGACGCACCAGGATCAGAAGCGGGTGCTCGGCATGATCGAGACCGGCAGGAAGGAAGGCGCGAAGCTGATGTTCGGCGGCACCGCCTCTGAGCAGTATCCGAAAGGCGCCTACGTGGATCCCACGCTGTTCGTCGATGTGAACAACGAGATGACCATCGCCCGCGAGGAAATCTTCGGGCCGGTGGCGAGCGTGATTCCCTTCGACGGGGCCGACGAGGCCATCCGCGTGGCCAACGACACCATCTACGGCCTGGCCGCCAGCATCTGGACCCGGGACATACGCACCGCCCACCGCTTCATCCGGGAATTCGAGGCCGGCATCATCTGGGTGAATACCTACGACGAGGCGGACATGACCCAGCCGTTCGGCGGCTACAAACAGTCCGGCAACGCCCGCGACAAGTGCTTCGACAGCCTGCTGGAATACACCCAGACCAAATCGGCCTGGATCAGCCTCGCCTGAGGCGGGCGTCGGCAGCCGCAGGCAGGGGAGGAGGGAGAAGAATGGCAGCGCCGGACGGAAGGCTGGAGGAGTACCTCGCCGCGCACCCCGACTGCGGCATGATGGAGCTGCTGATCGCCGATATGGTGGGCGTGCTGCGCGGCAAGCGCGTGCTGCCGGAGGAGTTCGCGAAGGTCTTCTCGAAGGGCTTCAACATCCCGGGCAGCGTGGTCATGCTCGACTCCATGGGCGCCGTGATCGACGGCCTGCCCTACGGTGCCGACGACGGCGACCCGGATGTCTACGCCCGCCCGATCCCGGAGACCCTGGCGCCGATCCCCTGGGCGCGGCAGGACTGCGCCCAGGTGCTCTTCTCCCTGTACGAACGGGACGGCAGCCCCTATTTCGCCGATCCCCGCCACGTACTCGAACGCGCCGCGCTGCCTCTCCGAGAGATGGGACTCACGATCGTCATGGCGGTCGAGCTCGAGTTCTACCTCCTCGACGCGGCACATACCGGCGTCGCGCCTCGCATGCCGGCGATCATCGGCACCGGCCACGGCCAGCGCGGCGAGCAGGTCTATCACCCGCAGGATCTGTGGGACATCGAGGAGTTCCTGGACGAGCTCATGGCGATGTGCCAGACGCAGTCGCTGCCGGTCGGCACCACCATCTCGGAGTTCGCGCCGGGGCAGTTCGAGGTGAACCTCCACCACGTCGCGGACCCGCTGGCGGCCTGCGACCACGCGGTGCTGCTGAAACGGGTCATCCGTGCCGTCGCGCGCCGCCATGGCACGGCCGCCTGTTTCATGGCCAAGCCCTTCGCGGAATACACCGGCAACGGCCTGCACCTGCACGTGAGCCTGGTGCGCGCGGACGGCACCAATTTCTTCTCCGGCGGCGATCCGGCTCTCGCCGAACCGCCCTTCGACGCCGCGCTGCGCCATGCCATCGGCGGACTGCAGGAGACCATGGCGGACGGCATGGCCATCTTCGCGCCGAACGCCAATTCCTACCGCCGGCTGCGGCCGGATTTCTTCGCCCCGGTGACGCCGAACTGGGGCGTGAACCATCGCGGCGTATCGCTGCGTATCCCGCTGTCGGGACCGAACAACCTGCGCATCGAACACCGCACGGCGGGCGCGGACGCGAATCCCTATCTGGTGGCGGCCGCCGTGCTCGCCGGCATCCACCATGGCATCAGCCGCGGCATCGAGCCGGGCGAGATGGTGGCCGAGGGCGCGAGCATCGAACCGGAGGTGAACCTGCCGATACGCTGGGAGGCGGCGCTCGCGCGCTTCGGCGCCAGCCGTTTCCTGCGCGAGTACCTGGGCGACGAGTACTGCCGGGTCTACGAGCATGCGCGACGGGCCGAGAACCAGCGCATCCACAACGAGATAACCGATCGTGATTACCAATGGTATCTGAGGAACGTCTGAACGACGCGCCGGGGGAGCCGGAAGATGAAGTCGGAATCCGGCGGAACACACGACTGGCTGCCGACCCGCGCGGGCGAGCGGGCCAGTCTGGCGGCTATCAGCGGCCCGCTGATCGCCGCCTACCTGGTCGAGATGGCGATGTTGATCATCGACATGATCATCGTCGGCCACCTCGGCAGTATCGAACTCGCCGCGGTGGGCCTGGCCGGCGACTGGTTCTACGTGTTGCTGCTGATCGGCATGGGCACGGTCTCGATGGTGGCGGTGCTGGTGGCCCACGCCCGGGGCCGCGGGGACATGCAGGCGGCCGGCCGGGTGGTGGAGCAGGGTCTGCTCGTCGCCACCGTGTTCTCGCTGCCGGTGATGATCGCCACCTGGTATCTGGCCCCGCTGCTCGCGCTGGCCGGCCAGGACCCGCGGGTGGTGGCGGCCGTCGCTCCCTATACCCATGCACTGGCGTTCGCCGTGCTGCCGATCCTGTGGTTCACGGTCCTCAGGAATTACGTCACCGCGGTCGAGAAGCCGATGGTGATCTTCGTGCTGTCGGTCGCGGCGCTGGTACTGAACGCCGGGCTGAACTACACCCTGGTGTTCGGCCATTTCGGCTTCCCGGCGCTGGGCGTGTTCGGCGCCGGGCTCGGCACGACCATCGTCAGCTGGCTCATGTTCGTGGCGCTGGCCGTCCACGTGGGCGGACGGGACGGCCTGCGCGTACGCTGGTCGCGCGCAATCGCGATAGGGCCTCCGGATCGGCCGCTGGCCGGCAGGCTCGTCTCGCTCGGCCTGCCGGTGGCCGGGGCCCAGCTGCTCTCCGGCGGCATGTTCACGGTGGCGGCCGTGCTGGTGGGCCTGCTGGGCGCCGTCCAGCTGGCGGCGCAGCAGATCGTCTACACGGTCGTCTACGTCTCGCTCAGCATCGCGGCCGGCCTCGGCGATGCCGTGCGGGTGCGCGTCGCGTTCGGCACGGGCAAGGGCAGTCCGCCGGCGGCCCGGCAGGCCGCGGCCATCACGCTGCGCATGGGACTGGCGGTGCTCGGCCTCGCCGCGGCGGTGCTGTGGTTCTTTCCGGCGGCCATCGTAGGGCTGTTCCTCGACCCGGCGCAGCCGGATGCGCTCGCGGTGCGCGAGGCGGCGGCCTCCTTCGCCTTCGCGGCCGGCCTGTTCCAGCTGCTGATCGGGCTGCAGATCATCGCCGCCAACGCCATGCGCGGGCTCGGCGACACCCGCACACCGATGCTCTACGCGGTGCTGGGCTACTGGCTGCTCGGGCTCGGCAGCGGCACGATCGTCTGCTTCGCCTTCGGGCTGGGCGGCGTCGGCCTGTGGTGGGGCATGACGGGTGGTGTGGCCGTCTCCTCGACGCTCATGACACTCGCCTTTTTCCGCAGGGCCTCGGGCATGCAGCCCGTGGCGCTCACTTCATGAACCGGGCAAACCGGACGGGGCAGGGATAACTTGAAGACTTACGATGCCATCGTCGTCGGCGCAGGCCACAACGGCCTGACCACCGCGGCCTTCCTGGCGAAAGCCGGTCTCGACGTGGTGGTCGTCGAGAAAAACGACTACATCGGCGGCGCCGCGGTGAGCCGCAATCTCTACGACGACTGGATCTACTCCAACTGCTCCTACGTCTGCAGCCTGCTGCGGCCCGAGATCTACCGCGCGCTGGACCTCTCCCGGCACGGCCTGCAAGTCACGCCCTACGGAGGCAGCGTCACCTTCACCCGTGACGGCGATTATCTCGGCAGCTACTGGGACCACGAGGTCGCCCACCGGGAGATGGCCCGGCATTCCAAGCGCGATGCCGACGCGTACCAGCGCTACTCCGCCGAGGTGATGCGCCAGACCCGCTTCATCCGCGACTTCCTGCTGCGCACTCCCCCGGACCCCACTTCGTTCCGCCCACGCGACCTGCGCGAACTCGCCCTGATCGGCGGCCGGCTGCTCGAGATGGACGAGGATGCCATCTACGACACGATCCGCTTCTGGACCATGAGCATCGGCGAGTATCTCGAGGAGTTCTTCGAGACCGACGTCATCAAGGCCCATCTCGCCGGCAGCGGCATCATCGGCACGGCGCTCGGGCCGTACTCGCCGGGCACGGCCTACGTGCTGCTGCATCATTACATGGGCGAGGTGGACGGCAACATCGGGGCATGGGGCTTCGCGCGCGGCGGCATGGGCGCGGTCAGCAACTCCATCGCGGGTGCGCTACGCTCCTTCGGCGGCGAGATACGCACCAACGCCGAGGTGAGCCGCATCATCGTGCGCAACGGCCGGGTGGCCGGCGTGGCACTGGCGAACGGCGACGAGATCCGCGGTCACCGGGTCGTATCGAACCTGGACTTCAAGCGGACCTTCCTGAACGTGATGGACCGCGGCGATCTGGACGACGAGTTCGTCCGCCGGGTGGAGAACTTCCACATCCGCGGCTCCTCCGGCAAGCTCAACATCGCGCTCGACGGCCTGCCCACCTTCCCCGCACTGCCGGAGTCGAGCCAGCTCATGAACGCGGACATGCACTTCATCGACTCGCTGGAGCGCATGGAACGGGCCTACGACGACTGGAAGGCGAAGACCTGGTCGAAGGACCCCTACATCGACCTGGTAATCCCCACGGTCTCCGACCCCACCATGGCCCCGCCCGGCAAGCACTTCATGAGCTGTTTCGTGCAGTACTGCCCGCCGGAGCTGGACACCGGCGAATGGACCGACGCCGACCGCGACGCCTTCGGCCAGACGGTGATCGACCAGATCGCCGAGTACAGCCCGGATTTCAAGGATCTGATCCTGCACGTCGAGATCCGCACGCCGCGGGAACTCGAAGCCGAGGTCGGCCTCACCGAGGGCAACATCTTCCAGGGCGAACTCACCATGGACCAGCTCCTGTTCAACCGGCCCGTGCCCGGCTTCGCGCAGTACCGCGGGCCGGTGAAGGGACTCTACATGTGCTCCTCCAGCACCCACCCCGGCGGCGGCGTGATGGCCGCGCCGGGGGCCAACGCGGCGCGGGAGATCCTGCGCGACATCAGGAAGCCCTCGACAGTACCGGAGAACTTCGGCGATGACTGACAAGAAGACGGCCGAGGTGATCGTGATCGGTGCCGGGCACAATGGCCTCGCCTGCGCGGCCTATCTTGCCCGCGCAGGACGCGACGTGCTTGTGCTGGAGGCAGCCGACGGCGTCGGCGGCGCCGCCGCCACGCGGAGTTTCGCCGACGGCTTCCGCGTCTCCGGCTGCGCTCACCTCCTCTGCCAGCTGCAACCTCAGGTGGCCGGTGAACTCGAGCTCGCCCGTTTCGGTCTCGAGATGGCCGTGGCCGATGCGGCGACCACGGCCCTGTCGCCCGACGGACACCACGTGCGCATCCGGGGCGGGGACCTCGAAGGCCGCGTGACCGAGCGCGATCGCGCCGGTCTGAACGAATTCCGCGAGCGCATGCTGCGCTTCGCGAAGCTGCTCGGCCCGTATCTGAATCGCCGCCCGCCGCTGCTCGTGAACAACGACACGGCGGACAAGATGACGATCGGCCGGCTCGGACTCGACATCCGCCGCCTGGGCCGGAAAGAGATGCAGGAATTCCTGCGTCTGATCGCCATCAATATCTACGACGTTCTGCACGAGCATTTCGACACTGAACTCGTGCAGGGCGCCCTGGCACTCGACGGCGTGCTCGGCACCCATCTGGGGCCGCGCTCTCCGAACAGCCTGCTCACCTACATCCATCGGCTCACCGGCGAGATCGACGGCAACCCCGGCGCTATTGCCTTGCCGAAGGGCGGCATGGGCGGCGTAGGTGAGGCTTTTGCCGGCGCCGCGCGAGCCGCGGGGGTCGACATCCGCTGCGACGCCCCGGTGCGACGCATCCGGGTGGACAACGGCCGCGTGGTCGGCGTCGAGCTGGAGGACGGGGAGACCATCGACGCACTCACCGTCGTCTCCAACGCCGACCCGAAGACCACGGTGCTGGGATTGCTCGGGGCGCGACACGTCGAGACGGGCTTCACCCGGCGCATCCGCAACCTGCGCATGCGGGGCAATGCGGCGAAGCTGCATCTCGCGCTCGACGGGCTGCCCGAATTCGCGGGTGTCGATCCGTCCGGGCTGGACGGCCGGCTCGTGATCGCGCCGGACATGGACTACGTCGAGCGCGCCTTCAACCCCGCCAAGTACGGGCAGTGGTCGGCGGAGCCGGTGATCGAGATCACGGTCCCGAGCGTCGGCGATCCGTCGCTGGCGCCGCCGGGCAAGCACGTTCTCTCGGCCGTGGTGCAATACGCGCCCTATCGGCTGGACGGCGGCTGGGACGAGACGCAGACCGGCGTATTCCGCGACCTCGTGATCGATACCATCGCCGCGTATGCACCGGGGCTGCGTGACCGGATCGTTGCGGCGGAACTGCTGAGCCCGGCCGACATCGAGCGCATCTACCGAATGGGCGGCGGCCACTGGCACCACGGGGAACTCGCGCTGGATCAGTTCCTGTTCACGCGGCCCGTGCCCGGCGCGGCGCAGTATGCGCTGTCGGTGGAAGGGCTCTACCTCTGCGGCGCCGGCGCGCACCCGGGCGGCAGCATCACCGGCGCGGCGGGCCGCAATGCCGCGGCCGAGATACTGAAACGGGAGGGACGGTCATGAGCGCCCGGGGAGTCAGCGAGCGCGTCCTGCGCACCCATTTCCATACGCGCACCGCCGCCGCGAATCACCGCAACGCCTGGCAGGACTGGAAAGGCTACACGACCGCCGCCGAGTACACGGCCGCGGACCTCGAGTACTTCGCGGTGCGCAACGCCGCGGGCGTGTTCGATCTCTGCCCCATGACCAAGTACCGCATCACCGGGCCCGAGGCGCTGCCCTACCTCGACCGCCTGGTGACCCGCGACATGACGAAGCTGAAGCCCGGCCGTGTCGCGTACGCCGTGTGGTGCAACGACGCCGGCAAGGTGATCGACGACGGCACCATCTTCCACCTGCGCGAGGGCGAGTACCGGCTGTGCTCCCAGGAGCGCCACCTCGAATGGATGCTCGATGCGGCCGACGGTTTCGACGTCACCGTCACGGAGGAGACCGCGGAGGTGGCCGCCCTCGCCCTGCAGGGCCCGACCTCGTGCGCCGTGCTGAAGGAGATGGGGCTCACCGACGTCGAGCAGCTGAAACCGTTCGGACTGACCCGTTTCCGTTTCGAGGGCACCGAGCTCACCGTATCGCGCACCGGTTTCACCGGCGACCTCGGCTACGAACTCTGGATCGACCCGGACCACGCCGAGATCCTCTGGGACCGCCTGTTTCTCGCCGGCAAGTACCGCGGCATAAGGGCGATCGGCAGCGAGGCGCTAGAGCTCTGCCGCGTCGAGGCCGGTTTCATCCAGGCCGGGGTCGACTTCCTGCCTGCCGACGGGATCGTGCGGCCCGGCCGTGCCCGCTCGCCGTTCGAACTGGGGCTCGACTGGCTGGTGGATTTCACCAAACCGAACTTCAACGGGCGCAGGGCGCTGGCGGCGGAGCTGCGCCGCGGCTCCACCTGGCGGCTGGTGAAGCTGGACATCGAGGGCAACAAGCCCGCCCACCACTCCTACATCTACGACTCGCGCAAGAAACAGGCGGGTTTCGTGACGTCCGCGGCCTGGTCGCCGGTGGCGAAGGCGAATATCGCGCTCGCGAGCGTCCGGCGGCCGGCCGGCGAGCCGGGCGGCCGGCTGTTCGCGGAGATCTATTACCAGCGCGAGATGCACTGGTCGCGCAAGATGGCTGCCGCCACGGTGGTGGAGAAGCCCTTCTGGGACCCGCCGCGCCGGCGCCAGACGCCGCCCGCCGATTACTGAGCGGCCGCGCCGTGCGCTATCGCTACTTCATCTGCGACGTCTTCACCGATACGCTGTTCGGCGGCAACCCGCTGGCCGTCCTGCCGGATGCGAGCGGTCTGGACACCGGCCGCATGCAGCGAATCGCCCGCGAGTTCAACTTCTCGGAGACGAGCTTCGTCTTCCCGCCGGAGTCCGGCGGCGACCGCCGGGTGAGGATATTCACCCCGAAGGTGGAGGTGCCTTTCGCCGGCCACCCGAACATCGGCACGGCGTTCGTGCTGGCCACAAGCGGCGAGCTGGACGGCCGCGATTCGGTACTGTTCGAGGAAGCCGCAGGGGAAGTGCGCGTCAGCATCGATCGCGGCGCTAATGGCGAGGGCGAGGGCGAGGGCGAGGGCCGCATACGCTGCGAGCTGGCGGCGCCGGAGCCGCTGCAGCTCTCCGAGCCCGCATCCGCCGAGCTGCTCGCCGGCGCGCTCTCCCTGGAGCCCGACGATCTCGTCACGGAGACCCATCTGCCGCAGGCGGCCTCGGTCGGCCTGCCGTTCCTGATGGTCGAGCTGCCGGACGCGGCCACCCTCGCCCGCGCGCGGATCGACGCGGAGATGTTCGAGGTGATCGCCGAGGCGGGGTTGCCGCCCGATATCCACATGTACGTCCGCAGCGACGACGAGTACGACATCCGCGCGCGCATGTTCGCGCCGCTGGACGGCGTGCCGGAAGATCCCGCTACCGGCAGCGCCAATTGCGCGCTGGCGGCCCTGCTGGCTCACTACGCGCCCGGCGAGGACTGCGATCTGAGCTGGCGCATCCTGCAGGGTGCGGAGATGGGGCGCCCGAGCGTGCTCGAGGCCCGTGCGGTGAAACGGGACGGACGCGTGACCGGCGCCTGGATCGGCGGCGGCGCCGTGATGTTCGCCGAAGGCTGGCTCGATATCGGCTGAAGCGCAGGCCTGGCCGACCTGGGCCGGTCTCGTCGACCTAGCCGGACTGGTCGACGTCGCCGAGGCCGAACACCTTGCGTGCGTTACCGCGCAGGAAGCGCTCCTCCGCCTCGGCGTCCAGCCCGAGGGCGTCGAAGTCCTCCAGGCACTGCCCCGGCGTCAGCATGGGGTAGTTGCTGCCGAACAGCACCTTCTTCGCGCCGCGCCCGCGCAGAAACTCGACGAAGTCCGGCGGATAGCGATTCGCCTTGTAGGCGGAGGTATCGATGTAGACGTTGGGGAACTTGGTGGCCAGCGAGATGATCTCCTGGGTCCAGGGTGCGCCGATGTGGCCGGCCACGATCACCAGCTCCGGGAACTCCAGCGCCACGTGCTCCAGATAGGGGATCGGCCGGCCGGGCTCGGACGGCAGCAGCGGCCCGGTGTGCCCCACCTGCAGGCAGAACGGGATGCCCAGCTCGACGCACTCCGCGTAGAAGGGATAGTAGCGCCGGTCGTCCGGCGGCAGTCCCCACATCCAGGGCAGGAACCGGAGCCCCCGGAAGCCGAACTCGCGCACCGCGCGCCGGAGTTCACGCACCCCCTCCATCGGCCGCGTGATGTCCGCCGAGGCGACGCCGACCAGCCGGTCCGGGTGCTCGCTAACCAGCGCGGCCACCTCGTCGTTGTCGATCAGCGCGCCCTGGGGGCCCCACCACGCCGAGACCAGCGCCGTGGCGACGCCCGCCTGGTCCATGGCCGCGATGGTGGCGGACAGCGGCACGTCCGGCACCTCGTCCTGGCCGGTCCAGCGCCGCAACGACGCGAACATCGGCTGGGCCAGGAAACGCTGCGTGGGATGCTGTATCCAGGCATCGACGATGCCGCTGCGGGCTGCGCTCATCTCGCCTCCTTGTTCGTCCCGGATCGAGTCCCGCCCGGGCTGCCGCTATCATAACGCGGCCGCAGGAGGACACCCATGCAGAAGGCGCTCATCATCATCGGCATCGCCATCGTGCTCGTCGGCTTGCTCTGGCCGTGGCTGAGTACACTGCCGCTGGGCCGCCTGCCCGGCGACATCGTGATCCGGCGCGAGGGCTTCACCTTCTACCTGCCGATCACGACGATGATTTTGGCGAGCCTGGTGCTCTCGCTCGTCCTCTGGCTGTTCCGCCACTAATCCCGGCGGGTGACAGTCACTCGCGCGGCAGCGGCAGTCCGTGCTGACGCAGAAACGAGAGCCGGTCCCAGTAGCCGCGCTGAAAGCGGATCAGCCCGTCGACGACGTGAAAGAACCCGCAGCCGCGCAGCCCGAGCGGGTCGCGCCACTCCAGCATGGCCCAATCACCGTCCTCGAACAGATTCTCGACGATGCAGGTCATCTCCGCGTCCGCGAATTCCCGGGCGAACATCGCCCTGATGGCATCGCGTCCTTCCACCGGAGCCTGGGTCACCTGGTGATTCACCGCCTCGGCCGCGTAGAAGGCGGCCACTGCGTCGGCATCGCCACGATTGAAAGCCTCCACCCAGGCCGCGACGACCTGCCGGGGCCCGGCTGGCACAGCGTCAGGTGCCGGTTCGTCCGCCCGGTCGCGCCACAGCGCGATCAGGGCCTCCATTTCCGGCTGCTCGGCCCAGGCGGGCACATCGGCGGGCAGTCGGAACCAGGGCTGTGCGCTGCGCGTCCAGACGTGGGCCACGGGCGGGAAGGCGCCCGGGTCGTCCAGGGTGCCGGTCTTGAGCGCCACGATCTCCGGCATCTCCGCACTCGCGAACCACAGGACGCTGCCGCAGTCCGAGCAGCCGGCCCGTTGCCGGTCGCCGCCGCCCATCGAGTATGTCGTCGCGGCCGCTTCGCCGCCGATCGTCTCCAGCGCTTCCCGGGGGACAATCAGCGAGAGACTGAAAGCGGCACCCGTCGCTGCCTGGCACTCGGTGCAGTGGCAGGCGTATGACGTGAGCGGTTCGCCGCGCACCCGGTATCTCACCGCACCGCACTGGCAGCCGCCTTCCCACATCGGTTCAGCCCCGGTCATTCCCCTCCTCCCTCACAGCCAGCGGCGCACGCGCCGCCGGTACTCGCCGAAGACCGCACCGAAGCGCGCCGAAAGCGCGCGCTCCTCCGGCAGGATCTGGAACCGATTCATATACGCCGCGTAGCCCATGAGCCAGAGCGGTGCCGAGAGATGGGAAAGCGCGACCGCCCAGCCGGCCAGGGCGAGCAGCATGCCCAGATACATGGGATTGCGGGTGTAGCGGTAGACACCGCCGGTCACCAGCCGCGAGCTCGTCTCCGGCGACAGCGGATTCACGGTGGTGGCCGCACGCCTGAATTCGCCCACGCCCGCCAGCGCTATGAAGACGCCGGCCGCCACCAGCAGCACGCCGAGCCCGGCGCGCCACAGCGGCGGCAGGGGCACGTCCAGCACCGGGAAGGCCTCCGCCGTCGCCCACATCCCGATACCCGTCAGCACGGTGACGGCGGCCGGCGGTATCTTCAGTTCCAGCGCCTGCATTGCGGGGTCCTCCGGCGGATCACAGCAACTCGTCGACCTCGATCGCGTCGCCGCCGGCCGGCAGGACGACGAGCGTGCCGTCGCGACCCACACGGAACGGACCGGCGTAGACCGCATCGACGCCTTCGGTGAAGGCGTCCTCGAGAGGGACCAGCGGCAGCGGCGGCACGATGTGGTTGTAGAGCAGGAAGCCCACCTCGGCTTCCGCCGCGATACGGGCGGCCTCCACCGGCGTGGTGTGGTAGTCGAGGATGTCCTCGGTGATGGTCACCAGGTTGTCGCGGCCGGCCTCCCTGGCGCCCTCGGTCAGCAGCGCGACCAGATGAGGCGCGAGCGCCTCGTGCACCAGCAGGTCGACCCCGGCCGCCTGTCGCCGCACCTCCTCCGAGGGACTGGTGTCGCCGCTGATCACCACCGAGCGGCCGGCATAGTCGAACCGGTACCCCACCGCGGGTTCCACCGGCGCGTGCTCGACCCGGAACGCGGTGATGCGCAGGTCACCGTCGTCGAGCACGACCACCGGCTCCCCGGCGCGCGGCGGCGGGAAAGGCCTGGCGACGGCGCCGGCGCCCGCCGACGGCATGACGGCCTCACCATGATGGGCGATCCGGTAGCCCTCGTCCGCCGCGTAGGCCAGCCCGAAACCGCGCACCACCTCCTCCACCCCGGCCGGACCGATGACCGGCGTCGGGGCGACGGCAGTCCCGTTCGCCCAGCGCTGCATCAGCAGCTCGCCCAGGCCGTCTATGTGATCCGAATGGAAATGGGTGAGCAGGATGGCGTCGATGGCACCCTGGGGGATACGCAGCCGCGACAGCGTGCGCGAGGCGCCGCCGCCGGCGTCGACGATGTAGAGCCGCTCGCCGGCCATCACGGCCGTGCACGGTCCCGAACGCAGCGGATCGGGCAGCGGCGAGCCGGCTCCGCACAGCGCAACGTGCAGCCCGTCCGGCAGCTCACTGATCAGGTCGGTCTGCAGGTTCGAAGCCACGACGTCGCGCATGGCACGGGTGGCGAGCTCGGTGCGGAAGGCATAGGCCACAGCCAGCAGGACGCCCGCCGCGAGGGCCATGGTGACGAACAGTCGCTTCATCTGCCTCCCCCGCAGCGCTCGTGGCTCAGCCGTCGTCGACGATGTTCTTTTCCTTCAGTATCCTCTCGAGCCGCTCGACGCGCACGTAGGCGCTGACCGCCATGGCGAAACCGGCGATGGCGAGGCCGATGAGCAGGTACTCCATCCGCTTACTCCGTATCGGTAGTTCCGCCCGTATTGTCGGAGTCTGACGGCTCCCCGGCAATCTCCGCCATGCCGGTGATCTCCGCCCGGAACTGACGCAGCAGGGTCTTCACGGTGGCCCGGTTGTCCGGGCCCATGCGTATCAGCAACTTCTGGCCGCTGGACAGGCCCTCCAGCACCGGGTTCTCGTAACGGTACAGGACATGGGGCCGGACCAGCCGCACGGGGTCCGCCACGTCCGGGGTGGCCAGCAGCTGGTCGATCACCACCACCAGGCGATCGTTGAAGTAGCTGTCCGGGTAGCCGAGCTCGGCCCAGGCCTGCTGGAAGAGGGAGTAGTAGCGCCGGTAAAGGTCAGCGGCGCGGGACAGGTCGATCTCCGCCGCTGCATTCACCAGCCCGTCGTAACGCTCGTAGTTCGCGGGGCTCAGGATGTAGAGGTCGCCGTCCACCTTGCCGGAGACCCGGAACGAGCCGGGCACCGGCTCCATGGGACGGACACGCTCCGGCAGCCCCTCGCGTTCGAGACCGTCGACGGTGGCCACGATCTTGCGGATGAGCCTATCGCGCAGCTCCAGCGCCGGGTCGCCGGCTGCCGGCAGGAGCTCCTCCACCGACTCGGTGAAAGGCTCGTCGCTCTCATCCAGCGGCGGCAGCGCCGGCCCTGCCGGCCGGGCAGGCGTCTCGGCGGCCTGCGATTCCGGCTCGGCGGGAGCCGGTTCGGGCTCCGGCTCCTCGATGGGGTAGCGCGGCTCGGGCGGGGGCGCCGGTTCGGCGGTCTCCGCCGCCGGCACCGGTTCCGCCGGCGCCTCCTCTAGCTCCTCGCGCTGCAACAGCTGGTAGCCGGTGAAGACGAGCAGGACCAGCGTCGCGGCTACCGCGATGACCAGTCCCCAGGATTGTTCGCGCATCAGAACGTCCCTATTCGCTGCTCCGCCGTGGTGCAGCCAGTATAGACGTGGCGGCGCCCGGGGACGAGGGCGTCATTCGCCGATACGGACGAAATCCTCCTTGTATCGCACCGCACAATCCGGACACACGAATTCCTCGGGCAGGTCCCGGAACTTCATGCGCGGCGGATAGCCTTCGTGATCGTCCCCGCTGGCCTCGTCGTAGACGTAGCCGCAGTCCGGGCATTCGTACCGGGCGAGGGGCTCCGCCTCGCTCATGCCGCGGCCGGCTCCGCGTCGGGACGGCCGTAGCGGGCAAGGATCTCTTCGCGCCGGTCCGGGTCGATATTCACCTTCGACAGATCGCCGTCGATGTGCGGCAGCGCGAGCACCCGCTTGTCCATCACCCGGTACCAGAGCGAGGGGATGTAGGCGATCAGGTACATGCCGAAGTAGCCGTTGGGCAGCTGGGGCAGATCCTCGAAGTGCCTGAGCGACTGGTAGCGCCGGGTCGGGTGCGCGTGGTGGTCCGAGTGGCGCTCCAGGTGGAACAGCAGCAGGTTCGAGTAGACGTGGTTCGAGTTCCAGGAGTGATGCGGCTGGCAGCGCTCGTAGCGGCCGTTCTCCTGCTTCTGCCGCAGCAGTCCGTAGTGCTCGATGTAGTTGGCGCTGGTGAGCTGCCACCAGGCGAGCACGTTATGGATGGCGAGGAACGGGACCATGATCCAGCCGAAGGCGATGATGAGCCCCGCCTGCAGCGCGATGGAGATGAGATAGGACTGCAGGATCTCGTTGTCGAGACTCCACACCGACTTGCCCTTGCGCTCGAGGCGTACGCGCTCCTCGTGCCAGCCCCGCTTCATGGCGCCCGGGATCTCGCGCAGCGCGAATTTGTAGATGCTCTCGCCCATGCGGGCGCTGGCCGGGTCCTCCGGCGTGGCCACGTCCCGGTGATGGCCCTTGTTGTGCTCGATCCAGAAGTGGCCGTAGAAGGGCACCGCCAGCACGATCTTTGCCAGCCAGCGTTCGAGCTTCGACTTCTTGTGGCCGAGTTCGTGGCCGGTATTGATGCCGAGGCCGCTCGCCATGCCCGCCGTCATCGCCAGCACCAGGTAGCCCCACCAGGACAGGTCCTGGGTGCCGGCCCACCAGGCCGCAGCGATCAGGGAGACGAAGTGCATGGGCACGGTGATGTAGGTGAGGACGCGGTAGTAGGGGTCGTCCTCCAGCTCGCGCACGATGCGCTCTGGTGGATTGCTCTCGTCCTCGCCCATGA
Source organism: Lentisalinibacter orientalis (assembly GCF_040706535.1). Taxonomy (NCBI): domain Bacteria; kingdom Pseudomonadati; phylum Pseudomonadota; class Gammaproteobacteria; order Woeseiales; family Woeseiaceae; genus Lentisalinibacter; species Lentisalinibacter orientalis. Next base: position 260,855 of record NZ_JAPDRJ010000002.1, read on the forward strand.
GCCAGTCCATGGCGGGCGCCACGACGTAGCTCGTGAACAGCGGCACCAGCAGCATCGCCTCGATGCCGGTCCAGGCATGCAGCCCGATGCCGACCAGCGGATAGAGCGCCCAGAGGACGGACAACGACCACCAGGTGCGCTTGCGGTCGGTGTAGGCCATGGCCACGCCGTCGGGCGTGCTGTAGGTGAAGGTCTTCATGTTTTCCCCCTGTTGCGGAGCCGGGTGTCGATCCCGGATCGACCAATCCGCTGACGCGCTCGTCGCGCCATGTGCCCCATTGTGCTTTGACCCGCGCGGGATAACAGTGCTAGAAATGCCAGTGACTGGTTATTAAGTGCCAGAATATGCATCTTCCCGTCACCTATATCAGGACCTTTATCGGCGCGCTCGAGCTGGACGGCCCCGACCGGCGCGAGATCCTGCGGGCCGCACGCATCCGGCCGCGGGAAATCGAGGGCACCGACCACTACGTCCCGTTCGCCGCGGTGCAGCGGTTGCTGCAGGCGATCGACCGTCGCCTCGATCCGGGCTGGCATCTCGAGATGGCGGCGCGGATGGACGTGGCCCACCACGGCCCCCTCGGCATCGCGGCCATCACCTCGCCGACGCTGGGCGACGCGCTGAAGATCATGACCAAGTTCGGTGAGATCCGTGCACCATTCGCCTGGGGCGAGATCCGCGAGACGGGCGACACGGTGCAGATCCGCTACCACGAGCGCGAGGATCTCGGCGCGCTGCGCCCCATCCTGATGGAGATCATGCAACTGACCGGGCTGCAGGTGATCGCCCACGTGGTCGGCCATGCCGCGGGCCGCAAGGGCCCCGGCCTCGTATGGCACCTCCCCGCCGACAGGGCGGATCTGCGGACCGAGTTCGCGGCCCGCTTCGAAGGCACGCTGCGCTTCCACGGCGACCAGTACACGACCACCCTGCCGGCCGCCTGGCTCGCGGCGCCCTGCCTGCTCTACGACGAGGCCATGCACAAGGTGTCGCTGGCCCGCTGCGAGGAGCTGCTGCAGCAGGTGGCGGAGCGCTCGGCCCTCGAGGTGGAGGTGCGCCAGTGTCTGCTCATGGCCGGCGGCCGCTCGCCGGGCCTCGAGCACGTGGCGCGGCGGCTGAACGTCTCGCGCCGCACGCTGATCCGGCGGCTGAAGCGCGAGGGCACCTCCTACCGGCGCATCCTTGACGAGGTGCATCGCAGCCTCGCCCATGAGTATCTGGTGAGCACGCGGTGGGGCGTGGCGGAGATCGGCTACCAGCTGGGTTACCAGGACGCGGCGAACTTCGGCCGTGCGTTCAGGCGCTGGTACGGCGTGGCACCCGGCGAATACCGGCGGCGCACGCAGCAGACGGAGAACCCGTGAACCGCGGCCGCTGCGGACCCGCCGGGCGGCTCCTTGACTAAGCCTCCGGCCGGGCCGAAACTGCAGCGATGATCTCGACCCCGATCGGCCAATGACCTATTGCCTCGCCGCCAATCTCGACGAAGGAATGGTCTTCGTCTCGGACTCGCGCACCAATGCGGGCGTCGACCAGATCAGCACGTTCTCCAAGATGCACACGTTCTGCGGTGACGGGGAGCGCTTTTTCGTCCTCCTCAGCGCTGGCAATCTGGCCACCACCCAGGCGGTGGTCGCCAAGCTGGCCCGCGATATCCGTAACGGCGAGGAAACCAGTCTTGCGTCGCTCGCAACCATGGCGGAGGTGGCCGACTACGTCGGCGCGGCGAGCCGCTCCATCCAGTCGCGCCATGCCGGCAAGGACGAGGAATCGGGCTTCAGCCCCGAAGCCAGCTTCATACTCGGCGGACAGATTCGTAATCAGCCCCAGCGTCTGTACCTGGTGTATCCCGAGGGCAATTACGTCCACACCACGGACCGGACGCCCTATCTTCAGATCGGCGAGACGAAGTATGGCAAGCCGATACTGGACCGGATAGTCGCCCGGACCACGGACCTGGAAACGGCGGCCCGCTGCGCGCTGGTCTCCATGGACTCGACGATGCGCAGCAACGCCACCGTCGGCCCACCGGTGGAGGTGCTGCTGTATCGCCGTGACAGCCAGGCGGAGGGCCAGCGTCTACTGTTCGAGGAAGACAGCGAGTATCTCGCGCAGATCCGTTCGGCCTGGCAGGAGAGCCTGCGCAGAGCCTTCGAGGAGCTACCGCGGTTCAGGGTGGAGACGAAGAATATAAGACTCGTCGACGGATGAATGCCAGCTTGTCGCGGACGACGGGCGACAGGCTGAAGGGATAGGCGTCGCGCAGTCCGAGACTGCGGTTCAACTCGTTCAGCGCCACCACAACCTCGGTCCAGTGATCCAGCCAGTGTTCGTCGCGGACACTGACGTCGGCCGGTAAGAGGCCCGCATTCGCCGCCGTCTCCAGCGTGTCCGCGATATGCAGGAAGTGCGCCCAGCATTCCGCCCAGTCTTCCGTGGGATGGGACGACGCGTAGTCGCTGACATAAGCGGAGGCCCCGCCGGCGGCCGGGCCGCGCCCGTGATAACGCTGCAGAGCGGCCTGGTAGTCCTCGCGTTCGTCGCCGAACAGGCTGCGGCACTCGGCGAGGGATTCTTCGGTGTCGACCACCACCGACCAGTAGTAGTGCCCGCTCTCGTGGCGCAAGTGGCCGAGCAGCGTGCGATAGGATTCCCCCATCGCCTCGCGGATGGCCTCTCGCGCCGCATCGTCCGCCTCGGCGACGTTGATCGTGATCACGCCGTCACGGTGGCCCGTGTACACGTGCATCTCCCGCACCATCGGGTTCGTGCGTTTGTCCTCCAGGAATTCGAAGCGCAGCCGCTGCTCGTCGATGGACAGGCCCAGCGACAGGAGGTCATAGAGCAGTCTCCGCTTTGCCCCCTCGAGCCGGGTCCACAGCATCAGGTTGTCGTCCCGCGCAAGATTCGGCAGCGTCCGGGTCAGGCGGCAGGACGCGCAGTAGCCCGAAGAGTCGCCCGCATCGAGCAGCCAGTTGCAGTGCCACTCGCGGTTTAGACAGAAACGATAACGCTGCGAGCCGCCGGCCAGATGCCACTCGTTATCACCTTCTCCCGACTCCACCGCCACGAGTTGCAGACTCGCGGGATCGAAGCCGGCCTCCCGCCCGCAGGCGAGGCAGCGGGAATTGTCGAAATACAGCCGGTTGCCGCAGATGCAGTGGAACTTCTTCACTGCTGGTCCACCGGCAGGAACCAGGTGTCGGCTATGCGATGGTGGAGTCCTCCCAGCTGCCGCTGCAGCCGGTCGAGGCACTCGTGCAGTGCCGCGGCATCCAGATTCGCGCCATCGGCATCCTCGAGTTCGGCCAGCAGCGCCGTCGACTCGGCCAGCGCCTCCTCGTGCCGCGGCAGACTCTCGAGTGACGAGGTGATCTCGCCCAGGCAGTGCCGGAAAGAACGGGGGAAGCGCGAGTCGAGCAGGAGGAAATCGATGACGTCCTCGCCGACGATGCGGCGGCGCACGTACTGGCAGTACATCTGATAGGCCGACAGCGATTTCAGGACGTTCATCCAGAGAGTGTAGCGGTAGGGGGTGACCTCCTCCGGCAGATTCAGCAGGGAGGCGGCGGGGACGTCCAGCACCCGGGTCGTCATGTCGGCGCGTTCGAGGTTGCGGCCGAGCCGCAGAAACTGATAGCCGGGGCCATGGCTCATGGTGCCTGCCAGCAGTCCGGTTACCTGCTGGCACGCGGTGATGACCTCGCTCAGGATCCGGTGGCGGGTGCGTTCGCTGCCCGCCCGCGGCAGCTCCCGTCTCGCGTACAGGTAGAGTTCGTTGACCGACTCCCAGCCCTCCGTCGGCACGATGTCCCGGGTGGTGCGTATGTTCTCGCGCAGGAGTGCCAGTGACGACAGCACGGAGTCCGGATTGTCGGCATCGGCGATGAAGAAGCCGACCACCGCGGACTCGTCGGCACGCTCGTAGCGGCGCGCGAATTCGTCCTGACTCGAGAAGATGGTAAGGAGCTGCTCCCAGGTGCGCCCGGCACGGGCCGGCAGGTCCAGCAGCATGTTGCCGTGCACGCGCACGAGCCGCGCCGTATTCTCCGCGCGCTCGATATAGCGGCCCGCCCAGTACATGCGCTCGGCGACGCGGGAGAGCATCAGTCCCGGTCCTCCACGATCCAGGTGTCCTTGCTGCCGCCGCCCTGGGACGAATTGACCACCAGCGAGCCTTCGACCAGCGCCACGCGCGTCAGTCCGCCGGCGGTCACCGCGAGCCGGTCCGATTGCAGGATGAACGGCCTCAGATCCACGTGCCGCGGCGCCAGCGCCTCGCCCCGTACCGTGGGCGTGGTGGAGAGCGCCAGCGTCGGTTGCGCGATGTAGTTGCGCGGGTCCGCCTCGATCAGCTCCCGGAAGCGCGCGAGCTCGGCACGGCTGGCACGCGGCCCGATCAGCATGCCGTAGCCGCCGGATTCGTTGGCGGGCTTCACCACCAGCTCGGCCAGATTGGCCAGCACGTGCTCGCGCTGGTCCCGCTCGGCGCAGCGCCAGGTGGGCACGTTCGGGATGATGGGGTCCTGATCCAGATAGTAGCGGATCAGCTCCGGCACGTAGGTATAGACCATCTTGTCGTCGGCAACGCCCGAGCCCGGTGCATTCGCCAGCGCCACGTTGCCCTTGCGCCAGGCACGCATGAGGCCCGGCACTCCGAGCATGGAGTCCGGCCTGAACACCTGTGGATCCAGAAAAGTGTCGTCGATGCGACGGTAGATGGAATGGACGCGTGTCAGCCCCTCGATGGTGCGCATGTAGACGCAGTCGTCGTCACCCACGACGAGGTCGCCGCCTTCGACGAGTTCCGCGCCCATGCGCTGCGCCAGATAGGAATGCTCGAAATAGGCGGAGTTGTAGATTCCCGGCGTCAGTACCACCACCTCCGGCTCGCGCTCGTCGGTGGGTGCGATGGCCGTCAAGAGGTCGAACAGATCCGAAGGGTAGTCGTCGACGGGCAGGATGGTCTGGTCCTCGAACAGATCCGGGAAGACCCGTTTCGTGACACTGCGGTTCTCCAGCATGTAGGAGACACCGGAGGGGACACGCAGATTGTCCTCGAGCACGTACACCGTGCCGTCGCCGTCGCGAACCAGGTCGCTGCCGCAGATATGGGCCCAGACGCCGAAGCGGGGGCTCACCCCCGCGCACTCGGGCAGATAATTGCGCGAGGTGCCGAGCACGTCCGCCGGGAAGACGCCGTCGCGCACGACATTCTGCTCGTTGTAGAGATCGTCGATGAAGAGATTCAGCGCCGTCAGCCGCTGCCGGAGACCTTCGTCGATCCGCGCCCACTCGCTGGCGGGGATCACCCGGGGCACGATGTCGAAGGGCCAGGCGCGATCGATATTGCGGCCCTCGGAGTAGACCGTGAAGGTGATGCCCATCTCCGCGATGGCACGATCCGCAGCGGCCTGCCTGTCCGACAGCGCGGCCGGCGTCAGCGTGTTCAGCAGATCGATCAGGCGCTCCGTGCCGGGACGCGCATCCCCCTCCGCGGTGACGAGTTCATCGTGGAAGGCGCGCGGATCGTAGCGTGTCAGTCTCGGTGGCATCGGACCATACTACCCGAAACGCCCGCGCAGACCCGGTTCGTGCGGTCGCGTCGCCGATCGCGCGGCATACACCTCAGCGCGTCTTCAGTCTCCGACCGTCCACGATCTCGTCGTCCGGATAGAGCACGATGGTCTCGCCCTCGGCGAGGCCGTCGAGCACCTGCACTCGGAACTCGCCCCGGCGCCCGACGCTGATGGGCCGGAAGACGGCGCGCCCGTCCTCGACCACGAATACGGCCCATTGGTCGCCGCGACGGAAGGCCGCGCTGGAAGGCACCTGCAGCACGTCTTCGCCGGACCAGAGCACGAACTCCGCCTCCACCCGGTAGCCGTCACCCAGGCGCGCCCAGCGCGCCGGCGGGGACAGGAGGTCCACCAGCACGATCACGCGCTGCTCCTCCACGCCGAGCGCGGAGATCTTCGTGAAGCCGGACGGCTCGACCACCCGCACCTCGCCCTCCAGCGCGCCGTCGCCACCCCAGCGCAGAAGCCGCACGGGCATTCCCGGCGCCAGCCGGACGGCATCCGCCGACAGTAATTCGACCTCGACTTCCAGGTTGGACGGATCCCCCAGCGTCAGCAGGTGCGCGCCGGCGGCCACCACCCCCTCGCTCTCGTGGATGACGTCCAGCACGCTGCCGTCGATGGGCGAGCGCACCACCACCTCTTCAGGCGGTTCGCCGTCCGGCTCCGCCGCCGAGTAGCGCAGCACGTCCCGAGCCGCCTGCAGCTCGTAGCGGGCCACCTCGGCCTCCGCCATCGCCGCCCTGAGGCCGGCGGCGGTGCGCCGGGCGGCGGAGATCACGCGGTCGTATTCCGCGCGCGAGACGGCATTGGTTTCGTACAGCCGCTCGATGCGCTCGCGCTCGGCCTCGGCGAGCTCGGCCTCCGCCTCGGCCGCGCGCACGCGGGTCTCGGCCGCCTCCAGCGCGGCTTCCGCCGCCGACACGCCGGCGCGCGCCTCGGCGCGGCTGCGCCGGTCCAGCACCGTGGGCGCTACCGGCTCGATGACGACCAGGGGCGCGTCCGCCGACACCGTATCACCCTCCTCCAGCTCGATGCGGGCGGCGAAACCGGCCACCGGCGAGGTGATGACATAGCGCTCCCTGATGCGGGTCTTGCCCTCCTCGGTGACGGTAACGCTGAGCGCGCCGCGACTCGCCATGCCGGTCTCCACGGGCAGGGGCTGCGGGCGGAAGCCCAGGTACAGAAGTACCGCCGCGACGGCCGCCACGATGCCGATGATGATGTTCCTGCGACTCGCCACGGCCTACTCCGTCGTCTTCAGCACTGCCACCAGATCCAGACTGTCCAGCCGACGCTTGATGACGGCCGAGGAGATCAGTCCCGAGCCGAGCACGACGGCGGCGCCGAACGCGTAGGTGCTCGGCTCCAGCACCAGCGGCACCCGGTAGATGTCCGAGGAGATGGCCTGCGCGAACAGCGCGCAGATGCCGCGTCCCACCAGGAAACCGAAACCGACGCCGACGATGACGAGCAGCATCAGCTCGCCGATCAGGATATAGGCAATCTCGGCCCGGGTGAATCCGAGCACGCGCAGGCTGGCAAGCTCGCGGCTGCGCTCGGCGAGCGCGATGCGTGCGCTGTTGTACACCGCCCCGAAGGCGATGCTCGCCGCCAGCAGCGTGTTGACGAAGGTGAACACGAGGATGGTCTCCGCGAAGGACTCGTAGAAGCTCGCGATGGACTGACTGCGCTGGGCGATGGCGCCGACGCCGGGACGGCGCATCAGCTCGTCGAATACCCGCGCCTGATCGGCCGGGTCGATGGCGAGGAAGCTGCCGGTCAGCACGTGGCCGTCGCGCATCAGACGGTTGAGGGTCGCGAGCTCCATATAGCCGGAGATGCCGATGTACTCCTCCACGAAACCGGCCACGGGCAGGTCGATGACGGGCCGCCGGCCGGTGAGCACCTCCACGGTTACCGTGTCGCCGGGACGCACGCCGAGGATCTCCTCGCCCAGGTAGCTGGTGAGCAGCAGGCCCTCCGGCGGCGGCGGCACCGGCGCGAGCGACGTATCCACGAGACGGTGGAGTTCCGCGTCGGGCCGGAACCCCTGTATGGCCGAGCGGTAGGAGCGGTTGCCGTAGCGGAAGCGCACCGGCACCGCGCGCATCCCCTCCGCCTGCAGCACGCCGGGCAGCGCGGCCAGCTCGTACTCCGCCTCGTTGCCGGCGAGCTCGTTGAAGGTGACCGTGACGTCTTCCCTGGCCGCCAGGTTGAAGTGGCTCCACATCATGTAGTCGACGGCGTCCTCCTGGAAATTGCCGGACATCACCAGACCGGTGGACAGGGCCACACCCAGCACCGTCAGTGCACTCTTCAGGGGCGCGCGGCCGATGTGGCGCAGGATCATGCGGGTGGGCTGATCGAGGAAGGCGTGGCCGAACAGCCGCTCCACGAGACTCTGCCGGTAGACGAGCGGCGTGTCGGGACGCATTGCCTCCGCCGGCGACAGACGCACCGCCGAGTGGAAGGCATGCAGCGTACCCGCCAGGCCGGCGGCCAGGGTGACCAGCACGCCCGTCAGGAGCACGTCGGGCCTCAGCACGTAGTCCAGGCGCGGGAAACGGAAGAACTCGATGTAGATGCCGGTGAGGCCGCGCGCCGCCCACGCCCCGAAGCCGATGCCCACGGCCGCGCCGGCGAGCACGATGATCAGAATGACGCTGACGTAGTGCCAGCCGACGGTGAGGTTGTCGTAACCGAACGCCTTCAGCACCCCGATCTGGTCCCGCTCCGCCCGTATCAGCCGGTTGGTGACGAAATTGATCAGGAAGGCGGCGAAGGCGAGGAAGATCACCGGGAAGATCTTCGCCATGGCTTCCAGGCTGACGATCTCCTGGGTGATGTAGCGGTGGGAGAGCTGGTCTTCCCGGGTGTAGGCCCCCTGGCCGCCGTAGGGCTCCAGCAGCGCGTCGAGCCGCTCGATCACCGCCTCGGCCCGGGCCCCGGGTTCCAGCGTCAGGACCAGGTCATTGAACGCGCCGTCCATGTCGTAGGCGACGCTGAGCCCCCGGTAGCCCATCCACATGATCGCGTAGCGCTCGTAGTCCGGGAAGATGTCGCCCGGGCGGATCTGGTAGATGAACTCCGGCGATAGCGCGACGCCGACGATGGCGAGATCCTCCCGCCGGCCGTTGATGATGCCGATGATCGTGTCGCCCGGCGCGAGATTCTGGGCGTCGGCGAACGCCTCGTTGATGACCACCTCCCAGGGCCGGTCGGAGGCCGGCGTGCGACCGCGGACCTGGTGCAGCTGGTTCAGCAGGGGCGCGCGGTCGTCGGGCAGGGAGACCAGCAGGCCGGTCACGGGATCCTCGAATCCCGGCACCTCCACGTTGATCTGCGCCTTGACCCGCGCCTCCGCCTCGCGCACGCCTTCGATGTCACGCACCCGCTCCACCAGGGAGAGCGGCGCGCGCTTCAGCGAGGCGAACACCTCCGCGAAACGGTAAGCCTGGTAGTAGTTGCTCTGGGTCAGCGTCAGCGAATCGAGGGTGCTCAGCGAGATGATGTAGGTGGCCACGCCGCTCGCGATGATCATGGCGATGGCGGCGGCCTGGCTGCGCATCTGCCAGAGCTCCCGCCAGCGCTTGCGGTCGAGTGCGCGCATCGGCCTACCAGCTGATCTCCGAGGGCGGCTTGCGGATCTCGTTGCGCCGCTCGCCGGAGATGCGGCCGTCGCTCATGAACAGCACCCGGTCGGCCATGTCGGCGATGCTGGCGTTGTGGGTGATCACCGCCGTGGCCGTGCCGTACTCCTCGTTCACCCGCGCCAGGGCCTCGAGCACGTGCACGCCCGTCTTCGAATCGAGTGCGCCGGTGGGCTCGTCGCAGAGCAGTACCTCGGGGCGCTTGGCGATGGCCCGGGCGATGGCCACGCGCTGCTGCTCGCCGCCGGACAGCTGGGCCGGAAAGTGGTCCATCCGCGGCCCCAGGTTCACCATCTCCAGCGCCTCTTCCGGCGTCATCGGATTGCGGGCGATCTCCGTGACGATGGAGACGTTCTCCCGGGCGGTCAGACTCGGGATCAGATTGTAGAACTGGAAGACGAAACCGACCGCATGGCGGCGGTATTCGGTGAGCTCGGATTCGCTCGCGCCGGTGAGATCGATGTCGTCGAACCGCACCGTGCCGTCGGTGGGCGTGTCCAGGCCGCCGAGGATGTTCAGCAGGGTCGACTTGCCGCTGCCGGAAGCCCCGAGCAGCACCATGAACTCGCCCGTGTAGAGCTCCACGTCCACGCCGCGCAGGGCATGGACCTCGACTTCCCCGACCCGGTAGACCTTGGTCAGCCCCCGGGCGACGAAGATGGCACGGCCGCTGCTATTGCTCTCGCTATTGCTGTTCTTTTTGCTGGAACTGTCGTTCCCGGACTCGGTGCTCATCCCTGACACTCCCGACGCAACCGGTCCGGCCACGGGCCGCGGCGATTCCCGGCAACCGGTCCGTCAGTGGATCTCGTGGCGGGCGAGTATCGAACGGATCGACTGGCGCAGACGGCTGTCGACCCACGGCTTCTCGATGTATTCCGCGGCGCCGGCCCGTATGCCGCGCACCGCCATCGCCACGTCGCCGTCCCGGGCGAGCAGGATGGTGGGAACGTGGTGGCCGGCCTCGTTGAGCTGCTCCAGGAGTTCGACGCCGGAGATGCCGGGGAGCCAGACCTCGGTGATGAGGCAGTCCGGTACGTGATCCGCCGTCGCCCGCAGGAACTCCTCGGCGGAATCGTAGTGACAGATCTCGGTCGCGAGGTCGCCCAGCAGCGCGTCCAGCCCATCGCGGACTGTCGGATCCGGGTCCACGACGGCAACGCACGATGCCTTGGTGCCCTGGTGATTATTTGCCCCCGCAGCGGACTGGCCGTCCCCAGAAATCATCACAGCTCGAAATAAGAATGCTATTTGGCGACAGTGGCATGATCGGGAAATCAAACCACCCTAAACATACGGGCTTCTACTTAGCGGCAGACGGGCTCGCCGCGGGGTCGGCGAGGGGCCGCCGGCAGGTCGTTCAGGGATCGCTCGGGAATGGCTCAGGGTTGCCGCGGGACGGCAGCGGAATCAGTGGTGTTCGGGTTCCTCGCCGGTATCGGCGCGGAGCATGACGGCCATGCGCACCAGGTGCGCCAGGGAATTCGCCTGCATCTTCTCCATGACGCGGGCGCGGTGTATCTCTATCGTGCGCTGGCTCACTCCGAGTTCGTAGGCGACGACCTTGTTGGGCTTGCCGTCGACGACCAGCTCCATGACTTCCTGCTCCCGGTTGGTGAGCGAGTTCCAGCGCTTCTGCAGGTCGTGGTGCTCCTCCAGCGCCTGGCGGTTCTCGGCGTCTTTCGCCAGCGCCTCGTTGATGCGGTCCAGCAGGTCCTGATCGCGGAAGGGCTTCTGCAGGAAGTCGGCGGCGCCGCCCTGCATGGCCTCCACCGCCATGGGCACGTCGCCGTGGCCGGTGATGAAGATGATGGGCAGGATGGAATGACGCTCGTTCAGGGCCTCCTGCAGCTCCAGCCCGCTCATGCCCGGCATGCGCACGTCCAGCACCAGACAGCCGGGCCGGTCGTCGTTGTAGGCGTTCAGGAAGTCGCGGGCCGAGGCGAACGTCTCGCACGGTATCCCCACGGACTGCAGCAGGAACGACAGCGAATCGCGTATCGCCTCGTCGTCGTCCACCAGGAATACCGTAGGCTGATGCGATTCAGCTGTTCCCGCCATCGCGGACCCCTCCCTCTACCGTCGGCAGCGTCAAAGTAACTATGGTACCGCCCTTTGGGTTGTCTTCGTAGGTTACGTCTCCGCCGTGGCTGCGGATGATGGACATGCAGATGGACACGCCGAGGCCCATGCCGTTCTTCTTGGTGGTGAAAAACGGGTTGCTGACGTTGTTCTTCACCTCTTCCGACATGCCGGTGCCGTGGTCGGTGACGCGCACCATGACCTCGTCGTCGCCGTTCAGGCGGGTCTGCACGATGATGTCGCCAGTGCGCCGCTCCTCGGAGGCGTCGAAGGCGTTGCGCAGCAGGTTCAGCATCACCTGCTGGATCTGGACGGGATCGACCTTCACCGGGATCTGCGGCTGGTCGAAATCGTAGATGACCGGTATGTCGTTGCCGCGCACGTCGATGCTGACCAGCGGCTCCAGCTCCGAGATCAGCTCGTTGATGTTGCGCACCTCCCGGGTCTGGTCGGTCTTGCGGATGAGCGCGCGGAGACGGCGGATGACCTCGCCGGCCCGGAGCGCCTGGTCGCTGATGTTGCCGAGCGCCCGGGTGAGCTTGGCGGTGTCGGGATCGCCCGCCGCGATCATGCGCTTGCTGCCTTGCGCGTAGGTGGTGATCGCGGTCAGCGGCTGATTGATCTCGTGCGCGATGCCGGCCGCCATCTCGCCCATGGTGCTCAGGCGCGCCACGTGGGTGAGGCGCTCGCGCTGGGAGGCCAGCTCGGCCTCGCGGTCCTTTGACTCGGTGATGTCCCGGGTAACGCCGAGCACGCGCTCGACCCGGTGGTCGGGACCGAACACGGGGGTGGTGTGGGAGCGGAACCAGCGCAGGGTGCCGTCGTCCTGCTTGACGCGGTATTCGAACGCCTGGGAATCGCCCTCGTGAACGCGCCCGATGACCCGCTCGATGCGGCGCCGGTCCTCGGGCAGGACCCGGTCGCGCAGATCGGCGCCCTGGATGGACTCACCGGTCGCCAGCCCGGGCATCACCGCCGAATCGCCTTCCAGCGTGCGGAAGACGTCCGTGGCCGGCTCCCATTCCCAGACGTTCAGGTTGGCCGCACGCAGGGCCATCTTCAGCGATTTCTCCTTGTCCCGCAGCGCGCTCTCCAGCTCGCGCACCTGGGTCATGTCTCGCAGGATGCCGGTGAAGATCTTCTCGCCGTCCTGGAATTCGCTGATCGCCAGGTGCACGGGGAAGATGGTGCCGTCGCGGCGCTTCGCCTCCACGTAGCGGCCGATGCCGATGATGCGCGCCTCCCCGGTCTCCATGTAGCGGGCCACGTAACGGTGATGCCGCTGCGCGTGGGGAGCCGGCATGAGGGTGCTCACGTCCTCGCCGATAATCTCGTCGCGGGTGTAGCCGAACATGGCCTCGGCGGCCCGGTTGAAGGTGCGGATGCGCCCGTCCGCGGCCATGGTGATGATAGCCTCGGCCGCCGTCTCCACCACCGAGTGCATCAGCTTCTGGGAGTCCTCCAGCCGCACGGAGGCGAGCAGGCCGCGCCGCCGGCCCTGCCAGAGCACGAATCCGAGCAGGCAGAGGGCCACGCCGGCCACCAGCCAGGGCAGCCATTGCGCCGGCGCCGGCCCGGGCGGCGCCCCGGCGACCGCCGGCGGGGCGGCCGCAAGGACGGCGAACCAGAGCGCTGGAGCAAAAGCGGCAGGGCGCCGTCGGGAGAGCCGTCGGAAGATATGAGCCACGCGGATACGCAGGAATACTGGCCAGAGCGGGATTCTACCCGCTCGGCTCGCCGATGCCCACGCCGGCGCTCGCCGGGGCGCCGCAGCGCCGGGGCGCCGGGGGCGGCTATGTCAGTCGGAGCGGCGCTTGCGCTCGATGCGCTGCTGGCGCCGTACCACGGGCCACAGCCCGCCGATGGCTTCGGACAGCGCCGCCACCAGGTCGTCCAGACTCAGCACGCCGGCCAGCTCGCCGTTACCGCCCAGCACGGGCAGCCGCCGGACCGCGCGGGTCTGCATGACCTCGATCGCGTCCAGTATCTCGTCCTCCGCCTCGACCGTCGCGAGCTCGTAGCTCATCACGTCGCCGCAGGTCACCGCGTCGAGATTTACGTCCCGGGCCAGCAGCTCCAGAACGATGTCCCGGTCCGTCAGTATCCCGACCGGCGCTTCACCGGACGGGTGCGGCTCGGTCACGACCACGTCGCCGACGTGCTCGTCACGCATGAGCGCGATGGCATCCCGGATGGACGTCCGCCGCTCCACCGTGACCACACGCCGGGCGCAGATATCGCCGACGCGCATGACTCACCTCCTCTGTCCGTGACTTCGTGGCTCCGTGACTTGCTGGCCCGATGGCCCGATGGCCCGATGGCCGTATCGGCCGGGGGCCGCTCAGTCCGTGCTCCGCTTCCTGTCCAGGTGCACCGGGGTCTCGAACCAGGCCGGCTTCAGCACCAGCAGATCGCACGGCAGATTGTCCATCACCTGCTCCGCCGTGCTGCCGATGAAGATGCGTTTCAGCCGGTTGCGCGCCACCGCGCCCATGATCACCACCGAGGCCTCCACGTCGCGCGCCAGGGCCGGTAGCACCTCCTGCGTGCGGCCGGGCATCAGATGGGCGGTCTTGCCGCTCAGCCCGTGAAACTCGAGCAGCTCGTTGAAGTGCTCCCGATGACGCTCGTGCATCTTCGCCTCCAGCTCCTCCACCGGCAGGGTCACCGGCACGAAGGTGCTGTTGGCGGCATCCGCCACGGCGATGATGGGATCGTAGGAATGGAACGTGTGCACCTCGCCGCCGGTGGCGCCGGCCAGCCGCTTCGCCGCGTTGATGATCTGGTCATCAAGGGCCGCCGGCTTCTCGTGCTCGTGCAGCGGGTCGACCGCGGCCAGATAGCGGATATCGTCCTCCCAGTGGCCGCCGGGCTTCACCAGCCAGAGGGGCACCGGGCAGGTGCGGATGAGGTTCCAGTCGGTATTGGTGAAGATCACCCGTGCCGCCGGCTTGTGGTAGTGGGTGTCCTTGAACACGACGTCGGCGCCGGTAGCCACCGCCTTGCGCACGATGCCCTCGTGCAGCGGGTTGTCCCAGGCGGCGTCGGTGGTCACCTCGAGTCCGTCGCCGCGCAGTTTTCCGGCGAACTCCTCGAGCCTGGAGCGGAAATGCTCCAGCGTCTCCTCCCGGGCCTCCTTAAGGCCGCGTGAATCGAAGAAGCGGTCGCCGGACAGGTACTGGTTGTAGTAGCAGACGAACAGCTCCAGACGGGCGCCGGTCTGGCCCGCGAGCCAGGCCGCGCGCTCCATGGCGGGCTGCTGCTCGCTGGTGGGGTCGATCACTGCCAGGAGTTTGCGGAATTCGGCCATGGTGGTGACTCCTTCAACGACGATTTGACCGGGCCGGCGCCTCCGGGTATTGCGGTAAACCGAAGAGCCTGAAATCAGCATAGTCCGCCCCCTCCGGGGCTAGAATACGCCAAGCTGCGTAGCGCTCTGCGGGCACTACCTAGCGGCGCCCTGACCGCGCGCCGCGGGGGTGCCGCGGACGCCTGGCAAGCGCCGGTGGAGCGGTTTAAGCTTCCGCGCAACCGACCCCGGATACGGCGACCATCTCGAGGCTCACGGTATTTTGAAGGACGAGCGACTTCTGCGCCAGGCGAGCGCCGTCTCACTCCTGACGGCGCTGCTGCTGACTGTGGTCAAATTCGTCACCTGGCTCGCCACCGGGTCGGCCAGCCTGTTCGCCTCGATGGCCGACTCCGCGCTGGACGTCGTCTCGTCGGGCGCCAATTTCGCCGCCCTGCGCATCGCGCTGCGCCCCGCCGATACCGATCACCGCTTCGGCCACGGCAAGGCAGAGTCGCTGGCCGGGCTGGGTCAGGCGCTGTTCATCGGCGCCTCGGCGGTCGGCACCGGGGCCTACGCCGTCACCCGCCTCATCGAGCCGCAGGAGATCGCGCTGGCCGGCGTCGGCCTGGCGGTAATGGTCTTCAGCATCGCGGTGACCGGACTGCTGATCTGGTACCAGCGCCGGGTCATCCGCCGCACGGGCTCGCTGGTGATCCAGGCGGATTCGCTGCATTACCTCTCCGACTGGCTGGCCAACGTGGGGGTCATCGCGGCCATCGTGCTGGCCGAGCTCGGCTGGCTGCGCGCCGACGGCGCCATCGCCCTCGGCATCAGCCTGATGATCGCCTGGAGCGCCTGGTCCGTGGCCCGCGAGGCCGCCCACGTGCTCATGGACCGGGAACTGCCTGCCTCGGAGCGCGAGCACATCATGGAGCTCGCCCGGTCAGCCGAAGGCGTCACCGGCGTGCACGGGCTGCGCACGCGGCGCTCCGGCGCGCGGCGGATCGTCCAGCTCCACCTCGAGCTGCCCGGCACGACCGACCTCTCCACTGCCCACGCGGCCGGCGACAGGCTGCGGCGACGGATCGAGGAGAGATTCTCGCCGGTGGACGTCACCGTGCACCTGGACCCCGCCGGTCCGGACAATCCGTCCGAGGAAGAAGTCATCGACCCCATCTACCGGGACTCTAGGTAGGAATACGCATTACCTGGGGAGCGGCCCTGCCGATAACTTGAGCCGGAAATTGACCAGTCGACCGGCCGGGAGACCGGGCAGCGGGGCGCGTGCCGCGATTCGCCCGATTATCGAACCGATTGTCTAACCGGGAGTCGATTCGGTGGTCGATCCGGGAACCGTTATGAACTGGCCAGGCAACAGGCTCAGCGAAGAGCAGATAGCGGCAGCGCGGCAGGCGCTGAAGGAGAAGGAACAGCTCCTGCAGACCCGGCTCGACCGCATCAAGGAGAACCGTCTCTCCGGCTTCCATCCGGATTCGTCCGAGCGAGCCACCGAAATGGAGAACGCCGAGGTACTCGACGCGCTCGGCAACGAGGCGCGGCGAGAACTCACGCTCATCCGCAAGGCGCTGCACCGCATCGAGGACGGCAGCTACGGTCTCTGCGTGGACTGCGAGGAACCGATCGAGCCCGCGCGGCTGAAGGCCTATCCGCACGCGCAGTACTGCCTGCGTTGCGCCGGCGCCCGGGAGGCCGCCCGGCGCTGAGGCCCGTCACCAGGGCCGGTCAGTCGAGCCGCGGCAGCCCGCCGGCATCCTCGATCGCGCTCGCCAGGGTCGCGGCGCTGCGCCCGACGAGATCCTTGTCGATCTCCAGCCGGTCGCGCCTGGCGATGGACTCCTCGCCGATCTCCTCGCGCAGCAGGCCGAGCAGTTTCGGCTCCGCGACGACGATGAACCCGTCCAGACGCTCCCGGGTCATGGTCTCCTCCATGCGCCCGGCAATCGCGTTCGCGAATACCCTCGCCGCACCTTCGCGCAGCGTGGTGGGTGGCTCCATCTTGTGACGACCCTGACCGTGGCTGTCGAAGGACTTGCCCGGCTGGTCGGACGCTTCGGCGGGCACCGCCCCCTCCACCGCTGATGCCTGCAGTGTGAACAGGGGTTTCGGTTCGGAGAATCGCTGCTCCTGGGTGTAGAACTCCGCGCACCGGCGGTCTGCGACGACTACCAGCGCGGCTCTCTGTCCGGTCTCTGTCATTGCCGTCCCCTCTTACTGTTGGGGCCTTTCTCATGCTCCGCCGCCGCGCCGGCACCGGCAATCGCGAAATCTACCTAAGGCGCGGCAGCGGCCGGCTGCGAATTTGCGTAATGCGACTAGTGGTAAGCCACAGTAGACGCTGGCAGGGCAAGCGGTGTCTCATACTCGCCAACAGGACGGGACCGACCGTCGCAAAGAATCCGGTTAGCTGATCTCTCTCCCTCAGCGAAACCGAATGGGGGCCTCGCAAGAGGCCCCCGGCTTTTTCTGCATCCCGAACATCCGCCCCCCCCGCCAACGCGTACCCCCGCCAGCGCGTAGGAGGGCCTTCAGGCCCGATCCATTTAATCGAATCGGGCCTGAAGGCCCTCCTACATCGATTCGAGCTCGACGATCTCCGGGCAGACGAATCCGTCCGGCTTCACGATCAGCAGATCGCAGGGCAGGCGGTCGAGCACCTTCTCGGCCAGGCCGCCGATGAACACCCGCTCGAGGGCGGACCGGGATACGGCGCCCATGACGACCACGTCGGCACCCGCCTCGGCGCAGAACTCCGGCAGCCGCCAGCGCGGCGCGCCCTCCAGCAGGTGGACCGCGTCGGCCGGCAGCTCGTGGCCCGCCACCAGGTCGTCCAGGGCCCGGCGATGATGGGTCTCCAGGCTCTCCGCCAGCTCCTCCGTCTGCAGCGGTGCCGGCAGCATGGGGCTGGCCGACATCCCCGTCACTAGCGGCGTCACGTCGTAGCAGTGCACGACCTCCAGCCGAGACTCCGTCAACCGCGCCAGCTCGCCCGCGGTCGCGAGTATCTTCTCGTCCAGCGCCGCCGGCTTGTCGTGCTCGTGCAGCGGATCCACCGCCGCGATGAACACCGGCCGCCCGGGCATCTCGTGCTCGCGCCGCACCATCAGCACTGGCACCGGGGAGGTGCGCATCAGCTGCCAGTCGGTCTCCGAGAAGAACGTGCGGCTGAGCGGCACGTGGTGGTCGGCCGCTTTCAGCACCAGGCGGGGCTGCAGCCGGATGATGTCGGCCAGTATCGACTCGGCGACCGGACTGCCCGCCACCGCGTCCACCGTCACGGTCAGCCCTTCGCCGCGCAGCGGCTGCGCCAGCTCCTCCAGGCAGGCGAGCTTCTCCCGGCGCATCTGCTCCACCGCCATCTCGAGCACCCGGGAGTCGATGAACTGCTCGCCCAGCCCGGGCACCGCCTGGTAGTAGACCCGCAGATCGACGGGCGCATCCAGCCGCCGCGCCAGCCAGCGCGCCCGCTCGAGCGCCGCATGCCGCTCATCGCCCGTCTCGACGATCACCAACAGCCTGTTTCGTAGCTCCATCCCTCGCTCCCCTCGTGCCCCGGAAACCGCCGGTCCGCGTCCGGTGGCCTCCATTTAGAACCCTGCCGGCGGGCCTTTCAAGACACGGCTGCGACAGGCTTATATTAGTAAGTACAAATACAGATGGAGCGTGTCCGGCGACTCCCGGATCATCCGGGGACGCAGGTGCGTGACGGGGAGGGTCACGCCGGCCGCCCGCCGGCAGGTCACACGCCCGATCCCGTTGGCGATCCCAACGGGACCCCGCCGACCGACAATGCCGACCATCCACCCGCAGCCACGAACCGGGCACGGCGGGCAGGACGGGTGCGCGCCCCCTCCGGAGGGCCTGCAGGCGGCATCAGCACGCGCCCGCGTCAGGCTCACGTACAGGAACAGCGCTATGGAAATCCAGGAAACCTACAACGACAGGGTCGTGCGGCAGTTCACGATCATGACCGTCGTCTGGGGCGTGGTGGGCATGCTCGTCGGCGTGTTCATCGCCGCACAGCTGATGTGGCCGGCTCTGAACTTCGACCTGCCCTGGCTGACCTACAGCCGCCTGCGGCCGCTGCATACCAATGCGGTGATCTTCGCGTTCGGCGGCTCGGCGCTCATCGGCACCTCCTACTACGTCGTACAGCGCACCTGCCACGTGCGCCTGGCCTTCGACAAGCTGGCCGGATTCACGTTCTGGGGCTGGCAGCTGGTCATCCTGCTGGCGGCCATCACGCTGCCGCTGGGCATCACCCAGTCCAAGGAATACGCGGAACTCGAGTGGCCCATCGACCTGCTGATCGCCGTGGTCTGGGTGGCGTACGGCATCGTCTTCCTGGCCACCATCGGCCGACGGCGGGTGAAGCACATCTACGTGGCCAACTGGTTCTACGCCGCGTTCATCATCACCGTGGCGGTGCTGCACATCTTCAACAATCTCAGCATCCCGGTCTCGCTGACGAAGTCCTACCCCATCTACAGCGGCGTCATCGACGCGATGATGCAGTGGTGGTACGGCCACAACGCCGTGGGCTTCTTCCTCACGGCCGGGTTCCTGGGGATGATGTACTACTTCGTGCCGAAGCAGGCGGAGCGCCCCATCTACTCCTACCGGCTGTCGGTGGTGCACTTCTGGGCGCTGATCGCCATCTACATGTGGGCCGGGCCCCATCACCTGCATTACACCTCCCTGCCCGACTGGGCCCAGTCGCTCGGCATGGTGTTCTCGCTGGTGCTGCTGGCGCCGTCCTGGGGCGGCATGATCAATGGCATCATGACCCTGTCCGGTGCCTGGCACAAACTGCGCACCGACCCGATCATCAAGTTCATGATCGTCTCCCTGTCCTTCTATGGAATGTCCACCTTCGAAGGGCCGATGATGTCGATCAAGACGGTGAATTCGCTGTCTCACTACACGGACTGGACGATCGGCCACGTACACTCCGGCGCGCTGGGCTGGGTCGCGATGATGACCATCGGCTCGCTGTATCACCTGATACCGCGGCTGTTCAACCGGGAGGCGATGTACTCCACGAAACTCATCGACGTGCACTTCTGGACCTCCACCATCGGCGTGGTGCTGTACACGGTGTCCATGTGGATCGCCGGCGTGATGCAGGGCCTGATGTGGCGCGCGGTCAACGACGACGGGACGCTCACGTACACGTTCGTGGAGAGCCTGGAAGCCACCTACCCGTACTATGGTCTGCGCCTGCTGGGCGGCCTGCTGTTCTTCAGCGGCATGCTGATCATGGTCTACAACATCTGGAAGACGGTCGCGAGCGAGAAACCCCGCCCGGTGCCCGTCCGCCAGCCCGCCTGAGCCAGGAGGAGATCCGACGTGTCCCACGAGAAAGTCGAGATAAACATCACCCTGATGGCCGTGCTGATCGTCGTAGTGATCAGCATCGGCGGGCTGGTCGAGATCGTCCCGCTGATGATGTCCAAGTCCAGCGGCGAGCCGGCCGAAGGAGTGGAGCCCTACCCGGCCCTGGAACTGGCGGGCCGCGACATCTACGTGCGCGAGGGCTGCTACGTCTGCCACTCCCAGCAGGTGCGGCCGTTCCGCAGCGAGACCGAGCGCTACGGCCATTATTCGCTGGCAGGGGAGAGCGTCTACGACCGGCCGTTCCAGTTCGGCTCCAAGCGCACCGGACCGGACCTGGCCCGGGTCGGCGGCCGCTACAGCGACGAGTGGCACGAGCTGCACCTCATCAACCCGCGCAACGTCGTGCCGGAATCCAACATGCCGGGTTACCCCTGGCTGGCGGACCGCATGGTCGACGGGGCGCTGGTGGAGCGCAAGATGCGCATGCTGAAGAACATCGCCGGCGACCCCTACACCGAGGAGCAGATCGCCGGCGCCGCCGCCGCGGTGGAAGGCAAGACCGAGATGGAGGCGATGATCGCCTACCTGCAGGGCCTCGGCACGAACCTGCAGACGAGGCGCTAGCCGCAGGCGTGGGTAGACCAGGCGTGGATAGACTATGGATATAAACACTTTCCGGGGACTCATCACGCTGGTGCTGATGATCCTGTTCCTCGTACTGGTCGTCTGGGTCTTTAGCTCGAGGCGCAAGAAGGATTTCGAGGAAGCCGCGAACATACCGCTGGGGGACGACGAGCAGCCGCCGGTGGAGAAGAAGGAGTCGAACTGATGTCTGCACCGATGGGTTGGTTTGTCGCCATCACGACCATTCTGAGCCTGGCAGCCTGCATCTGGCTGATCGCCTGGACCATGAAACGCCGCCCCGGCGAAGCGGCCGAGACGGAGACCACCCACCACACGTGGGACGGTGACCTCCAGGAGATGAACCGGCCCCTGCCGCGCTGGTGGCTGATGCTGTTCTATCTCACGATCCTGTTCGCCGGCGTGTATCTCGCGCTGTATCCGGGACTGGTCGTCACCGACGGCATCCTCGGCTGGAGCCAGGAGGGACAGTACGAGCAGGAGGTCCAGGCGGCAGAGGCCCGCTACGCGCCGATCTTCGAATCGTTCGCGGCGCAACCGATCCCGCAGCTGGCGAAGGACTCCGAGGCGCTGCAGATCGGCCGCAACCTCTACGCCAATCATTGCGCCATGTGCCACGGCTCTGCCGCCCGCGGCGCGGCGAGCTTCCCGAACCTGACCGACGACGACTGGCAGTGGGGCGGCGACCCGCAAAGCATCAAGGTGAGCATCCTGAACGGCCGCCAGGCCGTAATGCCCGGCTGGGCCGCGAACTTCACCGAGGACGAACTCGATGCGATGGTGGGCCTGATCCGCCAGTTCGGCACGCCCTCGGAGACGAGCGCGCTGGAGACGGCGGCCGGGCAGAAGTACCAGATGCTGTGCGCGTCCTGCCACGGGCCCAACGGCCGCGGCAACCAGGCACTGGGAGCGCCGAACCTGGCCGACGACACCTGGCTCTACGGCGGCAGCCGCGAGGCCATCATGACGTCGATCACCCAGGGGCGTCAGGGCGTGATGCCGGCGCACAAGGATCTGCTGGGCGAGGACCGGGTGCATATCCTGGCCGCTTACGTCTACAGCCTGTCGCAGGGCGGGGACGGCGGCGGAGGTGCCGGCGCCCCATGAGCCTGCACGGCGGTCGAGCGGCGGAAGAGGACACTCCCCGGTCACCGGCCTGGAGCCGCGGACTGCGCAAGGTCATGTCTACCGGCTGGGCGTCGTTCCTGACGGCCTGCATAGCGAGCGTGCTGTTCTTCGCCGTGTTCGACCCCGCGCGGCTCGCAGAGGCCGCGGACTGGCCCCTGGAGCTTTCGCGGATGGGCGGCTATGCGCTGCTCTTCTTTTTCTTCTGGGCGATCGGCATCGGAGCGGCGGGCATCACACTGGTCCTCATGCGTCGCGACCGCCGGGACGGTGCGCACGGGACCACGACGGACAAGGACTGATGGCAGCAGGAAGCAACGCGGGCGCCGCGGCAGAGACGGCGCTCTACCGCAGTGAGGAGAAGATTCACGCCCGGGAGGTGGACGGCACTTTCGCCCGCCTGCGCAAGATCGCCGTCTTCGTGCTGCTCGGCATCTTCTACGGCCTGCCCTGGATCACCTGGCAGGGCCGTCAGGCCATCCTGTTCGATCTGCCGGCGCGCAAGTTCCATCTGTTCGACCTGACGCTCTGGCCCCAGGACTTCATCTTCCTCGCCCTGCTGCTGATCATCGCCGCGCTGTCGCTGTTCTTCTTCACGGCGCTGGCGGGCAGGCTCTGGTGCGGCTTTGCCTGCCCGCAGACCGTGTGGACCGAGGTCTTCGTCTGGATGGAGCAGTGGACCGAGGGCAAGTATTCCCAGCGCAAGAAACTCGACAAGGCCCCCTGGACCACGGAGAAATTCCTGCGCAAGGGCTCGAAGCAGTTCCTGTGGATCACCTTCGCCCTGTTCACCGGCCTGACCTTCGTCGGCTACTTCACCCCGATCCGCGAACTCCTGGTGAGCTCCGCCACCTTCTCCCTTGGCCCGTGGGAGACCTTCTGGGTGCTCTTCTACGGCTTCGCCACCTACGGCAACGCCGGCTACATGCGCGAGCAGGTGTGCAAGTACATGTGCCCCTACGCGCGCTTCCAGAGCGCCATGTTCGACCGGGACACGCTGATCATCACCTACGACGCCGACCGGGGCGAGCCGCGCGGCAGCCGCCGCCGGGGCGTGGACCCGCAGGAGGTCGGCCTGGGCGACTGCATCGACTGCACGATGTGCGTACAGGTCTGCCCCACCGGCATCGACATCCGCGAGGGGCTGCAGTACGAGTGCATCGCCTGCGCCGCCTGCATCGACGCCTGCGACGACGTCATGGAACGGATGGGCTACCCGAAGAAGCTCATCAAGTACTCCACCCAGCACGCGATGGACGGCGAGACGACGCGCGTGGTGCGTCCGCGGGTGATCGTCTACGCCGTCCTGCTCACCATTCTGATGGGCGCCTTCGTCTATGCCCTCTCCCAGCGTTCGGCGCTCACCGTGGACGTGATCCGCGACCGCAACGCGCTGTACCGCGAGGTGGGCGACGGTTTCATCGAGAATTCCTACCAGCTGAAGCTCATCAACAAGACCGACCGCGCCCACAGCTACGACATCGGTGTCGCCGGCATCGAGGGCGCGAGCGTGGAGGTGCCGAACGGCGACATCCGCATCCCGTCGGGCGAGGTGCTGGGCGTGCCGGTGATCGTCCGCGCCCCGCGGGAAGCGGTGCGCGGCGTCAGCGAGGTCACCTTCACGCTGCAGGCCGAGGATGACGCTACAATCACTCAGTCGCGGGAGACGAAGTTCGTCGCGCCCGTCGGCCGCTGAATGACCCGACAACCGACCGGTGACGGCCCGGCAACTGGCGACGGATCACCCTCGAAGCCCGAGAGGCAAAGCACCATGGATCAGCGCAACGTACACAATACTGCCGAGATCGAACCCTGGTATCGCCAGTTCTGGCCCTGGTTCGTCATCTCGGTCCCGGCCGCCACCGTGATCGGCTGCATGTTCACCATTTTCCTGGCGATCACCCGGCCGGATTCGCTGGTGGTGGATGACTACAGCCGCATCGCGGAGACCACGGAGCGTCGCTTCCGCATGGCTGACGCGGCCTCCGAGCTGGGGCTGGAAGGCCTGCTGCAGGTGGCCGCGGGACAGGGCGCGGTGGAGGTTCGGCTCGCGCAGAACGGCGGCACCGGCACGGACCATCTCGCCTGGCCCGAGACATTGCTGCTCGAGCTGTCGCATCCGACCGTGCCGGCAAAAGACATGGACATCCTGCTCACCCGCGCGCCGGCCGCCGGCGAGGCGACCTACCGGGCGCGTCTCACGCCCATGACGGCGGAGCGCTGGTACGCGGCGGTGGAATCGCTGGGAGAGGCGGCCGCAGGCTGGCGGCTCACGGGCGAGGTCTCACAGCGGGACGGCCGCGGCACGCTGACGCCCGCCGGCTCCCGCGACGATGGCTGACGCTCGCCGCTGTTTCCACTGCGGCCTGCCCGTGCCGGCAGGCCTCGACCTGACCGCCCGCATCGACGGCGAGGACCGGCCGATGTGCTGCCACGGCTGCAAGGCGGTGGCCGAACTCATCGGCGCCTCGGGTTTCGATGCCTACTACCGCTTCCGTGAGCTGCCGCCGGGCGAGGCGCCCGCGCCGCCGCCGGGAGACGACGATCACTGGCGCGGATTCGACGACCCGGAGACGCTGCCGCTGTTTGCCGCCACGCGGGCGGACGGCCGTATCGAGGCCGTGCTGCACGTCGAGGGACTCTATTGCAGCGCCTGCAGCTGGTTGCTGGAGAACGTGCTGCGCCGTCTGCCCGGCGTCGACGAGATCACCGTCAACACGGCCTCCTCCCGCCTGCACGTCATCTGGCGACCGGGAGATACCCGCTTCAGTGCCATCCTGGGCACCATCGAGCGACTGGGCTACCGCCCGCATCCGCAGAGCCTGACCGAGTCGTTCTCGCCGCGGCACCGGGAGCGGCGTCAGGCGCTGAAGCGTCTGCTCGTCGCCGGCGTGGGCATGATGCAGGTAATGATGTTCGCGGTCGGGCTGTATGCCGGCGCCTTCCAGGGTATCGACCCGGAGATGCGCCGCTTCCTGGTCTGGGTGAGCGCGCTGGTCACAACGCCGGTGGTGTTCTATGCCGGTCGGCCGTTCTTCCAGTCGGCCTGGCGCGGACTTCGTTCCGGGCGGCCCGGCATGGACCTGCCCGTCTCCATCGCCGTCGGCGGCGCCTACGCCGCTTCGCTGTATGCGGCGTTCACCGGCCACGGCGAGGTGTATTTCGATTCCGCCACCATGTTCGTGTTCTTCCTGTCGCTGGGCCGCTTCCTGGAGATGAGCGCCCGCCACGGCGCCACCGAGCGCTCGGCGGCCATCGGCCAGCTGCTGCCGGACACGGTGCGGCGCATCGCCGACGGGAGTGACGGCGGCGAGGAGATCATCGCCGTCGCCCGGCTGCGCGCGGGCGACCGGTTCGTGCTGCGTCCCGGCGAGCGCGTGCCGGCCGACGCCCGCATCCTCAACGGACAGGCATCCATGGACGAGTCGCTGATCACCGGCGAATCGGACCCGGTGCCGCGGGCACCGGGCGACGAAGTCACGGCCGGGAGCATCAACCTGGACGGGGCCCTCACGCTCGCGGCCGAGCGCGTGGGTCAGGACACGATGCTCGCTTCCATCTCCCGGCTGCTGGAACGGGCCCAGGCGGAACGGCCGGCGGTCGCCGTGCTGGCCGACCGGGTGGCGAGCTGGTTCGTCGTCGCCGTGCTCGCCATCGCGGCGACCGTCGGCGCCGCCTGGTGGTGGACCGACCCGGGCGTCGCGTTCCCCGCCGCGCTGGCGGTGCTGGTGGTCACCTGCCCTTGCGCCCTGTCGCTGGCCACGCCTGCCGCCCTGGCGGCCGCGAACACGGCGCTGGCGGACCGGGGCATCCTCGTCACCCGCTCCCGCGCCCTCGAGGGACTCGCCAGTTTCGACCGCATCGTATTCGACAAGACCGGCACGCTGACCCGCGGGCGGCCGGAGCTGGAACGTGTGCTGCCGCTGAGCGAGGATATCGATGCCGGGCGGTGCCTCGGCATCGCCGCCCGGCTGGAGAGCGGCTCGGAGCACGCGCTGGCACGCGCGTTCCCGCGCCGGGGCAACAGTGATGGTGATACTGGTGGTGATACTGGTGGCTATACTCCCGCGGACCTGCGCCCGGTGCCGGGGCGCGGGATCGAGGGTACCGTCGACGGCGAACGCTACCGCATCGGCTCGGCGGAATTCGTCGGCGAGGCCGCAGGCGCGGCGCTCGCGCGGATCGAAACCGGCGCTGCGTCCACCGTGGTCTTCCTCGGCGAGGCTAACGGCCGCGTGCTGGCCGCCTTCGAGCTGCGCGACGCGCTCCGCGACGATGCGGCCGAGGTGGTCCGCACGCTCCGCGACGCCGGCATCGCCACCGCCATTGCCAGCGGCGACCGCTCCCGCACGGTGCGGGAAATCGCCGGCCGGCTCGGTATCGACGACGCCCGCGGAGGCCTGCGCGCCGAGGACAAGCTCGCCTGGGTGCGGCAGCTGCAGGCCGCCGGGGAGAAGGTCGCCCTCGTCGGCGACGGCATCAATGACGCACCGGTCCTGGCGGGCGCCGACGTCTCCGTCGCCATGGGCGCGGGCACGACGCTGGCGCAGTCGAGCGCCGATGCGGTCCTGCTCGGCGACTCGCTCGCGCCGCTGCTCGAGGCGGTGGAACTGTCGCGCCGGACCCGCCGCATCATCCGGCAGAACATCAGCTGGGCCATCGGCTACAACGTGCTGGCCGTTCCCCTCGCCGCCTCGGGCGCGCTGGCGCCGTGGATGGCGGCCATCGGCATGTCGGCGAGTTCACTGCTGGTCGTGCTGAACGCGCTGCGGCTGCGCCGGGGCGGTGCCGCGGCACGGGTACGCCGCCCCGCCGTCGAGGCCGCGCGCGCTCCCTCGCCGGGCGTGCTGGAGGCCTCGCCGTGAGCGTGCTCTATTTCCTGATACCGCTCGGTCTGGTGCTGCTCGGCCTGGCCGTCTGGGCCTTCTTCTGGGCCGTCGGCAGCGGTCAGTTCGACGACATGGACACGCCCGCATGGCGGGTGGTCATGGACGACGACCGGGCGCCGCCGGCGCGCGAGGAGGAGAAAGAGGATGACCGCTGAAGGCGGCCTGCTGGCGGCACTGGTGGCCGGCCTGCTGGGTTCCACTCATTGCCTGGGCATGTGCGGCGGCATCGCCGGCTGGCTCGGGCTCAATACCGCGGTGCGCGGTGCGGCCGGGCGATCCGGCTTCGCGCTCGCCTACAACACCGGGCGCATCGGCGGCTACGTGGCGCTGGGCGCGCTGGTCGGTTTCCTCGGCGCCACCGGCGGCTCCGTATTCGGTCTGCGCGAATGGGGCCCTGCGCTGCGCCTCGCATTCGGCGTGGTCATCATTCTGATCGGCCTGCAGCTCGCCTTCGGCTGGAACCCGCTGCGGCCACTGGAGGCGTGGGGAGCCCGGGGCTGGCAGAAACTCGCGCCGCTCACCGGTCGCCTCCTGCCCGCCCGCACCCCGCTGCACGCGGTCGCCCTCGGCGTGCTGTGGGGCTGGATCCCCTGCGGGCTGGTCTACTCGGTGTTGCTGGCGGCCGCGGTCTCCGGCGGTGCGGCAGAGGGCGCGCTCGTGATGGCGGCTTTCGGTCTCGGCACGCTGCCGGCGATGGTGCTGGCCACCGCCGGCGCGGCGCGGCTGGCCGCGCTGACCCGCCGCACCGGCGTGCGCCGGGCGGCGGGCGCGCTGGTGGTACTGGCCGGCCTGTGGACCATGGCGATGCCGGTCATGCACATGTCCGCGGACCACGGTGGTCACGGGAGCATGGAGAACGACGCGGCCGTGCCGGCGGAGCACGCCGGTCACTGAGCATTGCTGAGTATTGCTGATGCATCAGTGATGCATCACTGCGCCTCGGCGGCCGCCTCCGCCTGTTCCTCCAGCACCTGGTCGCTCCATTCCTCCTCGTAGGCATGGGAGGCCGTACCGGATGCGCTGAGCGCATCGGCGAAGGCGACCTGCTCGGCCTCCGGTACCTGCTCCGTCCGGAACGTGCGGCTCACGGCGAACACGGCCAGCGGCAGGTACATCAGCGCGATGAACAGATACAGTGTCGGCGCGCTGGTCGCCGACATCAGCAGCGACGCGACGACGGGCCCCACCGTCGCGCCGGCGCCGTAGGCCAGCAGCAGGCCGGCCGAGACGGCCACGAAATCGTCCGGGTCCGCGTGATCGTTGGAGTGGGCCACCGAGATCGGATAGATGGTGAACGAAGCGCTGCCCCACAGGAAACTGAGGAAGTAGAGCAGCAGGTTGCCGGCACCGGCGCCGGTCGCCAGCCAGATGACGACGCTGACGGCCGCGCCGAAGGCCGCGACGCCGGCGATGACACGGCGCCGATCGATCCGGTCCGACAGGCCGCCGAAAGGAAACTGGCCGGCTGCGCCGCCGATGAGTGCCGCACTCATGAAGGTGGCCGTGCGCGAGACGTCCAGCGCATCGCCCGCCGCCACCAGCGGCGCGAGCGACCAGAAGGCGCCGTTGCCGAGCCCCGAGGCCAGCGTGCCCGCGACACCGGAAGGCGACACGCGCCACAGGCCGCGCAGATTGATCACAGTGACTTCGGGCAGCCGCGGTGTCGGCGATCGGGTCAGCGCCACCGGGATCGCGGCCAGCGACACCAGCGTGGCGATGACGGCGAACAGCTCCACGCCGGACGGGTCGTAGGCACGGAGCAGCTCCTGACCCAGCGCCATGGCGCCGAAGCTGATGAAAATATAGGTGGAGAAGACGATCCCCCGGTTCTCGTTGCTCGCGCGCTCGTTCAGCCAGCTCTCGATCACGATGTAGAGCACGGCGAAACAGAATCCCGTGGCGGCACGGAAGAAGAACCAGGCGACCGGATCGACCCACAGCGCCTGGAGGAGGGGCACGGCCGAGGCCATCGCGGTCATCGCCGCGAACGCACGCACATGGCCCACCATGCGGATCAGGCTGCCGCCCTGCAGACAGCCGACGGTGAAGCCGAGGAAATAGCTGGCGCCGATCAGGCCCACCGACAGCTGGGTGAAGGCCTCGGCGCCGGCCCGGAACGGGACCAGCACCGCCTGCAGCCCGTTGCCGACGAGCATGAGGGCGACGCCGAGCAGCAGCGCCGCCAGCGGTGCGAGGGTATGTCTCATGAACCGATGGCGCGCCGGACGGTGTCGCCGAGGAAGCCACGGCAGGCTGCCCCGATCAGCGACGACACGTCGATGGCATTCGTGTCGTGCGCGATCGTATTGCACGAGACCACCCGGCCGGCGCCTGCCGCACGCAGGTCCGCCACCGCGCCGTCGGCGAAGACCGGGTGGATGGCGATGCAGACCGGCTGCGGCCCGCCGTGGCCGTTCACCCGCGCGACCGCCTCCGCCATGGTGCGGCCGCTGGAGATGATGTCGTCCAGGATCACGGGCTGACGGCCGTCGTGAGCGAGGAGCTCGGGCTCGCTCACCGAGACGTCCCGGTCGCCGCGCCGCACCTTCTCCAGGACGATGAAGGGCGCGCCTGCCACCGCGGCCACCGCCTCCACCCACTGGCGGCTCTCGCTGTCCGGACCGATGAGCACGGGTTCCGCCACATTCTCCCGCACCCAGGCGCCGATGGCCGGCGCGGCGTGCACGCAGACCGCCGGTATGGTGTAGAGCTCCGCGAGGGCGGCGTAACGGTGCAGGTGGGGGTCCACGGTGACCAGGCCGTCGAAATGCGCGGAGAGCAGAGCGGCGTAGTAGCGCGACGTGACGCCCTCGCCTTCGCGGAAGCGGCTGTCCTGGCGCATGTACGGCAGGTACGGCGCCACCAGCAGGACGCGGGCGGCGCCCAGATCGCGCAGCGTCGCGGCCGTGAGCAGGGTCCGCAGGGTCGCCTCGTCCGGCGGCTGCAGGCCGGCGCACAGGATGACGTCGGCGCCGGCGCAGGGGGTGGCCACCCGCAGGTAGGCCTCGCCGTCCGGGAAGCGCCGGGTGTCGAGTTCTCCCCTCGTGGCACCGGTGGCCGCGACGATCGCGGCGACCATTGCCTCGACCGCCGTCTCGACGGTTTCGTCAGCCTCGTCGGCGTGGGGGCGGCTCCCGCCAAGATTGAATACGAGGGTGTTCATGGGTCAGCCGACAGCGTAATCACATCCGGATGCGCACGAAAGTACTCCAGCGCATATTCCAGTTCCCCCGGGCTCTCCGCATGCACCGTCATGAGCACGTCGCCGCGGCGCACCCGGTCGCCGATCCGCGCACACAGCCCGAGGCCTGCCGCCTTGTCCGCCGGCGCGCCGGCCAGCTTCGCCAGCCGGGCCGCCTTGCGGTTGTCGATGGCGTCGACGACACCCTCATGCTCGCTGAAGACATCGTAATGATAAGCCGCCCGCGGCGGCTCGCGCAGCCCGCCCTGCCTCTCGCAGATGCGCTGGAAGCGCGTCCAGGCGCGGCCGGAGTCCAGCAGCTCCGTTGCCCGCGCCACCGCGTCCTCCGCGCGGGCCCGGCCGGACAGCCGCAGGATGCCGGCCGCGAGTTGCAGCGCCCGCTGACGGAGATCGGCGGGCGCGTCGGGCTCGCCGCGCAGCACCGAGAGCACGTCGCGCGCCTCCAGGGCGGGGCCGATGCCGCGTCCGATCGGCTGGCTGCCGTCGCCCACGTCGATGTGCAGGGCGAGGCCGAGGGTCCCGGCGACGGCGTGGAAGTGGCCGGAGAGCCGCTCGGCGGCGGCGAGGCTGCGCACCTTCGCCGTCGGTCCCACCGGCATGTCGATCACCACGTGGGTGGAACCCGCGGCCACCTTCTTGGAGAGGACGGAGGCCACCAGCTGGCCCTCGCTGTCGAGGTCGAGGGCCCGCTCCACCCGGATCAGGATGTCGTCCGCCGGGCTGAGGCTGGCGGAACCGCCCCACGCAAGGCAGGCGCCCTCGCTTTCCACGACCCGGCGCATCTCGTCCAGTCCGAGGTCGACCCGGGTCAGCGTCTCCATCGTGTCCGCCGTGCCCGCGGGCGAGGTGATGGCCCGGGACGACGTCTTCGGCATCGTGAGTCCCGCCTCGGCCGCGATCGCCACCACGATGGGCGTGGTGCGGTTGCCGGGCAGGCCGCCGACGCTGTGCTTGTCCATGATCGGTGATCCGGGCCAGGTCAGGCGCTCGCCGGCCCTGACCATGGCCCGGGTGAGGTGCACGATCTCCTCGCGGGTCAGCCGTTCGCCGGAGCAGGCGGCGACGAAGGCGGCGAGCTGCACGTCCATGTAGCGGCCGGCGACCACGTCGTCGATGATGCGCTCGAACTGCCCGGCGTCCAGCTCGGCGCCGTAGACCTTGGCCCGCACGTGCGCGAGAGACTCCACCGGCCGCGGGTGGTGCAGGACCAGCGTCTCACCGTCGGCCAGGCCGAGACGCCGCCACGCCGCTTCCGACAGTCCGGCCTGGCCGGCCCTCAGCAGCCCGGACTCCACGATCATGAGCGTGGCGATGATGGACGCCGTGCCGGTGTCCACGCGCACCTGGGACATGGCCTGGAAGCCCTCGGAGCGGGCCACTTCGGAGTCCCGGCGCAGGAACAGCACCGGCTCGTGCCGGGTATCGACGCCCAGGCGCACGGCCTGCAGCCGGACACCATGCTCCCCGCCGCCGCTCACCCGCGGCCACCGAGCTCGATCTTCTGCCCGCGCTGGACGCACGTGACCGCCGCGCCGAAATGCGTCTCCAGCTCGCCGGCGAGGGCGTCCATGGCATCCGGCTCACCGTGTACCAGGGCGACCGGCGGCCGGCCCCGGAAAGCGCCGTACCAGTCGGCCAGCCCCCTTTGGTCGGCATGGGCCGAGAGTCCGCCGACGGTGTGGACGGTCGCGGCCACCCGTACGCTCTGCCCCAGCAGCTTCACGCGCCGGGCACCGTCGACGAGCAGGCGGCCGGTGGTGCCCGCGGCCTGGAAGCCGACGATGATCACGTGGCACTCCTCGCGCCACAGGTTGTGCAGCAGGTGGTGGCGGATGCGCCCACCGGTGCACATGCCGCTGCCGGCGATGATGATCGCCCCGGAGCGCATCGAGTTCAGTGCCCGGGAGTCGTCCGCCGTGCGGGAGAACGCCAGGTTGGGCAGTGCGGACTCGTGGTCCCGGCCGCTCCAGAAGCGGCCGGCTTCCCGATCGTAGAGCTCGGGGTAACGGCCGTAGATGGCGGTGGCGCGGATCGCGAGCGGGCTGTCCAGGAAGATGCGCCAGCGCTCGAGCTTCGCCTCCTCGAAATGGCGCGCGAGCCAGTAGAGTATGAGCTGGCTGCGCCCCACGGCGAAGGCGGGGATCAGAATGTTGCCCTCCCGCTCGCTGGCGCTGGCCACGATGTCGATGATCTCGTCCCGGGTGTCGTCCCAGGTGCGGTGGCGGCGATCGCCGTAGGTCGATTCGAGGATCACCAGGTCGGCCTCGTCCAGCCGCTCCGGGTCGCGCAGGATCGGCGCGTCCCGGTGCCCGAGGTCGCCGCTGAAGACCACCCGACTGCGTTCGCCGCCCTCCTCGAGCTCCAGCGAGACGACGGCGGAGCCGAGGATGTGTCCGGCGTCGTGCAGGGTCAGCCGGACGCCGGGACAGATATCGGCCGGCTGCCCGTAGGCGACGTCGCGGAACTGTTTCATCACCGCCTCGGCATCGTCCTGCGTGTACAGCGGCTCCCGGGGCGGCAGGCCGGCGCGCGCCCGGCGCCGGTTCTCCCACTCCGTGTCCTTCTCGCTGATGAAGGCGCTGTCGCGGAGCATGATGCGGCACAGGTCCCGGGTGGCGCGGTGGGTGTAGACGGGCCCGTCGAAGCCCTGCCGGGCGAGCAGCGGCAGGCGTCCCGAATGATCGATGTGGGCATGACTCAGGACGACCGCGTCGATCTCGGCGGGCACGAAGGGGAACGGCTCCCGGTTGCGATCCTCGTCGGCGCGCCGCCCCTGGATCAGCCCGCAGTCCAGCAATATCCGCCGTCCGCCCACGTGCACGAGATGGCAGGAACCGGTGACCTCACGCGCCGCGCCGCAGAACTCGATGTGCATGCCGAATCCTTGCGTTCCCGTTCTCTTCGCCTATTACAGGTCATCCCGGCGGCGGGCCGCATCGGGGATTGCCGCAGCGGCTCCGGCGACGCTCCCCGGCTATAGCCGCTTTCCACGATTTACCCGCCTGGATGACAGTATTTCAATGACTTACGGTAGCAGGCGATGCCGAAATCGTGACCCGTGCGGCGACATGCGCCCCACGGCCGGGGTATGATGGTTGTTCAACGAGACTGACTGAAGGTAGGGGAACATGGCAGCCAGCCGCAGACTGCTCGAGCGGGCGATGGACGAGGCCAACAGCTACGCCGACTGGCGCGAGGCCGCGATCAGCCACGACAAACTGACGGGCATGGATCAGTGGCGGGCGGTGGAGAAGACCAGCCTGTACGACTACCACTCCATCCGTCAGCGGCTCGACACGCTGCGCGAGTTGCGCGCCAGCAAGGACGACCACGGCCTGCTGTTCACCCTGAACGAGGGCATCCACGGCAACATGGCCGGGATGGGCAAGACGGCGCTGTACAAGCGCGCGAAGTTCGGCACCAAGCAGCTCATCGAGGAATACGTCGACGAGATCGTGGATGCGCTCCACTATCTGTCCAAGCTGCGCTCCAACAAGATCAGCTTCGAGGAACGGCTGGATTTCTTCCGTCGGGCGGATCACTGCTTCGGCCGCTCGGCGCTCATGCTCTCGGGCGGCGCCGTACTCGGCCACTTCCACGTGGGCGTGGTCAAGGCCATGCTGGAGGAGGATGTGCTGCCCTCCGTGGTCTCCGGCTCCAGCGCCGGTTCGCTGATCGCCGGCGTGCTCGGCACCCACTCCACCGCCGAGCTGCACGAGATGTTCGACCCGCGCAACCTGCTGATGGAGGCGCGCCAGGAGGTGAGCTGGCTCGGTCGCCTGATGTCGCCCACCACGCCGAACATGGACGTGCACGACGTCGAGGACACCGTCGACCGGCTGATCCCCGATCTCACCTTCCAGGAAGCCTACGAGCTCACCGGGCGCAAGATCAACATCTCCGTGGCGCCGGCCGAGGTGCATCAGACCTCCCGCCTGCTGAACGCGATCACCTCGCCGAACGTCTACATCCGCAAGGCCGTGATGGCCTCCTGTGCCGTGCCCGGAATCTATCCGCCCGTGATCCTCGAGGCGAAGAACAAGAACGGCCGCCGCCAGCCCTATCTGCCCCAGCGGCGCTGGGTGGACGGCTCCGTGAGCGAGGACCTGCCGGCGAAGCGCCTGGCCCGCCTGTACGGCGTGAACCACTACGTGGCGAGCCAGACCAATCCGGTGGTGCTGTGGTTCATCCAGGACCCGAAGGAGGAGCAGAGCCTGCTGTCCACGGGCCTGCATCTCGGTTTCCGGACCTACCAGGAGTGGCTGCGCTCCACCCACTGGATCACCCAGCGCCTGACCAAACCGGTGCCGCGCCTGCAGATCCTGGCCAACATGTTCTACTCGGTGGCCACCCAGACCTACACCGGCGACATCAACATCATGCCCCGCTATCGCACCTTCAATCCGACCAAGCTGCTGACGCCGCCCACGGAGAAGGAGCTGATGTTCTACATCAAGGAGGGCGAGCGGGCCACGTTCCCGAAGATCGAGCGTCTGCGCACGGCGTCCAAGATCAGCCGGGCGCTGGACCAGATCCTCAACCGCTACGAGCGCCGCGCGCTGCGCGAAGCGCACCGGATCAGCGCCAGAAACGCGTCCGTGCCCTTCGGCGAGCGGAGGATCAGCGCGGCCTGACCGCCGCTCTCCCGGCCGGCCGCCTCAACCGACGAACAGCCACGCGCAATAGCCGACGTAGCCGGCCAGGAGCATTGCGCCTTCGGCACGGGTCAGGCGCGAGCCCGTGTACATGAAGCCGAGCGCGACGACGGACACCACCAGCATGATGCCGAGATCAACGGCACCCACGCCGCCCCGCTCGATCGGCGTCACCAGTGCCGCGATGCCCGGGATGGCCAGGGCGTTGAAAATGTTGGAGCCGATGATGTTGCCGGTGGCCATCGCCGCCTGACCGCGGACGGCCCCCACCACGGAGGTGGCCAGCTCGGGCATGCTGGTGCCGGCAGCCATCACCGTCAGCCCGACCACGGCCGGCGCAACGCCGAGCGTCAGCGCCAGCGCCGCACCGCCTTTCACGAACAGCGAGCCGCCGGCGAGCAGCAGTGCGAGTCCGGCGGCGAACAGCACGACGGCCACGGCCGTGGAGCGCACGGCCCCCTGGATATCGTCCGCGAGTCCCGCCGCCACGTGGCGCGAGCGCAGCGAGGCCACGGTGTAAATCACGATGGCGGCGGTGAGCAGCAGCCCGTCCAGTCGTGACAGCCGGCCATTCGCCAGCAGCACCACCAGAGCCACGGCGGCCGCGATCATCACCGGGCCCGCGCCCCGGATCAGCCCGCGGTCGACGCCGGCCGGCCGCAGGACGGCCACGGCGCCGAGGATCAGCGCCAGGTTGCAGATGTTCGAGCCCACGACGTTGCCCACGGCGATGCCGCCGTAGCCGGCCAGCGCCGCGTCGACGGAGACCACGAGTTCCGGCGCGCTGGTGCCGAAGGCCACCACCGTGAGGCCGATGACCAGGGACGAGAGACCGAAGCGCTCGCCGAGAGAGACGGCGCCCTTGATCAGCATCTCGGCGCCGGCGACCAGGAGGAGCAGGCCTCCTCCGAGCTGCAGCAACATCGTGATAGCGTGAAGCTCCTTCGCAAGAATGCCGCACCACCATAACCGATCCGTCGCGGATCCGCCGTCGGGCTTTCGCCCTCCGGACGCGCGGGCTAAGCTCTGGCCTCCCGGGGAGTGACCCGGCAGAACCAGGCAGGCCAGGAGAAGCCGATGAGCACAAAAGCGCCCGAACTGATCGACCGCAGCAGACTGTTCGGCGGCTACACCAACACCTACCGGCATGCCTCCGAGGCGTGCGGCTGCCCCATGCGGTTCACGCTCTACCTGCCGCCGCAGGCGGAATCCGAACCCGTGCCCGTGCTCTACTGGCTCTCCGGCCTGACCTGCACGGAGGAGAACTTCACCATCAAGTCAGGCGCGCAGCGCTACGCCGCGGAACTCGGACTCGCGCTGGTGGCGCCCGATACCAGCCCCCGCGGGCTCGGGCTGCCGGGCGAGGACACCGACTGGGACCTGGGCACAGGCGCCGGTTTCTACGTGAACGCCACCGAGGCGCCGTGGGCCGGCCACTACAACATGTACGACTATGTCGCCTGCGAGCTGCCGGCACTGGTCGAATCAGCCTTCCCCGTGATCCCGGATCGCCGCTCCGTCAGCGGCCATTCCATGGGCGGCCACGGCGCCCTGATCGTGGCGCTGAAGAACCCCGGCATGTTCCGCTCGGTGTCGGCCTTCGCGCCCATCTGCGCGCCGATGGACTGCCCCTGGGGCCGGAAGGCCTTCGGTCACTACCTGGGCGAGGACCGGAGCACCTGGGAGCCCTGGGATGCTACCCGGCTGATCCGGCGGGGCGGCAACGACATCCCCCTGCTGGTGGATCAGGGCGACGCCGACGACTTCCTCGACGAGCAGCTGAAGCCCGGCCTGCTGCAGGAGGCCTGTGAGGCGGCCGGGCATCCGCTGACGCTGCGCCTGCAGCCCGGCTACGACCACGGCTACTTCTTCGTCTCCACCTTCATCGGCGAGCATCTGGAATATCACGCCGACGCACTGAAGCGCAGCTGAACACGGCACCTCCGTCGGGATCCCTCGTCGATCCCGACCGTGGCGCCCGACTCCCTAGCTCTGCAGATACATCGGCCGCTCCCTGCCAATCTGCAAGTCCCGTCCGGCGACGAGTTGCTGCTTCAGCCTGTCGGCCAGGAACTTCGTACTCTCCATCGTCAGCCGCAGCATGTCGGACACCAGCGCGTCCTCGTTCAGCTGCCACTCGCAGTACGCCCAGAAATACCTTCGGTAGGCATTCTCGTATCTGGCCAGCAGGTGACTGCCGGCGGGATCATTGCAAAAGGTGCTGAGTCTGACTGCCGTAACGCTGCTCGTGGCCGCGAGTTGATACCGGAAGTGCTCCGTGAGCACGCAATTGCGGAAGTCCCTGGGACCGTAGAAAAGCTGGAAAAGACGTTCTCTCGCCGGGCCCCGGACACGTTTTTCGCGCAGCGTCTCGAACAGCGCGCGCCGATGAACGAGATCCATCTCGGCACGGCGCAGGACTCCGATGGCAGGCCCCCACCGGCCCGCCGCTGCAACGGGCTCAAGCAGTCTCGCGTGGCTTGCTTCCCACGCGGAGAACTTGCGGCAGTCGTAGGCGACTGCCTCCGCGACATGGCCCCACCGCCCGTCCCGCGACGCTATCGCAGCAAACAGTCCCTTTTCCGACTCCTCCATGAGCCGGCGATGGAGACGGGTACGGTAGACGAGCATCCTGCAAATCTCCTGGAGACTCTTATGGGCCTCCTTGACCCATAAAGATACTCTCCAGCTGCCGTCAGGCAAGCGAAACGCCCGTTAACGGCATCGCCGGTCGCCGCCGGTGACCGCTCATGGCTCACGCTGCGCTTCCGATATTTGTCACAAGGCACTGATCTTCGAAGGGAGGGAACCATCGCAGGGCCGGTATCGCCGGGATGAGTCCGTTGCGACTGCACGACCGCTCACGGCGGCCACGGATCGGCAGCAAGCCGGAATCCGCGCAAATAAGCCGGCTCGCGACGAGCCATGTGCCGTGTCAGGTGTGCCGTGTCAGGTGACCGGCGGATCCGTCGTGGCCGGGAAATCGTCCGCGCAGTCCCCGTACTCGATCTCGATGGTGGAGTGGTCGATGCCGTATTGCTGGTGCAGCCGGCGCTTGATGACGCGTATGACTGCCGCGGGATCGCCGTTGTCGTCCTCCAGCGTCACGTGCATCGTCAGCATGAGGCGGGCCGGCGTGAGGCTCCACACGTGGAGGTGGTGGACGTCGCACACGCCCGGCACGGAGTCCGCAAGTTCCCGGCGCATCCGCGGGACGTCGAGCCACTCCGGCGTGCCCTCCAGCAGGATGTGGGCCGAGCGCTTCACCAGGCTCCAGGCGCTGCGCAGTATCAGTGCCGCCACCACCAGCGACAACAGCGGATCGATGGGCATCCAGCCCGTGCCGAGAATGACCACACCGGCAATGATGGCGGCCACGGAACCCAGCAGGTCTCCCAGCACGTGCAGCAGCGCCCCCTGCATATTCAGGTTTTCCCGGCTGCCGCCGTGCAGCACGAAGAATACGAGCAGGTTCACGGCCAGGCCGATGGCGGCGATCACCAGCATCAGGCCGGCAGTGACGTCGACCGGGGTGAACAGGCGCTCGAAGGCCTCCACCACGATCCAGCCGACGATGCCGATCAGCGTGAGTCCGTTGACGAGGGCGGCCACGATCTGGAAGCGGTGATAGCCGAAGCTGCGTTTGGCATCGGCCGGCCGCGCCGCCATCCGCGCCGCCATCCACGCGAGGGCGAGTGCCATGGCATCGGTGACCATGTGGCCGGCATCGGCGATCAGCGCCAGCGAACCCGCTGCGATGCCGCCGACCAGTTCGACCACCGCGAAACCGCCGGTCAGCGCGAGCGCGAGGGCCAGCCGCCTGGAGTCGGACTTCTCTTCCCGGTGTGCGTCACCGGCGTGGGTGTGACTGTGCGTGTGCATGGGATCCGTATCGCTCCGCGGCGCAGCGTGCCACGAACCGGGCCGCCGCGGGGAGGACGTTATAGCATCCGGCCCTGCTCAGGCCAGCTTGCGGGCCAGATCCGGTCCCGGCTGCTCGAGGCGGACGTGGCCGACGGCGGCCAGCGCGTGCACCCCTTCCTGCAGACCCTGGAACAACGCGTCCGCGCTCCCCGCCCAGTGCTCGCCATGGATGCCGAACCAGGAGTTACGCAGTTCCTTGGCCCGGTACATCGCGATGTCGGCGATGCCGAGCACCTGCTCCCAGCTCACGAGATCCGGCTGCGCGCCCAGGAACGGGTAGCTCGCGAAGCCCACCGAGCACGTGGTATGGGCCACCTCGCCGTTGCCGAGTTCGAACACGTGGCTCTCGATGCGAGAGCGGATCCGCTCGGCGAGGGACGAGACCTCGCTGCTGGTCGCTTCCCGGCCGATCACCAGGAACTCGTCGCCGCCCCAGCGGATGACGACATCCGACGACCGGCAGGCACCGATGAGCACGTCGCGCACCTCGAGCAACATGCGGTCGCCGGCCACGTGCCCGTGGGCATCGTTTACGGGCTTGAAGTGGTCCAGGTCGACCATCAGGAAGACGATGTCGTTGTTCCGGTCGAGGCCGCCGCCGCGGCTGCCGCCGTCGTGCTGGCGCTGCACCAGGTCGATGTCGTCCGAGATCTGCTCGAACAGATAACGGCGGTTCCTGAGGCCGGTGAGCGCATCGGTATGACTCGCCTCGTGCAGTTTGGCGTTCGCCAGCTGCAGCTCTGCGTTCCGGTCGGCCAGGTCGCGGGTGCGGCTGCGCACCTGCGCCTCCAGCCGGCGGCAGTACTCGGTCTCCTGGTAGAGTTCCCGCTCCCGCACGCGGTGCACCCAGACACCGGCCGCGACCAGGCAGGCGAGCCAGGGCAGCCGCAGCTCCCAGCCGAACCAGGGCGCGTCGGCCAGCAGCAGCGGCAGCGCCGCGGCCAGCCCCAGCAGAGTCATCGTCGCGGTCCGGCGCACCGCAATCAGCCGGTGTTACGCAGCGCGAAGCGGCTGCGGATGGTGGCGAGATCGATCACGGCGCCCTCCGGTGTGCGGCCGAGATGGGCCGCCAGGAAGGCGGGCACGTCGTCCACGCGCAGCGGCTCGGCGAAGAAGAACCCCTGCAGCGCGTGGCAGCCGCGCTCGCGCAGGAAATCGATCTGCTCCACCGTCTCAACGCCTTCGGCGATGACGGCGAGGCCGAGCTCACGGGACATGGCGATGATGGCCGAGCACACCGAGCGCTGGGCCGTGTCGGCCTGGCACTGCTCCACGAAGGAACGGTCGATCTTGATGGCCTTGACCGGATACTGGATCAGCCGGCCGAGGGAGGAATGCCCGACGCCGAAGTCGTCGATCACGATGCCGACGCCCAGCGCCTTGAGCTTCTGCAGCATCACGGCGGCCTGCTTCTCGCGCATCAGCATGGTCTCGGTGAGCTCCAGCTCGAGCTGCGCGGGCGCGAGTCCGGACGCCTCCAGCGCGCCGTGGACCACCCGGGGCAGGTCCTCGCGGCAGAACTCCTGCTCGGAGAGGTTGACCGATACCGGCGGCATCGTCTCCCACGTCTCGGCCCAGTAAGCGGCATGGGCGCAGGCGGCGTGCAGCACCCATTTGCCGATGGGCCGCATCAGGCCGGTCGCCTCGGCGAGCGGGATGAGTTCCCGCAGGGACACCGCGCCCCGCACCGGATGCTGCCAGCGCAGCAGCGCCTCCAGACCGGCCACCCGACCCGTCTCGAGATCGATGCGCGGCAGGTATCGCAATTCCAGCTGGTCCCGCTCGATGGCGAGGCGAAGCTCGTCCTTCAGATCCAGCCGGCGCAGCGCACGCTGGCGCATGGTGTCGGAGTAGAACTCCTGGCCCGCGTCGCCGCCCATGCGCGCCTCGTCCAGCGCCGCCCGGGCACTGTGCAACAGCCCCTGCGCGTCGCTGCCGTCCGCCGGGTAGAGGGCGATGCCGATGCTGGGCGTGACCTCGAGCTGATGCCCCTGATAGCTGACCGGGTCGGCGAACGCTGCGCGTATGCGGCCGGCGACCTGTGCCACCGTGCCGCGGTCGTCCACGTCGCGCAGCACGACGACGAATTCGTCGCCGCCGATGCGCGCAAGCTCCGTGGCACCGCCCTCTCCCGGCCGGGTCCGCTGCACGGCGTCGGCGTCGCGCAGGCAGCGCTCGAGGCGGCTGCCGACGACCCGCAGGATGGCGTCGCCGACCGCCCGCCCCAGGGTCTCGTTGATGCGCGTGAAGCGGTCGAGATCGACGCTCATCACCGCCAGACCGCGCCCGAGGCGGCCCGCGTCTTCGATCATCGCGTCCAGCCGGCCGAGGAAAGCCGTCCGCCCGGGCAGGCCGGTCAGCGTATCCGGCCCGCCCCCGGCGGCGCGGCCCGCGACGGCCATGTCGGTCACGTTGCGCGTGATCGCCATCACCCGGTCGCGGCCCTGGGTCAGCAGGCGCATCTCGTAGCGCTGTTTCTCGCCGGCGCTGCCGAGCTCGAATTCGAAGTTGCACGGTCCGCGGCTCGACAGCGTGCGCCGGATATTGCGCACGATCAGCGCCGCCACATCCCGGGGCAGCACCTCGGAAAGCCGGCGTCGGGCGAGCCGCTCCGGCCGGAGCAGCGGGTCCTTCTCGCCGCCGCCGAGATACTCCCGCACCATTCCGTCCTCGCCCAGCACGAAGAACGTGTCCGGTACCGCGTGCAGGATGCGCGCATCGGCCATGAGCGCGGGCTGCATGCCGGTCAGGGTGCGTCCGGTGTCGCCGTGGGAACGGAACCGTTCCCGCAGGAAGACGTGATCGACGGGCTTGATGAACACCGCGGTGGCGCCGGCGGCGTAGAGGCGGTGCAGCGCCTCGCGGCCGTCGCCATCCGTCAGGGCGATCAGTGGCACGTGTTCCAGCCGCACGCGGCTGCGGACACGCCGGCACCAGTCTTCCGTGCGCTCGCCCGCATCCACGACGATCAGCGCGGGCGGCTCTTCCGGGAAACGGCCGGCCCGTGTCGACGCCGCAGGGATCTCGACGACGTGGAAGCCCTCTTCTTCGAGCGCCGCCATGACGAGGTCCCGGGTCTCGCCCCGCGAGGCGATCACCAGCGCCTGGCAGTCGTCGCCGCCGGTCGCGTATCCGTTTTCCCGGGTCCAGGATTGCATTATGTAAAGCCGCTGCGGCTCCCGCGTATTGAACTGGTATCGAGACAGAGACTAGCGCTTCGCAACGGCTACATTGTTGAGCCAGTTCACGATTGGGCGACGCGCCGCCGGGGTCGTGGAATCCCCCGATATCCCTGCGCCTCGGGGACCCGGTATGTAGGGTTCTGAGGGGGCAGCATTCCTCCCCGTGGGCCCGCAGAATCCCCGATGAACGAAAGCAGCCGCGATCTGACCCGCCCGGCGGATCTTCGCCACGACGCCCTGACCGGGCCGAGGCGGGAGCGCCGCCCGGTGTACGTGGATCTGCTGCCGCCGTGCAATGCCGCCTGCCCGGCCGGGGAGAACATCCAGGCCTGGCTGGGGGCCGCCCAGGCCGGCGACTACGAGTCCGCGTGGCGGACCCTGGTGGCGGACAACCCGCTGCCGGCGGTGCACGGCCGGGTGTGCTACCACCCCTGCGAGGACCACTGCAACCGCACGCCCATCGACCAGGCGGTGAGCATCCATGCCGTGGAGCGTTACCTGGGCGACCGGGCGCTGGCGGAGGGCTGGCAGGCGGCAGCGCACGCCGGGGAAACGGGCCGGCGGGTGCTGGTCGTGGGTGCCGGACCGAGCGGTCTGTCCGCTGCCTGGCACCTGCGCCGCGCCGGTCATGCGGTGGAGATCCGTGACGCGGGGCCCGTAGCCGGGGGCATGATGCACGTCGGCATCCCGGCCTACCGGCTGCCACGCGACGTGCTGGAGGCCGAGATCGCGCGGATCGAGGCCGTGGGCGTCGTCATCACCCTGGACCACAAGGTGGAGGACCTGGAACGGGAACGGGCCGAGGGCGGCTTCGACGCCGTCTTCGTCGCGGTAGGCGCCCACCTCAGCAAACGCATCGACATACCGGCCCGGGACGCCGGCAGGGTCATGGACGCCGTGACCTTCCTGCGCGACGTCGACAGCGGCCGCGCGCCGCGGCTGGGCCGGCGCATCGCGGTCTACGGCGGCGGCAATACC
Source organism: Lentisalinibacter orientalis (assembly GCF_040706535.1). Taxonomy (NCBI): domain Bacteria; kingdom Pseudomonadati; phylum Pseudomonadota; class Gammaproteobacteria; order Woeseiales; family Woeseiaceae; genus Lentisalinibacter; species Lentisalinibacter orientalis. The sequence continues at coordinate 303,414 of NZ_JAPDRJ010000002.1, forward strand.
GCGATGGACGCGGCCCGGGTGGCGCGCCGACTGGGCGCGGACGAGGCGCTGATCGTCTACCGGCGCGACCGCGAGCACATGCCGGCGCATGCCTTCGAGGCGGCGGACGCCGAGGAGGAAGGCATCCGCATCAACTGGCTGCGCTCCATCCGCGAGCTGGAGTCCACCCACATGACGGTGGAGGTGATGGAACTGGATGAGAACGGCCGTCCGCGCCCCACCGGCGAGACGGAGACCCTCGAGGCGGACAGCCTCATCCTCGCCCTCGGGCAGGACACCGATACGGGCTTCCTGCGTGCCGTGGAAGGTATCGAATTCCACAAGGACGGCACCGTCGTGGTGGACGAACGGATGATGACCGGCCACGAGGGCATTTTCGCCGGCGGCGACATGGTGCCCTCCGAGCGCACCGTCACCGTGGGCGTGGGGCACGGCAAGAAAGCGGCCCGCCACATAGACGCATGGCTGCGCGGCGAGCGCCACGAACCGGCACCGAAGCACCCGGTGGTGACGCGGGACATGCTCCGCCTGAGCCTCTACCAGGGTACCTTCGCGCAGCCGGAACCGAAGCGCGCGGCGGCGACCCGGGCGGAGGATTTCGGCGAGGTCGTCTCCACCATCACGGAACCGGAGGCCAGGCACGAGGCGGCGCGCTGCCTGTCCTGCGGCAACTGTTACGAGTGCGACGGCTGCCTCGCCGCCTGCCCCGAGGACGCCGTCATCAAGCTCGGGCCCGGCAAGCGCTACCGCTTCGACTACACCCTGTGTACCGGCTGCGCCACCTGCTTCGAACAGTGTCCCTGCCACGCCATCGAGATGATCCCGGAGCCCGGCCTTGAGCGCTGAAAACGGACAGCAGGCGGTGACCACCCTCGACGGCAACGAGGCCTGCGCGCGCATCGCCTATCGCCTCAGCGAGATCTGCGTGATCTATCCCATCACGCCCTCCTCGCCCATGGGCGAGCTGGCCGACCAGTGGTCGAATGCCGGCCTTCAGAACATCTGGGGCGACGTGCCCTCGGTGGTGGAGATGCAGAGCGAGGCGGGGGCGGCCGGCGCCGTGCACGGCGTGCTGCAGACCGGCGCCCTGGCGACCACGTTCACGGCCTCCCAGGGCCTGCTGCTGATGATCCCCAACATGTACAAGATCGCCGGCGAACTGACGCCCACCGTCTTCCACGTGGCGGCGCGCTCGGTGGCCGGTCAGGCGTTGTCGATCTTCGGCGACCACCAGGACGTTATGGCGACCCGCCCGACCGGATTCGCCCAGCTCGCCTCCGCCTCGGTGCAGGAGGCCCAGGATCTCGCGCTGATCGCCCATGCCGCGACGCTGGAGACCCGGGTGCCGTTCCTGCACTTCTTCGACGGCTTCCGCACCTCCCACGAGATGAACACGCTCGCGCTGCTGCCCGACGCCGTGCTGTCCGCCATGGTGCCGGAGGAACTCGTGATGGCCCACCGCGGGCGGGCCCTCGATCCGGACGCCCCGGTGCTGCGCGGCACCGCCCAGAATCCGGACGTCTACTTCCAGGCCCGGGAGGCGGCGAACCCCTGGTACGCGGCCGTCCCGGCCGCCGTCGCCGGGGCCATGGAACGCTTCGCGGCGCTGACGGGCCGCCACTACCGCCTGTTCGACTACACGGGCGACCCGGAGGCCGAACGGGTGATCGTCCTGATGGGCTCGGGCGCCGGCACGGCGGCCGAGACGGTGGAGCACCTGAACGCCCGCGGCGAGAAGGTGGGGCTGCTGCAGGTCCGCCTGTTCCGGCCCTTCGACGCCGCAGCCATGCGCTCGGCGCTGCCGCCCACCGTGCGCCGGATCGCCGTACTGGACCGCACCAAGGAGCCTGGCTCGCTGGCGGAACCGCTGTGCCTCGACGTCACCGCCGCGCTGAGCAACGGCTGCGTCGGCGCTCACCCTGGCGCCGGCAACGGGCCGCTGGTGATCGGCGGGCGCTACGGCCTGTCGTCGAAGGAGTTCACGCCCGCCATGGTCCGGGCCGTCTTCGACAACCTGGCCGCCGACGAGCCGAAGCGGGGTTTCACGGTCGGCATCAACGACGACGTGAGCGGCACGAGTCTGCCCGTGCCGGCGGACTTCCGTCTCGAGCGCGGCGAGACATTCCAGGCGGTGTTCCACGGACTCGGCGCCGACGGCACCGTCAGCGCGAACAAGAACACCATCAAGATCATCGGCAGCCGGCCGGGCACCTACGCCCAGGGTTACTTCGTCTACGACTCCAAGAAGGCCGGCTCGCGGACCGTGTCCCATCTGCGCTTCGGGCCGCACCCCATCCGCTCTACCTGCCTGATCGAGGAGGCGGATTTCGTCGCCTGCCACCAGTTCGATTTCCTGCGTACCGGCGACGTGCTGGCGCTGGCCCGGCGCCGGGCCAGGGTGCTGCTGAACGCCCCGGGGCCCGCTGACGGGATCTGGGCGCAGCTGCCCCGCTCGGTACAGCGGGAGATCCTCGACAAGGACCTGGACGTGTGGGCGATCGACGCCTACCGGGTGGCCCGGGAGGCCGGGCTGGGGCGGCGCATCAACACGATCATGCAGACGTGTTTCTTCCAGCTCATGGGCATCATGCCCGCGGAGGAGGCCATCGCGCAGATCAAGGAGGCCATCGGCAGGAGTTACCGCCGCAAGGGCCCGGATGTGGTCGAGCAGAACTACGCGGCGGTGGACCGGGCCATCGCCAACCTGGCGCCGGTGCCGCCCGGCGACGTCACGGCCACGTCCGACCGGCGGCCGCCCGTGCCGGAAGATGCGCCGGAGTTCGTGCGCCGCGTCACCGGCCCGCTGCTCGCCGGCCGCGGCGACGCGCTGCCCGTGAGCGCCCTGCCCGCGGACGGCACCTGGCCGACCGGCACCGCCGCCTGGGAGAAACGCAACATCGCCGATTTCGTACCTGAGTGGGACCCGGAGATCTGCATCCAGTGCGGCCAGTGCGGCGTCGTCTGCCCCCACGGCGTCATCCGGGCGAAGTTCTTCGACGACGAGGGACTGGCTGACGCACCGGACGGCTTCCCCAGCGCACCGGTCTCCGCGCGGGGCTTCCCGGACACCCGCTATACGCTGCAGGTCTACGCCGAGGACTGCACCGGGTGTGCGCTGTGCGTGGATGCCTGCCCGGCGCGGAATATCGAGCGTCCCGCCGAGCGCGCCATCAACATGCGCCCGAAGCCAGCGGACCTCGAGCCGGTGCGCGCACACCTCGCCTGGTTCGAACGGCTGCCCGACGTGGACCGGGGCCATGTGGACTTCTCCAACATCCGCGGCGTGCAGTATCTGCCGCCCCTGTTCGAGTTCTCCGGCGCCTGCGCCGGCTGCGGCGAGACGCCCTACCTGAAACTGCTGTCCCAGCTGTTCGGCGACCGGGCGGTGATCGCCAATGCCACCGGCTGCTCGTCCATCTACGGCGGCAATCTGCCGACCACGCCCTGGGCGAAGAATCACGAAGGCCGCGGGCCCGCCTGGTCGAACTCGCTGTTCGAGGACAATGCGGAGTTCGGCCTCGGGTTCCGGCTGAGCGCGGACCAGCACCGCCGTCACGCGGAGCTGCTGCTGCGCAAACTGGCCCCCCGGCTGGAGCCGGACCTGGTGGACGGGCTACTCGACGCGGTGCAGGACGAGGAGTCCGAGATCCGCGAACAGCGCCACCGCGTGGCCGCGCTGCGGGAAGCCCTGGGCCGCATGGACGACCCCCGCGCGACGCGCCTTGCCTCGCTGGCCCGCCATCTGGTCAGGCACAGCATCTGGCTCGTCGGCGGCGACGGCTGGGCCTACGACATCGGCTACGGCGGCCTCGACCACGTGCTCTCGCTGGAGCGCGACGTGAACGTGCTGGTGCTCGACACCGAGGTCTACTCCAACACCGGCGGCCAGGCGTCGAAATCCACGCCGACGGCCGCGGTGGCGAAGTTCGCCGCCGGCGGCAAGAGCGTGGCGAAGAAGGACCTGGCGCTGCAGGCCATCGCCTACGGCCACGTCTACGTTGCCCGCGTCGCCCTCGGCGCCAACCCGCAGCAGACGCTGCTCGCCTTCCGCGAGGCGGAACGCTATCCGGGGCCCTCCCTGATACTCGCCTACAGCCACTGCATCGCCCACGGTATCAACATGGAGCACGGCCTCAGGCAGCAGAAGCTCGCGGTCAGCTGCGGGCACTGGCCGCTGATGCGCTACAACCCGCTACTGGCCGAGCAGGGCCAGGAGCCCTTCCTGCTGGACTCGCCCAGGCCGACGAAGCGCTTCCGCGACTACGCCAGCCGGGAGATGCGCTACCGGGTGCTGGAGGCCAGCGACCCGGACCGCGCCGAGTGGCTGATGACCCGGGCGCAGGAACACATCGACCGGCACTGGCGCATCTACGAGGAGATGGCCGGCCGCGGCACCGAGGCCAACCCGTATCGCCACCTCGCCGCCGGCGACAGCCCCGGAGGGAAACCGGCATGAAACTCAGAACGACCTATCTCGGCCTCGAACTCGAACACCCCGTCGTCGCGTCGGCCTCGCCGCTGTCGCAGACACTCGACGGCGTCCGTCGTCTCGAGGACGCCGGCGCCGCCGCGGTCGTCATCCACTCCCTGTTCGAGGAGCAGATCCGCCACGAGGCGGCGGCCCAGGCCCATCTGATGGATGCCGGCAGCGAGAGCTTCGGCGAGGCGCTCAGCTATTTCCCCGACCTGGGCGGCGCCGAGATCGGGCCGCAGCAGTACCTCGAGCACATCCGCCGCTGCCGCGAGGCCACCGGCATCCCGATCATCGCCAGCCTGAACGGCGCGAGCCCCGAGGGCTGGACCGACTACGCGCGGCTCATCGAGGACGCCGGCGCGCATGCGCTGGAACTGAATCTCTACTATCTGCCGGCCGATCCGGCGGAATGCGGGGCCGACGTGGAGCGCCGCTATCTGCAGACGGTGCACCTGGTGCGCGAGGCGGTCTCGATCCCGCTGGCGGTGAAGGTGGGCCCCTGGTTCAGCTCGTTCGGACACATGGCGCTGCAGCTGGAATCCGCCGGCGCGGACGGCCTGGTGCTGTTCAACCGCTTCTATCAGCCGGACTTCGACATCGAGAAGCTGGAGGTGGAGCCCACGCTGGAGCTGAGCCGCTCCGGCGAGATCCGCCAGGGCCTGTTCTGGCTGGCCCTGCTGCACGGCCGGCTGCAGGGATCGCTTGCCGCCACCAGCGGGGTGACCAGCGCGGCCGAGGTGGCGAAGTACCTGCTCGCCGGCGCTCACGTGGTCATGACCGCCTCGGCACTGCTGCGCCTCGGCCCGCCCTATCTCGCCAGTCTCCGCGACGGCCTGGCGGACTGGATGGAGGCCCGGGGGTACGAGGACGTGGAGCAGGTGCGCGGCGCCATGAGCCACGGGCGCGTGGCCGAACCGGCCGCCTTCGAGCGGGCCAACTACCTGCGGGTGCTGGACAGCTACCAGAACCGCTGGGGCTGAGCCGCCGGCCCGGTCATCGGGCTGCAACATCGGCCGGGCAGTCTTGATGACGGCGCGGGCTGCGGTATCCTCCTGCGCTTGCCGATGGCTGACAGAAGGACTCCGGACCGTGAGACTCGCCACCCTCCTCGCCGCCGCACTGATCGCGCTTGTTGCCGGTTGCGCCACGAGCCCCGACCGACCCTCCGATGCCGGGCAGGACGCCGGCGCGCAACCGCCGCAGCTGGTGATCCTCGTGGTGCTGGACCAGTTCGGCGACTGGGTGCTGGCCGAGCACCTGCCGCTGCTGCCGCCGGACAGCCTGCTGCGGCGCGCCTGGGCCGAGGGAGCCCGCCACTCGGTGGACCTGCGCTACGCCAACACGGCCACCGCGGCCGGGCATGCCACCCTGGTCACGGGAGTCGCCCCGGCGGTGCACGGCGCCTTCGCCAATGCGGTACACCACCCCGTCCGGGGCCGCCTGCCCATCGTCGACGACGGCGTGCATCGGGTGATCGGCAACCCGGAGAGCCACGCCAGCCCGGCGGCGCTCAGGGTCGACACCGCCGGCGACCGGCTGCACGAGGCTACCGGCGGGGAAGCCGTGATCGTCGGCGTCTCCATGAAGGCGCGGGCCGCCATCCTCGCCACCGGCCGCTCTGCCGATCTCGCCGTCTTCTACGACGACGACATCCCGGCGATGACCACGTCCGCCTGGTACCGGCCGGACGGCAGCCTCCCGGACTGGCTCGCGGCGTTCAACGCCGACCAGCCCGTGGAGCGTACCTTCACCACCTGGCAGCGGCAGGCCGACAGCCCCTGCGCGCAGGACGACGCGCCCGGCGAGGGGCCGTTCGTCGGCTGGAACAACGTATTTCCCTACGACCCCGCCGATTCACAGAAACCCGACAAGGCCTTCGGTTACTCCGCGGCCTCCACCCCCTGGTTCTTCGCGGCGGCGCGGGCTGCGATCGGGGCCGAGGGGATGGGCGAGGACGACGTCCCGGACCTGCTCGTGCTGGGCGTCTCCGGCACCGACCGCATCGGCCACGTGTGGGGCGCCACCTCCTGCGAGTACGTGGACAACCTGCTGCGCACGGACAGGGAACTCACCGCGCTGGCCCGCTCCCTGCCCGAGGAGATGCGGGTGACCTTCGTCATCACGGCCGACCACGGCGTCGCGCGGCTGCCGGAGCAGACCGGCGAACCCGGCGGGCGTCTACCCAGCGAGACGATCATCGCCACCGCCCGTGAGGCCGCCCGGGCGGCGCTGGGCGAGGGCGACTGGATCGCCGGTTACCAGTCTTCCAGCCTCTATTTCACCGCCGCCGGCGACGCCCGTGGCGCCGAGCTCTCCGCGGCCGTGGCCGCAGCGCTCGCGGATCTGCCGGGCATCGAGCGGGTCTATGCATTCCGCGACCGCGCGGCACTGGCGACAAGCGAGAGCACGGTCGACCGGCTGGCCGCGGCCTCCATGCCCGAAGGCGTGGACGCCGACCTGCTGGTGGTACCCGCCACCGGCTGGTTCAATGCGGTCTACGACGTCCCCGGCGGCGGCGCCAACCACGGCACGCCCTGGGACTACGACCGCCGGGTGCCCGTGCTGATGTGGGGCCACGGCATCGAGCGGGTAGCCGGCGACGAGGTGGCGGACGCCCGCCGGGTGGCGGCCACGCTCACCGCCATTCTCGGCGTTCCCGCCCCGGAGGGCGCGGCACAGCCACCGCTGGCCGGCGTCAGGGACGGCGCCGCCAGATAAAGGAAGGGGCGGCCGCAGCCGCCCCTCCCGCCTCGTTCCGAATCCGGAGATCAGGCGACCTTGACGGTGTGGGGCTTAGTGGCCTTCACCTTCGGCAGGGTGATCTCGAGGATGCCCTTCTTCAGATCGGCCTTCGCCTTGTCGCCCTCCACTTCTACCGGCAGGTAGATGGTACGGGCGATCCGGCCGTAGGCCATCTCGTTGCGGAAGTAGGCTTCCTCTTTCTCCTCTTCCTTGTACTCGCGCCTGGCCTCGATCGTCAGGCGATCGCCGTTGATCGTGATGTCGAGGTCGTCTTTCTCCACGCCGGGCAGTTCGGCGCGGACCCGCAGGGTCTCGCCCTTGTCGACGACGTCCACTCTCGGGAAACCCTCGAAGGCCGTCTCCAACTCGCTCCAGAACGGCCGTCTCCAGGCATGGGGCTCCATGAACCCTTCCATCCAGCGGCGGGGGAACAGGTTCTCGAAGAACTCGTCCATGCCGTGGGTGAACGGCCGGACTGCCCGTGCAGTGCCCTGCTCGGTGTCTTTGCGCGGTTTGATATCACGTACGTTGGCCATTGTTCACCTCCTGTATTCGTTGTTGCCGGGCGTTCCTGCCCGGTCATCCATGAATATGGGACGGTGCCGACGGCGACCAAATCCGTGAGTTTCCGGATTGTCGACCGGACCGCTAAGGACTAGATTGGAACAGCTGTCGGCCTGTAAATGGGCAGACCGGACCCGCAGACCGAACGGTCAGCCGGAGTTTCTGCTGACCTTGCCGCGCAACAGGTCGCGCCGGCTGACGGCGTGGCCGGGCGCCGCCTTCTCGCTGCCGGGTTTCGCCAGCAGACTCTCCAGCACCTGCTCGGCGATGTTCTTCGCCGCCTCGTGATCGGGCACGCCGATGACGTTGGTGAACACGGGGGCCGCCAGGAAGACTTCGTCCTCCCCCGTCTCCTCATCTTCCGGCCGGTTGGCCGTGAAGCGGATGGTCTCGGCGGGCAGATGCCAGTCGCTCTGGTCGCCCTGGTCCACGCCCGACCAGTCGTCCTCCTCGCCGGGCAGCAGGATCAGGTTGATGAACCAGGGGGTGATGAGGATGCCCAGGCGATGGCCTTCCCAGTCCCGGAAGCCTACCGCCTCCGTGGACAGCCGCTCGTTGTAGAACGGCAGATCGCGCATGCGCGGCTCCGCCTCGCGGAAACGATCGATCAGCCGCTCGAGCGCCGGATCAGTCACGGCCGACCCGCCTCACTCGCTCACGGGCAGAAACTTGTCCCGCTCCGTCTCGCACTGGGGACAGCACCAATGGTCTGGCAGCGCGGTGAAGGGCGTGCCGGGCGGGATCTGTTCCACGTCGTCGCCCTCCGCGGGATCGTAGATGTACCAGCAGATACGACACTCCATGCGGGTGTCGGCGCCGATGCGGCCTTCCATCGCCTCTCCCATGTCTCTCCCTGCGGCAGTCTGCCGCGCTCAGTCGTCGGTCCAGTAGGCCTCGAGCAGCTGCGCCAGGCGCTTGCTCGAGTCGCGGATATCTTCCGGCGCCGCCGCAACCACGTGGGGCAGGTCGGTGATCTCGAGCGAGTTCAGGATCATCTTGGCCATCGAGTTGAAATAGCGCACCCACCAGACGTCGCGTACCCGCGTTGCCGAGATGATGCAGTGGCCGTAGCCGCGGGACAGGATGTCCACGGGCCCCTTGCCGAGGGTCTCGTCCAGGAACACGAGATCCTCGTCCGACATGGGCAGCAGCGAGAGGTTGATGACGTGGGTCTCGTCGCCGGGCGTGCGGCTGGCGACCCGGTCGGCGATCTCCGTGAGGATTGCCGGGGCGTTCAGCGCGCCCGGCGGCGCCTCCCCGCCGGCGATGTCCTCGGGCGCCCTGTCGCGGCCGAGTTCGCCCAGGCGAGCGAGGAAAGGCGCCTCGGCCACTTCCAGCAGGTCGTGGGTGACCTTGCCTTCCTCGTTCAGATAGAAAGTGCGCCAGACGCCGGCCAGCACCGACTCCTGGGTCTGGGACAGGAAATCGCCGGTGAATTTCACCGCGACCTCACCCTCGCCGAGAACCTGGTTGACCAGTTCACGGTTCTCGGGGTCCAGGGCGGAGATGTCGGCCAGAGCCGCCTTGCCCGGCTCCCAGTCGTCCAGCGTGCGCTGCAGCCAGTCCATCGTCGCGCGCGCGCCGGTGAGGTTCTCCACCGACTCGGGGTCGGGTATGGAGGGCGGCTCGTACATGGCCATGCCGCGGGGCAGGTCGATGTACTGGAGCTCGGCACCGTCGCTCTCGGTCGGCTGGCTGCCGGGGCCGATCGCCACGACAGGTATGTCTCTGATATTCATCTGTAATTCCCCCAGTCGATCTGCGTGCGGTTCAGGCCGTCACGACCGGGATCTTGAATCCCGGCGGACGCCGCGGCTCGGAGCGCAGTATCTCGTTGATCTCGTCGAGATACTCCTGCCAGTTGCGGATGCGCGAGATGGTGCCGAGCCAGCCGCCCTCACGGACGAAGACCAGCGAAGGCCACTCGCGGAAACCGTATTTCCGCTGCAGCTCCTTCTCCGCCTCCTTCTCCACGACGGCCGGCCGCAGCCTGCCGTCGTAGGCCGAGACGATCTCCGGCAGCACCACGGCCACGTCGACGGTCTCGCCGAACTTCTTCGGCTCGCCCGCGAAGAACAGGACGCTCACGGCAGGATCGGCCACGAACGCGTCGTGGTCCTCGAGGCCGACGGTCGGGTAGCCGAACTCGTCGATCAACCGCTGGATCAGCGGATGGTTCAGGGTCTCTCCCACTGACTATCTCCAGGTTTCTTTGGTGTCCGGCCTCCCGGCCTCGTACTCATCCATATTGATGGCGTCGGGCCCGGTCAGTTCCGTATTCTCCAGGGGCGTGTCGCGTTTCCGGTACTCGATGCCCCAGTCGCGAAGGACGGCGAGGCCGGCCTCCACTGCCTCCGGCAGGCGGGCCTTCACCGATTCGCGCAGGCTGCCGCCGTAGTCGTTCAGCAGTTCCGGCTGCACGCCCACCAGTGCGAGCTTGTCCGGTGCCTGGCCGAACATCTCGGCGGACATCAGCACCTCCTGGAAGCCGGTCTGGTGCATGCTCATCTTCTTGACGCCCATGAACCTGGGCACGTCGTCGCCGACGATGACCTTCATCTCGGCGGGCTCCAGACCGAAGTCGATGGCGTCGAAGATCAGCAGGTTCTTCGCCGAACGCACGTAGGGCAGCAGCATGAGACCGAGCGTCCCGCCGTCCATCACGCGGACTTCCGGCGGGAACAAGTACTCCGCGTTCAGCTGCTCGGCGGCCCGTACCCCGAAACCCTCATCTGCCCAGAGCGGATTCCCGATTCCGAGGATGAGGGTTTCGAAGCCGACGGGGTCTCCCTCGGGCCGGCTTGGAACGATGCCTTCCGTCACCGCGGATCGTCGCCCGGGTAGTCGTCCTTGTAGTACCGCCAGCCGGACATGATCGTGCTCACACTCGACTGCCGGCCCATGACGTCAGCGCGGATCGCCATGTACGTATGGATGATCGCGAAGACGATGATCAGCCACATGCCGAAGTTGTGCCAGGTCTTCACGCCCATGGAGTTCGGGAAGAGCACGAATACCCAGCCGAACAGCACGTCCGCCCAGCTGCCGTCACCCAGACCCTCCGAGTACAACGCGAAACCCGTGATCACCAGGAACAGACCCAGGATGAAGTTGAAGAACCACATCGCGCTCTGGGCCAGCGGGTTGTGCGCCTTCGTCTTGTAGGTCTTGCGGGTCAGGAAGCTGTAGTACTTGATCTCGTGGAACAGCTCCTTCCACCAGCTCCCTTTCCAGATGGGCAGGTAGAATAGTTCCCGGGAGTACTTGTTGCCGACGAAGCCCCAGTAGATCCGCACCAGCAAACCGATCGTGAACACGTAGCCCGCGATGAAGTGGATCATCCGGATGTTGCCCATCAGGAAGGATTCACTCGCCTCCCCGGGCACACTCGGTAGCGGGTTCCCGATCAGATAGCCGGTGACGCACAGCACCACGATGCTGATAGCGTGAACCCAGTGCCAGATGCGGACCGGCGCCTCGTAGATGTACTCGGGCTTCAGGTTCGCAGGACTGCGCCCACCCATCGCCTCTGTGCTCGTTGCCATGATCGTCTCCTAATCGATTCCTCGGTTGGCCAGAGCCCCCTAACGGATCTTCACCGTCGTCAGATCTTCACCGTCGGGCGAGATCACGTGCGTGGCGCAGGCCAGGCAGGGATCGAAGCTGTGGATCGTACGCAGGATCTCCAGCGGCTTTTTCGGGTCCGCCATGGGCGTGCCGAGCAACGCGGCCTCGTAGGCACCGATATTGCCCTGGTGATCACGCGGCGAGGCGTTCCAGGTGGACGGTACGACGCACTGGTAGTTCTCGATCTGGCCGTCCTTGATGTGGATCCAGTGGCCGAGCGAGCCACGGGGCGCCTCGCCGTAGCCGACACCCTTGGTGTCCTTGGGCCACGTGTCCGGCTCCCACTTGTCCATATTGGCGGTCGCCGAATCGCCGGCCTTGATGTTGGCCATCATGTTGTCGAACACGTAGCGCATCTTGTGCGCCGCCCAGGAGGTCTCCAGACCGCGAGCAGCCGTGCGACCCAGCGTCGAGAACAGAGCGGTGATCGGCAGATCGAGATCGCTGAGCAGGCCGTCGACCTGATCCTTGATCTCCTCGTGGCCGCGGGCATAGGCGACGATGTAGCGGGCCAGCGGGCCGACTTCCATCGCGTTGCCGCGCCAGCGCGGCGCCTTCAGCCAGGAGTACTTGCCGCCCTCGTCGTGTGCCTGGATGTTCGTCTTCGTACCCTTGGCATTCGGTCCGAGCTCGAACTTCGGCTCGGTGATGCCGTCCCAGGGATGGAGCCCTGCGTTCGGGTCGCCGGGATAGTCGTACCAGGAGTGGGTGACGAATTCCTGCACCTGTTCGGGATCCCGCGGATCGACGTCGTAGACCTTCGACAGGTCGCCGTTCAGGATCGCTCCCTGGGGCATCATGAAGCTGTCGTTGTCGAACTGGTTCGCGAACTCGGGGAAGTCGCCGTAGGACATGACGTTCTTGCCCGACAGACCGCCGCCGAAGCCCCAGTCCTTGTAGAAGGACGCGATGGCCTTCAGGTCGGGGATATAGACCTGATCGACGAACTGGATGGACTGGTTGATGATGTCGGACACCAGGTTCAGCCAGTACATGTTGATCGCACCGACGGCGCCGGTGTCGTTCACGTTGATCGAGCAGGGTGCACCGCCCACCAGCCAGTTCGGGTGCGGGTTGCGGCCGCCGAAGACCGTATGGACCTTGACGATCTCCTTCTGGAAGTCGAGCGCCTCCAGATAATGAGTCACGGCCATCAGGTTCGCCTCGGGCGGCAGCTTGTAGGCCGGGCTGCCCCAGTAGGCGTTTGCGAAGATACCCAGCTGACCGGATTCCACGAATCGCTTCAGCTTGTTCTGCACGTCACTGAAGTAGCCCGGCGAGGACTTCGGCCAGTTGCTGATGGACTGCTGCAGCTGGGAGGTGGCCTTCGGATCGGCGCTGAGCGCGCTGACCACGTCCACCCAGTCCAGGGCATGCAGGTGATAGAAGTGCACGAGATGGTCCTGGGTGTACTGCGCCAGCATCATCAGGTTTCTGATGTGATTGGCGTTGGCCGGGATCTCGATGCCCAGCGCGTCTTCGACGGTGCGCACCGACTGGATGGCGTGCACACCGGTGCAGACGCCGCAGATGCGCTCGACGAAGGCCCAGGCGTCGCGGGGATCGCGGCCCTTCAGGATCACCTCCAGTCCGCGCCACATGTTGCCCGTGGAGACCGCGTTCTGGATGACGTTGTTCTCGTCGACATTGACCTCGATGCGCAGGTGGCCCTCGATCCGGGTGACCGGGTCCACGACCACGCGCTGACCGCTGTCGTCAAGGTTGAAGCCATTCGGCGTGGTGATACTAGCCATTACTGGTCTCCTCAGGCTGTTTGCGCGTCATGTGGCTGATGGCGGAGCCGACCGCGTGGGCCGCCACACCAATCGCCGCTGCACCGGCGAGCACGCCGCCGATCTGATCGGCCGTGGCCTCGGCTCCACGCGGGGAGACGTCGAGCTTGCCGATCGCACTGTAGAAGCTGCCCTTGTCCCAGAAATCGTCTTCGGCGCAGCCGAGGCAGCCGTGGCCCGACTTCACCGGCCAGGACAGGCCGTCGTTCCACTCCACGGTGGAGCAGGCGTTGTACGTGGTCGGGCCCTTGCAGCCGACCTTGTACAGGCAGTAACCCTTCTTCGCGCCTTCGTCGTCGAATTTCTCGACGAACTGGCCGGCGTCGAAGTGCGGGCGCCGATAGCACTTGTCGTGCAGGCGCTGGCCGTAGAACATCTTCGGCCGGCCCTGGCGATCCAGCTCGGGCAACTCGTCGAAGGCGATCATGTAGGTCAGCACACCCGTCATCACCTCGGCGATGGGCGGGCAACCCGGCACTTTCACGATGGGCTTGTCCTTGATCACCTTGTGGATCGGGACGGCGCGGGTCGGATTCGGCTTGGCGGCCTGCACGCAACCCCAGGAAGCGCAGGAGCCCCAGGCCACGATGGCCTTGCAGTGAGCGGCCATGTGCCGAAGTTTCTCAACGTACGGGATGCCGGCCTGCATGCAGTACACGCCGTCCTCGTTCAGCGGGGGATTGCCCTCGCAGGCCAGGATGTATTCGCCGTCGTATTTCTCGATGGTCTGCTCGAGGATCTCCTCGGCCTGATGACCGGCAGCCGCCATCAGCGTGTCGTCGTAGTCCAGGGATATCATGGACAGGACGACGTCACTGGCGAGCGGGTTGCCCGACCGGATGAAAGACTCGGTGCAGCAAGTGCACTCCAGGCCGTGCAGCCAGATCACCGGCGTGCGTGGCTTGGTTTCGAGCGCGTACGCAATCTTGCCCGCGAACTCCGGACCGAGGCCGAGGCCGGCTGCGGTCAGGCTGCAGAACTTAAGAAAGCTGCGGCGGGTAATGCCATGCTGGCGCATGACCTCGTATAAGGTTTCTCGGGCTGCCATGGCGACGTCCTCTTCTGCTGCTATGTTCGTCGCTGAATCGGCCAGCCGGCGCGCGCCACCATCGAAAGGCCGCAACACGGCTGGCCGTCACCAGCGCGGACGGGTTCGACACGTAGCGTTCTGCTTCTTGTTCCAGGCGCTAGTCCCCCATCCGCGTCTATTGTTGGAGTACGGCCGCCTCGACTCCATACTGGTAGATACTTACGCAGGTCACGCCAAGTCGCAGCCGGCGCGGGACGGGTGGGGGCGGCCTACTTGCCGGTACTGAGCCGATCGGCTTTCAGCAGCTTCGCGAGGCCGCGTTCGTAGCCCTTCGGATCCATCGCGATCCGGGCCCGGACGCTGGTCGCCATCCAGTCGGTGTCCATCTCGTCGATGTTCTTCCGGATGGCCCTGACCCCGGCCCGGCCGATGTCGACGGGCTGCTCCTTCTGTCCCGCCACGTGGGCGGCCATGCGGGTATCCACCGAGCCGACGATCAGCGCCGTGACCTGGGTGCCCTGGTCGGCCAGCTCGGCCCGCACGCCGGCCGACAGGAAGCGCGTCGCGCTCTTGGACGGCCCGTAGCCGCCCATATTCGGGATATTCGTGAGTGCCGCCGCCGACAGCACATTGACGATGGCGCCGCCCCCGTTCGCGGCGAGCACCGGGGCGAACGCGCGGCACATGGACAGCGTGCCGAAGTAGTTGACCTCCATCTCCTGGCGGGCGCCGCTCATGTCGTCGGCCCCGATCAGGAGCCGATTCGTGAAAACGCCGGCGTTGTTGACGACGATGGAGACATCCGCACATTTCGCGGCAGCCGCCGCCACCTGTGCTTCGTCAGTGACGTCCAGGGCCACCGGCACCGCCCGGTCGGCGAATTCGTCCGCCAGATGCTGCGCCGCGGCAGGGTCGCGGGCACCCACGTAGACCCTGGCCGCGCCCGCCTCCAGCAGCGCCCGCACGAAACCCTCGCCGATGCCCCGGTTGCCGCCGGTGACGATCGCAGCCGCACCCTCGATATCCATAGTCTCTCCCCCTCTCTGTCGCGCTCGGAAGTCGCAGCAGGCTGCCAGGCCGGTCGGCGACCCGCGGCAGCCGCCGGCGTTATTGGGCGACGATCACGTCCTCGCCGGGCGATGCCGCGTACAGACGTTCCACGTCGGCCGCCCGTCGGCGCAGCGCCACGGACTGGTTCACCGTGCCCTTGTCCGACAGCTCGTGCCCGTCGATGCTCGGCGGCTCGTCCAGGAAGGCGAAACGGCGGATGCGGGTGCTGGAGCCCGGATTGGCCCGGTTGTGCGTCTCCAGCGCCTGCACGATACGCTCGCGCACGACGGGCTCGCCGGTCAGCTCCCGGGCGCTGGCCGGCGGCTCTGCGCCCAGCACCTGCTCGACGCCGGCCCGGTTGGGCCAGGCCAGCACGGCCACGTAGTCCCGGTTGAGCCCGCATACCAGCACGTCGCTCACCAGCGGCGAGCAAGCCTGCACCACGGCCGCCCGCAGGTTGCCGGCGGAGACCCAGGTACCGTTGGCGAGCTTGAACTCCTCGGCCAGGCGGCCGGCGAACTTAAGCCCGCGCTCGATATCGCCGGATTCGTTGAACTGTGCGGCATCGCCGATCCGGAAATACCCCTCGTCATCGAAGATCTCGGCGTTCTTCTCCGGCATGTGCAGGTAGCCCGGCGTGATCATCGGGCCCTTCATGCGGATCTCGTAGCGCTCGTCCTGGGGCACCAGCTTGATGGTCAGCCCCGGCATCGGCAGGCCGATGCCCACCTCTTCCGTATCGAAATAAATGGCCATGCAGCCGGAGGTCGTCTCGGTGGCGCCGTAGCCGGTCGTGAAGAAGACTCGCTTGCCGGTGGTGCGCACGGCGAGCGCCTGCAGCCGGTCGTACAGTGCCTGAGGCAGCCCGGCCCCGCCGTACAACGCCAGCCTCAGCTTCGAGAAGAAGGTCTCGCGGAGCTCGTCGTCGCGCTCCAGCGCGTCGGCCAGCATGGCGTAGCCGGCCGGCACGTTGGTGAAGAAGCTGACCGGCACTTCCTTCAGGTTGCGGATGGTCAGGTCGAACTGTCCCGGCAGCGGGCGCCCGCCGTCTATATATAAGGTGCCGCCGGCGATCATCACCCCGAACTTGCTCGACGTGCCGGAGACGTGGTTCCAGGGCAGCCAGTCGAGCATCACGTCCTTCCAGCCGGCCGTCTCGCCGAGGACCTGTTTCGCCTGGGCCAGGTTGGCCCCCAGCATGCGCTGGGTCTGCACGACCGCCTTTGGCAGGCTGGTGGAGCCGGAGGTGAGCATGTAGACGGCCGGCGCATCCGGGTCCAGCCCTTCGATGGCCTCCTTCACTTCCGGGCCCGCCCGCAGCGCCAGCACCTCGGTAACGGCGACGGCGGGCCGCTCCAGCAGCTCCGGCTCCTCGGTGACGACGATGGCGTCGCCGAAATCCACCGCCTCCAGAGCGGCCTTGTACAGCGGCGTCTGCTCGGCGAATACGACCGCCGGCCTGACCAGCTCCAGCACGTGCTTCAGCCGTCCGTAGTCGCCACCCATGAGCGCATAATTCACGCTCACCGGGCAGACCGGGACGCCCACGGCCATGGCGCCGTACTTGAACACCGCGTGGCGGATGGAATTGCCGGACAGGATCAGCAGGGAGCGGTCGGGGCCGACGCCGTTGTCCAGCAGCCACTGGGCCACCGCGTGGGCGTCGCGGCGGGTCTCCTGGTAGGTCTGGGCCACCCACTCCCCGTCGCCGCCCTCCCTCTCCATCAGGTAGGGCTGGTCGGGGCGCTCCCCCGCCTGGCGCTCCAGCTCGAGCAGCAGGTTCGGCACGTAGGGTTCGAGCCCGGTCTCCGGCGTCACGATCAGCGTGCCGTCGGCGCGTTCCTCCACTGCCATGCTGGCGGATGGGAACGCGACTTCCCGGAACGGAGCGGTGCGGAAATCGGTCATGAAAACGGTGTCCTCGGCGCTGTCCGTCGATGGCCCCGATCCTTACCGACTCAGTCGAATAATGCAAGTGACAGTGGAGGTCTGCGAAGGACCGGTATCGCGACAGGCGGCGACCGCGACGGCTATGGTCGCTTGCATAACATGACTCTATACTTGGTACGGTTGTCGAAAGCCACATCGGAGAGAGGCGCAAGCAGATGATCCAGAGTTCACCGGAGCGGATCGCCGAGTACCAGCAGCGGGGATGGTGGGGACAGACCACCGTGGACGACGTATTCCGCGACGCCGTGTCCCGGGCCGGCGGCGAGGAAGCCGTCGTGGACCCGCCGAACAAGGAGGAGCTGACGGGCGCCGCCCAGCAGCGCTATACGTTCGCCGAGCTGGACCGGCTGGTGGACGGACTGGCCAGCCGGCTGCTGGCGCTGGGCCTGCGCAAGGACGACGTTCTGGCCACGCAGCTGCCGAATACGGTGGAGGGCGTGGTGACGTTCCTCGCCTGCGCACGCCTCGGCCTCGTGTTCTGCCCGGTCGCGATGCAGTTCCGGGAGCATGAACTGCGCTACATCCTGGGCAAGTCCGGCGCCAGCGCCTTCATGACCGTGCCCCGCTTCAAGGACACGGAGCCCGCCGCACGCGCGGAGGCACTGGTGCCGGAGTTCGACCGGCTGCGTCACCTGCTGGTATGGCGCGAGCAGGAGGCCGACCCCACGGATCTCTCCCTGGAGCGGCTCGCCGGCGCCGACCCGGAACCGCTGCGGGCCTATCTCGAGCAACTGGAGATCGATCCCCACGAGACCCTGACCCTGTGCTGGACGTCGGGCACCGAGTCGCGGCCGAAGGGCGTGCCCCGCCACCACGCGCACTGGGTGGTCAACGGGGAGTCCTGCAGCGAGTGCGGCCAGCTGCAGGAGGGCGAGAACATCCTCAACCCCTTCCCGATGGTGAACATCGCCTCGCTCGGCGGCATGGTCATGCCCTGGCTCATGACCCGGGGCAAGCTGGTGCAGCATCACCCCTTCGACCTGCCGGTGTTCCTGTGCCAGATGGCGGAGGAGAAGATCAACTACACCGTGGCGCCGCCGGCCATCCTGAACCTGCTGCTGAAGAACGATGATCTGCTGGCGAAGACCGACATCAGCCATCTGCGCTGCATCGGCTCGGGCTCCGCGCCGCTCGCGCCGTGGATGGTGAAGGGCTGGCAGGAACAGCACGGCATCGTGGTGGTGAACATCTTCGGCTCCAACGAGGGCTGCTCGCTGTTCAGCACGGGCGAGGATTTCCCGGACCCGGAAGACCGCGCGCTGTACTTCCCCCGCTTCGGCGTGGAAGGGCTGGAGTGGCCGTCGCGGTTCCAGAAAAAGATCATTACCTGCCTGAAGGACCCGGAAACCGGCGAGGTCATCACCGAGCCGGAGCGGCCGGGCGAACTGTGTTTCGACGGCGCGATGCGCTTCGACGGCTACTGGCAGGACGACGAGCTGAACGCCGAGGTGATCGACGCGGATGGGTTCTACCACTCCGGCGACCTGTTCGAGCTCGTGGACGACGGCGAGCCGATTCCGCGGCGCTACCGATTCATCGGCCGGGTCAAGGAACTGATCATCCGCGGCGGCATGAATATCTCGCCGGCGGAGCTGGACTCTCTGGTGGAGAGCCACCCGGCCCTGCAGGAAGCGGCCGTCTTCGGCATCCCCGACGAGGTGCTGGGCGAGAAGGTCTGCGCCGCCGTCGTTCCGAAACCGGGCGGGAGCATCACCCTGGACGACGTCGTCGAACACCTGAAGAGCCTGCAGGTGGCCTCCTACAAGTGGCCGCAGGAGATGGTGGTCATGGAGGCGCTGCCGCGCAACCCGCTGGGCAAGGTGCTGAGGCGCGAACTATCCACGTAGGAGGGCCTTCAGGCCCGACCCGCCGCTGCCAGACCCCCGTTCTTTTACGGCCGCCCTGCGGGGGTCGTCCGGAACGCGCTGCAAGCCTCGATGGGCATGTAGGAGGGGCTTCAGCCCCGATCAGCGCTCGGCCGCCTCAGGCGTAGATCGGGGCTGAAGCCCCTCCTACATGAGCGTCCCCGCGACCCTCACCCACCCGATGGCGGGCCAACGTCAAGAGAACGCCCGGTCGGGCCTGAAGGCCCTCCTACACGTTAGCCGTCCATCTGCTTCTTCAGCTCGCCCATGTCGAAGTGGTCGCGCCACTCCAGGATCCTGCCGTCGCGGAAGCGGAAGATGCCCATGTAGGGCAGGTCGATCTCGACGCCGCCCTTGCGGTAGATGTCGCGCCCCTCCACCAGCAGCAGATCGCCGTTCTCGGCATGGTTGTCGATGCGCCAGCGGATGTCTTCCTGGCCCTTGCCGAAACGCTCCAGGAACTTGCGCACCTTCTCCCTGCCCTCCAGCGGCGGCGAGCCCACGTGGTAGTGGTAGACGACGTCTTCGTCCAGCATCGCCAGCACGCCGTCGACGTCCTGGCGCTTCCAGGTCTCGATCAACTCGTGCACTTTGTCTATCAGCATGTCCGGTCTCCTCAGAATCGTTCGTAGGACGGGTCCTCGCGGCCTTTCCGGCCGAGGCGCGCGCCCTTCTGGCTGAAGTCGAACATGCCGCCGCACCAGCCCTCGGCGGTGGGCATGTCCCGGTTGAAGTCGAACACCGTCCAGCGGTGGGCGATCTTCCACTCGCCGTCCCGACGCTCGAAGCGGTCGACCAGGCGACCGCCGGTCAGGGTGTCCCAGTCGCCGTCCTCCCGGTGCTGGCGCATGAAGGTCCAGACGTAGGTCTCCACGTACGCGATATCGCCGTCGACGTCGACGTGGCTCGAGCCCAGGAGATGCTGCATGGCGCCCATCTTCATGACCCGCGGCATGGCCTCGTCCACGTACTGATGGGCGTTGCCGTCGTAGCGTCCGGCGTGTTCCTCGATGGCGTCCGGGTGGTAGCAGCTCTTCAGCAGCTCGCCGTCGGCGCGGTCGATGCCGCGGGCGTAGCGCGCCAGCACGTCGCGGATCTCGTAGTAATCCAGCATGCGCTGCATGCGTTCGTCTCGCTGTTCTGTGGTCATGGTGTCTCCCTCTGCTCCCGGTCCGGCCTCACGGCTCATTTCTTCGGCGGCAGCGGGAAGAAACCGCTGGTGCGCCGCTTGTAGTCCTCGAAGTCGGGACGCTTCTTCGCCATGCGGCGTTCCAGCAGCCCCTTGCCCAGCGACCCGGTCAGCACCCACAGGATGGTGGCCGGGCTGACGATGGTGACCAGCCCCCACGGGTTCTCGGCCGCGATCAGGAAGAAGCCCACCCAGACGCAGGCCTCGCCGAAGTAGTTCGGGTGGCGGGTGTAGCGCCACAGTCCCCGGTCCATGACCTTGCCCTCGTTGGCCGGGTCGGCGCGGAAGCGGGTGAGCTGGATGTCGCCGACCACCTCGAAGAACATGCCCACCGCCCACAGCGCGACGCCCGCCCAGGCCAGCCAGCCGAGCGCGGCCGGCGTGTCCATGGACAGGCCGAAGATCAGCACGAGCGAGACCAGCCACATGAAGAAGCCCTGCATCAGGTAGATGTTCACGAAGCTGTGCAGCGCATAGTTGCCGCCCTGTGATTCCACGTGCTTGCGGAGGCGCGCGTAGCGCGGATCCTCCCTGCCCCAGTTGCGCCAGCCGAGATAGAGCCCCAGGCGCAGGCCCCAGAGCGTGGTCAGCACGGCCACCAGCAGGCGCCTCGCTTCGACGCCGTCGGAGATCGTCCAGGTGAACCAGACGATGATCACGAAGCCGAAGCCCCAGAAGATATCGGCGATGCTGGAATCGCGCAGCGCGAGACTGAGGCCCCACAGGCCCGTCATCAGCACCAGTACGAGTGACGCATTCATCAGCGCCAGCGACAGGAATTCTTGTGGCACGGCTCTCTCCCCTCGGTCGGTTCCCATTTGTCGGCGACCCGGCTGGCGGCGTCCCGGGTCTGTGCTATTATGACTAAGTCTTACTAAGCAAGCGAGTCCGATGCAAGCCCGGCGTCACTTCCGCCGGGCGGGAAGCAGCGGAGACCTGCCGGGGGGAGCAAGGTCGTGTCAGCAAAGAAGCCCGCCATCGACTTCGACGGCCTCAGGCCGCCCGCGCCCGGCCTGACCGCCGACCACGAGGCCTGGCGGCAGCAGCTGCGCGACTTCGTGTCCGCGCACATCGAGCCCCACATCGACGCCTGGAACGCCGCCGGCACCTTCCCGGACGACCTCTACCGGCAGGCGGCCGAGGCCGGCCTCATGGGCATGGGCTTTCCGGCCGAATTCGGCGGCTGGCAGGACGCCGCCGACCTCTATCATCGGGTGATCTTCGCCGAGGAGTTCCATCGTCTCGGCTCCGGTGTCGTCTTCGCGGACCTGGCCACCCACTGGATCGCGCTGCCGCCGGTGGTCGAATACGGCAGCCCCGAACTGCACGACGAGGTGGTCCGCCCGGTACTCGCCGGGGAGAAGCGTACCGCCTTCGCGGTCACCGAGCCGGTGGGCGGCTCGGACGTGTCCCGCTTCGTGACGTCTGCCGAGGCGGACGGCGACCACTACGTGGTGAACGGCGAGAAAACCCTGATCTCCGGTGCGCTGCGCGCCGACTATCTGCTGACCGTGGTGCGCACGGCCGGCGAGGGGCTCGGCGGGCTGTCCCTGATGCTGATCGATGCGAACAGCCCGGGCGTGAGCATGGAGCCGGTACCCGGACTGGCCTGGTACAGCGCCGCCAACGGCACCATCCGGTTCGACGGCGTCCGCGTGCCTCGCGACCGCCTCATAGGCCCCGAGGGCCGCGCGTTCGCGAGTCTCACCCACCAGTTCAACACGGAGCGCTTCAGCGGCGTCGGCGCGACACTGGCGATGGCGCGCGTCGCCACCGCCGACGCCATCGCCTGGGCGCAGCGGCGCGAGACATTCGGCAAGCGGCTGATCGACCACCAGGCCGTCCGCCAGAAGCTGGTGACCATGGTGCGTGCCATCCGTGCCGGCTACGCGTTCCTGGACCAGTGCGTGTGGCGCTTCGAGCGCGGCGAGGTGCCCGTCGCGGATCTGTGCATGCTGAAGGTTCAGGCCACCACCACGCTGGAGCACTGCGCCCGCGAGGCCATGCAGGTGCTGGGCGGCGAGGCCTACCGGGGTAACACCCGGGTGCAGCGCATCCAGCGCGAGGCGCGCATCTTCGCGCTGGGCGGCGGCACCGAGGAGATACTGAACGACCTGGCCGGGCGGCAGCTCGGCTTCTGACAACCGAACAATTGCAACCAGGGCGACAAGGGGGAGAGCGACATGTCCGAGAAGATGGAGACCATCAAGGCGCTGATGCAGGCCAATATCGACGGCGAGCGGGAGAAGTTCCTGGACTACCTGACCGACGACATCGAGTACCACTACCACGTGGGTTCGCGACCGCTGATCGGCAAGGAGTGGGTGCGCAAGTTCCTGAACAAATACGGCGAGATCTGCGCCGACCCCGACTGGCGCATCGACCGCTGGGCGGAGACGGACGACTGCCTGTTCGTCGAGGGCTACGAGGAGTACACGGACCTGCGCACCGGCGACCGCATCGCGCATCCTTACATGGGCATCTTCGAGTTCCGCGACGGCCGTATAGCCCGCTGGCGCGACTACTTCGAGATGGACAACAAGAAAGCAGAGGGGGCCGCGTGATGACGGAGGCGGACGACAATCTGGAGCTGGCCGAGCGCTTCATGGCGGCGCTGGAGGCCTGCGACGTCGACACCGTGCGCGAACTCTACGCCCCGGATGCACGGATCTGGCACAACTTCGACCAGGCACTGCAGCCGGTGGAGGAGAACATCAAGTCGATGCAGTGGATGCATCGCAAGCTGACCGATCTCGAGTACGACATCGTGCGCCGGGAGCCGATCCCCGGCGGCTGGTACCAGCAACACGTGCTGCGCGGCACGCTGCCGTCCGGCGAGCGCTTCGCCATGCCCGCCTGCGCCATCGTCAAGGTGGAGAGCGGGCGCATCGTGTCGCTGGACGAGTATCTGGACACGGCGCATACGAAACCGCTGCGCAAACAAATGTAGGAGGGCCTTCAGGCCCGATCAGGATAACGAATCGGGGCTAAAGCCCCTCCTACATGCCCATTGCGGAATCGGGCCTGCTGCGGAATCGGGCCTGAAGGCCCTCCTACGGCTCTGGCTGGTGCTCGATTTCGCCGGTCAGCAACAGATAGAACGCCGGCACCACGAACAGCGTGAACAGGGTGCCGATGCCGAGCCCGCTGGCGATGACCAGGCCGATGTTGAAGCGGCTCACGGCACCCGCACCGGAGGCGGTCAGCAGCGGCACCATGGCGAAGATCATGGCCGCGGTGGTCATCAGGATGGGCCGCAGCCGCACCGCCGCCGCCTTCTCCACGGCGGCACGCTTGTCCAGCCCCTCGCGCGCCCGGACCTGGTTGGCGAACTCCACCATCAGGATGCCGTTCTTGGCCACCAGCCCGATCAGTGTGATCAGCCCCACCTGGGTGTAGATGTTGATGGTCGCCAGACCCAGCGTCATGAAGATGAGCGCGCCGGCGACGGACATCGGCACGGAGACCAGGATGATGAAGGGGTCGCGCCAGCTCTCGAACTGGGCGGCCAGCACCAGGTAGATGACCAGCAGCGAGATAAAGAACGTGATCACCAGGGCGCTCGACTGCTGCTTGTACTGCCGTGACTCGCCGCTGTAGTCCCAGCTGAAGCCCACCGGGAAGGACGCCTGCGCGCGCTCCTCCAGGAACGCCAGCGCATCGCCCAGCGTCACGCCGGGCGCCATGGCACCCTCGACGGCGATGGAGTTCAGCTGCTGGAACTGGGTGCGCTCGGCGGGTTCCACCGTGCGCTCGAAACTCACCAGCGCGGACAGCGGCACCATCTCGCCGCCCGCCGCCGGCACGTAGTAGTCCTCCAGCATGGCGGCGTCCAGCCGGAACTCGCGTCCCACCTGGGGGATGACCCGGTAGCTGCGGCCCTCCAGATTGAAGCGGTTGATGTAACCCTCGCCCACCAGCGTGGACAGCGTGCGGCCGATATCCTGCATGGAGATGCCGAGGATGCCCGCCCGGTCGCGATCGATGTGCAGGGTGATGCGCGGCCGCGAGAAATCGATGGACTTGCGCACGAAGGCGAACAGCCCGCTCTGCATGGCTTCGCCCATCAGGCCGTCGACCACGCCGTCCACGCGCTCGTAATCCGCCGCCGAGGTCACCACGAACTGCACCGGCAGCCCGCCGGCGGAACCCGGCAGATCCGGCCGCGGGAACACGGCCGCCTGCAGGCCGGCGATCTTCGAGATGGCCTGCTGCAGCTCCGGCTGCACTTCCATCTGGGTGCGTTCCCGCTCGGCGCCCGGCGCCATCTTGAAGCCACCGAAGACGGTACTGTTGTCGCCGCCCATGCCCAGGAACAGGAAACTGTCCTCGTACTCCGGCACCTCCTGGAACAGGTCCACCATCCGCCGTGCCCAGATCTCGTTGTACTCCGGCGTCGCCGTCTGGGGTCCGCGCGCCTGGACGAACAGGATGCTCTGGTCCTCCACCGGCGCCAGCTCCTCGGGCACGTTCGTGAACATGAACCAGATGCTGCCCAGCACGATCAGCGCGAAGACAACGGTCACCGGCACGGTATCCAGCGATGCATGCAGCAGGCGCCGGTAGCGCTCCGCCAGCCACTGGAAGAAGTGCTCCACCCGCTGCTCGAACCGGCCGGGCTCGCCGTAGCGGGTCAGTGCGCGGGCGGAGAGCATGGGCGAGAGGGTCAGGGCGACGATGCCCGAGATCAGCACCGCGCCCGCCAGCGCGAAGGCGAACTCCGTGAACAGGGTACCCACCAGCCCGCCCATGAAACCGATCGGCGCGTACACGGCGATCAGGGTCGTGGTCATGGCGATGATGGGCAGCCCGATCTCCCGCGCCCCGATGATCGCCGCCTCACGGCGGGAGAGTCCCTCCTCGACATGGCGGTGGACGTTCTCCACGACAATGATGGCATCGTCCACCACCAGGCCGATGGCGAGCACCATGGCGAGCAGCGTCAGCAGGTTGATGGAGAAGCCGAGCAGCAGCATCACGAAGGCACCGCCGATCAGCGACAGCGGCACGGCCACCGCCGGGATCAGGGCGGCGCGGATGGAACCCAGCGACAGGAAGATCACCGTCAACACGATCAGCACGGCTTCCGCCAGCGTGCGGAATACCTCGTCGATGGAATCCTCGATGAAGCGGCTGGCGTCGAACGAGACCTCGCCGGCGAGCCCGGCCGGCAGTTGCCGGGAGATCTCCTCCATAGCGACGCGCACCCGCCGGGAGACGTCGAGCGGGTTGGCGCCGGGAGCCGGGTCGATGGCGATCACCACGGAAGGCTCGCCGTTGTACCAGCTCACCGAGTCGTAGTTCTCGGCGCCGAGCTCCACGTCGGCGATGTCGCCCAGGCGCACGAGCGTGTCGTCTCCCCTGCGCACCACCAGATCGCGGAAGGCGTCGGCATCGCTGATGTCGGTGTCGGCGGAGAGGTCGATGGCAACGTACTGCCCCTTCGTGCTGCCCACCGCCGCCAGGTAGTTGTTCTCGACCAGCACGTCGCGGACCTCCGCCGCAGAAACATTCAGCGCGGCCATCCGGTCCGGGTCGAGCCAGATGCGCATGGCGAAGGTCTTGCCGCCGAAGAGATCGGCCGAGGCCACCCCCTGCACGGCCTGCAATCGTGGCTGGACGACGCGCAGCAGGTAATCGGTGGTCTCCGAGGCGCTCATCTCGCCGCCGTAGAAGACCAGGTACATGAGCGAGGTTCGGCCGCCGACCGTCGCCTCGATCACCGGGTCCTCCGCCTCGGCGGGCAGCACGTTGCGCTGGCTCGCCACCTTGGCCTGGATCTCCGCCACCGCCGCGTTCGGGTCGTAGTTCAGCACCATGTGGGCCTCGATCACCGAGCGCCCCTGCAGGCTGCGGGAGAAGAGGTAATCGATGCCCTCGGCCTCGGCGATGGCCTGCTGCAGCGGCGTGGTGATGAAGCCCTTGATGAGCTCGCTGCTCGCGCCCGGATAGCTGGTGGTGACGGTCACCACCGTGTTCTTCGTCTCCGGGTACTGCCTGACCTCCAGCGCCGTGATGGAGCGCAGCCCCAGCACCAGGATCAGCAGGCTGACCACGCTGGCCAGGACCGGCCGGCGGATGAAGATGTCGGTGAACTTCATGCGCCGCCCGGCCGGCGCTCTTCCAGCTCGACCGAATTGTCCACGGTGACCGGCTGGCCCGTCCTCAGCTTGTTCTGGCCGGCGCCGACGACGCGGTCGCCGAGCGCGAGACCGCTCAGTATCTCCACCCGGCCGTCACGTACCTCGCCGGTGGCCACCTGGCGGCGGGTCGCGACCAGGCCGCCCTCGCCTTCCTCCAGCAGGAACACGGAGCTGCCGTAGGGATCGTAGGTCACGGCCCGGTAAGGGAGTGTCAGCACCTCGCGCCGGCGTTCTTCCAGGATGCGCACCTCGGCGAACATACCGGGCCTCAGCGCCCGGTCGTCGTTGCTGAAGATGCCGCGGACGCGCACGCTGCGGGTGCCTTCGTCGATGCCCGGGGTAATGGCATGGATGCGTCCGGTGAACGTGCGCTCGGGATGCGCCGGCACCTCGGCCTCCACCTGCTGGTCGCGGGCGATGCGGCCCAGATAGCGCTCCGGCAGTGAGAACTCGATGAATATCGGCGACAGTGAGACGAGGCTGACGATCTCCTCGCCGGCGGCCACGTAGCGGCCGGGGCTGACGCGCCGTATGCCGAGCTCGCCGGCGAACGGCGCCCGGACGTCCTTCTTGCGGATAATGGCCCGTTTCGCGGCGACCTGGGCTTCCAGGCTCTCCAGCCGCGCTTCGGCCTCGTCCAGTTCCGACGCGGAGGCCAGCTTGTCCGCCACCAGCTTGCGCGTGCGCTCCAGCGTGATCGCGGCCAGCTTGCGGTCGGCCAGCAGCGTGTCCAGTTCCGCGCGGTCCACCTCGTCGTCGAGCTGGACGATGCGCGCGCCCTCCTCCACGCGGTCGCCGGTGATGAAGAAGATGTCGCTGACTTTCCCCGGCACCTCGGCGGCCACCATGATGCCGCTGGTGGGCACCGCGCTGCCCACGGCGGTGAGCGCCGGAATCCAGGTCTCGCGCGTCACCTCCACCGTGGTGACGACGGCGGGCGGCTGGCCGCGCCCCTCACCGCCCTGCGACTGCATGTATTTCCAGGCGAAAAGGGAACCGAACAGTGCTCCCGTGAGCGCGACGACGATGATGAGTCTCTTGATCAGGGGAACGCCTCGTGTCTCTGGTAATCAATGGATGGCGCCGCGGGCTCCGGCCCGGCGGGACGGCGTAGTGTAACGAATGCCGGCCTTTCACCGCAGTGTCGTTTTCCGGCAATGGGTGTCGGCAAAGAGTTCCCCGCACCGGTGCCAGGCGCCCCGTCCAGGGCCCGGTTGCAGCCATCGGGGATTCGGACTAATATCCATAAATCTTCTTATGCAAGTGTGTTGCGGTCAAGCAACGCATGGGGAGATACCGCGGGGCGCCCGTTATAACAACGTTCGGGCAAATCGGTCGCCGCTACAGGATCCGGAGAAATGTACCGGGTCCAAATTGAAAACCGAGAGGGGGAGACAAATGCAACCACGACAGAAAACCAGGTTTCGCGTGCTCCGCGACCGCCTTTACACGACGGTGCTGGCCGCGGGACTGCTGGCCACGGCCGGCACCGCGATCGCGCAGGAGCTCGAGGAGATCGTCGTCACGGCGCAGAAACGCGAGGTGGGCCTGCAGACGGCCCCGGTGGCCATCACGGCCTACTCCGGCGCGAATCTGGAGGAGAACAAGATCTATGACGTGATGGATCTCGCCAACAGCGTGCCGGCGTTCTCGCTGACCATGAATACGCCGCTCGACCTCGAGCTGAACATCCGCGGCGTGACCAACACCCGGCTGGACTCGCCGACGGCGGATCCCTCGGTCGGCCTGTTCCTCGACGAGGTCTACATCGGCCGCACCGGCGGGCTGAACACCGACTTCTTCGATCTGGAGCGCATCGAGGTCATCCGCGGACCCCAGGGCGTGCTGCTCGGCAAGAACGTGGTGGGCGGTGCGCTCAGCATCATCACCGCGGCACCGCAGTTCGAGCCCTCGGGCCGCATCCTGGTGTCGGCGGGCAACTACAACGCCCTGCATACCACCGGCTATGTCACGGGGCCGCTGGCGGATCGCTGGGCCGGCCGCATCTCGTTCCAGACCCGTGACCGGGACGGCTACGCCCACGACGTGCTGCACGACCGGGAGCTGGAGAACCTCACGTCCCGGCAGCTCCGTGCCCAGCTGCTCTACGACAACGACAGCGACCTGCGGGCCCGGCTCTCGCTCGACTACAACGACGACTGGACCAACGGCATCAACGTGGTCGCCGAGGCGGGCGGGCCGAACGGTTTCCGGCCGTGGAGCACGCTGCGCGATTTCCTCGGCCTGACGGACATCCGCCAGAGCACGCCCGAGGACAACCTCTATGCCGGCGAGCAGTGGGAGCAGAACAATCACATGAGCCGGGAAGGCATCGGCCTCATGCTGAACGTCGAGAAGGACTTCGACGGCTTCTCCCTCACGTCGATCACCGGTTACCGGGACGCGCAGTCCAAGCAGCTCTATGACCAGACGGGCGCCGGGCCGGACGTGTTCGACCAGGTGGCGGACTTCGCGGACTACGCGGCCTACGTGGCGAACCGCTTCCCGGACCCCACCGATCCACGCTCGCTGGGTGCCGTTCTGCTTTTCTCCTCACCGGTGAACGAGCAGGCCGACATCATGCAGTTCAGCCAGGAGTTCCGTCTGACCTCGACGACCGAGGGCCGCTGGGACTGGATCGCCGGCGTCTACTTCAAGCACGACGAGATCGACAAGTTCGACCGCTTCTTCGGCGAGAACATCACCGGCGCACTGCCCACCCTCAGCGGCGAGAGCCACTGGATCAACGACGGCGAGATGGACTCCATGGCGGCGTTCGGCCAGATCGGCTTCGATATCACCGACACCCTGAAACTCTCCGTCGGCGTGCGCTGGACGAAGGACGAGAAGGAAGGCACGGTACAGGGCATCGCGGTGGCCACCGGCGACCGCTTCAATCCCGGCGACACGGTGCCGCTGACGCCCCTGGGCGCCACCTTCGTCGAGGGCGGCGGCTTTACCACCGACTACGGCGACGACTGGAGCAAGGTCACGCCCCAGGCCATCCTCGAATGGCAGGCGACCGACACCCTGTTCCTGTACGCCAGTATCGCGGACGGCTTCAAGGGCGGCGGCTACGAGGACACGCCCGCGAACCCGGCCGCGGCCACCTTCGCCTTCGACCCGGAGGAGGTCACCAACTACGAGGTGGGCTTCAAGACCGACTTCGCCGAGGGCCGCGCACGGCTGAACGCGTCGTTCTTCTTCATGGACTACACGGACCTGCAGGTGCAGCAGACCAACGAGGACTGCCTCTGCAACCTGACGGACAACGCGTCCGACGCCGAGATCAAGGGCGTGGAAGCCGAGTTCCAGTACACGCCGGTCGACGGACTGCTGCTGTACGCCTCGGGCTCGTTCGTG
The DNA here is from genome assembly GCF_040706535.1 of Lentisalinibacter orientalis. Lineage (NCBI taxonomy): Bacteria > Pseudomonadati > Pseudomonadota > Gammaproteobacteria > Woeseiales > Woeseiaceae > Lentisalinibacter > Lentisalinibacter orientalis. The sequence continues at coordinate 333,204 of NZ_JAPDRJ010000002.1, forward strand.
GATACGGAGTACATCGAGTTCATCGAGTCGAGCGGTTTCGACAGCTCCGGCAACCAGCTGCAGCGCACGCCCGAGCTGCAGTACAACGTGGGCTTCGACTACACGCCGGTCAACGCTGCCGGCTGGGCGAGCAACCTCACCTTCCGCCTGAACTACACCTATCAGGACGAGCTCTACTGGCAACCGGCCAACCTCAACCAGGAGGATGGCTACGGCCTGGTGGACGGGCGCATCAGCTACGCGCCGATGGACGGCAACTGGAGCTTCGGCGTCTGGGGCAAGAACCTGGCGGACGAGGAATACCGCACCAACATCATCCCCTTCTTCGGCGAAGAGGTCGGACAGTACGGGGCGCCCCGTACCTACGGCGTCGATTTCGCCTATAATTTCAACTAACAGGGGAGCGCCGGGCGCGATGCCCCGGCCACTGACGGAAGGGCGGCACGTGTCATGCGTGCCGCCTTTTCTTTTTGGGTCGGGGTCGGGGTCGGGCCTGAAGGCCCTCCTACAGGTTGGCGAGGTGTTCCAGGCGGCGGTAGAGGTCGGCCAGCCGCACGTCGAATTCGCGTCGGCGCCTTTCCACCTCACCGTCGCCGTCGCCGTCACCGATCAGCCCCCGGTTGCGGACCAGCAGCAGACCGCCGGCCACGAGCGCGCGGGAGGCGGAATCCGCCCATAGGATGTCGCGGCGGTCGGCCATGCGGCGGCCGAGGCCCAGGCAGGTCTCGACCAGCGCGTCGTCGCCCGGGTCGGGGTCCGCGGCGCCGCTCAGGAGCGCCCGGGCGACCACCCGATAGGCCTCCACATAAGGGCGCAGCACCGCCTGGGCGACGCACAGCGGCTTGCGCGCGACCAGCTCGGCGATGCCCGCGCCGCCCGCCTCCAGCCGGCTCTGCCAGTCCGGCGCGAGTGCGTGCAGTTCCGCCCGCACCGCCGCCCGATACTCGGGGCGGCGGGCGAAGAAGAACTCCATCTTGAACAGGTCCCGCAACCGGTCGATCTCGTGCTCGAATACCCGCCGCGGCTCCGCCCCGCCGGCCTCGGCGGCGCGCAGCAGCGCAAGCTCGACGAAGGCGGCGATCACGAAGTGATGGGCGGCCATGTTGCTGTAGTACAGCGCAGCCAGGTGCCGCTCGCGCGGCACCGTCAGCCGGCCGGTCGATTCAGCCACCATCCCGGTGGCGGCCAGCTCCGCCACCACCCGTTCGAGCTCGGCATCCGGTTCGCCGGGCAACGCTTTCACCGCCTCCGGGTCGTGGCGCTGCACGTGCCCGAAGAGGGCGATCACGTCGTCGCGCAGCCGCGCGCGGCCGAGCCCCTCCTCGCAGAGCAGCGCCATCATGACCAGCGAGACGGTGGTGGGCGGCGTCACCCGGTTGATCCGGTAGCAGACCTCGAACGCCAGCTTCTGCACCTCCACCGACTCCGCGCTCGCCGACGCCAGGGCGGGCGCGTCCGGCGTATCGTGCAGGGAGACGGGCTCGCCTAAGCGGACGTAGATGCGCCCGAGGGGCTGCCTGAGGCCGCGGATGTAGCGCAGGAACCAGGACAGCGACTCCGGCGACTTGCCCGAGCCCGTCTGCTGCGCCGTCATCTCCGGGACGTCGGGAATCTGGTCGTAGGCGATGGAAACGGGCAGATACCGGACCGGGTCTCCGTCGAGTTCGCGGCTCGCCTCCACCACGTACTTGAGCAGGCCGAGCTTCGGCATGACGAGCTTGCCCGTGCGGGATCGCGTTCCCTCGATCGCCCACATGAACGAGGCGCCCGCCGAGAGCAGATCGCCGATGGCGGTCTTCAGCGCCGCCCGGTACACGGGGTTGTCGCGGATGCCGCGCCGGATGAAGATGCCGCCCGCCCGCCGGGAGAGCCAGCCGAGCCCCAGGAAGTCCATGTTGATGCCGCCGAAGACGTAAGGCGTGTCGATGCCGCGCTCGTGCAGGGCATGATAGAGCGCGAAGATGTCCAGATAGGTCTTGTGGGTGATCAGATAGACCACCGGGCCGCGCCGCGCCAGCTCCGCGACGCGGGCGAACTCCCCGTCGTCGCAGACGATGTCCCGCGCATAGCCGCGCCGGCAGATGAACCGGCTCAGCGCCGCGAACAGGCCCACGCCCGTGCCGCTGCGCCGGCTGTCCAGTTCCGCCAGATAGCCCTCGGCCTCCCCGGCCAACCGGGCCGGATCGCGGCCGATCGTCGGCGCCAGCTCCCGCAGCGCCTGCTCGAGCCGCTGGCGGGAACGCGTCACCGCAGCTGGCTGTCCTTGCTGCCGCGGCGGTTGTAGAGGGCTTCGCCCCGCCCTTTCTCGTCCAGCTCGGCCTGGCAGCCGAGGCAGCGGCGCACGCCGGGGACGGCCTCGCGCCGCGCGGCCGGGATCTCGTCGCCGCATTCCTCGCAATGGGTCAGGGAAGGGCCCCGGGGCAACCGGCCACGGGCGCGTTGCACGGCGTCTTCGACGCTGGCATCTATCTGTTCCTGGACGGCCCCGTCGCGGGCCCAGCCACCGGCCATGGCATCCTCCGATTAGGGGTCTGCGCCAATGGGGACGAGCATAGCAAATCAGCACGCGCTTCGGCCGTCGCCCGGAAAAGCGATCGCGAACGCCTCGGGTTCCAGGGCGCTCGCATTGGCGACGAAACTGACGGTATGGTAGTTGCCGCACAGTGCAAGAATCTCGAGTTGCTGCTCGCGGTCCCAGAGTTCGCGGAACGCATCGAGCGTGGCCGGGTCCGGACGGCCGTCGGCGCAGAGTCCGTCGACCACCCGCAGCAGAACCGCCTCGGCGTCCGTCCAGCAAGGAGCGTCGGGCGGCGACAGCCGGGTCGCCCGGATCTGCTCCGGGCCCAGCGCCGCCGCGGCGCCGAATGCGGCGGCGTGCACGCCCCACTCGTACTCGCAATTGCGTTGCGCGCAGGTGCGCAGAATCACGAGTTCACGTTCCCTGAGCGACAGCGGACCGTCCCGATCCAGCAGGTTCACCACACCCTTGCCCCGCAGGAAGCGCAGGCTGTTGGCGAACACGCGGAATAACTTCAGGACGTAGCCGTCCCGCTTCGGGTACGACTCGAACGCGGCGGCCACGTCCTCCGGCCACGGCGACTCCACGGGGGCGAGAACCTCTCTCATCATGCGGCTCCTGTGCTACAGTATTTGTAGCACAGCTTACTGCTACAGAAACTGTAGTGTCAACATGACTACGAATACAGGCGACAAGAGCCGCGGGTCAGCCCGACGGCCCATCATGGCGCTCCTGGACCTGCTGGGCCGGCGCTGGACCCTCCGCATACTCTGGGAGCTTCGCGACGAGCGGCTGTCTTTCCGGCAGCTGCGCGAGCGGTGCGACAACGTCTCGCCGACCAGTCTCAACCGCAGACTCCGCGAACTGCGCGAGGCCGGCCTCGTGGACCTGGAGAACGAGGGTTACGGTTATACGCAGCGGGGCCGCGAATTGGGCGAGCGCCTGATGGACCTCAGCGAGTGGTCGCGGGCGTGGCACGCCGAACGCACCTGACGGCCGCGCGGGGCTAGCCCTGCGGCACCTCCGCGCGCTGCCGGCTGGCCCGATAGGGCCGCAGCGCCAGGTAGCTCAGGAGAACACCCACCGGTATCACCGTGGCGCTCACCACGGCCATCGAGTACCGGAGCTTCATCGGGTCGTCGAAGCCGAAGTCCGTCACCAGCGCCACGAGGGTGGGACCGAAGCCGAGCGCGATCAGGTTGCCTACCAGGAAGTACAGCGCCGTCATCTGGGCGCGCAGGGGATTGGGCGTGATCACCTGCAGTGCGGCGGCGGGCAGACCCTGGGGGAAGGCCAGCAAGAAGCTGGTCACTGCCAGGCAGGCCAGCGCGAGGCCGCCGTTCGGCATCAGCGGCGTCGCCACCGCGAACGGTACCGTGATCACACCGCCATAGAAGGCCGCGCGCAGGATGGCGTCGCGGCGTCCCCGCCGCTCCAGCCAGTCGGCCACGTAACCGCCCGCGTAGACGCCCGCCGTGCCGAGCACGAACATGATGCCGCCGTAGGCGAGTCCTATCGTGGAGGCTTCCCAGCCCCAGGTGCGGATGAACAGGGTCGGCGTCCAGACCATGTAGCCCGCGATGGCGATGCCGATCATCGAGAAGGCGAGGAAGTGGAACGCCACCGTGAGGGCGTTCACCTTCAGGAAGGCCAGCAGCACCGGCAGCGAACTCGCATTCCCTTCCTGCGGCACGCCTGCCGCCTTCAGACCGCGGCGCACCGGTTCCCGGATCGTCAGCACGAGCAGGAATATCGGCAGGCCGAGGACGCCGACGAAAAAGAACGTCATCTGCCAGGGACGGACGTCGCCCAGCACCGGCATCGTCACCACGCCGGCGTTCATCACCATGCGCACGACGATGCCGCCGATGATCATCGCCAGTCCCGCGCCGAAATAGACGCCCATGGAATAGACGCTGAAGGCACGGGCGAGCTTATGCTTCGGGAAGTAGTCCGCCATGATCGAGAAGGCGGCCGGCGACAGCGTGGCCTCGCCGACGCCCACCCCGACCCGGGCGGCGAACAGCTGCCAGAAGTTGCGCGCCGCGCCGCACAGCGCCGTCATCGCACTCCAGAAGGCGACGCCGAAGGCGATGATGACCTTGCGGTTCTTCTGATCGGCGAGCCGCGCGATCGGCACGCCCATCAGCGTGTAGAAGATGGAGAAGGCGAGGCCGGCGAGCAGGCTCACCTGGGTATCGCTGATGGCGAGATCCGCCCGGATCGGCTCGATGAGCAGGCTCAGGATCTGGCGGTCGATGAAGGAGTTGGTGTAGGCGAGCATGAGCACGCCGACCACGTACCAGGAGTAGACCGGATTCGGCCATTCGCCGTCTTCGTCGTGAGCGTCCGCGCCGACGGTCTGCGTCTGCTGCATGCGTTCTCTCCCCCGCTGCTGCCCGGTTGCGGCACCCGCGCACCCCGCCGGTGACCGGATTGCCTGCGACCGACGGCTAGCTTAGACTGTCCTAGTCTAATTACGCAAGTTTGTGCTTCCGCCCGGCTCCGGCGTATCGGGCGGGCACGTGAGATTCACTTTCAGGGGGAGACTCGTCCTATGAGAATGCACGTTCTACTGCTGTCGCTGCTGCTTGTTCCGCTGGCCCCGCAGGCAGACGATCATGCCGGCACCGACCCTGTCGAAGCCGAAGCGGAGGCGGTCGCGATGAAGATGGTCGACGCCTGGAACACCATGGAATGGGATCGCATGATCGGCCTCTTCGCCGAGGACGCCGTGTTCCAGAGCATGATGAAGGAACCGGTGGTCGGCCGCGAGACCATCCGCCCGCGCTTCCTCGCGCTGGTGGACGGGATAGAGCGCATCGAGCTGCAGATCCGCAATATGGCGATCAACGGCAACGTCGTGTTCCTCGAGCGGGTCGACGACTTCGTCTACAAGGGCAAGCATTCGCGTATCCCCGTCGTCGGCGTGCTGGAGATCGCCGACGGCGAGGTGCAGGCGTGGCGCGACTACTACGACTGGGCGCAGCTCGAGGAGGCGCTGACGGTGGAGGAATAGTCCGCCTCAGCCGGCTTTCTCCGCACTCCCCTGGCCGCCGTAGCCGCCGTAGCCGCTTCGGGGGGCCATTTCAGAGACCTTTCAAGAGGCCTCTTCGGGGGCGTCCTCGTGGACTATCGTCTCGCCGCGGGACGTGTGCTCGTGTTCGATCTCCCAGGCCCCGTCGGCCGTCTTCTCCAGCACGTGGGTGAAGGCGCCCCGGATCGTCTCGTGGGGGAATACGTGCTCGAACGAGCCCGTGGCCACGGCCACGTCGTCGGTCAGCAGCCGGACCTCCATCTTGTCGATGGTGAACTTGCCCATGCGGTGCTCGTCCGGCCAGTTCTCGCGGAACACGCGGTTCACGGCGTCCCAGCCGGCCAGCCAGCCCTTGCCGTAGACGAGTCGCATGTCGTCGCCCTTGCCGTAGGCATCCAGATAGGCGGTCATATCGGCTGCGTTCCAGTCCTGCTGCAATCCGCGGATGACGGCCTCCACCGCATCCTCCTCCGCCCCGCCGTGCGCGGGGCCGGCAAGCGCGCAGGCGAGGACCAGTACTATGGCGGCTAAACCCGGGGTCCTGTGATCGAACATCGGCATCTCCTGTTCCCGCAAAGGGATGGTGGTGCTATCGGCAGGCCGCTTCAGCCTGCCGCGCGCACGCGGACGGGCAGCGCGCTCATGCGCGGCAGGCCGCTCCACGTGTCGTAATCGGTCTCGTCGTCGACCAGCGCGCTGGTGCTGGTGCCGCGGAATCGATCGGTGGCCGTGGTGTTCGGGAACCCGTGGGCGACGGAGATCACGCCGGGCCGCACGTCGTCGGCCAGCTCCACCACGGCGGGGGCGCTGCCGTTGCCGCTGGCAATCTCGATGCGGTCGCCGGCCGCCAGCCCGAGCGCCGCCGCATCCTGCGGATTCATGTAGGCCGGGTTGTACGGCACCTTCTTCGCCAGCGCCTCCACCCGGTGCCCCACCGAGTTGTAGACGTGGTGCTGGCGCCTGCTCACCAGCAGCAGCGGCAGGCCGTCGCCGCCCGGCCTCGCCTCGTCCGCCGCGCCCTGACGGCCATCCTCATCCGCGCCGCCTGCAGCGGCGAGACCGGCCAGCTCCGACATCATGCCCTCGTTGCCCACCTCCAGCCGGTACGGCCAGTCCGGGTCCCGCGGTTCCGCCGGCGCGGAACGCTCCTCGAAGATATGGCCTTCCGGATGCTTTTTGATCTCCTCCAGCGGTACCGGGCTGCGGCTGGTGAACACTTCGATCAGCTCGTCGGTGGTCGGTGGCGACTCCATGTCCCAGGCGTAGCCGCGAAAACCCAGTGGCATGTCCATGCGCCGGGCGAGCTCGTAGAACACGCGCCAGTCCTCGATCACCTCCGCGCCCGTCGGCGGCTCGATGAGCGCGGGCTGGTACTGGGCGAACGGTTCCTGGAAGCCGATGGAAAGGCCGTAGGTCACCATGCCCTCGTTGGCGAAGGAGATGGCGGGCATCTCGTAGCCGAACATCGGGCCGATCACGTAATCCGCGAGTTCCGCCGTGGCGGACAGCTGCGGATCGATGACCACCAGCAGGTCCAGGGACTCCAGCGCCCGCCGCACCTTCTCCCGGTTCGGGAACGCCGCCAGCGGATTGCCGCCGACGACGAACAGCGCGCGCACCTGTCCGTCCCCCGGCGTGAGGATCTCGTCCGCCAGCGCGGCCGTGGAAAGGCCGGCGGCCGTATCGGCCAGCCCCCGCACCCGCAGCGATTCGCCGAAGCCGACGGCAGGCCGCGGTTTCTCCGCCCGCGCCCTGCCCGAGAACATGCGGAACAGGCAGCCCAGGTTCGGCACCCGCTCGCCCGCCTTCACCCAGCGGCCGCAGATGGTGTTCAGCGACAGCAGCAGGTACTCCATCAGCGTGCCGTGAGGCGCCATGTTCGAGCCGGTGCCGCCGGTCGCGTTGCCCTTCCTGCCGTTCGCGAACATCCGCGCCGCCGCGACGATGTCTTCCGCCGCCAGACCGGCGCGGGCGGCGACCCGTTCCGGCGTGAACGGCTCCACCGCGGCCGCCAGTTCGTCGAACCCGTTCACCTCGCCGGCGACGAAGTCCCGGTCGTAGAGGTTCTCGGCGATGATCACCCGGATGATGGCCGCGAGGATCTCAGGATCGTGGCCGGGCAGGCATTGCAGGTGGATGTCCGCCTTGCGTGCGCTCTCGGTGCGCCGCGGATCGATCACGATGAGCTTCAGCCCCCGCTTCTTCGCCTCGTGCAGCCGCTTCGCCGGATTGAACGGCGGGATGCCGCCCCACATCGAGACCAGCGGGTTGGCGCCCACGAGCATGCAGACGTCGGAGTCGGCGAACGCCTCGGGGCCGGCGCCCCAGCGCCCGTGCAGCGCCATGGCGATGGGTTTGCCCGGCTGATCGATGGTGGCGTTGGTGAAGCGCATAGGGGAGCCGATGGCGTCCATGAAGGCGTGCCGGGTCATCACACCGCCCACGCAGAAGTGGCTGAACGTCCCGGTGTACATCGCCACCGAGCGGGGACCGTGCTCGGCGACGATTGCCTGGAGTTTCGACGCAACCTCGTCCAGCGCCCGGGGCAGCGGGATCTCGCCGCGGCTGCCGTCCTCTGCCCGCTTCAGCGGATGCAGGATGCGGTCGTCGGCGTAGTGGAACTCGTGGAAGTTCCGGCCCTTGATGCAGCTGTAGCCGGCGTACACCGGGTTGTGCTTGTCGCCGATCAGCCGGACGATGCGCCCGTCCTCGAGGTGGACCTTCATCGAGCAGAAGGCGTGGCAGAAACGGCAGAGGCCGTGTCGTTCTTCGGTGGTCATGTCAGTCTCCTCCCGCGGCCGCCGCGCGCACGGCTTCGCCCCACTCACGGATGGCCGGCGCCGTGAACGACAGGAAGCGGCCGAACGAGGCGAAGCCGTGGATGGTCTGCTCGTAGCAGCGATACTCCACCGCGACGCCCGCCCGCTCCAGCGCCTCGGCATAAGCCGCCGCCTCGTCGCGCAGCGGATCCAGGCCCGCCGTCACGATCAGCGCCGGGGGCAGACCGGACAGCCCTTCGGCGAGACCGGGCGACAGCCTCACGTCGCCCGGATCCTGGCCCGGCGCGACGTACTGCGCGCCGAACCAGGCCATCAGATCCCGGGTCAGGAAGTAGCCCTCCGCATTCTCGGCCACCGAGGGGTAACGCTCAGGGTCCCGGGAGGCATCCAGGGCCGGATAGATCAACAACTGGAATACGGGCGCGGGACCGCGCCCGGCCGCCGCGCCCTGTGCCAGCGCGGCCGCGAGTCCGCCGCCGGCGCTGTCGCCGGCAACGGCAATTCGGGCGGGATCCGCGCCGAGGCCTGCAGCGTTTTCGAGCGCCCAGGCCCAGGCCGTCCAGGCATCCTCCCAGGCGGCGGGGAAAGGGTGCTCCGGACCCAGGCGGTAGTCGACCGCCAGCGTCACGGCGCCGCTGGCATTGGCGAGCGTCCGGCAGACCGCGTCGTGGGAATCGAGATCGCCGATGGCGCCGCCGCCGCCGTGGAAGTAGAGGAGCAGCGGCGCGCCGTTCGCGGCGGCGCCCTCGGGCCGATACAGCCGCGCCTCCAGCCCCGCGGCGATCTCCACCTCCCGCGTCTCCGCCACGGACTCGGCCGGGTGGGCCGATGCCGCCGTGAGCGGGTCGTGAATCTTCCTCGCCTCGGCGGCGGGCAGCGTCCAGATGGGCGGGTACTCCGCTTCCGCCATCAGGCGCAGGAGACCGGCGGTCTCGGCGTCCGGCGTCACGAGCCGAGCCGCTCGCGCTTCAGGCGTATGCCCGCCGCCTCGCGGTCCCAGGTGTCGTCGGTGACGCCGGCTTCGCGGAACAGCACCTTGCGGGGCTTGTTGGTCTCCGTCTTCGGTATCTCGTCGACGATGCGCACGTAGCGCGGCACCATGAAATAAGCCAGGCGCTCCACCAGGAACTCCGTGAGCGCCACCGGATCGAGGCTCGCGCCGGCCTTCGGCACGACGACGATCAGCACCTCCTCCTCCGTGTACTCGCTCGGCACGCCGACGGCGACCACCTCGTCGACCTCGGGGTGGCGGATGACCTCGGCCTCGACCTCGAGCGACGAGATGTTCTCGCCACGGCGGCGGATGGTGTCCTTGCGCCGGTCAACGAAGAAATATTCGCCGTTCTCGTCCTGGCGAAAGACGTCGCCGGTGTGAAACCAGCCGTTGCGCCAGGCCCGGGCCGTCGCCTCCGGCATGTTGATGTAGCCGGCGTTCATGGTCCACGGCAGGTCGGAGCGCACGATCAGCTCGCCGGGTTCGCCGCGCGGCACTTCGATGTCGTTCTCGTCCACCAGCCGGCATTCCACGCCGGTACGGGGCCGGCCGCAGGCGTACTGGACCTCGGAGTTGACGTCACTGATGAGCGGCGTGGATACCTCGGTCATGTTGAAGCCGGTCACGT
>NZ_JAPDRJ010000003.1:0-508884 GCF_040706535.1 Lentisalinibacter orientalis
CCAGGCGGAGCTCGACCGCCGACCGAAGTGATGACGTCGTTCATCGACGATCACCGTGATGAGTACGGGGTCGAGCCGATCTGCGCGCAGCTGCCGATTGCCCCGTCCACCTACTACGCCTGCAAGGCCCACGAGGCGGACCCCTCGTTGCTGTCCGCCCGTGCGCGATGCGACTTGATACTCGAGATCGAGATCGTGCGTGTGTGGAACGAGAACTTCCGTGCCTACGGCGCCTACAAGATCTGGAAGCAGCTCAATCGGGAAGGCATCCGGGTAGCACGCTGCACGGTTGAGCGGCTGATGCAGAGACTCGGTATCCGCGGCCTGGTGCGGGGCAAGGGCTACAAGACGACGGTGCCGGACCTGGGCACAGAGCGGCCGGCAGACCTGGTCGAGCGCTCGTTCAACGCGACCGCACCCAATCGGCTGTGGGTGGCCGACATCACCTTCGTGGCCACCTGGCGGGGCCCGGTGTATGCAGCGTTCGTCATCGACGTGTTCTCGCGCATGATCGTCGGTTGGCGCGTCTGGAACTCGCTGAAGACCGATCTCGTGCTCGACGCCCTGGAGCAAGCGCTGCATGCCAGGAATGTCACGGAACGCCTGATCCATCACAGCGACCGCGGCAGCCAGTATCTCTCGATCCGCTACACCGAGCGTCTCGGCGAGGCCGGCATCGAATCGTCCGTTGGCAGCACCGGCGACTCCTACGACAACGCCATGGCCGAGAGCATCATCGGTCTCTACAAAACGGAAATAATCTGGCCGCAAGGCCCTTGGAGGAATCTCGATGCCGTCGAGTACGCGACGTTGAAGTGGGTGAGTTGGTATAACAACCAACGGCTGCTGGAGCCAATCGGTAATATCCCGCCGGTCGAGTTTGAGGCAGCCTACTACGAGCAAGAAAGCGGTCAGGCAATCGCTGCCTGACTCACAGGAAAGAGTCTCCGGGATACCCGGGGGTGGCCTGCCTGGCGATGTTCGGACCACCTGAAACTTGAGAGGATGGCTCCCTGGAGGAGAGGGAGCCATGAAGAAGAGTCGATTTACCGAGGACCAGATGGTCCGGATCCTTCGCGAGGCGGATGCCGAGCCCGTTGCCATCGTGGCCAAGCGCCACGGGGTGAGCGAGCAGACGATCTACAGCTGGCGCAAGCGCTACGGCGCCCTGGATGTCGCCGATGTGCGGCGACTGCGGGAGCTCGAAGCCGAGAATGCGCGACTGAAGAAGATGCTCGCGGAGCGCGATCTGGAGATCGACGTAATGAAGGAGGTCGCGAAAAAAAAGTGGTGAGCGTGGCCGCCAGACGTCGCCAAGTCGCGTTCGTGACTGCCCGCGGCCTGTCGCAGCGCCGCGCTTGCCGGCTGCTTTCGGTGGCTCGGTCATCGCTCGGCTACGTCTCCCGGCTCGAGCAGCGCGATGCGCCGGTTCTCGAGGCAATGCACGAGTTGGCGCGACAGTATCCGCGATACGGCTACCGACGGATCCAAGTCTTTCTGGCGCGGCGGGGTTTTGAGATGAGCTCAGATCGGGCCTACAGACTATGGCGTCAAGCCGGATTACAGGTCCCTCGACGAAGGCCACGCCGGCGCATCGCCAGCGGAAGGCCGCGACCGCTACCACCGGCGGCCGCCAATCACGTCTGGGCGTATGACTTCGTCTTCGACCGCTGCGCTAACGGCCAGCAGCTCAAGTGCTTGACCGTAGTCGATGAGTGGACGCGCGAATGCTTGGCTATCGAGGTATCGGGCAGCATCCGGTCCCGCCACGTGATTGAGGTGCTCACGCGCCTGGTCAGCACCCACGGTGCGCCACGCCATCTGCGCTCGGACAATGGCCCGGAGTTCGTCTCACGGGCGATACTGCAGTGGCTGACTACAAGCGACATCGATACTGCGTTCATCGATCCGGGGAAGCCATGGCAGAATGCTACCAACGAGAGCTTCAACGACAAGTTCCAGGACGAATGCCTCAGCCTTGAATGGTTCAGAAGTCGGGGTGAGGCGAAGGTCCTGATCGAGAGCTGGCGGAAACACTACAACGAGGTTCGACCTCATTCGAGTCTCGGCTATCTGACACCCAAGGAGTTCATCAACAACGGAGCCGTTCTCCAGTAATCAGTGGTCCGGAGAAATCAGGCAGGCCAGGGCGGTTCAATCACCACAGACCGCTAGCAGGGGTGAGGAACCCCTGGTAAACGGCTGATTCTTAACGGTCGGGACTGGTCTAGAGCGGGCTGCTCTAAACCATTGATTGGTGGAGGCGGCGGGAATCGAACCCGCGTCCGCAAGCCCTCTGCCCTGAGGTCTACATGCTTATTCCACCTTTGATCTCACTACGGGCAACCCGGTGGAAAGGGCAAACCCGCAGCCAGTCCGGAATTGGGTTTTAACGGTCGGAGCCCGGACGACTCCTCGCGCGATCCTGTGTGGATGACTCCCGGGACCGGACGCACAGGCACGTGCCGGGCGGAAGGCTTCGAGCCGGTTTTTAAGCGGCTAAAGCGTAGTTGTCGTCGTTGGCAACTATAAGGTTTGCAGATGGTTTAACGAGGTACTCTGCACCTCGGCATGCACCCAGGGGTTCGCGACCCACGTCGAAGCCATGTCGCCCCCAAGTTGTCTCTACAAGTTGTTTATATGATACCGGATGTGGGGCGGAAGTTCCGTGATTCAATGCCGGCCCGAGTTACTGCCCGGCGGACTTGAGGATGCGGCTTTTCTGCCGCTGCCAGTCCCGCTCCTTCACCGCCGCCCGCTTGTCGTGCTTCTTCTTGCCCTTGGCCAGGCCCACCGTGAGCTTGGCCCGACCCCGTGTCCAGTGCAGGTCCAGCGGCACCAGGGTGTAGCCCTGCCGCTCCACGGCGCCCACCAGCCGGTCGATCTCGTTCCGGTGCAGCAGCAGCTTGCGGGTGCGGGTGGGGTCGGCCTTCACGTGGGTGGAGGCCGACAGCAGCGGGTGGAAGTGGGAGCCGAACAGCCAGGCCTCGCCGTCCCGCAGCTGGACGTAGGCCTCCGTCACCTGCGCCTTGCCGGCCCTGAGGCTCTTCACCTCCCAGCCCTCCAGCGCGAGTCCCGCCTCCAGCGTCTCCTCGATGAAGAAGTCGTGGCGGGCCTTCTTGTTCACCGCGATGGTGCGCGACGGCTTGTCGCTGCCCTTGTTTTTCTGCTTGCCGGCCATGGCGGGAGTGTAACGGATTCGGCTTGCGCCGGGCGGCGACGCGGCGGGCCTTCTGTTGTCACTATCCCGGGATTCGGCCACAATCCCCGCCTTCAGTCGGTGGGTGGGGAGTCCCGATGAGCGAAGAAGCTGCAGTCAATGCGCCGCGCAAGTCTCTGCACGGGCACTGGTCGTCGCGCATGGCGTTCGTGCTGGCCGTCACCGGCTCGGCCGTGGGTCTCGGCAACGTCTGGAAGTTCCCCTACGTCGCCGGCGAGAACGGTGGCGGCGCCTTCGTGCTGGTCTACCTGATCTGCGTCTTCGTGGTCGGGCTGCCCATCATGATGTCCGAGATCCTGATCGGCCGCCGGGGCCGGCGCAACCCCGCCGCGACCATGGCGCTGCTTGGAGAGGAGGAAGGCAGCACCAGACGCTGGGGCCTCGTCGGCGTTGCCGGCGTGTTCGGCGGCATGCTGATCCTCTCGTACTACAGTGTGATTGCCGGCTGGTCGCTCTCGTATATCGGCCACAGCATAACCGGCTCGTTTACGGACCAGGATGCTGCCGGCATCTCGGCCATTTTCGGTGGCATCGTCGGCAGCTGGTGGACTGCAGCCGGCTGGCACACCTTGTTTATGGCGCTCACGGTGTTTGTCGTCGCCAAGGGTGTGGAGGGCGGCCTCGAGCGGGCCGTGCGATTCATGGTGCCCGGGCTGCTGGTGCTGATGTTCGTGCTGCTCGGCTACTCGATGACCACGGGCTATTTCCAGCAGGGCCTCGCATTCCTGTTCACGCCGGATTTCTCGGCGCTGACGCCGAACGCTGTGCTGGCGGCGATGGGGCAGGCGTTCTTCAGTCTCAGCGTCGGCATGGGGGCCGTGATGGCCTATGGCGCGTACCTGCCGGAGGAAACATCCATCACCAAGGCCTCTTTCGCGGTCGTATCGGCCGACACATTCATCGCCCTGCTGGCGGGACTGACCATTTTCCCGATCGTGTTCGCCAACGGGTTGAGCCCGGGCTCCGGCCCCGGTCTGGTCTTCCAGACGCTACCGCTTGCCTTCGGTAACATGACCGGCGGCGTGATCTTCGCCACCGTCTTCTTCCTGCTGCTGTCGTTCGCGGCGTGGACGTCGGCCATCAGCCTTATGGAGGCGGCTACAGCGTGGCTGGTGGAGAGCTTCCGCCTGTCCCGGGTGGCGGCGGCCAGCGTTATCGGCGGGATAATCTGGGCCCTGGGACTCGGCACGGTGCTGTCGTTCAACGTGCTGTCGGAGTTCACCTTCCTTGCCGGCACGCTGTTCGATAATCTGGATTTCCTCACCAGCAACATCATGCTGCCCCTCGGCGGCCTGCTGATCACCGTGTTCGCCGGCTGGATCATGTGCGCCAATTCCACCTCGGAAGAACTGGGCGGCGCCGACGGGCTGTACCGGGTATGGCGCTTCCTGGCCCGCTGGGTGGCGCCGGTGGCGGTGATCCTGGTGTTCCTGAACGCGATCGGTGTCCTCTCCTTCACCTGACGACACGCCGCCGGACGGCGGACTGGACGGCGGACTGGACGTCGAAGTGGTGTGCGCCCTGCCGGATCGGCAGTGGTGCGTGCCGGTTCGTCTCCGGCCGGGTGCGACCGTAGCCGATGCCCTCGCGGAAGCGGCTTCCGATCTCGCGGAGGAGGCGGGCGTACCGGATCTCGCGCGCTGCGCGGTCGGTGTCTGGGGCGAGGTGGCGGACCGGGACCGGCCGCTGCGCGCCGGCGACCGGGTGGAGGTCTACCGGCCGCTGATCGTCGATCCCCGGGAGGCGCGGCGCCGTGCGGCGGAAGCGGGCCGGACGCTCGGCCGGGCCGGGCGCGACCGGTATGACGACAGGAAGGAGGACAGGGATCCGGGCGAGGGCGACTAGCCGCTCTGGTCGGGTTCCGGCAGTCCCCGCGGCTCCATGGTCTCGTCCTCGAGATCTTCGTGGCGCTCGATGCGGGAGACGAGATCCCCCTCGAAGTACACCGTGAGCATGTGGGACATGATCGGTTCCCGGCGGCCCAGGGCAAGGTAGTAGACGTAGTCCCAGCGCTCGGCGTGGAACGGGTCGTCGACCATGGGCGTGCCCAGCAGGAAGCGCACCTGCTTGCGGGTCATGCCCACTTCCAGCTGCTCGATCTGCTCCTCGTCGAGGAGGTTGCCCTGCTGGATATTGATGCGATAGACGCAGCCGCCGAGCAGCAGCCCGGCCAGGGCCGCCAGCGTGATGCCGCGCAGCGCACGCACTGGCATCCAGCCGTGGGTCGCGCCTGTGTTCGTCTGTCTGTCTGCGCCTCGTTCAGTCATTCGCGGAAGCCTCTGCCGCACCGGTGGAGCGCGGCCGCCATCTGAGCCATAATTGCGTGCCGATCATACATGAACGCCTCCGGTTACGGCAGGGCGGGCGCCAGGGAATCCAAGACCATGATGCAGAAGAAGGAACTGAGAAACGCGGGCCTGAAGGTCACGCTGCCGCGCCTGAAGATCCTCGAGATTCTGGAGGCCAACAGCCAGGCCCATCTCAGCGCGGAAGACATCTACCGGGAACTGCTGGATTCCGGCGAGGACATCGGTCTGGCCACCGTTTACCGGGTGCTCACCCAGTTCGAGGGGGCGGGACTCGTCACGCGGCATAATTTCGAGGGCGGCCACTCGGTGTTCGAACTGGACGACGGCGAGCATCACGACCACATGGTCTGCATCGAGACGGGCGACGTCATCGAGTTCGTCGACGAGGAGATCGAGCGCCTGCAGCACGAGATCGCGGCCAAGCACGGCTACGAGATCGCGGACCACAGCCTGGTCCTCTACGTACGGCCGAAGAAGAAAGAGGGCGCCGGCGACTGATCAGGCGGTCCGTTCGCGGCCGCCCGCGGCTTCCTCCAGCATCTCCGCGGCATGCTCGCGGGTGCGTTCCGTGATCTCCACACCGCCCAGCATCCGGGCGATCTCCTCCACCCGCTCCTTGTCGCCCAGCGGCGTGATGCCGGTGCGCGTGCTCTTGCCGTCGGTCACCTTCGCCACCCGCAGGTGCCGGTGAGCCTGACTGGCCACCTGGGGCAGATGGGTGACGCACAGCACCTGGCGCTGGTCGCCGAGCTGGCGCAGCCGGCGGCCGACGATCTCCGCCACGCCGCCGCCGATGCCGCTGTCCACCTCGTCGAACACCATGCTGGGTATGGTGCTGGCGCCGGCGGCGACCACCTGGATGGCCAGGCTGATGCGGGAGAGCTCGCCGCCCGAGGCCACTCTGGCCAGACTCATGGGCTCCTGGCCCGGATTGGCGCTGACCAGGAATTCGATGCGGTCCGCACCGTGCTCCCGCGGCCCGGCATCGGCCGGCGTCTCCACGGCCACGACGAAGCACCCGCCGGACATGCTGAGCGTCTGCATGGCGGCCGTGACCTGTTCGGAGAAGTCCTCCGCCGTGCGCCGCCGGGCCGCCGTGAGTTCGGCCGCAAGGCCGTCGTATTTCTCCCGGGCGGTGGCGGCGTCGCGCTCCAGGGACTCCAGCCGCACGTCGGCCTCTTCCAGTTCGGTGAGCTCAGCCTGCAGCCTGTCGAGCTGGGCCGGCAGATCCCCGGCCTCGATGCGGTGCTTGCGGGCCACGTCGCGGATGGCGCCGAGGCGGGTCTCCACCTCGTCGTGGCGGCCCGGGTCGGATTCCAGCGAGCCGGTATAGCGGCGGATTTCCTCGGCCGCCTCGCTGATGGCCGCCTCGGCCTCGGCAGCCAGCCGCGCCGCGCCCTCCAGCGCCGGGTCCAGTTCGGCGAGTTCCTCCAGGCGACGGACGGATTCGGCCACCAGGGACTGGGCGCTGACCTCGTCATTCTCGTACAGCGCGCCGAGCGCCGCGGCCGAGCCCTCGGCGAGCCGACTCATGTTGGCGAGCCGGCGGCGCTCGGCCTCCAGTTCGGCCAGCTCCTCGGGTGCCAGCGCCAGCGCCTCCAGCTCGTCCACCTGGAAACGCAGGAACTCCAGCCGGCTGTCGCGCTCGCTGCGCCGGGTGCGCAGGTCTTCCAGTTCGTCGGCCAGGCGCTGCCAGCGCCGCCAGACGTCGCCGAGTTCCTCGCGCAGGCCCTGGTGGCCGCCATGGTGGTCCACCAGGTCGCGCTGGGCTTCCCGGCGGGCCAGCGACTGGTGTTCGTGCTGCCCGTGGATGTCCACCAGGTGCTCGCCGAGCGCGCGCAGGTTCTGCACCGGCACGGCGTTGCCGTTGATGTAGGCGCGGGAGCGGCCGTCGGCGCCGATGACCCGGCGCAGCAGGCATTCGCCGTCGAGGTCGAGGCTCTGCTCCTCAAGCCAGCTCTCCACCGCGGCCATGCCCGCGATCTCGAATTCGGCGCTGATCTCGGCCCGCTTCGCGCCCTGGCGTACCACCTCGGCGCTGCCCCGGTCGCCCAGGATCAGGCCGAGCGCGTCGATGAGGATGGACTTGCCGGCGCCGGTCTCGCCGGTCAGCGCGGTCATGCCGGCGCCGAGATCGAGCTCGATCTCGTCGATGATGGCGAAATTGCGGATGTGGATGCGTTTCAGCATGCCGTCCCTCAGGCCCGGATCGTGCGGCGCACCCGGCTGTCCCGCCCCCAGTTCAGCTTCGAGCGCAGGATCTCGTAGTAATCGTGGCCCGGGGGGTGGATCAGGGTGATGCGGTCGTCGGCGGCCCGCACGATCAGGCGGTCGCCGTCCTCGAGGGCACCCAGCGGATAGCCGTCGCAGGTGACCTCGCCCCGGGTTTCCGGGCGCTCGAACAGCCGGATCTGCACCTCGGAGGCGGCGGGGATCACGATGGGCCGGTCACTGAGCGTGTGCGGGCAGACCGGCACCAGCACCATGGCGTCCAGGTCCGGCTGGACGATGGGGCCGCCGCAGGACAGGGCATAGGCCGTGGAGCCCGTGGGCGTGGCCACGATGAGGCCGTCGCCGGAATGGGTGTTGACGTAGCGGTTGTCCACCCAGGTCTCGTAGTCGACCATGCGGCCGGTCTCGCGGCGGGCCAGCACGACGTCGTTCAGCGCCATGTCGGTGACACAGGTGCCGTCGGGGCGCTGCAGCTCGGCGGCCAGCAGGAGCCGGGTCTCGCGGCTGTAGTCGCCCTCCAGCACCGCCTCGACGCTGGAGAGCATCGCCTCGGGCGTCACGTCGGTGAGGAAGCCGAGACGCCCCCGGTTCACGCCCAGCAGCGGCACGGAATGCCCGACCGCGAGACGGGTGGCGTACAGCATGGTGCCGTCGCCGCCGACGGCGATCACCAGGTCGGCGGACGGCGCCAGCTTTTCCTCGGGGATCCTCCGGCCGGCGATCTCCAGGTCGACCCCGGCGGCCACCAGCACGTCGACGCCTCTGTCGCTGAGAAACTCGGCGATGGCGGTCATGGGCTCGGCGACACGGGGATCGGTGTGACGGCCGAAGACGGCGACGGTCTCGAATGTGTTGGTCATGTGGCAGGTGTCGTCGCTGTCGTGCCTAATGGCGGTTTTCAAGGACTCTCGGCGCTCTCAGTGCGTCGAGCTTACGCGAATTGAGGCGCCCGGCCGACCCCCGGCGATGTCTTCTTGACGGGGTCACGGGGCGTTGCTAGCTTTTGTTAGCACACTGGCGGGTTGAGTGCCAGCGGGCGAAAATCGAGGATGTAGTCCGTTATGCCAGCCGAAGTCGACAGATCGGTCCCGAACGAGCGAGCCCGGCACCTCCTGAAGGTGCTGATCGAGCGGTATGTCCGCGACGGACAGCCGGTGGGTTCGCGCACGCTTTCCCGCGACTCGGGGCTGGATCTCAGCCCCGCCACCATCCGCAACGTGATGTCGGACCTCGAGGAGATGGGCTTCGTCTCGGCGCCGCATACCTCGGCCGGCCGCGTGCCCACGGCGCTGGGCTACCGCTTCTTCGTGGATACGCTGCTGAAGCTGCGCCCGCTGAAGGAGTCAGAGGTGGTCCGCCTGCGCCAGGAATTGGAAACGCTGCGCGACGACCCGGACTCCCTGATCTCCTCCACCTCGAGCCTGCTGTCCCACATCACCCGCATGGCCGGCGTGGTCTCCGTGCCCCGCACGGAGCGGGTGACGCTCCGCCAGATCGAGTTCCTGCCGCTCTCGGACAACCGGGTGCTCGCCATCCTGGTGGTGAACGAGCGGGAGGTCCAGAACCGCATCCTGCACACGTCGCGCACCTACACGGACTCCGAGCTGCGCCGGGCCGCCAACTTCCTGAACGACCGCTACGCGGGCAGCGATCTGGAGACCATCCGCCGGCAGCTGGTGGACGAGCTCGAGCAGACCCGGGATTCCATGAACCAGACCATGCTGGACATGGTGGCCATGGCGCACCACGCCTTCGAGGGCGCGGGCGAGCACCGCAGCGACTACGTGCTGGCGGGCGAGACCAATCTCATGGATTTCGCGGAGCTCTCGGACCTGGAGAAGCTGCGCCGGCTCTTCGAGGCCTTCAACGAGCGCCGCTTCATGCTCGATCTCCTCGATCGCAGCATCCGGGCGGAGGGCGTGCAGATCTTCATCGGCGAGGAGTCGGGCTACAACATTCTCGACGACTGCAGCGTCGTCGCGGCCCCCTACGTGGTGGACGAGGAGGTCATCGGCGTGCTGGGCGTCATCGGCCCGTCCCGCATGGCCTACGATCGGGTCATCCCCATCGTCGATATCACGGCGAAGTTGCTGGGATCGGCCTTGAATTCCCGCACCTAGGCCTCACACAGGATGCTAGGAAGTCACAGGCGCCGCCCCGCGGCGGCGTCGGCATTTGCAGCGGAGTAGTGGTTTATGAGCAACGATCCCGAACGCAGCGACGACCCGGTGCGGGAAGACGAGCCCGGAGAGCCGGCGGACGAGTTCGCCGAGACCCAGGTGCTGGAAGGCGAGGGCCGCGCCGGCGTGGACGAAGACCCGCTGGAGGCCGAGCGCCGCCGGGCGGACGAGAACTGGGAGAAGTACCTGCGCGCCGTGGCCGAGCTGGAGAACTTCCGCAAGCGGGCCGCGCGGGACCTGGACAACACCCGCAAGTACGCCATCGAACGCTTCGCCGGCGAGCTGCTCGGCGTGGCGGACAGCCTGGAGATGGGCATCGCCGCCGGCGAGGCGGCCGACGCCGCCAGCCTGCTGGAGGGCAAGCAGGCCACCCTGAAGCAGCTGCGCAAGGTGCTGGGCGACTTCGGCGTCGAGGAGATCGACCCCCGGGGCGAGCGCTTCGACCCCGAATACCACGAGGCCATGACCATGCAGCCCTCCGCCGAGGCGGAGCCGGGCAGCGTCCTCACGGTGGTCCAGAAGGGCTATCGCATCAACGGGCGGCTGCTGCGCCCGGCCCGGGTCATCGTGGCCGCGGAACCGCAGAGCGGCGAGGGTTGAAAGGCCGCGGGGCGGGCCCCATCTAGACGGCATTACAGTTTTTGACACCACGTTATGGGGAGATTCTCATGGGTAAGGTAATCGGCATCGACCTCGGCACGACGAACTCGTGCGTCGCCGTCATGGAAGGCGACAAGGCCAAGGTCATCGAGAACAGCGAGGGCGACCGGACCACACCGTCCATCGTCGCCTTCACCAAGGACGACGAGGTGCTGGTCGGCCAGTCGGCCAAGCGCCAGGCCGTCACCAATCCGGCCAACACCCTGTTCGCCGTCAAGCGCCTCATCGGCCGCCGTTTCAAGGACGACGTCGTACAGCGCGACATCGACATGGTCTCCTACGAGATCGTCGAGGCGGACAACGGCGACGCCTGGGTGAAGGTCGGCGACAAGAAGATGGCGCCGCCGGAGGTCTCCGCGCGGGTGCTGATGAAGATGAAGAAGACGGCCGAGGACTATCTCGGTGAAGAGGTGACCGAGGCGGTGATCACCGTCCCGGCGTACTTCAACGACTCCCAGCGCCAGGCCACCAAGGACGCCGGCAAGATCGCCGGCCTGGAAGTGCGCCGCATCATCAACGAGCCGACCGCGGCCGCGCTGGCCTACGGCATGGACAAGAAGCGCGGCGACCGCAAGATCGCCGTCTACGACCTGGGCGGCGGCACCTTCGACATCTCGATCATCGAGATCGCCGAGGTGGACGGCGAGCACCAGTTCGAGGTGCTGGCCACCAATGGCGATACCTTCCTCGGCGGCGAGGACTTCGACCTGCGCATCATCGAGTATCTCGCCTCCCAGTTTGAGAAGGAGAGCGGCGTCAACATCCGCAAGGACCCGCTTGCCATGCAGCGCCTGAAGGAGGCCGGCGAGAAGGCCAAGATCGAGCTGTCCGCGGGACAGCAGACCGAGGTGAACCTGCCGTACATCACGGCGGATGCCAGCGGGCCGAAGCACCTCAACATCAAGCTGACCCGGGCCAAGCTCGAGTCGCTGGTGGAGGAGCTGATCACCCGCACCATCGGGCCGTGCAAGACGGCGCTGGCCGACGCGGGCCTGAAGGTCTCCGAGATCGACGACGTGATCCTGGTGGGCGGCCAGACGCGCATGCCCAAGGTGCAGGAAGAGGTGAAGAACTTCTTCGGCAAGGAGCCGCGCAAGGACGTGAACCCGGACGAGGCCGTGGCACTCGGTGCGGCCATCCAGGGCGGCGTGCTCTCGGGCGACGTCAAGGACGTGCTGCTGCTCGACGTGACCCCGCTGTCGCTCGGCATCGAGACTCTCGGCGGCGTCATGACGAAGCTGATCGAGAAGAACACGACCATCCCGGCGAACGCCCAGCAGACGTTCTCCACGGCGGACGATAACCAGACCGCCGTGACCATCCACGTGCTGCAGGGCGAGCGCGAGCGGGCGGCCGACAACAAGTCGCTCGGCCGCTTCGACCTGGCGGACATTCCGCCGGCGCCGCGCGGCATGCCGCAGATCGAGGTCACCTTCGACATCGACGCCAACGGCATCCTGAACGTCTCGGCCAAGGACAAGGCCACCGGCAAGAGCCAGAACATCGTCATCAAGGCCTCCAGCGGCCTCTCCGACGACGAGATCGACCGCATGGTCCAGGAGGCCGAGGCCCACGCCGAGGAGGACCGGAAGTTCCGCGAGCTCGTCGACGTGCGCAACCAGGCCGACGCCCTGATCCACGGCGCCGAGAAGGCGCTGGACGACCTGGGCGAGAAGGCCAGCGGCGAGGAGCGCCACAACGTGGAGTCCGCCATCAGCGACCTGAAGAAGGCGCTGGAGGGCGACGACAAGGACGCCATCGAGGCGCGCTCCAAGGCACTGGCCGAGGCCTCCGCCGCCGTCGCCCAGCGCGCCTACGAGCAGGCTCAGGGCGGCGAGGAAGGCGGCGCCGAAGGCCAGGGTGGCCAGGGCGGCGAGTCGGCCGGCTCCGACGACGTGGTCGACGCCGAGTTCGAGGAAGTGGACGACGACGACAAGAACAAGAAGTCGGCCTGACCGGCAGCTGACGATTGGGGTGCCCGCCCGCGCGGCGGGCACGGGGATGAGTGAACTGAAACGTGGCTCCCGGCTCCCGGCTGTCGGCCGGGAGCCGCGTCCGTGACGGACCTGCGCATGTCGAAACGTGACTACTACGAGGTACTGAACGTCGGCCGCGACGCCTCGGCGATCGAGATCAAGAAGGCCTACCGGCGTCTGGCGATGAAGTACCACCCCGACCGCAACAGGGACGACGCGGACGCCGAGATCAAGTTCAAGGAGGCCAAGGAGGCCTACGAGATCCTGTCGGATCCGCGCAAGAAGTCGGCCTACGACCAGTTCGGTCACGCCGGCGTCAGCGGTGCCGGTGGCATGGGCGGCGGCGGCTTCAACCCGGCGGACGCCTTCGGCGATATCTTCGGCGACGTCTTCGGCGACATCTTCGGCGGCGGCCGCCGCGGCGGGCGCAGCCAGGTGTTCCGCGGCGCGGACCTGCGCTACGACCTGGAGCTCGAGCTCGAGCGCGCCGTGGCCGGCGACACGGTGGAGATCGACGTGGCCTCGCTGACCGGCTGCGAGACCTGCGACGGCAACGGCTCGGCCCCCGGCTCGACGCCGGAGACCTGCGATACCTGCGGCGGCGTGGGCCAGGTGCGCATGCAGCAGGGCTTCTTCTCGGTGCAGCAGACCTGTCCGTCCTGCCGCGGCGAGGGGACCCGGATCACCGATCCCTGCGAGGACTGTCAGGGGCGCGGCCGGGTCATGACCGAGCGCAGCCTCTCCGTGAAGATCCCGCCCGGCGTCGACGAGGGCGACCGCATCCGCCTCTCCGGCGAGGGCGAGGCCGGGCGCAACGGCGGCCCGCCGGGCGATCTCTACGTGGAGATCCACATCAAGCCCCACAAGCTGTTCCAGCGCGACGGCGCGGATCTGCACTGCGACGTGCCCATCAGCTTCGCCACGGCGGCGCTGGGCGGCTCCGTGGACCTGCCCACGCTGAACGGCCAGGTGTCGCTGAAGATCCCGGCCGGCACCCAGTCCGGCAAGGTCTTCCGGCTGCGCGGCAAGGGCGTCATCACGGTGCGCAGCCCGCGCCACGGCGATCTGTTCTGCCGCGCGGTCGTCGAGACGCCGGTGAACCTCACCGCGGAGCAGGAACGTCTCCTGCGCGAGTTCGAGTCCTCGGTGGAGGCAGGCGGCGAGACCCACAACCCCCACTCGGGCAACTGGAAAGACACCGTCAAGCGCTTCTTCGAGCGCATCACCTGAGCGGCGCCCGGGGTTTGCTGACAGCCCGCCGGGCCGCGGGGTAAGCTGTTCGCCCAAGGTCACCAGGGCCACCAGGTCCACCAGGCCACCAGGGCTACCGGAGGAGGCAGCGTCATCGATACCACCCGCATCGCCGTACTGGGGGCGGCCGGCCGCATGGGCCGCGCCGTCATCGATATCGTGGCCCGGGAGCCGGATCTGGAGCTGGCCGCAGCGTGGGTGCGCGAGGGCGATGCCCGATCGGGGGAGCCCGTCGCCAGCTGGCATCCGGGCGCGCCGGACACCGCGGCGGTGACCTCCGCGGACCTGGACCAGGTGCTGGGCGGCGCCGACGTGGTGGTGGATTTCTCGCTGCCGGTGGCCACGGCGGCGGTGCTGGAGGCGGTCGAGCGCAACCGGGTGCCGCTGGTCTGCGGCGTCACCGGGGTGGCACAGGCGGAACTCGAGCGCATGGGTGCCGTCGCCGCCACCGTGCCCGTGGTCTACGACCGCAATATGAGCGTCGGCGTGCAGCTGCTGAACTTCCTCGTGCGCGAGGCCGCGTCCCGGCTGGGCGCGGACTACGACGCCGAGATCACCGAGGCACATCACCGGGCGAAGCGGGACGCACCCTCGGGCACGGCCCTGATGCTGGGCGAGACGCTGGCGGCGGCCCGGGGCGAGACTCTGGCGGACCGGGCCGTGTACGCCCGCCAGGGCGAGAGCGGTCCCCGGGAACGGGGCGCCATCGGCTTCTCCGTGATCCGCGCCGGGGCCATCGTGGGCGAACACACGGTGATGTTCGGCGGCGACTACGACCGCCTGAGTCTCGTGCACCAGGCCCAGGACCGGGCGGCCTTCGCTTCCGGCGCGCTGGCGGCGGCGCGCTGGCTCGCCGGGCGCGCGCCCGGCCTGTACGCCATGGCCGACGTGCTCGGCATCCGCTGAACCCCGCGGCGCCGGATGCGATCTGGCGTCACCCGCAGGCCTGCATTACACTATGGCGGGTCGCCCTAGAGTGTGGCGGCCCGGGCGGAAGGGCATCCCAGTTGCGTACCAGGGGGGATTCCTTCCGCTTTTGCACATCTGCAAACCGCGATAGACGCGATAGATTCGCAAGAGGGGCCGCCATACGATGACACCTGCGGTACTGGCACTGGAAGACGGCTCGGTTTTTCACGGCATCTCCGTCGGGGCCGAGGGCCGGACCATCGGCGAGGTGGTCTTCAACACCGCGATGACCGGGTACCAGGAGATCCTCACGGATCCGTCCTATTGCCGCCAGATCGTCACGCTGACCTATCCCCACATCGGCAACACCGGCTGCAACAGCGACGACCTGGAGTCGCGCAAGGTGTTCGCCGCGGGTCTCGTCATCCGCGACCGCTCCATGGTCGCCAGCAACTACCGCTCGGAGCAGTCCCTCGGCGAGTTCCTGCGCCGGGGCAACGTGGTGGCCATCGCCGACATCGACACCCGCCGGCTCACCCGCCTGCTCCGTGAGAAGGGCGCGCTGGCCGGCTGCATCATGACCGGCGAGGACATGGCCGAGACGGCCCTGCGCGATGCGCGGAAATTCCCCGGCATCGCCGGCATGGATCTGGCGAAGTTCGTCACCACCGACAGCGCCTACCAGTGGGCCCAGGGCAGCATCTGGCCCGACCGCGACCCGGTGGTGACCCGCCGCATCGCGCCCAATCACGTGGTGGCCTACGACTTCGGCATCAAGCGCAACATCCTGCGGCGGCTGGCCGAGCACGACTGCCGCATCACCGTGGTGCCGGCCACGACCCCTGTCGAGGAGGTGCTGGCGCTCGCGCCCGACGGTGTGTTCCTGTCCAACGGCCCGGGCGACCCGGAGCCCTGCGACTACGCCATCGAGGCCACCCGGCGGCTGCTCGACGAGGGCCTGCCGCTGTTCGGCATCTGCCTCGGCCACCAGATCCTCGGCCTGGCCGCCGGCGCGAAGACCGAGAAGATGAAATTCGGCCACCACGGCGCCAACCACCCGGTGCAGGAACTGGCCACCGGGCGGGTCTTCATCACCAGCCAGAACCACGGCTTCGCGGTGGCGGAGGACAGCCTGCCGGACAACGTCCGCACCACCCACCGGTCGCTGTTCGACGGCTCGCTGCAGGGCATCGAACTGGTGGACCGGCCCGCGTTCAGTTTCCAGGGGCATCCGGAGGCGAGTCCGGGGCCGCATGACATCGATACGCTCTTCGAGCACTTCGTGGAGCTGATCGAAGCCACGAGAGCCCAGCGTCGAGAGGTGGAAGCCTCCGCGTCGGTCCTTAGATAACAGTAGCTTAGGGTTGATTCTTAAAGTGATCTGGCGCCGATCGGGCGGCGCCGGTCAGGAGCCGCCATGCCAAGACGCGACGACATCGAGAGCATCCTGATCATCGGTGCCGGGCCGATCGTGATCGGCCAGGCCTGCGAGTTCGACTACTCCGGCGCACAGGCCTGCAAGGCGCTCAGGGAGGAGGGCTACCGGGTGATCCTGGTGAACTCCAACCCGGCCACGATCATGACCGATCCGGAGACGGCGGACGCCGTCTACATCGAGCCGGTGCACTGGCGCGCGGTGGCCAAGGTGATCGAGCGCGAGAAGCCCGATGCGCTGCTGCCCACCATGGGCGGCCAGACGGCGCTGAACTGCGCTCTCGACCTGGTGCGGGAAGGCGTGCTGGAGCAGCACGGCGTGGAGCTCATCGCCGCGTCCCGGGATGCCATCGACATGGCCGAGGACCGGGAGCAGTTCCGCGAGGCGATGACCGAGATCGGACTGGAGTCGCCCCGCTCGATCATCGCCCATACGCTCGAGGAGGCCATCGAGGTGCAGGCCGAGATCGGCTTCCCGACCATCATCCGGCCCTCCTTCACCCTGGGCGGCAGCGGCGGCGGCATCGCCTACAACAAGGAGGAGTTCGAGCGCATCGTGGCCAACGGCCTCGACCTCTCGCCCACCAACGAGGTGCTGCTCGAGGAGTCCGTGCTCGGCTGGAAGGAATACGAGATGGAGGTGGTGCGCGACCGCAACGACAACTGCATCATCATCTGCTCCATCGAGAACTTCGACCCCATGGGTGTGCACACCGGCGACTCCATCACGGTGGCCCCGGCGCAGACCCTGACCGACAAGGAATATCAGCGCATGCGCGACGCCTCCATCGCCGTGCTGCGCAAGATCGGGGTGGAGACCGGCGGCTCCAACGTGCAGTTCGCGGTGAACCCGGAGAACGGCCGGTTGCTGGTGATCGAGATGAATCCCCGGGTGTCGCGTTCCTCGGCGCTGGCCTCCAAGGCGACGGGTTTCCCCATCGCCAAGGTGGCGGCGAAGCTCGCCGTCGGCTACACCCTGGACGAACTCAGGAACGAGATCACCGGCGGCGCCACGCCGGCCTCGTTCGAGCCCACCATCGACTACGTGGTCACCAAGATCCCGCGCTTCACCTTCGAGAAGTTCGTGGGCAGCAACGACCGGCTGACCACCCAGATGAAGTCGGTGGGCGAGGTGATGTCCATCGGCCGCACCTTCCAGGAGTCGCTGCAGAAGGCGCTCAGAGGGCTGGAGACGAACATCGACGGCCTGGTGGAGCGAATTCCGGCGCAGCCGGCCGAGGAGGACATGGAGCGGCTGCGCCACGAGCTCAGGGCCGCCGGCGGCGAGCGAATTCTGTATGTCGCCGACGCTTTCCGCCACGGCATGAAGCTGGACGAGGTGGCGCGCATCACCCGCATCGATCCCTGGTTCCTGGCTCAGCTCCGTGACCTGGTGCGCGAGGAGGAGAGCGTGCGCAGCGAGGGCCGCGAGATCCTGACGGCCGCGCGGCTGCGGGAGCTGAAGCGCAAGGGCTTCTCGGATTCCCGGCTGGCCGGGCTGATCGGTGCGGAGGAATCGGAGCTCCGCGCGGCGCGGCAAGAGCACGGCGTGGTCCCGGTATTCAAGCGGGTGGACACCTGCGCCGCCGAGTTCGCCACCGACACCGCCTACATGTATTCCACCTACGAGGAGGAGTGCGAGTCGGAGCCTACCGACCGGCGCAAAATCATGATTCTCGGTGGCGGCCCCAACCGCATCGGCCAGGGCATCGAGTTCGACTATTGCTGCGTGCACGCGGCTCTGGCCCTGCGGGAGTCGGGCTTCGAGACCATCATGGTGAACTGCAACCCGGAGACGGTCTCCACCGACTACGACACCTCCGACCGGCTGTATTTCGAGTCGCTGACGCTCGAAGACGTGCTGGCGATCATCGATGTCGAGCGGCCTGAGGGCGTCATCGTCCAGTACGGCGGGCAGACGCCGCTGAAGCTCGCCCGGGACCTGGAGGCGGCAGGGGCGCCCATCATCGGCACGTCGCCGGACTCGATCGACCTGGCCGAGGACCGGGAGCGCTTCCAGTCGCTGATCAACGGTCTCGGTCTGCGCCAGCCGCCGAACCGTACGGCCCGGGACGAGGCCTCCGCTCCGGGGCTGGCCGCCGAGGTGGGCTATCCGCTGGTGGTGCGCCCCTCCTACGTGCTCGGCGGCCGGGCCATGGAGATCGTCTACAGCGAGGAGGACCTGGTGGCCTACATGGAGGCCGCGGTGAGCGTGTCGAACAAGAGCCCCGTGCTGCTGGATCGCTTCCTCGACCTGGCCACCGAGGTGGACGTGGACGCCATCTGCGACGGCGAGGACGTGCTCATCGGCGGCATCATGGAGCACGTGGAGCAGGCGGGCGTGCATTCGGGCGATTCCGGCTGCTCGCTGCCGCCGTTCAGTCTGAACGAGGAGCTCCAGGCCGAGATTCGCGAGCAGGTGGTGAAGCTCGCCCACGGCCTGAGCGTGGTGGGCCTCATGAACACCCAGTTCGCGATCCAGAACGGCATCGTCTATCTGCTGGAGGTCAACCCGCGTGCCTCGCGCACGGTGCCGTTCGTGTCGAAGGCCACCGGGATCCCGCTGGCCAAGGTGGCGGCGCGGGTGATGGTGGGCGAGTCCCTGGCGGTGCAGGGCTACACCGGGCAGGTCACGCCGCACTTCTATTCGGTGAAGGAATCCGTGTTCCCGTTCGCCAAGTTCCCGGAGGCCGACCCCATCCTCGGCCCGGAGATGAAGTCGACCGGCGAGGTGATGGGCACCGGCCGCACTTTCGGCGAGGCCTACGCCAAGGCCCAGCTCGCCTCCGGCGTGATCCTGCCGCGCCGTGGCACGGCGCTCCTGTCGGTGCGCGACCGGGACAAGGACGGCGCCGTCGCGCTGGCGGAGCTGCTAGTGGCCAGAGGATTTGATATCGTGGCCACCGACGGCACCGCGAGAGCGCTCAAGTCCGCCGGTGTGCCGTGCCGGCGCATCAACAAGGTCAGGGAAGGGCGCCCGCACATCGTCGACGTTATCAAGAACGGAGAAATCTCGTTCATCGTCAACACGACGGAGGGCAAGCAGGCCATCCGTGATTCGCACTCCATCCGGGGTGAGGCGGTGCACAAGAAGGTGACCTATTACACGACGCTGGCGGCAGCCGTGGCGACGTGCGAGGCCCTTGCGCATCTGGACGATGACGAGGTCAACCGACTGCAGGATCTGCACAAGGAGTTGGCAGCTTGACGAAAGTACCGATTACATTGCGAGGCGCGGAGAAGCTCCGCGAGGAACTGAAGCGTCTCAAGAGTCAGGAGCGGCCGCGCGTCATCCAGGCCATCGCGGAGGCGCGCGCCCATGGCGACCTCAAGGAGAACGCCGAGTACCACGCCGCCAAGGAGCAGCAGGGCTTCATCGAGGCCCGCATCAAGGACATCGAGGGCAAGCTCTCCCACGCCCAGATCATCGACGTCACCCAACTCGGCGACGGCGGCAAGGTGGTGTTCGGCGCCACCGTGCAGCTGATCGAGGAGGCGAGCGGCGAGGAGATCACCTACCGGATCGTCGGCGAGGACGAGGCGGACATCAAGACGGGCCTGATCTCGGTGACCTCGCCGATCGCCCGTGCGCTGATCGGCAAGGAAGAGGGCGAGCAGGTCACCGTGGCCGCCCCCGGCGGCGACAAGCACTACGAGATCGTGGAGGTGCGCTACGTCTGACGGGGCGGTCCGCAGGCACCCGCAGACGGGCTCAGACGACGATGCGGGGTTTCTCGGGGTGGCGGCGGTAGAGCAGGGCGACGTGCCCGATGCGCTGCACCACCTCGGCGCCGGTGGCCTCGGCGAGCGTGTCGATGACGGCGTCGCGGACTTCCCGGTCGGCCCCGTGCACCTTCGCCTTCACCAGCTCGTGGTGCTCCAGCGCGAGGTCGCATTCGCGGATCACGCCTTCGGACGCGCCGGCGTCGCCCACCAGGATGACCGGCTTGAGGTCGTGACCGAGGCGGCGCAGATGCTTGCGTTGTTTCTCGCTGAGTGCCATGGCTGCGCAGTTTACCAGCAGCCGGGCATCGGCGGTCGGTCCATGAGCCGGTCATGAACAGGCCATGAGCAACCCGAAGGGCAGTTCCGCCGGCTGGCGCCAGCGCCAGGAGCGCGATCCCTACGTCCAGCGCGCGCGCGACGAGGGTTACCGTTCCCGCGCCGTGTACAAGCTGGAGGAGCTGCTGGAGAAGGCCCGCTTGCCGGGCCGCCCCGGCCTGGTCATCGACCTCGGGGCCGCACCCGGCGCCTGGAGCCAGTACGTGGTGCGCCGGTGGGGCGAGAAGACCCGGGTGCTGGCCCTCGACATCCTGCCGATGGACGAGATCCCCGGCGTGCAGTTCCTGCAGGGGGATTTTACCGAGTCAGAAGTTCTACAGCGGCTGACGGCGGCACTCGGCGGGGAGCGTGCCGACCTTGTGTTGAGCGACATGGCCCCCAACATCTCCGGAAACCGATCCGTTGACCAACCGCGGGCGATGTATCTGGCTGAATTGGCTCTGGAACTCGCCTGCGACACGCTGAGCCCCGGCGGCACCTTCATCTGCAAGGTGTTCCAGGGCGAGGGATTCGACGATTTCGTACGGGCCGCGCGGGAGCGTTTCCGCCAGGTCCGGGTGGTCAAGCCGAAGGCGTCCCGGCCCGCCAGCCGCGAGGTCTATCTGCTGGCGAGAAACTATCAACTGTAGTACGGTCTAACGTTTAGACTGCGTCTAAGCATGGCCAAGGAAGAGGGGCCGGAGTGAACGATCTCACCAAGAACATTATCGTCTTTGTCGTCATCATCGTCGTCCTGCTGTCCGTGGCGCAGGGCTTCGGTCCCGTGGGCACCCAGTCCCAGGAGGTGCCGTACTCGGACTTCCTGGAGCAGGTGCGCAGCGGCAACGTTGAAGAAGTGGTCTTCGAGGGCCGCAATATCCACTTCACCCGTGACGACAACGCGCGCTACATGACCTACAGCCCCGAGAGCGACAATACCGTCCTCATTGGCGAGCTCATGGACAACAACGTGGACTTCCGCGCCAAGCAGCAGGAAGGCCAGGGCTTCTGGACCCAGTTGTTCATCAACTCCTTCCCCATCCTGCTGCTGATCGGCGTCTGGGTCTATTTCATGCGCCAGATGCAGGGCGGCGGGGCCGGCCGCGGCGCCATGTCCTTCGGCAAGAGCAAGGCACGGCTGCTCGGCGAGGACCAGGTCAGCGTGACCTTCGCCGACGTCGCGGGCGTGGAGGAGGCCAAGGAAGAGGTCGTGGAGGTCGTCGACTTTCTGAAGGACCCGAGCAAGTTCCAGCGCCTCGGCGGCAAGATCCCGAAGGGCGTGCTCATGGTGGGCTCGCCGGGCACCGGCAAGACGTTGCTGGCACGGGCCATCGCCGGCGAGGCCAAGGTGCCGTTCTTCACCATCTCCGGTTCCGACTTCGTGGAGATGTTCGTCGGCGTCGGCGCCTCGCGCGTGCGTGACATGTTCGAGCAGGCCAAGAAGCACGCGCCCTGCATCATCTTCATCGACGAGATCGACGCGGTCGGCCGCCATCGCGGTGCCGGCCTCGGCGGCGGCCACGACGAGCGCGAGCAGACGCTGAACCAGCTGCTGGTCGAGATGGACGGCTTCGAGGGCAACGAGGGCATTATCGTCATCGCGGCCACCAACCGTCCGGACGTGCTCGACCCCGCGCTGCTGCGCCCGGGCCGCTTCGACCGCCAGGTGGTGGTGCCGCTGCCGGACGTGCGCGGCCGCGAGCAGATCCTGAAGGTGCACATGCGCAAGGTGCCCATCGGCGACGACGTGCAGCCGAACATCATCGCCCGCGGCACCCCCGGCTTCTCCGGCGCCGACCTCGCCAACCTGGTGAACGAGGCCGCGCTGTTCGCGGCCCGCGCCAACCGCCGGGTGGTGGGCATGGAGGAGTTCGAGAAGGCCAAGGACAAGATCATGATGGGCGCCGAGCGCCGCTCCATGGTCATGAGCGAGGACGAGAAGAAGCTGACCGCGTATCACGAGGCCGGCCACGCCATCGTGGGCCTGCGGGTGCCGGATCACGACCCGGTCTACAAGGTCACCATCATCCCGCGCGGCCGGGCGCTCGGCGTGACCATGTTCCTGCCGGAGCAGGACCGCTACAGTTTCTCCAAGCAGCGGCTGCAGAGCCAGATCTCCAGTCTGTTCGGCGGCCGCCTCGCCGAGGAGCTGATCTTCGGTGCGGACAAGGTGACCACCGGCGCGTCAAACGACATCGAGCGGGCCACCGAGATCGCGCGCAGCATGGTCACCAAGTGGGGCCTGTCCGAGAAGCTGGGCCCGCTGACCTACAGCGAGGACGAGGGCGAAGTCTTCCTCGGCCGCTCCGTCACCGAGCACAAGAACGTCTCCGACCAGACGGCACATGCCATCGACGAGGAGATCCGCGCCATCATCGACGCCAACTACCAGCGCGCGAAGCAGATCCTCATCGACAACGAGAAGCAGCTGCACCTGATGGCCGAGGCACTCATCAAGTACGAGACCATCGACGAGGGCCAGATCAGAGACATCATGGAGGGCCGCGAGCCGCGTCCGCCCGTCGACTGGGACGACACCGGCCGGCCGCCGGGTCTGCAGGGCGACGAGGACGGGAAGGCGGCGAAGGAAGGCGATGGCAAGATCGGCGGTCCGGCAAGCCAGCACTGAGCGGCAGCCCGCCATTCGCACGTACCGGCAGCCCCAGGGCTGCCGGTTTCGTTTGGGTGGCCCGAACGCCGGGCGGTGGGACCCCTGGCCAGGAACGGCCGGTCCTGAATCATCGACACTGAGCATCGACACACTGAGCATCGGACATTGAGCATCGGCGCATGAGCGACTCGCTGAAGCTGGGCCGGACGGTCCTCGATCTCTCGAGCCCGGTCGTGATGGGCGTACTGAACGTCACCCCGGACTCGTTCTCCGACGGCGGCCGTTTCACCGGGCGCGCCGCGGCGCTGGAACAGGCGCGCGCGATGGTCCATGCAGGCGCGGCCATCGTGGACGTGGGCGGCGAGTCCACCCGGCCCGGCGCGGAGCCGGTGTCCGTACAGCAGGAACTCGACCGCGTGCTGCCCGTGATCGAGGCGATTCGCAGCGAACTCGACGTGGCCGTCTCGGTGGACACCTCCAAGCCGGAGGTCATGCGCGAGGCGGTCGCCGCCGGCGCCTCGATGATCAACGACGTCTGTGCCCTGCGCCGTCCGGGCGCGCTGGAGGCGGCGGCCGCCCTGGACGCCGGGGTCTGCCTTATGCACATGCAGGGCGAGCCACGCACGATGCAGGCCGATCCCCGCTACCACGACGTCGTGGCGGAAGTGACGGAGTTCCTGGTCTCGCGGGCAGCGGACTGCGAAGCTGCCGGCATCGGCCGGGAGCGGATCGTGATCGACCCCGGCTTCGGTTTCGGCAAGACCGTGGCGCACAACCTGTCGCTGCTGTCCGGCCTGGGGACGCTGCGTGGCACGGGCTACCCCGTGCTCGCAGGGCTGTCCAGAAAGTCGCTGCTGGCGGCACTCACGGGGCGTCCCGTGGAGGAGCGCATGGTCGGCAGCGTGGTGCTGGCGGCATTGGCGGCGGAGCGCGGTGCCCATATCATACGGGCTCACGACGTGGCCGAGACGCGGGACGCGCTGGCGATAGTCGCTGCAGTGGCGGCTGTTGCCGCGGCCAGGGAACAAGGGGAACGGACTTGAGCAGACGATATTTCGGTACCGACGGCATCCGGGGGCGCGTCGGCGACCACCCCATGACGGCGGAATTCGCCATGCGGCTCGCCTCGTCCGCCGCGGAGGTGCTGGTGCCCGACGGCGGCAAGGTGCTGATCGGCAAGGATACGCGGGTCTCGGGCTACATGTTCGAGTCCGCGCTCGAGGCCGGCTTCGTGGCCGCCGGCGCCGACGTGCTGCTGCTGGGGCCGCTGCCCACACCCGGCATCGCGCACCTGACCCAGAAGTTCGAGGCGGACCTCGGCGTGGTGATCAGCGCCTCCCACAATCCCTATTACGACAACGGCATCAAGTTCTTCGACCGCCAGGGCGGCAAGCTCTCCGACCAGATCGAGCTCGCCATCGAGGAGGGGCTGGAGCAGCCGGCGCGCACCAAGGACTCCGCCCACCTGGGTCAGGCCCAGCGCATCGACAGCGCGCGGCGCCAGTACATGGAGTTCTGCCAGTCCACACTGCCCCCCGACCTGAGCCTGCGGGGCCTGAAGGTGGTGATCGACGGCGCCAACGGTGCGGGCTACAAGGTGGCGCCGCGGGTGCTGGGTGCACTGGGCGCCGAGGTCATCCCCATCGGCTGCTCGCCGAACGGCCGCAACATCAACGACGGCTGCGGCTCGCTGCATCCGGAGCTCCTGCAGCTGACCGTGCCCGGGGTGCGTGCCGACGTGGGCATCGCGCTCGACGGCGACGGCGACCGAGTGGTGATGGTCGATCACGAGGGCAACATCATCGACGGCGATCAGCTGCTCTACGTGGTGGCGCTGGCGCGCCAGCGTTCCGGCGAGCTGCGCGGGCCCGTCGTGGGCACGGTCATGAGCAATCTCGGCCTGGAGCTGTCTCTGCGGGAGGCCGGCATCGACTTCCGGCGTGCCAAGGTCGGCGACCGCTACGTGATGCAGCTGCTGCGCGAGACGGGCGGCACCCTGGGCGGCGAGACCTCCGGCCACATCATCTGCCTGGACCGAACCACCACCGGCGACGGGCTGGTGAGCGCGTTGCAGATGCTCGCCATCATGAAAGACAGCGGCGAGTCGCTGAAGGCGCTGACCGCCGGCATGCCGCGGATGCCCCAGCACATGGTCAACGTCCGCGTGGCGAGCCGCATCGATCTGGACGGCTCGGTCCCGGTGCAGAAGGCCGTCGCGGAGGTGCAGGAGCTCCTGGGCGGCCGCGGCCGGGTGGTGCTGCGGCCCTCGGGCACCGAGCCCGTCATCCGCGTGATGGTGGAGGGCGAGGACGCCGGCGAGGTGGAGGAGCTTGCTCTTCGCATCGCCGCGGTGGTGGAGCGCAGCGCGGCCTGAGGCGGGCCGCGGCCCCCGGCGCAGGGGCGCTGCCGCGGGGGCCTTTGCCGGGCTTGCGACCCTTTGCGGACATTGATTTGCGCGGGTGCGGCCGGTATCCTTCGCGCCCTTTCACGGCCCCGGCCATGGGGCGCGGAGACGCACTGTGAGACAATATCTGGTCGCCGGCAACTGGAAGATGCACGGGAGCCTGGCGGACAACCGGGCGTTGATCGACGGCATCCTCGAGGGGGTGGGCGAGGCGCCGGGCGTGGAGTTCCTGGTGTGCCCGCCGTCGGCGTATCTGGCCTCGGTGGGCGAGCAGCTCGGCGGCAGCGGCGTCGAGCTGGGTGCCCAGGACGTCTCCGAGCACGAGTCTGGTGCGTACACCGGCGAAGTCTCCGCCGCCATGCTGGCCGATCTCGGTTGCCGTTACGCGATCGTGGGCCATTCGGAGCGGCGCACGCTGTACGGCGAGACCGACGACCGGGTGGCGGCCAAGTTCGCCGCCGCGCACAGGCAGGGCCTGGTGCCCATCCTCTGCATCGGCGAGACGCTGGAGCAACGGGAAGCCGACGAGACCGAGGCCGTGATCCGCCGCCAGCTGCTGGCCGTGATCGACGAGGTCGGCATCGCGGCGTTCGCCGACGCGGTGGTGGCCTACGAGCCCGTCTGGGCCATCGGCACGGGCCGCACGGCCAGCCCGGAGCAGGCGGGGGAGGTGCATACCTTCATCCGCGGGCTGGTGCGGGACCGGGACGCGAAGGTGGCCGACGGGCTGCGCATCCTGTACGGCGGGAGCGTGAAGGGCGACAATGCGCCGGGCCTGTTCGCCCGGGAAGACATCGACGGCGGCCTGATCGGCGGCGCGTCGCTGAAGGCCGCGGAGTTCCTCGCCATCGGGCGTGCGGCTGCCGCGGCAGGATAAGAGACACACTATGAGCACACTTTACGTCATCCTGACGGTGGCGCTGGTCTTCATGGCCATCGGCATCATCGCGCTGGTCCTGCTGCAGAAAGGCAAGGGCGCAGATGCGGGTGCGGCCTTCGGTTCCGGCGCCTCCGGCACGGTGTTCGGCGCCCGCGGCACGGGCAGCTTCCTGTCCCGCGCCACCGCGGTGCTCGCCACCCTGTTCTTCGCCAACTGCCTGGCGCTCGCCTACCTGAGCGGTCAGCAGGGCGGCAGCGAGAGCCTGCTCGAGCAGGAGGCGGGTCAGGCGGAGCAGGGTCCGGCGCAGGCACTGCCGGCCGAGAATATCGAGGACCCGCTGCCACTGCCGGACTCCGCAGGGGATAGCGGGGACCAGAACCTAGATCAGTTGCCGGCGGTCGATCAGCCCGCGGAAGACGGCGACGGCCAGGACCGGTAACCGGCCCGTAAAGGAGATCCGTTCGATCGATGCCGACGTGGTGGAATTGGTAGACACGCTGTCTTGAGGGGGCAGTGGCGCAAGCCGTGCCGGTTCGAGTCCGGCCGTCGGCACCACACACGACAAGAGCGGCGGTCCCGGCAGGGGCCGCCGTTTTTTTGCTCTTTTTTTTGATTGCTGGACAAGTCCGGTGTAAGCCGAAGTAGCGTCGCGCGAGCGTTACACCATGCTGCCAGGCTGATACAATAGCGGGCCAACTGGGGCTGTCGGCCCTTAGGTTTCCATCTGTCGAGATTCAGGCTGCACCTATCGTGCTGGAAAACTATTTGCCCATCCTGATCTTCCTGGCGCTGTCGGCGGGTGTTGGTGCGTTGCTGCTGATCCTCGGCTTCGTCTTCGGCCACGGCAGCAAGGATCCGGAGAAGCTCGCACCCTACGAGTGCGGTTTCGAGGCCTTCGAGGATTCGCGCATGCGTTTCGACGTGCGCTACTACCTGGTGGCCATCCTGTTCATCATCTTCGATCTGGAGATCGCGTTTCTCTTCCCCTGGGCGGTATCGCTGGATACGGTCGGCGGCTTCGGCCTGCTGGCCATGGCGCTGTTCCTGGCCATCCTGGTGGTCGGCTTCATCTACGAGTGGAAGAAGGGGGCCCTGGAATGGGACTGAGCGAGGCTGACAGGCAGGAATTCGGCCTGGACGAGGCCCGCACGCCGCTGCCGGAAGGCAGTATCCAGAAGAAGGGCTTCGTCGTCACCGCGGTGGATAACGTCGTGAACTGGGCGCGCACCGGGTCCATGTGGCCGATGACCTTCGGCCTGGCCTGCTGCGCCGTCGAGATGATGCACGCCGGTGCCGCCCGTTACGATCTGGACCGCTTCGGCGTGATCTTCCGGCCCAGCCCGCGCCAGTCCGACGTGATGATCGTGGCCGGCACGCTGGTGAACAAGATGGCGCCGGCGCTGCGCAAGGTCTACGACCAGATGCCCGAGCCGCGCTGGGTGATCTCCATGGGTTCCTGTGCGAACGGCGGCGGCTACTATCACTACAGCTACTCGGTCGTGCGCGGCTGCGACCGCATCGTCCCCGTGGACGTCTACGTGCCGGGCTGCCCGCCCACCGCGGAGGCGCTTCTCTACGGCATCATCCAGCTGCAGAAGAAGATCCGCCGCACCAGCACGATCGCGCGTTGAGGCATCCGCATGAGTGAACGCAGAGAGGCTCTGGCTGCGGCCATCGACGAGCGCTTCGGCGCAGCGGTCGCCCGCGTCCCGTCCACCTGCGGCGAGATCACCTTCGAGGTGGAGAAGGACCGGCTGCTCGAGGTGGCCACGGCGCTGCGCGACGAAGACGACTTCGCCTTCGACATGCTGATGGACGTCTGCGGCGTCGACTACCTGGATTACGGGCATGCCGAGTGGAAGACGCTGGATGCCACGGACACCGGTTTCTCCCGGGGCGTGGATCGGGAGCCGGTCATCATCGACGATGCCGAGAGCTTCGACCCGCAGCGCTTCGCGGTGGTCTACCATCTGCTCTCCGTGGCGAAGAACCGGCGTCTCCGGCTGCGCGTCTACTGCGGCCCGGACAACCCGCCGCGCCTGCCGTCGGTCATGGACATCTGGGCGTCGGCCGACTGGTTCGAGCGCGAGGTCTTCGACCTGTTCGGCATCCTCTTCGACGGCCACCCGGACCTGCGCCGCATCCTCACCGACTACGGCTTCATCGGCCATCCGTTCCGCAAGGACTTCCCGTTGTCCGGCAACGTGGAGGTGCGCTACGACCCGGACAAGCGACGGGTCGCCTATCAGCCGGTCACCATCGAGCCGCGCACGCTGGTGCCGAAGGTGATCCGCGACGACCATCGCTACGAAGAACAATTGAGAGGCACTTCGAGCGATGGCTGAGATCCAGAACTTCACCATGAATTTCGGGCCCCAGCATCCGGCGGCTCACGGCGTTCTGCGTCTCGTGCTGGAGATGGACGGCGAGGTGATCCAGAAGGCCGACCCCCACGTGGGACTCCTGCACCGGGCCACCGAGAAGCTGGCCGAGTCGAAGCCCTACAACCAGAGCATCGGCTACATGGACCGGCTCGACTACGTGTCCATGATGTGCAACGAGCACGGCTACGTGATGGCCATCGAGAAGCTGCTGGGCATCACGCCGCCGCTGCGCGCCCAGTACATCCGGGTGATGTTCGACGAGATCACCCGCATCCTGAACCACCTGATGTGGCTCGGCGCCCACGGGCTGGATATCGGCGCCATGACCGTGTTCCTGTACTGCTTCCGTGAGCGCGAGGACCTCATGGACTGCTACGAGGCGGTGTCTGGCACGCGGATGCACGCCACCTACTATCGCCCCGGCGGCGTCTACCGCGACCTGCCGGAGGAGATGCCGAAATATCAGCCGTCGAAGTGGCACAGCCAGAAGGAAGTGGACGAGATGAACCGGGCGCGGGAAGGCTCGCTGCTCGACTTCATCCGCGACTTCACCGACCGCTTCCCGGCCTGCGTGGACGACTACGAGACGCTGCTCACCGACAACCGCATCTGGAAGCAGCGCACGGTGAACATCGGCGTGGTCTCGCCGGAGCGGGCGCTGCAGCTCGGCTTCAGCGGCCCCATGTTGCGCGGCTCGGGCATCGAGTGGGACCTCCGCAGGAAGCAGCCCTACGAGGTCTACGACCGGCTCGACTTCGAGATCCCCGTGGGCGTCAACGGCGATTGCTACGACCGCTACCTGGTGCGGATCGAGGAGCTGCGCCAGTCCAACCGGATCATCCGCCAGTGCATCGACTGGCTGGAGCAGAACCCCGGCCCCGTGATGCTGGACGACCGCAAGATCGCGCCGCCGACCCGCGTGGAGATGAAGGACGACATGGAATCGCTGATCCACCACTTCAAGCTCTTCACCGAGGGCTACGTGGTGCCGGAAGGCGAGGCCTATGCCGCCGTCGAGGCGCCGAAGGGCGAGTTCGGCTGCTACCTGATATCGGACGGGGCCAACAAGCCCTACCGGCTGAAGGTACGGGCGCCGGGCTTCGCCCATCTCGCCGCCATGAACGAGATGGTGCAGGGGCACATGCTGGCGGACGTGGTCGCGGTGATCGGCACCCAGGATATCGTGTTCGGGGAGGTGGACCGGTGAGCGAGCAGACGGCAGCGGTGGAGCTCAGCACCCACGTGCGCGAGGAGATCGACAAGTGGACCGCGCGCTTCCCCGAGGACCGCAAGCGCTCGGCGGTGATCGGTGCGCTGCATGCCGTGCAGCACGAGAACGGCGGCTATCTCACGCCGCAGATCATGGACGCCGTCGCGGCTTACCTGCAGCTGCCGCCCATCCAGGTGTACGAGGTCGCCACGTTCTACTCGATGTTCGAGACGAAGCCGGTGGGCCGGCACAGCGTCTCCATCTGCACCAACGTCTCCTGCATGCTGCGGGGCGCCGAAGACCTGGTGGAGCACGTCGAGAAGAAGCTCGGCGTCTCCCTGGGTGAGAGCACGCCGGACGGGCGCATCTACCTGAAGCGCGAGGAGGAGTGCCTCGCCGCCTGCTGCGGGGCGCCGATGATGATGGTGGACCACGTCTACCACGAGAATCTCACCCCCGAGCGCATCGACGAGATACTGGACGCACTGGACTGATGAGCAACGACGAGAACCTGGTCTGCTACGCCACGCTCGGGCAGGACGAGCCCTGGAGCCTCGAGGCCTACCGCAAGGTGGGCGGCTACGAGGCGTGGGAGCGCATACTGAAGGGCGAGATGACGCCGGAGGCGGTGATCGATGAGGTCAAGGAGTCGGGGCTGAAGGGCCGCGGCGGTGCCGGCTTCCCGACGGGCCTGAAGTGGAGCTTCATGCCGCGCAGCGCGCCGGTGCAGAAGTACATCGTCTGCAACTCCGACGAGAGCGAGCCGGGCACCTGCCACGACCGGGAGATCCTGCGCTACAACCCGCATTCCCTCGTCGAGGGGATGGCCATCGCCGGTTACGCGATGGGCGCCACGGTGGGTTACAACTACATCCGCGGGGAGTTCATGGAAGAGCCGGTGCCGAGGTTCGAGGCCGCGCTGGCCGAGGCCTACGAGGCGGGGCTGCTCGGCAGGGACATCCGCGGCTCCGGCATCGATTTCGATCTCTACACCTTCGTCGGCGCCGGCGCCTACATCTGCGGCGAGGAGACGGCGCTGCTGGAATCCCTCGAAGGCAAGCAGGGCAAGCCGCGTTTCAAGCCGCCGTTCCCCGCGAACTTCGGCGTTTACGGCAAGCCCACCACCGTGAACAACACCCAGTCGCTCGCGAGCGTGCCGTCCATCATCCGCAAAGGCGCCAGGTGGTTCTCGGACCTGGGCGTGGAGGGCTCCGGCGGCACGGCCATCTTCTCGGTGTCCGGGCACGTGGAGCGCCCCCAGAACCTGGAACTGCCCATGGGCATCCCGTTCCCGGACCTGCTGGAGCGCTGCGGCGGCATGCTGGGCGGGCGCAAGCTGAAGGCGGTGATCCCGGGCGGCTCCTCGGTACCCGTGCTGCCGGCCGACATCATCATGGGCTGCACCATGGACTACAACTCGCTGAAGGAAGCGGGCTCGTCCTTCGGCACCGGCGCCGTGATGGTGATGGACGAGACCACCTGCATGGTGCGCGTCCTGCGGCGCATCTCCCGCTTCTACATGGCCGAGTCCTGCGGCCAGTGCACGCCCTGCCGCGAGGGCACGGGCTGGCTGTATCGCATGCTGACCCGCATGCTCGAGGGCAAGGCCACGGCGGGCGACCTGGACAAGCTTCTCGACGTGGCCAACAAGATCGAGGGCCACACCATCTGCGCGCTGGGCGACGCCGCCGCGTGGCCGGTGCAGAGCTTCCTGAAACACTTCCGCCACGAATTCGAATACATGGTCGAGCACAAGGGCCGGAGCATCGTCGAGGACGACGACCGCCGGGCCGCGTGACCCGCACCGCACTGCGAGCATCATGAGCGACGATCTGGTCAACATAGAAGTCGACGGCAAGCCCCTGCAGGCGCGCAAGGGCCAGATGCTGATCGAGGTCACGGACGCGGCGAACATCTACGTGCCGCGTTTCTGCTACCACGAGAAGCTGTCCGTGGCGGCCAAT
Source organism: Lentisalinibacter orientalis (assembly GCF_040706535.1). Classification (NCBI taxonomy): domain Bacteria; kingdom Pseudomonadati; phylum Pseudomonadota; class Gammaproteobacteria; order Woeseiales; family Woeseiaceae; genus Lentisalinibacter; species Lentisalinibacter orientalis. The sequence goes on from NZ_JAPDRJ010000003.1 coordinate 31,666, forward strand.
TGCCGCATGTGCCTGGTGGAGGTGGAGAAGGCGCCGAAGCCGCTGCCCGCCTGCGCCACCCCGGTCAACGAAGGCATGAAGGTCTTCACCCGTTCCGCCAGGGCGGTCTCGGCGCAGAAGGCCACCATGGAGTTCCTGCTCATCAACCACCCGCTGGACTGCCCCATCTGCGACCAGGGCGGCGAGTGCGAGCTGCAGGACCTCGCCATGGGCTTCGGCCGCGACGTCTCCCGCTACACCGAAGGCAAGCGGGTGGTGAAGGATCAGGACCTGGGGCCGCTGGTGTCCACGGACATGACCCGCTGCATCCACTGCACCCGCTGCGTGCGCTTCGGCCAGGAGATCGCCGGAATCCAGGAGCTGGGCACCACGGACCGCGGCGAGCACATGAAGATCGGCACCTATATCGAGAAAAGCGTCGATCACGAACTCTCCGGCAACATCATCGACGTCTGCCCGGTGGGCGCGCTGAACAACAAGCCCTACCGCTACAGCGCGCGCGCCTGGGAGATGGTGCAGCGGCCGATGGTCTCGCCGCACGACTGCGCGGGCAGCAACCTCCATGCACATGTGCTCCGGGGCACGGTCAAGCGCATCGTTCCCCGCCGCAACGAGGCGATCAACGAGACCTGGATCGCCGATCGGGATCGATTCAGCTACGAGGGCATCTACAGCGAGGCCCGGCTGCGCGAGCCCATGGTGAAGCGGGACGGGCACTGGGAGCCGGTGTCCTGGGAGGACGCGCTGTCGGTGACGGCCGAGCGCCTGCGCGAGATCGCCGCAGCGGACCCGGCCGACGTCGCTTTGCTGACGGCGCCTTCGGCGACCCTCGAGGAGTGTCACCTGCTGGCCCGCCTGGGCGAGCACCTGGGCACCGCGAACGTGGATCATCGCCTGCGCCGGCGCGACTTCCGCGACCAGGACGCCGACCCCGTATTCCCCGCGCTCGGCCGCTCGCTGGAGGGCTTCGAGGATCTCGACGCGCTGCTGGTCGTGGGTTCGAACCTGCGCAAGGAAGTACCCATGCTGGCCCATCGCGTCCGCAAGGCGGCCGTGGGCGGCGCGAAGGTCTCTTTCGTGAACCCGGAGCGCTATCCCTATTTCTTCGGCGTGGAGGCCTACGCCGAGGGCGGTCTGCTCGCCGGGCTGGCCGGCGTCGCGGCCGCTGCCGCGGAACTGCGGGATACGGCGGTGCCGGCTCCGGTGCGCGCTCTGACCGAGGGTGTTACCCCCGACGACGAGCATCGCCGCGCCGCCGCCGGCCTCGTGGAGGGCGACGACGGGCTGATACTGCTCGGGCTGATCGCCGGGCGGCACCCGCGCTACGCCGATCTGCGTGCGCTGGCCGCCGCGCTGGCGGAGCTGACCGGCACGGCTATCGGCTATGTCTCCGAGGGCGCCGATTCGGCCGGGGCCTGCCTGGCCGGTGTGCTGCCCCATCGCGCCGCGGCCGGCGCCCGCCGGGAGACGCCCGGCCGGGACGTCGCCAGCCTGCTCGCGGAGCCGCCGCGCGGGTTGCTGCTGATGGGCGCCGACCCGGACGAAGACTTCGCCGCCGACGCGGGGCCGGCCTTCGCCGGCAGTGAGTTCGTGGTGGCGCTGACCGCCTATCGCACGCCCGGCGTCGAGGCCGCCGCGGATGTCATGCTGCCGCTCGGCACCGCATTCGAGACGGCCGGCACCTTCGTGAACGGCGAGGGGCGGGTGCAGAGCTTCGCGGGCGTCGCCAGCCCGGTGGGCGAGGCGCGCCCCGGCTGGAAGATACTGCGTGTGATCGGCAACCTGCTGGATGTGCCCGGCTTCGATTACGTCTCCGCCGAACAGGTGCGGGACGAGGCGCTCGGCAGGATCGGCACACCCGTACCGGACAACGCCTACGCGGGCGAACACGTGTGCGAGGCGGCGGACGAGCCCGAGGGCTCGATACTCGACGTACCCATCTACCGGGTGGATCCCCTGGTTCGCCACGCCCACGCCCTGCAGCTGACGGTGGACGGTCGCGAGGGCCGCGAGCGCAGCGAGCACGACGACCGGCTGGAGGCCGCAGGGTGAACGAGTTCCTGAATCTCATCAGTTTCGGGCTGCTGGGCCGGCTGCCGGAGACGGTGCAGATGGTCACGGTCGTCACCACCCAGATCGTGGCCGTGATGGTGTGCGTGATCCTGACCGTGGCCTTCCTGACGCTGGCCGAGCGCAAGGTGATCGGCTCCATCCAGAACCGCATCGGGCCGAACCGAGTGGGCTTCCGGGGCCTCCTGCAGCCGTTCGCCGACGTGCTGAAGCTGCTGATGAAGGAGGTCGTGGTACCCACCAACTCCAGCCGCTTCCTGTTCGTGATCGCGCCGCTGCTGTCCATCACGCCGGCGCTGGCCACCTGGGCCGTGATCCCGCTCAGCGAGGACTTCGTCCTGGCCGACATCGACGCGGGCCTCCTCTACGTGCTCGCGCTCACCTCGGTGGGCGTCTACGGCGTCATCCTGGCCGGCTGGGCCACCAACTCCAAGTACGCCTTCCTCGGCGCCATGCGCTCCGCCGCGCAGATCGTCGCCTACGAGATCGCCATGGGTTTCGCGCTGGTGGGCGTGCTGATGGCGGCCGGCAGCCTGAATCTCGGCGAGATCATCCGCGCCCAGCAGGGCGGCATCACCAACTGGTTCTGGCTGTGGCTGCTGCCGCTGTTTGTGGTCTATTTCATCTCCGGCGTCGCCGAGACCAACCGGGCGCCGTTCGACGTGGCCGAGGGAGAATCCGAGATCGTCGCCGGCTTCCACGTGGAGTACTCCGGCATCGCCTTCGCGGTGTTCTTCCTGGCCGAGTACGCCAACATGGTGCTGATCTCGGCGCTGGCGGCGGTGCTGTTCTGGGGCGGCTGGCTGTCGCCGTTCGAGGGTCTGATCGGGTTCGCCGGCATCAGCGAGACAGCCCTCATCGTGCAGCCGGGCTTCTTCTGGTTCGCGCTGAAGACCGCATTCTTCCTGTTTTGTTTCCTCTGGCTGCGGGCCACGTTCCCGCGCTATCGCTACGACCAGATCATGCGGCTCGGCTGGAAGGTGTTCATCCCGGTGACGATCGTCTGGATCGCCGTCGAGGGCCTGCTCGCGTGGCTGCAGGTGGGCCCCTGGGCGCGGCTGGCGGCGGGCGTGTAGGGGAGAGTGCGGATGGTCAGGAATATCCTCAAGACGTTTCTGCTGCTCGAGCTCTGGCGCGGCCTGATGCTGACCGGGCGGAATCTGTTCCACACCAAGGTGACGGTGCAGTACCCGGAGGAGAAGACGCCGCAGTCGCCGCGCTTCCGTGGTCTGCACGCCCTGCGCCGCTACCCGAACGGGGAGGAGCGCTGCATCGCCTGCAAGCTCTGCGAGGCGGTCTGCCCGGCGCTGGCCATTACCATCGAGTCCGACGTCGGGCCGGACGGCACGCGCCGCACAACCCGTTACGATATCGATCTGTTCAAGTGCATCTACTGCGGCTTCTGCGAAGAGGCATGCCCGGTGGATGCGGTCGTCGAGACCCGGATCCACGAGTACCACATGGAGAACCGGGGCGAGAACATCATGACCAAGGAGAAACTGCTGGCCGTCGGCGAGAAGTACGAACCGATGATCGCCGCCGACAAGGCCGCGGACGCGCCCTACCGCTAGGGCAGGGCGCCGCAATCGACCACTGACGAGGGGCTCCCGGGAGCGGAGCCATTGGGGACCGGATTTTGTTTGAGACGCTGCTCTTCTACGTCTTCAGCGCCGTGCTGATCGGTGCGGCACTCGGTGTGATCTTCTCGCGGAATCCGGTGTATTCCGTGATGTTCCTCGTGCTGGCGTTCTTCAACAGCGCGGTGCTGTGGCTGCTGGCCGAGGCGGAGTTCCTGGCCATCGTGCTGGTGCTGGTCTACGTCGGCGCGGTCATGGTGCTGTTCCTGTTCGTCGTCATGATGCTCGACGTCAACGTGGAGGCGGTGCGCGAGGGTCTCACCCGCTACGCGCCGCTGGGCCTCGTGGTCGCCGTGATCATGGTGGTCGAGCTGGTGCAGGTCATCTGGGCGAAGAGCCACGGGCTCACGACGATGGCGGACGCGCCGCCCCTGCCGGAGGGCTACAGCAATACCAAGGCGCTGGGCTCGGTGCTCTACACCGAGCACGTGTACGCCTTCGAGCTGGCCGCGGTGATACTGCTGCTGGCCATCGTCGCGGCGATCACGCTGACCATGCGCCGGCGCCCGGGCCTGAAGGTGCAGAACATCTCCCGGCAGGTGAGCGCCCGCCGCGAGGATCGGGTGCGCCTGGTCAGCATGGACTCGGAGGAGCGCCAGTGAGCGGCATCGGACTGCAGCACTACCTCACGTTGTCGGCAATCCTGTTCTCGCTGGCGGTCGCCGGTATCTTCATCAACCGCAAAAACGTCATCCTGCTGTTGATGTGCATCGAGCTCATGCTGCTGGCGGTGAACTTCAATTTCGTGGCCTTCTCCCGTTACGTGGGCAACGAGCTCGGCCAGGTATTCGTGTTCTTCATCCTGACCGTGGCGGCGGCCGAAGCGGCCATCGGGCTGGCCATCCTGGTGGTGCTGTTCCGCAGCCGGCGCAGCATCGACGTCGAGAACATGGACGCGATGAGGGGCTAGCGCATGCAAGCGATGCATCTCACCATCGTCCTCGCGCCCCTCGTCGCCGCCATCATTGCGGGCGTGTTCGGCCGGCAGATCGGCCGGGCCGGGTCGCACTGGATCACCATCCTCGCGGTGGGTCTCTCCGCGGTGCTCTCGCTGCTGGTGCTGAAGGACCTGGTGTTCGACGGCGGCGAGGTGCAGAACTACACCGTCTACACCTGGGCCGTCACCGACGGGCTGCGCATGGAGGTGGGCTTCCTTATCGACCGTCTGAGCGCGCTGATGATGGTGGTGGTGACCTTCGTCTCGCTGATGGTGCACATCTACACCATCGGCTACATGCACGACGACCCGGGCTACCAGCGCTTCTTCAGCTACATCTCCCTGTTCACCTTCGCCATGCTGATGCTGGTGATGTCGAACAACTTCCTGCAGCTGTTCTTCGGCTGGGAGGCCGTGGGGCTGGTGTCCTACCTGCTGATCGGCTTCTGGTACAAGAAGCCCACGGCCATCGTCGCCAACCTGAAGGCGTTCCTGGTGAACCGGGTGGGCGACTTCGGCTTCATCCTCGGCATTGCCGCCGTGGTGATGTTCGCCGGCACGCTGGACTACGCCGAGACCTTCGCCCAGGCCGAGCGCATCGCCGGCCGGGAGATCGAGATCTTCGCCGGCAGTCCCTGGAATGCCATGACGGTGATCTGCATCCTGCTGTTCATCGGCGCCATGGGCAAATCGGCCCAGGCGCCCCTGCACGTCTGGCTGCCGGATTCCATGGAGGGCCCCACGCCGATCTCCGCGCTGATCCACGCGGCCACCATGGTCACGGCGGGCATCTTCATGGTGGCGCGGATGTCGCCGCTGTACGAACTCTCGGCCACCGCACTGGGTTTCGTGCTGATCATCGGCGCGGTGACGGCCTTCTTCATGGGCCTGCTCGGCATCGTGCAGAACGACATCAAGCGGGTCGTGGCGTATTCGACCCTGTCACAGCTGGGCTACATGACCGTGGCACTCGGCGCCTCGGCCTACGCGGCGGGTATCTTCCACCTGATGACCCACGCCTTCTTCAAAGCGCTGCTGTTCCTGGCGGCTGGCTCGGTGATCATCGCCATGCATCACGAGCAGGACATCCGCCGGATGGGCGGGCTCAGGAAGTACATGCCCGTCACCTACTGGACCGCGCTGATCGGCTCGCTGGCGCTGATAGGTTTCCCGGGCACGGCCGGCTTCTTCTCCAAGGACGCCCTGATCGAGGCGGTGCACGCGGCGTGGGTGGAGCAGGGCAGCGTGGCCCATGCCATCGCCTACTGGAGCGTGCTGCTCGGCGTCTTCGTCACGGCGTTGTACTCGTTCCGCATGTTCTTCCTCGTGTTTCACGGCGAGGAGCGGATGGATGCCGCCACCCGGTCCCATCTGCACGAGACGCCGGCGGTGGTGACCGTGCCGCTGGTGCTGCTGGCCATCCCCTCGCTGCTGGTCGGCTGGTTCACCATTGGCCCGCTGCTGTTCGGGGACTTCTTCGGCGACGCCATCCGGGTAGCGCCCGAGCACGGCGCGCTGGCGGCCGTGGGCGAGACGTTCCACGGGCCCGCCGGCTTCATCCTGCACGCGTTCGGCGGGCCTGCCGTATATCTGGCGCTGGCCGGCCTCGGCGTCGCCTGGTACGTCTGGCTGCGCCGGCCGGAACTCGCGGCACAGGCGAGCGAGCGCCTGTCGCTCGTCTACCGCCTGCTGGTCAACAAGTACTATGCCGACGAGCTCTATCAGCGGGTGTTCGCGGCGGGCGGCCGCGGCATCGGCACCGTGCTGTGGAAGGCGGGCGACCAGGCGGTCATCGACGGCGTGATGGTCAACGGCACGGCCAGGGCCATCGGGCGCATCGCCGCGGCGCTGCGGCGGGTGCAGTCCGGCTATCTCTACCACTATGCGTTCGCGATGGTGATCGGTCTCACCGCGCTGCTCGGCTGGCTGTTGTGGGCCGGCTGAGCGCCGGAGTCTGAACGGGTCTGTCCATGGATTTCGATTATCTTCTGAGTCTGCTCATCTGGTTGCCGATCGCCGGCGGCGTGCTGGCGCTCGTCATCGGCGACGGCGACGACGCGGCTTCGCCGCGGGCGTCGGCCATGCGTCTGACGGCGCTGGTGACCTCGCTCGCGACCCTCGCCGCCAGCATCCCGCTGTTCACCGGCTTCGACCGGGCCAGCGCCGCCATGCAGTTCGTCGAGCGGGTGTCCTGGATCGAGACCTTCAACGTCTTCTACCACCTCGGCGTCGACGGGCTGTCGGTGCCGCTGATCCTGCTCACCACGTTCATCACGCCGCTGGTGATCATCGCCGGCTGGCGTGGCATCACGAAGCGCCCGGCCCAGTATTTCGCCGCCTTCCTGATACTCGAAGGGCTGATGGTCGGCGTGTTCTGCGCCCTGGACGCGATGCTGTTCTACGTCTTCTGGGAGGCGATGCTGGTGCCGATGTTCCTGATCATCGGCGTCTGGGGCGGCGAGCGGCGGATCTACGCCACCATCAAGTTCTTCCTCTACACCTTCCTCGGCTCGGTGTTCATGCTGGTCTCGCTGATCTGGCTGTACGTGCAGTCGGGCAGCTACGGCATCCTGGATTTCCACGCCATGCCCATCGGCATGGAGGCACAGATCCTGATCTTCCTCGCCTTCCTGCTGGCCTTCGCCGTGAAGGTGCCGATGTGGCCGGTGCATACCTGGCTGCCGGACGCCCACGTGGAGGCGCCCACCGGCGGCTCGGTGATCCTGGCGGCGATCATGCTGAAGATGGGCGGCTACGGCTTCGTGCGCCTGTCCCTGCCGATCCTGCCGGATGCCAGCCAGGCGCTGGACTGGCTGATGATCGCGCTGTCGCTGATCGCGGTGGTCTACATCGGCTTCGTCGCCCTCGTGCAGCAGGACCTGAAGAAGCTGATCGCCTATTCCTCCATCGCCCACATGGGTTTCGTCACTCTCGGTTTCTTCGTGCTCTGGGACATCGAGCAGTCCACCGGTTCGGTCAGCGGGGCGGGGCTGGGCCTCACCGGCGGCATGGTGCAGATGGTCTCCCACGGCCTCGTCTCCGGCGCCCTGTTCCTGTGCGTGGGCGTGATGTACGACCGCCTGCACACCCGGCGCATCGCCGACTACGGCGGCGTGGTGAACACCATGCCGGTATTCGCCGCGTTCATGGTCCTGTTCGCCATGGCCAACGCCGGGCTGCCCGGCACCTCCGGCTTCGTCGGCGAGTTCATGGTGATCCTGTCGAGCTTCAGGGCCTCGTTCTGGTACGCGCTGCTGGCCGGTACCACCCTCGTCCTGGGCGCGGCCTATACCCTGTGGATGGTGAAGCGCGTGGTCTTCGGCGACGTGGCCAACGAGCGGGTCGCGGGCCTGTCCGACCTCAACGGCCGGGAGTTCCTGGTGCTGGGCGTGCTCGCCGTCGCCGTGCTGCTGCTGGGCGTCTGGCCCGCGCCGCTGGTGGATCTCATGTCGGCGAGCGTGGACCAGCTGGTCGAACAGATGAGCCGGTCGAAACTGTGAACGGCGCGGTAAACCGGAACACTCAACCCAAGGTTTGACAGATGGATTTCATCGTTCCCGATTTCAGTCCCGCGCTCCCCGAGATCGTACTGCTCGGGCTGATCTGCGTGGTGCTGATCGCCGACCTGTTCGTGAGCGACGATCGCCGCATCGTGACCTGGTGGCTGGCGATGGGCGCGCTGGCGGTGACGCTCGCGGCCATCCTCGGCTCCGCGCCGGACCTGCGCACCCTCACGTTCTCGGGCAGCTACGTGGCCGACCCGATGGGACAGATCCTGAAGATCGTCTCGGTGGGCCTCATGGCGCTGGTGTTCATCTATTCCCGCCAGTATCTGACGGTGAACGGCCTCACCCGGGGCGAGTTCTACACCCTCGGGCTGTTCGCGCTGCTGGGCGTCCTCGTGATGATCTCGGCCAACAGCCTGCTGACCATGTACCTGGGCCTCGAGATGCTGTCCCTGGCCCTGTACGCGCTGGTGGCCTTCGACCGGGACTCCGCCGTGGCCGCCGAGTCGGCCATGAAGTACTTCGTCCTCGGCGCCATCGCCTCGGGCATGCTGCTGTTCGGCATCTCCTACATCTACGGCGTAACCGGCGTGCTCGAGTTCGGCCCGCTGTCGCTTGCCATCCGCAGCGCAGGGCCGGACGACATCGCGCTTTGGTTCGGGCTGGCGTTCCTGGTGGTCGGCATCGCTTTCAAGTTCGGCGCCGTGCCGTTCCACATGTGGCTGCCCGACGTTTACCAGGGCGCGCGCACGCCCGTGACCCTGCTGATCGCCTCGGCGCCGAAGGTCGCGGCGTTCGCACTCGCCATGCGCATACTGGTGGACGGCCTGCCGGAGCTGCACGGGGCCTGGCAGGGCATGCTCATGATCCTGGCCGTGCTCTCTCTCGGCCTGGGCAACGTCGTGGCCATCGCCCAGTCCAATATCAAGCGCATGCTGGCGTACTCGACCATCGGCCACGTCGGCTTCATCCTGCTCGGCATCTTCACCGGCACCCAGGCGGGCTACCAGGCCGCCATGTACTACACCATCACCTACGTCCTGATGGCCGCCGGCGCCTTCGGCATGGTCATCCTGCTCTCGCGGCAGGGTTTCGAGGCGGAGGAGATCAGCGACTTCAAGGGGCTGAACAGCCGCAGCCCCTGGTTCGCCGCCATGATGGCCTGCTTCATGTTCGGCATGGCCGGCATCCCGCCCTGGGTGGGCTTCTGGGCCAAGCTGAACGTGATCTCCGCCGTGCTGGACGCGGGCCGGCTGGCGCCCGAGGGCGTCATCTACACCTGGCTGGCCCTGCTGATGGTGGTCTTCTCGGTCATCGGCGCGTTCTACTACCTGCGGGTGCTGAAGTTCGTTTATTTCGACGCGCCGGACGACAGCGCGCCGCTGACGGCGCCGCGCGAGATGCAGGTGGTGCTGAGCGTGAACGGGCTGGCCATTCTCGGTCTCGGCCTGGTCCCGGGCACGCTGCTGGCCCTGTGCGCGAGCGTCATGGCCTGACGGAATCGGGCGGATTCGTGACCGTTCTTGCCGGGACGGTTGAAACCAACTCGTCTTCTCTAGTACTATTCGGGTCCTGCGGATGCGGGGTGGAGCAGTCTGGCAGCTCGTCGGGCTCATAACCCGAAGGTCGCAGGTTCGAATCCTGCCCCCGCTACCAAGGTTTTTGGTGACGAAAAGCCCCGCTCGGGGCTTTTTGTTTGCCCGGATAGGTCTGCCGGATCCAGGGTCGGCAGGCCAGGGCACGAGCAGGAACGAAATGGGCCCTGGGGCCCATTTTTTGTTGGGGTCCCCGACGGGGCCCGTGACAGAGGAAGAGTGACAGAGGAAGAGATCAGGCAGCTGCTGGAGCCGACGCTGGCGACCATGGGCTACGAGCTCGTGGACCTGGAGGCCCGCATCGGCGGCAAGGGGCTGCTGCGGCTCTACATCGACAAGCCCGAAGGCGTGAGCCTCGAGGATTGCGAGCGGGTGAGCCACCAGGTGAGCGGCGTGCTGGACGTGGAGGACCCGATCCCCGGCGAGTACGTGCTGGAAGTGTCCTCGCCCGGTCTGGACCGGCCGCTCAAGCGCCCCGAGCACTTCGAGCGGTTCATCGGCAGCGAGGCGAAGGTCGAGCTCAGAGTCCCGCTGGACGGCCGGCGGCGATTCCGCGGCACGCTGGAAGGCGTGGAAGACGGTTACGTGGCGATGCGTGTGGACGGCGAACTCTATCGGCTGCGCATCGCCGATATCGACAAGGCGAGGTTGGTTCCCGAGCTTTAGCCACCATATCGGGCTGGGCGGAGAGACGACAGGTATGAGCAAGGAAATTCTGATGGTGGTCGACGCCGTCTCGAACGAGAAGGGCGTGGACAAGGAGATTATCTTCGAGGCGATCGAGGCGGCGCTGGCGTCTGCCACCCGCAAGCGCCACGGCGAGGATATCGATGTGCGCGTGGCCATCGACCGCCAGACCGGTGATTACGATACCTTCCGCCGCTGGCTGGTATTCGAGGACGAGTCCACCGAACTCGAGTTCCCGGACCGTGAGCTGAGGATGATCGACGCCGTCGAGATCGACCCCGACGCCGAGCCCGGCGGCTACGTCGAGGTGCCGATGGAGTCCGTGGAGTTCGGCCGCATCGCCGCCCAGACCGCCAAGCAGGTGATCGTGCAGAAGGTGCGCGAGGCCGAGCGCGAGCAGGTGGTCGAGGAATTCCAGGACCGGGTCGGCGAGCTGCTGAGCGGCCTCGTGAAGCGCGTCGACCGCAATGGCGTCTACATCGACCTGGGCGGCAATGCCGAGGGTTTCGTGCCGCGCGAGAACATGATCCCGCGCGAGCCGGTGCGTCCCCAGGACCGCATCAAGGCGCGCCTGGTGGAGGTCCGCTCGGAGCTGAGGGGCCCGCAGCTGTTCATGACCCGCACCTCGCCCGAGTTCCTGATCGACCTGTTCCGCCTGGAGGTCCCCGAGGTGGGGCAGGGCCTCATCGATATCGTCGCCGCCGCCCGTGATCCGGGCCTGCGGGCGAAGATCGCGGTGAAGAGCAACGACCGGCGCATCGATCCGGTGGGTGCCTGCGTCGGCATGCGCGGCTCCCGGGTGCAGGCCGTCTCCAACGAGCTGGCGGGCGAGCGTGTCGACATCATCCTCTGGGACGACAATCCGGCCCAGTTCGTCGTCAACGCCATGTCGCCGGCGGACGTGGTCTCCATCGTCATGGACGAGGAGGCTCACAGCATGGACATCGCGGTGGAAGAGGACAAGCTGTCCCAGGCCATCGGCCGCGGCGGCCAGAACATCCGTCTGGCGAGCGAGCTGACCGGCTGGGAGCTGAACGTCATGACCGCCGCGGACGCCGAGGAGAAGAGCGAATCGGAGATGCGCGAGCTCACCGAGATGTTCATGAAGAGCCTCGACGTCGACGAGGAAGTGGCCATGATCCTGGTGCAGGAAGGTTTCTCCACCGTGGAGGAAGTGGCCTACGTGCCGGCGGCCGAGCTGGCCGAGATCGAGGAGTTCGACGAGGACATCGTTGACGAGCTCCGCAACCGCGCCCGCGACGTCCTGCTGACCCAGGCGATCGCCAGCGAGGAGAAGATCGACGAGGCGGAGCCCGCCGAGGATCTGCTGGCGCTCGACGGCATGACCCGCGAACTCGCCTATCTGCTCGCCAGCGAGGGCGTGGTGACGCGGGAAGACCTGGCGGAGCAGTCGGTGGACGATCTGCTGGAGATCCAGGAAGACATGGACCAGGAGCAGGCGGCTGCGCTGATCATGGCGGCGCGCGCGCACTGGTTCGAACAGGAAGAAGAGCAGCAGCAGGAGCGGGCCTGATTAACAGGAGTTTTAGGTATGGCTGAAGTCACTGTCGCACAGTTCGCCGAGGTACTGAAGGTGCCGGTCGACAAGCTGATCTCTCAGCTGGACGAAGCGGGCATCAAGGTCAGCGGTCAGGACGATACGATCAGCGAGGATGCGAAGCTCGAGCTGCTCTCGCACCTGCGCCGCTCCCACGGGCGTGACGAAGGCGCCGGAGCCGGCCCGAAGAAGATTACGCTGAAGCGCAAGTCGCAGTCGGAACTGCGCCTCTCCGGTGCCCAGGGCCGTTCCCGCACGGTCAACGTGGAGGTGCGCCGCAAGCGTACCTACGTGAAGCGCGACGTGCTGGAGCAGCAGGCCAAGGCGCAGCAGGACGAGCTGGATCGCCAGCGCCGCGAGGAGCAGGAGCGCGAGGAGGCGGCACGCCTGGAGCAGGAGCGCATCGAGGCCGAGCGCCAGGAGAAGCTCCGCAAGGAAGAGGCCGAGGCGGCCCGTGCCGAGCAGCAGGAGAAGGAAGAGCAGGAACGCGAGGCTCGCGAGAAGGCCGAGAACGAGGCTGCCGCAGCGCTGCAGGCGGCCGAGCGCGCCGAACAGGAGCGCAAGGAAACGGCCGCCAAGGAACGGCGGGAGAAGGAGTCGAAGAAGGACCAGAGCACCCGCTACGGCCGCAAGGAACTGCACGTCGCCGGCGACAAGAGCGGCCGGCGCAAGCGCAAGCGGCCCCAGCGCCGGCGCCCCGTGTCCGTCAGCGTGGATTCCCAGCACGGCTTCGAGCGGCCCACGGCCCCGGTGGTGCGCGAAGTGGAGATCCCGGAGACCATCACGGTCGCGGATCTGGCCCAGCGCATGGCGGTCAAGGCTCCGGAGGTCATCAAGGTGCTCATGGGCATGGGCGCCATGGTCACCATCAACCAGGTCATCGACCAGGACACTGCGGTGCTCGTCGTCGAGGAGATGGGCCATACGGCGAAGCCGCTGGCCGAAAGCTCCGTCGACGAGGACGTGCTCGCCGACGTCGAGGTGGAGGGCGAGAAAGTCTCGCGCTCGCCGGTGGTCACCATCATGGGCCACGTCGACCACGGCAAGACCTCGCTGCTGGACTACATCCGCCGCACCAAGGTGGCGGCAGGCGAGGCCGGCGGCATCACCCAGCATATCGGTGCCTACCAGGTGCCCACCGAGAAGGGCAGCGTGACGTTCCTGGATACGCCGGGGCACGCCGCCTTCACGGCCATGCGGGCCCGCGGGGCTCAGGTGACGGACGTGGTCATCCTCGTGGTCGCCGCGGACGACGGCGTCATGCCGCAGACCATCGAGGCCGTACAGCACGCCAAGGCGGCCGGGGTGCCTATTGTGGTGGCGGTGAACAAGATCGACCGCGAAGAGGCGGATCCGGACCGGGTCCGCAACGAGCTGTCCCAGCACGAGGTGATCCCCGAGCAGTGGGGCGGCGACACGCTGTTCGTCAACGTCTCCGCCCACACCGGCGAGGGCGTGGACGAGCTGCTCGAGGCGCTCTCCCTGCAGGCCGAACTGATGGACCTGAAGGCCGTGGCCGAGGGCCCGGCGAAGGGTGTGGTGGTCGAATCCAGCCTGGAGACGGGCCGCGGTGCCGTCGCCACGGTGCTGGTGCAGAGCGGCACGCTGAAGGTGGGCGACGCCATCCTCGCCGGCGAGGAGTACGGCCGCGTGCGGGCCATGTTCGACGAGAACCAGGAGCCGGTGGACAGCGCCGGCCCCTCGACGCCGGTGGTGGTGCTCGGCCTGTCCGGCACGCCGGATTCGGGCGACGAGATGCTGGTCGTCAGGGACGACCGCAAGGCCCGCGAGGTCGCGGAGTTCCGCCAGAGCAAGTCGCGCGACGTGAAGCTGGCCCAGCAGCAGGCGGCCAAGCTGGAAGACGTCTTCTCGCAGATGTCCGAAGGGCAGACGACCAGCGTGCAGCTGCTGATCAAGGCCGACGTGCACGGCAGTGCCGAGGCGCTGCGGGATGCGCTGACGAAGCTCACCGGCGACGAGGTGAAAGTGGACGTGATCGCCTCCGGCGTCGGCGGCATCACCGAGTCCGACATCAACCTCGCCTCGGCCTCGAACGCCATCGTGATCGGCTTCAACGTACGCGCGGACAGCGCAGCGCGCAGCGCGATCAAGGAGACCGGCGTGGATGTGCGCTACTACAGCATCATCTACGAGGCCATCGACGACGTGAAGGCCGCCATCACCGGCATGCTGTCGCCGGAGATCCGCGAGCAGATCGTGGGCCTCGCCGAGGTGCGCGAAGTGTTCCGCTCGCCCAAGTTCGGTCAGGTGGCCGGCTGCATGGTCGTGGACGGCTTCGTGAAGCGCTCGAACCCCATCCGCGTGCTGCGTGACAACGTGGTCATCTACGAGGGCGAGCTGGAATCGCTGCGCCGTTACAAGGACGACGTCAACGAGGTGCGCGCCGGCACGGAATGCGGCATCGGCGTGCGCAACTACAACGACGTCAAGGCCGGCGACCAGATCGAGTGCTACGAGCGGGTCGAGGTGGCCCGTTCGCTCGACTGACGGCCCGCGCCGCCATGCCACGTGAATACCCCAGGAGCCGCAGGCTCGGCGGTCAGATCATGCGCGTGCTGAACGAGTTGCTGCGTTTCGAGAGCAAGGATCCGGCGCTGGCGAAAGTCTCGGTGAGCGACGTGGAACTGTCGCGCGACCTGTCGGTGGCCAGGGTCTGGTTCAGCGTGCTGGACCCGGCGGCGGACGTGGACGCCGCCGCGGACGGCCTGCGCCGTGCCGCGGGCTTCCTGCGCAGCCGTCTCGGCAAGGAGCTGTCGGTGCGCCATGTGCCCGAGCTGCGCTTCGAACACGACGACAGCGCCGAGCGCGGGCTGGCGCTGTCGAATCTCATCGACCGCGCCGGCGGCGGTCGGCAGTCGGAGGAGTGAGGTGGGCGCCCTCGCCCAGCGGCGCCGTCCGGCCCGCCGTGACGTGCATGGCATCGTCCTGCTGGACAAGCCGGAGGGGCTGAGCTCGAACCAGGCCCTGCAGCGGGTGCGCGGTTTTTTCCGTGCGCGCAAGGCGGGCCATACGGGCAGCCTGGATCCCGCGGCCACGGGTCTGCTGCCGCTGTGTTTCGGCGAGGCCACCAAGGTCAGCGCCTGGCTGCTGGACGCCGAGAAGGAATATCTCGTCCGGGCATGCCTGGGGGAGCGCCGCGACACGGGCGATTCGGAGGGCCGGGTGATCGAGACGGCGGAGCTGCCGGACCTGGACGGCGCGGACTGGCAGGCGCTGTTCGCCCGCTTTACGGGCGAAATCGAGCAGGTCCCGCCGATGTATTCGGCGTTGAAGAAGGACGGACGGCGTCTGTACGAACTGGCCCGCGAGGGCCGGGAAGTGGAGCGGGCGCCGCGCCGCGTGCGCATCCGCTCGCTGCAGCTGATCGCGCGGGAGAGCGATGAACTCGTCTTCCGGGTGCGCTGCTCGAAAGGCACCTACGTGCGCACGCTGGTGGAGGACATCGCGGCGGCGGCAGGCACGGTGGCCTACACACGCGGTTTGCGCCGGGTGGCCGTCGGGCCGTTCTCGGGCGCCGCGATGGTGACGCTGGATGCGCTGGAGGGCGCCTCCGCGGAGTCGCTGGACGGCTACCTGCAGCCCGTGGACGCCGCGCTGGCCGACTGGCCGGCTGCGGAAGTCGAACCCGGGGCAGCCGAGCGCTTCCTGCAGGGACAGCAGGTGCCGGCGGACTACTCGGCGCGGGACGGCCATCTGCGGGTCTACGACCGTGCCGGACGTTTCCTCGGCGTGGGCGAGATACCGTTCCCGGGCGCCGTGCGGCCCCGGCGGGTATTCACGCACGGCGGGAAAAGCGCGGAAATTTAGATTGTATTTAGATTGTTAGCGGGCCCGGACCCGAGTTACAATGCCGGGCTGCACAGAAGGGCAAAGAGCACTGAGACTGGAGTTTTCGAACAATGCCACTTTCGACCGAACGCAAGAGCAGCATCGTCAAGGAGTATAGCCGCGGCGACGCCGACACCGGCTCCCCGGAGGTACAGGTCGCGCTGCTGTCCGCACGCATCACCGATCTCACCGAGCACTTTTCCGAGCACAAGCGCGACCATCATTCCCGCAAGGGGCTCCTGATGCTGGTCAACAAGCGTCGGAAGCTGCTGGACTACCTCAAGAAGAAGGATCAGGACCGCTATCAGGACCTGATCAAGCGGCTCGGCCTGCGCCGCTGATCGGCAATTGCTGATCGGCAATTGCTGACCGACACCCCAGCGCAGAATCGGAACATGGACTGGATGCAGGTGCGTCGACCCCGCGGTCGCCGGATCTGCATCCAGTTTTCGCATTAGCAGAGAGAAGGATCAGGCGTGACAGTAATCAAGCAGAGTTTCAATTACGGCGATCATGAAGTGACGCTGGAGACGGGCGAGGTCGCCCGACAGGCGGACGGCGCCGTCATGGTGAGCATGGGAGACACCGTCGTTCTCGCGACGGCCGTCGGCCGGAAGGAAGCGGATCCGGGCCGCCCGTTTTTCCCGCTGACCGTCAACTACCAGGAGAAGACCTACGCCGCGGGCCGTATCCCCGGCGGCTTCTTCAAGCGCGAGGGTCGGCCGAGCGAGAAGGAGACGCTGACGTCGCGCCTGATCGACCGGCCCATCCGGCCGCTGTTCCCGAAAGGATTCATGAACGAGGTGCAGGTGATCACCACGGTGATCTCCCTGGACCCCGAGATCGACGCCGACATCCCGGCCATGATCGGTGCCTCGGCGGCGCTGGCGCTCTCGGGCATGCCGTTCCAGGGCCCGATCGCCGCCGCCCGCGTCGGCTACAAGGACGGGGAATATCTGCTGAACCCGACCGCCAGCCAGCTCGAGCATTCCCAGCTGGACCTCGTGGTGGCGGGCACCGGCGACGCCGTGCTGATGGTGGAGTCCGAGGCGAACATCCTGCCCGAGGACGTCATGCTGGGCGCGGTCATGTTCGGCCACGAGAAGATGCAGGCGGCCATCGAGGTGATCGGGGAACTCGCACGCCAGGCGGGCAAGCCGGCCTGGGACTGGCAGCCTCCGGAGACGAACGCCACCCTCGATGAGAAGGTGGCCGAGATCGCCCGCGGCGCGCTCACCGAGGCCTACCAGATCAGCGACAAGCAGGAGCGCCAGGAGGCGGTCGGCAAGGCGAAGAGCGAGGCCCTCGAGAAACTGGCGGGCGGCGAGGAGCCGTCTTACGGCGCCGACGAGGTGTCCGCCGCTCTCGGCAAGCTGGAGAAGTCCATCGTCCGCAGCCGGGTGCTGGACGGTCAGCCGCGTATCGACGGCCGTGACCACAGCACGGTGCGCCCGATCAGCGTCCGTGTCGGCACGCTGCCGCGCACCCACGGCTCGGCGCTGTTCACCCGCGGCGAGACGCAGGCCATTGTTACTGCGACGCTCGGCACCGGCCGTGACGCGCAGATCATCGACGCGCTGGAGGGCGAGTACAAGGAGCCCTTCATGCTCCATTACAACTTCCCGCCGTACTGCGTGGGCGAGACCGGCTTCATGGGCGGGCCGAAGCGCCGCGAGATCGGCCACGGCAAGCTGGCCCGGCGCGGCATCCAGGCCGTCATGCCGAATATGGACGAGTTCCCCTACGTGATCCGGGTCGTGTCCGAGATCACCGAGTCCAACGGTTCCAGTTCCATGGCGTCGGTCTGCGGCTCGAGCCTCGCCCTGATGGACGCCGGCGTGCCGCTGAAGGCGCCGGTGGCCGGCGTCGCGATGGGCCTGGTGAAGGACGGCGACAAGTTCGCGGTCCTGACCGACATCCTCGGCGACGAGGACCATCTCGGCGACATGGACTTCAAGGTGGCAGGCTCCGCCGAAGGCGTCACCGCGCTGCAGATGGACATCAAGATCGAGGGCATCACCCGCGAGATCATGGAGAAGGCCCTCGCGCAGGCCAAGGAAGCCCGCCTCCATATCCTGGGCGAGATGAACAAGGTGCTGGCCGAGCCCCGCGAGGAGATGTCCGACTGGGCGCCCACCATCATGACGTTCAAGATCGACCCCGATAAGATCCGCGACGTCATCGGCAAGGGCGGCGCCGTCATCCGCGCCATCACCGAAGAGACCGGCGCCACCATCGACATCGAGAACGACGGCACCGTCAAGATCGCGTCGGTGGACGGGGCTTCCGGCAAGGAAGCGCTGCGCCGCATCGAGCTGATCACCGCCGACGTCGAGGTGGGACGCACCTACGAGGGCCGCGTGGCGCGGCTGATGGACTTCGGCGCCTTCGTGACCATCCTGCCGGGCAAGGACGGCCTCGTGCACATCTCCCAGATATCCAACGAACGCGTGGAGAAGGTGAGCGACAAACTCTCCGAGGGCGACATCGTGCGCGTGAAGGTGCTGGAAGTGGATCGCCAGGGACGGATTCGCCTCAGCATGAAGGAAGCGGACGCGGCCTGACCCGGTTCGCCGCCGTCGGCTTCGGATCGGCGGCGAACGGAAGGCAATAGGCCGGCGGGCGCGTGAGCGCCGCCGGCCTTTTTCATGTCCGCCCGTTGGCGGCGGGCTCGCGGTGTGAGAACCAGCCGTGGGCGGCTGCGCCGTCCCGCACGGCCAGTGCCTGGTCGAACCAGGCCAGCAGGCGCGCCGGCATCCAGTACGACGGCCGCCAGGGCGCGGACCCGTGCACGAAGCCGATGTGGCCCCCGGCGTCGGTGATCTCCAGACGGACCGGGACGGGCAGTGATGCGGCGTCGGGAATGACGGCCGGGCTCATGAACGGGTCGTCCCGGGCGTTCAGGATCAGCGTCGGCGTCCGTATGCCGGCGAGGTATCGCCCGGAGGAGCACTCCTCGTAGTAATGCGCCGCGTCGCGGAAGCCGTGCAGCGGCGCGGTGACGATATCGTCGAAGGCGACGAAATCCCGCGCGCGCAGCGCGGCCTGCCAGTCGAAAGGCGCGGTGTCCGGCGTGAACTTCCGTCTCATCGCGGTCTTCATGCGGCGCAGGAGATACCAGCGGTAGAAGCGCGAGAAGCCCCGGTTCAGCGACTCGGCCGAATCCTGCAGCTCGAACGGCACTGAGACTGCGGCCGCGGCCGCAAACGGGCTGTCGGCGCCTTCCTCGCCGAGATACTTCAGCAGCACGTTACCGCCGAGGGAGTAGCCTGCCGCGAGGAAGGGCCCTTCCGGGTGCGCCGCTGCGAGGCGGCCCATGAAATAGCGCAGATCGCCGGTCTCGCCCGCGTGATAGCGGCGGGGGAGGCGGTTTCGCCGCTCCCCGCAGTCCCGGGCGTGCAGCACCACCAGCCGCCAACCCCGCGCCGCGGCCGCCGGCGCCATCATGCGGGCGTAGGTGGCCTCGCTGGAGCCTTCCAGGCCGTGCAACAGCACGAGGGTCGCCGCCGGGCGGACGACGGCGGGGTCGTCCAGCCAGTGGGCCTCGACGAAGTCGCCGTCGGGCAGCTCCACGGTCTCGTGGCGCCAGCGCGGGGCCGGGGGGCGGCACAGCGGTGAGCTGGTGAACAGTGTCTGGGCGTGGCGATTCTTCAGCCAGCGGGGCGGCTGGAAGGGTGCTAGCTTGTCCATGGCCATCTCGCGGGCATGCCGTCCGGGCATAAAAAAGGCCCCTCGCAAGCGCGAGGGGCCAGCCAATCGGAGTGTTGCACTCCTTCAGGCATGTGCAGCAGGTAGCGGGGGAGCATGAAGCCTGCTGCAGTGCACAAATTAGGCTATCGGAAGGCCGGTGTCAACCCCTCGCGGGCAAGAAATTCAGCGCTCGTTGTCCCGCTTGTCCTCCTGCTTCTCGTCTTCCTTCCGGGTGCCTGTGAGAGTACGGAAAATCTCCTCCTGCACCGACTTCCAGCGCGCGTAATTCCGCTGCGTGACGCCCGCCACGGCGGCCACCGGGTCGACGCCGACCACCTTTTTGACCTGGCTGCGCACCTGTTTCTGCTGGTTCAGGAACAGCTTCAGGCTCTGCTCCAGGTAGGTGCTGACGAAATTGGGCATGGCGCTGGAATAGGCGCGGATGATCTGGGACAGGAAGTCCTGGCTCATGATCGGCTCGCCCTGGGCCTCCTGCTCGCTGATCACCTGCAGCAGGATGCTCCGCGTGATGTCGTCGCCGGATTTCTTGTCGATGACGGTGAAATCCGCCTTCTCCAGCACCAGCCGCTTGATATCGGCCAGCGTGATATAGCGGCTCTCCTCGGTGTCGTAGAGCCGGCGGTTGGGATACTTCTTGATGATTCGGGTTTCACTCATGTCCGTAAGATAGCCGATTTTGCTGCATAGCGGAAAGACCCTTCAGAGACCCGGCACGCTCGCCAGCGAGCGCAGTCTCGCGGGCCGCCAGTTGGCAAGGGCCCACTCCCACACGGCGTCCGGCGAGGTGTCCGCCAGACCCGCGGGCGGCACCTGGCGCAGGCAGGCGAGCGCGCGGCACAGCGTGGGCGCCACCGCCTCCGTGTCGACGGCGATGGGCGGTGCCGCCGTCTGTTTGCTGAGCTTCTCGCCGTCGGCGCCCACGGCGACGGGGATGTGCATATAGCTCGGCGTGGGCAGCCCGAGGAGCCGCTGGAGGTGGATCTGGCGCGGTGTCGAGTCGAGGAGGTCGATGCCGCGGACCACGTCGGTAACCCCGTCCACCGCATCATCGATCACCACCGCCAGCTGGTAGGCGATGAGACCGTCCCGGCGCCGGATCACGAAGTCCCCGAGTTCGCTCTCCAGCCGCTGTTCGATGGGTCCCTGCAGACGGTCCACCACGGCTATGGGCTCCTCCGTCGTGCGCACCCGTATGGCCCGTGCGCCGCGGCCGCTGCCGTCCCGGCAGGTGCCCGGGTAGATCGGTCCCATCGCACCCTGGCGGGCCGTGCGGGCGAGGACGCGCCGCGTGCAGCGGCAGGGGTAGGCGAGGCCGTCGGCGAGCAGGCGTTCCACAGCCGCCCGATGGCGCTCCTCGTTGCGGCTCTGCCGCAGCACCGGCCCGTCCCACTGGAAACCATAGACCTCGAGGCAGCGGATGATGGCCTCGGCCGCGCCGGCCTCTTCCCGCGGCGGGTCAATGTCCTCGATTCTGAGCAGCCAGCGCTCGCCCCGGACGCGGGCCTCGAGATAGCTGGCGACGGCGGCCAGCAGGGAACCGAAATGGAGCGGGCCGGTGGGCGAGGGGGCAAAGCGGCCCGCGCCGGGCGCCGGGGCGGCATCGGCGTTCAACTCGGCTCCGCCGTCGGCGCCGCGGGACTCAGCGGTACTGGTCGTCCCGGTCGCGGAACTGCCGTTCGGCGAGCTCGCGGCGCTCCTGGGCCTCCAGGCAGAGCGTGGCCACCGGGCGCGCCTCGAGCCGCTTCAGTCCGATCTCCTCGCCGGTCTCCTCGCAGTAGCCGTAGGTGCCCTCGTCGATGCGGTTCAGCGCCGCGTCGATCTTGCGCAGAAGCTTGCGTTCCCGGTCCCGGGTACGCAGCTCCAGGCCGAACTCGGACTCCTGCGTGGCCCGGTCGCTGGGGTCGGGGAAGTTGGCCGCCTCGTCCTGCATGTGGTGCACGGTCCGGTCGACCTCTTCCATGAGTTCGCGTTTCCAGGCGCTCAGGATCTGGCGGAAGTGCTCCAGCTGGTCGGCGCTCATGTATTCCTCGCCCCGCCGCGGCTTGTACGGCTCCAGGCCGTGCAGCGGACCGGACAGCACCTCCGAGCGGCTGCGCGTGCGCTTGTTCGCGGCCTTCTTCCTGGCCGCTTTCTTCGCCGGTGCCTTTTTGGCCGCCTTCTTGCCGGCGGCTTTCTTCTTGCTCGGGGCCTTCTTCGTGGCGGCCTTCTTCTTCGCCACCTTCTTCTTCGCCGGTGCCTTCTTCGCAGCCTTTTTCTTGCCGGCCGCCTTCTTCTTCACGGCCTTCTTTTTGGCGACCTTCTTCGCCGGCGCTTTCCGGGTGACCTTCTTCTTCGCCGTGGCCTTCTTGCGCGTCGCGGCCTTCGACTTGGAAGCGGTCTTCTTGCGGCTCTTGGCCTTCGTTGCCTTCTTCTTTGCAGGCATCATCTCCCTCCGGGAAAGGCGCGTCAAAAGCGCGGGATTATACATCCAATACGCGCCCTGAAAAGCGACATTTACGGCTTTTTTTCGGGTGGAAACGCGGCCCCGGGGAACGGTGCCGCGCGGCGGTCAGTCGCCGCCGGCGGGAGGCGGCAGAACCACCGGAATTCCGGGCTCCCAGTCGGCCCGGCGATGCTCGACCACCACCTCGGTATACACGCCGCCGCGCACGTTGAAATCGGCGGTCAGCCGCAGGAAGCGGGGATCCATCGCGGCGACCAGATCCTCCAGGATCCGGTTAGTCACCGCCTCGTGGAAGGCACCCTCGTCGCGGAACGACCAGACGTAGAGCTTCAGGGACTTCAGCTCGACGCAGCGTGCGTCGGGCACGTACTCGAGGTACAGGGTGGCGAAGTCCGGCTGGCCCGTCTTGGGACACAGACAGGTGAACTCGGGCACCGTTATCCGGATGGTATAATCCCGGCCGGGGTTGGGATTCTCGAACGTCTCCAGTTGCTTGCTCGGGCCCGCTACGGCGGCCGGCGAACGAATCTCGCTCATCGGGATTTCTGCTCCTCGTGTGGCCAGTCGGCGGCGATTTTCCTCGCAATCGTCACCGTCCGGAATTTACTTTACACTAGCGCGTTTTGGCGGGCTAATGCCGTAAGATCACGAGATGCGACTGAGCAAAATCAAGCTATCCGGCTTCAAGTCCTTCGTTGATCCCACCACCATTTCGTTTCCGAGCAACCTCGTCGGCGTCGTAGGCCCGAACGGTTGCGGCAAGTCGAACGTGATCGACGCGGTGCGCTGGGTGATGGGAGAGAGTTCGGCGAGCCGCCTGCGCGGCGACTCGATCACGGACGTCATCTTCAACGGCTCCAGCGCCCGCAAGCCGGTGGGCGCGGCCACGATCGAGCTCCTGTTCGACAATTCCGATGCCACCATCGGCGGTCAGTACGCCAAGTACGCGGAGATCTCCATCAAGCGCTCCGTCTCCCGTGACGGCATCTCCACCTACTACCTGAACGGCACGCGCTGCCGCCGCAAGGACATTACCCACGTCTTCCTCGGCACCGGGCTGGGGCCGCGGAGCTACTCGATCATCGAGCAGGGCATGATCTCGCGGCTGATCGAGGCCAAGCCGGAGGAGCTGCGTGTCTACCTGGAAGAGGCGGCCGGCATCTCCAAATACAAGGACCGGCGCCGGGAGACCGAGAACCGGATCCGCCACACCAAGGACAACCTGGAGCGTCTGGCCGACCTGGTGGACGAAGTCGAGAAGCAGCTGAAGCATCTCGACCGCCAGGCCAAGACCGCCGAACGCTACAAGCGCCTGAAGGCCGAAGAGCGCCGCACCCGTGCGGAGCTTCTGGCCCTGAAGCTGCGGGACCTCGATACCCGGGCTGCGGAGCAGGAGCGCCACCAGGCGCAGAAGGAGAACGCACTGCAGGCGGCGGTCGCCGAACAGCGCCGCATCGAGGCGGCCATGGAGCAGGCCCGCGTGAGCCAGGGCGAGCGCAGCGAGGCTTTCAACGAGGTCCAGGGTCGCTACTACCGCATCGGCGCCGAGATCGCCCGTCTGGAACAGTCCATCGAGCACGGCCGGGAGCTGCGCCAGCGCCAGGAGCAGGACCTCGCGCAGGCCCGGGCCGCGGCGCGCGAGATCGAGGACCACATCGAGCAGGACCGCAACGAGCTGGACCAGCTGGAACTCGCGCTGAACGAGCTCACTCCGGACCTGGAGCAGGCCCGCGGGCGGGAGGCCGCCTCGGCCGAATCGCTGCAGCGGGCCGAGGAAGCCATGGCGGCGTGGCAGTCGCGCTGGGACGAGTTCGTGCGCCGCGCGAGCGACGTGGAGCAGTCCGGGGAGGTCGAGCGCGCCAGGATCGAACAGCTGGAGGGTCAGATGGAGAAGCTGACCCAGCGCCGCCAGCGGATCGGCGACGACTCCCGCGGCCTCTCCGTGGACGAGCAGAAGGAGGCCGTCTCCGGCCTCACCGGCGAGGAGAGCGCGCTGCGCCAGGCGGCCGAGCAAGCGGACGCCAGGGTGAACGAATTGCGCCAGCAGATCGCCACGCTGCGGGAGCAGGAGGTGCGCATCGGCCGGCACCTGGAGGCGCGCAAGGACGAGCTGCAGAAGGCGAGCGGCCGCTACACGTCGCTGGAGGCCCTGCAGAAGGCGGCGCTCGGCGAGGCGGACGGCACCGTCGGCGGCTGGCTCGAATCCGCGGGGCTCGCGGACCGGCCGCGGCTTGCGCAGCGGCTGAAGGTCGACGACGGCTGGGAGCGTGCGGTGGAGACCGTGCTGGGCTCCTACCTGCAGGCAGTCTGCGTGGACGACCTCGTCGCCGCGACCCGTTCGCTGGAAGAACTGAACGACGGCTCCCTGACGCTCGTACAGGGGCGGGAGAGTTCCCTGTCGGCCGGGGACGGCCGGCTCGCGGCCCGGGTCAGCGGCGCGCCCCAGGCGGTGCTCGATCAGTTGCAGCACGTGCGCACGGCGGATTCGCTGCCGGCGGCGCTCGCCCTGCGCGACCGGCTGGACGACAACGAATCCATCATCACCGCGGACGGCATCTGGCTCGGCCGCAACTGGCTGCGGGTCAACCGGGAGAAGGATGCGCGTGGCGGCATACTGAAGCGTGAGCAGGAGATGCGCACGCTGAAGGACGAGTTGCGCGAGCAGCGTGTGCGGGTGGAGACCCTGGAGAAGACCCTGCACGACACGCGCCGCCGGCTGGAGAGCCTGGAGGAGCAGCGCGAATCCGTACAGCAGGCCGCTGCCGACCGCCATCGCCGCCAGGCCGACGCTCAGGCCCGGCTCGAGAGCGCTCGTTACCGGCTGTCCCAGATCGAGGAACGCATCGAGTCGTTCCGGACCGAAACCGCCGATATCGACCGGGAGCTCGAGGCCACCCGGCAGCGGCTCGAGGAGAGCCGCCAGCGTCTGGAGCAGTCGCGGGCGGACGTGGGCTCGATCGACAAGCAGCGCTCGGAGCTCGAATCCCAGCGCGAGCAGCTTCGCGGCGAACTCGCGCGGGTGCGCCAGCAGGCCGAGCAGGACCGGGCCGAGACCCAGGCGATCGCGCTGCGCTACGAATCACGCCGTTCCTCGCGGGAATCCGCCAGTCAGAGCCTGGCGCGCATGAAGTCCCAGCTCGGCCAGTTCCACCAGCGCGAGGCCGCGCTGAAGGAGCAGCTGGCCGCCGGCGAGGAGCCGATCCGGCGCCAGGAAGAGGCGCTGGAGGTGCAGCTGCGCGAGCGCGTGGAAGTGGAGGGCACCCTGGCCGAGGCGCGCCGCGCGGTGGAAGCCGTGGATGCGGAGTTGCGCGAACTCGATCAGCAGCGCCTGTCTAACGAGACCGCGGTGGACTCGGCCCGCCAGGCCGTCGACCAGGTGCGCATGGCGGCCCAGGAGATACGGGTGCGCCGTGAAGGCGTGGCCGAGCAGTTCGCCGAGACCGGCTTCGAACTGGAGCCCGTCCTCGCGGAGATGCAGGAAGATGCCTCGGCGGAGGTCTGGGAAGAGAACCTGCACAAACTCAGCGCCCGCATCGAGCGGCTCGGGCCCATCAACCTCGCCGCTATCGACGAATTCAAGGAGCAGTCGCAGCGCAAGGAATACCTCGACGCCCAGCTGGCCGACCTGCATGAGGCCCTGGCCACGCTGGAGGGCGCGATTCGCAAGATCGACAAGGAGACGCGCACGCGCTTCCGCGAGACCTACGACCTGGTGGACGCCGGATTCAAGCGGCTGTTCCCCAAGCTCTTCGCCGGCGGGCACGCCTATCTGGAGCTCACCGGCGAGGATCTCCTCTCCGCGGGCGTGACGGTGATGGCGCGGCCGCCCGGCAAGCGCAACAGCACCATCCACCTGCTCTCGGGCGGCGAGAAGGCGCTGACCGCGGTCGCGCTGGTGTTTGCCATATTCGAGCTGAACCCGGCACCGTTCTGCATGCTCGATGAGGTGGATGCGCCGCTGGACGACGCCAACGTCGGGCGCTTCTGCGACATCGTCAAGGAAATGTCGTCTCAGGTGCAGTTCGTGTTCATCACGCACAACAAGGTCACCATGGAGATGGCGCGCCAGCTCACCGGCGTTACCATGCAGGAGCCCGGCGTCTCCCGCCTGGTATCGGTCGATCTCGACGAGGCGGTGAAAATGGCGGCGAGCTGATCCGGCGTCGCTGGTCGTTGCCATGGACGAATTACGCGTCATCCTTCTCCTGGTCGGTATCGCCGTCGTCGGCCTCGTGTACTGGCACAGCCGACGTCAGGCCCGGCGCCGTGAGTCCCAGCCGGAGGTGAGGCTGGAGCCTGCGTTCGACGAGAACGACGTCAGCGCCGACGACGACACGGCCTCACTCCCGGAGCTGGAAGCGGACGAGCCCGACGCTACCGTCCGCGACGATGACGAGTACGATGACGGTTTCGACGACGATATCCCGGTCGGCGAGACCCGCGACTTCGTCGGCGACAGCGAGGAGAACGCCGAGACGGCCGAACAGCCGCAGATCGAGCAGAAGATCGTCACGCTGCGACTGGTGGCACGCGGCGACGATCACTTCAACGGCGAGCAGGTCGTACTCGCCCTGCGCGGCCTCGGCCTGCGCCACGGCAAGTTCGGCATTTTCCACCGTGTGGAGGGCACCGACGACGAGAGCATCGTCTTCAGCGTGGCCAGCCTCGTGGAGCCGGGCACCTTCGATCTTGCGAACATCCGCCAGCAGGAACTGCCCGGTGTCAGCATGTTCATGGTGCTGCCCGGACCGAAGGACGGTGCCGAGGCCTTCGACGAGATGATGGAAACCGCCCGCGCACTGGCGGACTCGCTGAACGGGGAACTCCTCGACGAGGCCGGCAGCACCATGAGCGTTCAGCGTGAGCGGTTCCTGCGCGAGGAGATCATCCAGTACCAGCACGGTCTGGCCGTGAGCTGAAGGCGCTCCGTGAGCGTTCCCGCCGCCAAGAGAAAACGCGTCGAGCAGCTCCGCGAGGAGATCCGCCAGCACAACTACCGCTACTACGTTCTCAACGATCCCTCCGTCCCCGATGCCGAGTACGACCGGCTCATGCGTGAGCTGGAAGCGCTGGAGGAGGAGTACCCGGCACTGCAGGACCCCGACTCGCCGACCCAGCGGGTGGGAACCACACCGGTCAGCGAATTCGGCGAGGTCCGGCACGGCGTGCCCATGCTCTCACTTGCCAACGCATTCTCGGAAGAGGAGCTGCGGGACTTTCATCGGCGGGTGATCGACCGACTCGAGCTGGACGAGGAGCAGGGCGAAGAACTCGTCTACCACGCCGAGCCGAAAATGGACGGTGTCGCCGTCAGCATGCGTTACGAGGGCGGCCGCTTCGTGCAGGCCGCCACCCGCGGCGACGGAACCACGGGCGAGGACATCACCCACAACGTGCGCACCATCCGCAGCGTCCCCCTGCGCCTGCGCGGCTCCGGTTATCCGCGCGTCATCGAGATCCGCGGCGAGGTCTTCATGCCGAAAGCCGGCTTCGAGGCGTTCAACCGCCGGGCGGAGAAAGCGGGTGAGAAGACCTTCGTCAACCCTCGCAACGCGGCGTCGGGCAGCCTGCGCCAGCTCGACCCACGCATCACCGCGAAGCGGCCGCTCGAGATCTTCGTCTACGGCATCGGCGAATACTCCGGCGGCGATCTGCCCGATCGTCAGAGTGGGATCCTGGAGCAGCTGCGCCACTGGGGCCACCGTACCTGTCCGGAAACGGAGACCGTGAGCGGGGCCGAGGGCTGCCTTCGTTATTATGGGCAAATCGCCGAGAAAAGGGACTCGCTCCCGTACGAGATCGATGGTGTCGTCTACAAGGTGGACAGACTCGATCATCAGCGCGAACTCGGCTTCGTCTCCCGTGCACCGCGATGGGCCATCGCCCACAAATTCGCGGCCCAGGAGGAACTCACGGTCGTGCGCGACGTGGAATTCCAGGTCGGACGCACCGGCGCCGTCACGCCGGTGGCCCGCCTGGAGCCCGTCTTCGTCGGTGGCGTCACCGTGAGCAACGTCACCCTGCACAACATGGACGAGATCGCCCGCAAGGACGTCAGAATCGGCGATACCGTCATCGTGCGGAGGGCGGGAGACGTCATCCCCGAGATCGTCTCGGTGGTTACCGACCGGCGTCCGAAGAACGCGAGGCAGATCAGTCTGCCCGAACGCTGCCCCGTCTGCGGCTCGGCGGTGGAACGCCCGGAAGGCGAGGCCGTCGCCCGCTGCTCCGGCGGTCTCATCTGCGCCGCCCAGCGCAAGGAGTCGCTCCGGCACTTCGCCTCGCGCCGTGCCATGGACATCGACGGGCTCGGCGAGAAAATCGTCGAGCAGCTCGTTGAATCCGGCAAGGTGGAATCCCCGGACGATCTCTACCGGCTGACGGCAGAGGAACTCGCCGAACTCGAGAGGATGGGCGAGAAATCCGCAGAGAACCTCGTCGCGGCACTGGAGAGCAGCAAGAAGACGACCCTGGATCGCTTCCTCTACGCGCTCGGTATCCGCGAGGTGGGCGAGGCGACTGCTGCGAATCTAGCGCAGTACTTCGGCGACCTGGACGCACTGATGGTCGCGGATCAGGAAGCGCTGGAAGCGGTACCGGACGTGGGACCGGTAGTCGCATCGCACATCCATGCGTTCTTCGCAGAAGACCGCAACCGCACGGTCATACAGGCTCTGCAGGATCTCGGCATCACCTGGCCCAAGGGCAAGGCGGCGGGTGCGGTATCCGAAACCGGACCATTCGCCGGCAAGACCGTCGTGATCACGGGAACGCTCAAGTCAATGACCCGGGATGAAGCAAAGGACCGCATCCGCGCGGCAGGCGGCAAAGTGACCGGAAGTGTCTCGAAGAAAACAGACTTTGTCGTAGTCGGTGAGAACGCGGGCAGCAAACTGGAAAAAGCCGAGGCTCTGGGCATTGAGACGATTGATGAGGATAGGCTGGGGGAGATGATCCAGGTCGCAGATAGCGTCTAACGAAAAAGGCTCAATTGCGAGGGAGGGACAACAGTGGGTCGGACAGTTGGCAAATGGGGAGATTTTCCCAGCATTTGGAATTAATTGACCGTACCTGTTGGCAGTCCTATATTCCGCGCCATGCTCGGCGCCACTCAACAGAAAATTCTTGATGCTCTTTATGGCCTCATGAGGCAGGTGGCTAGGATTCTTCTGCGTTCAGGTATTGGATATAGAGAGTTTGCTGAGATAGCAAAGACAGCTTTCGTAGATGTTTCGACGACTGATTATGGCTTACGTGGTCGTCCAACCAATATTTCCCGTGTAGCCGTTATGACGGGGCTTACCCGGAAAGAAATCAGACGAATTCGTTCGAAAATAGACGGAGCGGAAGCGAGCAGAGTTTATCGTACTGTGCCTGCTTCAGATGTACTGCATTTCTGGCATACAGATCCGTTATTTCTTGACGAAGATGGACAGCCTGCCGCGCTCGATTTCGATGATCACGACAACTCCTTTGCCGCGCTTGTAAAGAAGTACGGTGGAGATATTCCTCCTGGGGCTATGCGGACTGAACTGAAGAGGGTTGGCGCTGTAAGCGAGGATGAGGATGGACGTCTGAGGGCGCTGAAACGAAGCTTCTCTCTTCCGACATCGTCGGAGAAAATCGCGGAGGGCTTGGTTGGTTTGAGCGCCTTGGGACAGACGGTTGCTCACAACGCTGATTCGTTGGATAAAGGTGTTAGCACCTATGTGCAGAGGACCGTCGAAACCAAGCGAATTAGCGCCGAAGACGCTAAACGACTTCGGCGTATCGTCAGCAGCCGCTTGATTGAGTTCTCGGAATCCATCGATGACCTTTTCGGGGCGTATGAAGCGCTTCACGAGAGTGAAGCAGACAATTCCAATGAAGTAATCGGAGTTGGGCTCTACTATTTCCAAGGGGATTAATAACTGCCGCCCGTTGGACCTCTTCCTTCGGTCGGTGTTAGGGAGAGTTGCGCAGAATCAGATCTGTCGCAGCAAAATTGGCATTAAGAGCCTATCCTGGGTTTTCCTACCCAACGCGCTTGTTTGTGCGATCGCACAAAAAGCTGACCGCGTACGCGGGCCCTTCTAGATCTAACGACGCAGCGACTCAACAAATTTTGTGTCACATCTAGTTGACATAAAATCAGTGAGTTATGTGAACTAGACTGGCTACCCACCGGCTACCCACTCGGGCGGTCGGTCCCCCTACTTGGCGAATTTCAGTCAATTTTGGGAAAAATTTGTCAATTTGTCTCCGAAAGAGGAGAATTATGTCGCAAAGCGGATACCGCCTTTTACATCTTCTCGCTTGTATTTGAAATAATTAGAAACTATGTTAAGAACCCAGAAAATACGAAGTTCCACCAGATGAGCGCGGATAACGCGGCCGCTGCTGGATCGCCGGAGATCAGAGACAGCCTGCGAAAGGCATTTCGGCGTTTGCTTAACCCGCTCGTCAGGATTCTGCTGCGAAGTGGGATGGTGGCTAAAGACTTAGAGGAGATTGTCAGACAAGTCTTCGTAGATGTTGCTTCTTCAGAAGAGTTCGCGATCGAGGGTCGATCTCGGGTTAGCAACACACGATTGGCAATTCTCACTGGGCTCACTCGTAAAGAGATTGCGAGGCTTAGGAGGGGGGAGTCGTTTCAAAGAGACTTTAGCAACATGTCCCGTGTCGCTCGGGTACTGAACGAGTGGCAGCGAAACGCGCGTTACACAGGAGCCTATGGTGTTCCTCTTGAGTTGCCTTTCGATGCCGATAGAGACGAGCCGAGTTTCACGGAGCTGGTCAAGCTCTACAGCGGGGACATGCTGCCGAGGGCGATGTTGGATGAACTCTTGAGGATCGATGCTGTTAAGCAATTTGACGATGGAACGCTGAAGCTGCAGAGCTCTACGTATCTTCCCTCGCCGATGGATGAAGCGAGCATTGAGCATTTAGGCACGGTAATACAAAGGATCGCGGATACGCTCAATCACAATAATGACGAGCGATACGCGGCAACGAAGCGAGTAGAGCGGTTGGTGTATTCCGATCAGGGATTTCCGGAATCGAAGTACCCAGATTTTCAGAGAGTAGTAAGAGATAGGTCGGCGGAGTTTTTGGAAGCGATCAATTCCTGGATCGTGGCGAATGAACTTTCGGATAACGCTCCGGATACGCCAGCCATCAGAGCGGCGCGACGAGGAATTCGGAGAGTGTATGCCGGGGTCGGCGTCTATCAGTTCCTGGATGAGGCCGACTCTGCGAGCGAAGAGGACAAGAAATAGAAACCCAGTTGACGGCTAGGACGCCCGATTGACTGGGACTAATGGCAGCACGAGCGAGCTGTCAGAGCGAAAACTTAGGAGAAGTACAATGAGGATGACTTGGGGCATTGCGTTTGCCGTCGCGCTGGGGTTTGCGGCCTCGCATGTGACTGCCGAGCAGGCCACGTCTTCAACGCATGCGATTAGCGTTGGGAGTGGTGCCAAGGCAATCGCTGTGGGCAGCGGATCCAAAGCTATCCAGGTAGGAAGTGGTGTGGACGCGATTGCTGTCGGTAGTGGGGCGCACGCGATTCAGGTTGGTAGCGGTGTCCACGCTATCCAAGTCGGTAGCGGCGCGCATGCTATCCAAGTTGGTAGTGGTGTAGACGCTATCGCTGTCGGAAGCGGGGTACACGCGATCCAAGTGGGTAGCGGCGCTCACGCTATCCAGGTCGGCAGCGGCGCGCATGCTATCCAGGTTGGCAGTGGTGTAGACGCTATTGCTGTCGGAAGTGGGGTGCAGGCGATCCAAGTGGGTAGTGGCGCTCACGCTATCCAGGTTGGTAGTGGTGTAGACGCTATTGCTGTCGGAAGTGGAGTTCACGCGATTCAAGTGGGTAGCGGCGCTCACGCTATCCAGGTCGGCAGCGGCGCGCATGCTATCCAGGTTGGCAGCGGTGTAGACGCTATTGCCGTCGGAAGTGGGGTACACGCGATCCAAGTGGGTAGTGGCGCTCACGCTATACAGGTCGGCAGCGGCGCGCATGCTATCCAGGTCGGCAGTGGTGTCGATGCAATTGCAGTAGGCAGCGGTGTGAAGGATGTAGATTCATCCTCACTCATCGAACTTTTTGCTCCCGTAGACGCTGTGACCGGTAGTCGTACGCTTCAGGTACTTGGCCGTACAGTGGACTTAAGTAGTTTTCCTGAGAATGCGGCTGGTGTCTTTTCTGCAGGTAACATGACGTATTTCCAAGGTGTTGTTGGTAAGGACGGCACGTTTAGGGCATTGACCGCGGTTGTCTACCCTGAGGCCCATGTTCCTGGTTCCACAGAGGTTCTAGTAGCTGGACCCGTCCAGTCTGTTGATCGGACAACTGGTACTGCTGTGATTGGCGGATTTAGTGTCGACATGACGCAGACACTGGGGCAGGCGGCTCTTCCGGCCATTTCAGCGGGCAATCGCTTCGCAGCGTATGGAAGCGCTTTCCCGGCGACCAACGTGTCAGTTTTCGCGAGTGCTCTAAGCGAACTTGACTAAAAAAAAGCCGGCATCCCTGCCGGCTAATATCTCGCCTCAACTTAGGAGATTTGAGGGTTGGAGGAATCTTCTCCGAGCGATAAGAGAAGATTCGAGAGAGAAGTTACCGGAGGGCTGACTCGCCCGGTGTGATGCGAGTCACAATTCCCGGACAAAAAAAGGGCGCCATTGGCGCCCTTTTTTCTGGCTTGTCCGAAGGCGTCAGTCGGCCGAGCCATCGTTGCCCGATCTCAGGCCATCCAGGTATTCCTGCAGCTTCTTCTGCTCGACTACCGGCCTCAGCCTGTCCTTCACCTCTTCGAAGGAAGGGGCCTCCGTTTCCCGCGAGTCCTCGCGCAGGATCACGTGCCAACCGAACTGAGTCTGAACCGGCTCGCTGGTATAGCTGCCGTCTTCGAGTGCCACGACTGCGTCAGAGAACGGCTTGACCATCGAGTCCGGCGGGAACCAGCCGAGATCGCCGCCGTTGGGGCCGGACGGGCCGGTCGATTTCTCCTTGGCCAGTTCGGCGAAGTCACCGCCTTCGTCAAGCTGGGTGATCACTGCTTTGGCCTCGTCCTCCGTCTCCAGGAGGATGTGACGCGCCTTGTATTGCTGGGGCTGGTATCCGGCCACCTGGGCGCTGTATTCGGCGCGGAGCTCCGTCTCTGTGGGCGGGTTCTCTTCCAGGTAGTTTCCGGCCAGGGCCGAAGCAAGGGTGGACATGCGCTGGAGCTTTATCTGAGCCGCGACTTCGGGGTCGTCGTCAAGCCCGGCCGCTTCGGCCTCTTCGGCAAGCAGGTAGAGGTCGGCGACTTCCTCGCGGAACTGCTCGCGCTGCTCGGCGGTGGCGTCGCCCTGTGCGCCCCGCATGCGATTCTGCATGTAGAGTTCGAGCACCTTGGCCTCCACCTCGGGGTCCGCCACCGCCCCGGTGTCGGACTGTGCGCAGGCTGCCGTGCTCAGCAGCACTGCAGTGGCAAGCACGAGGGCCTTGCCGGCGCCTAGCTGGCGCAGATACGTAGTCGTCATAGTTGGTCCTCTGTTTCCGTGGTCGAATCTTGCCCTTAATCCCTCCGGGCTTCACCGGGGGCGAGGGCGGAAATACTGAGCGCGTGAATGTCGGTGTCCATCATGTCCCCGGCGGCATCGTAGACGAGTCGGTGCCGCTGGATGCGTGAGAGTCCTTCGAAGGCGCTGGCGGTCAGCCGCACGGCGAAGTGGCTGCGGCCATCCTGCGCGCCGGCGTGACCGGCATGCAGATGGCTTTGATCCCTGATCAGGAGGTCCTCGGGTTGCAACGCGTCCCGAAGCCGTTTCTCGAGCGCCGCCTGACGCTCCGTCACGGCAGGACCTTGTTGAACGGTTTCACGACCACTCGCTGGTACACGCCGGCTTCCACGTACGGGTCATCGTCGGCCCAGGCCCTGGCATCCTCCAGCGAGGCGAATTCGGCGATGACGAGACTACCCGTAAAACCGGCTTCGGCCGGATCCTCGTTATCGATGGCGGGGTGCGGTCCGGCGACCAGGAGGCGGCCTTCGTCGCGCAGCGTGCGCAGCCGCTCGAGGTGTCTGGCCCTCGCGCCGGAGCGCAGAGGCCCGCTGTTCGGTACGTCTTCACTGATGATGGCATACCACATCGTTATTCGGCTCCGCTGGTTGATTTGCGCTCGTTCCTGGAGACCATGACGGCCAGCCAGACGCCCTGGATCACCATGAAGGCGAGGGTCATACCCAGCAGCCCGAAGAGTTTGAAGCTGACCCAGGCGCTCTCGCCGAAACGGTAGGCGACGAAGATGTTGGCCGCGCCCGCCACGGCGAAGAATATGCCCCAGATCACGGTCAGTTGACGCCACTGGGCTGCGGAAAGTTCCACGGCGGATTGCAGCAGCCGCTGGATCAGGGGTTTCTCGCCGATGTAGAGGCTGCCGAGGCACACCGCGGCCATGGCCCAGTTCAGGAGAGTGGGCTTCCAGATCAGGAACAGGCTGTTGCGCAGTGCCAGTGTCACGGCGCCGAGTACCAGCACCAGCGCGGTCGAGATCAGGTAGATGCGTCCGACCTGCCGGGTGAATATCCAGTGGGCCAGCGGCACCAGCGGCATGGTGGCCATGAGGACGATGGTCGCGGTGTAGATGTCGGCCTGTTTGTAGGCCACGAAGAATGCGACCACCGGCAGATAGTCTAGTATCAGTTGCATGCGCTGGGAGTCTGTTTTGCGGTGAGTACCGTGATCCGCGAATGATAGCGCACACGCCGGCGCAGCCCCAACGCAGCGGTTCACGACAGTCGGATTTGTGTCTGCGTGACGGTAGAATGCCGGGCGTGTCGCAGATCATCACCATACACCCGGACAACCCGCAGAAGCGCTATGTCGACCAGGCGGTCGACATAATCCGCGCCGGCGGCCTGTTGGTATACCCCACCGACTCGAGCTATGCCTTCGGCTGCGAGATCGGCAACAAGAAGGCGCTGGACCGCATCAGGCTGCTGCGCCAGGCGGACAAACTCCACGATTTTTCGCTGGTGGTGCGCGACCTGTCGGAGATCGCCACCTATGCCCGGGTGGACAACTGGGCGTACCGGCTGTTGAAGCATTTCACGCCGGGACCCTATACGTTCATCCTGAAGGCCACCCGGGAAGTGCCCAACCGGCTGAAGAATCCCCGCAAGAAGACCATCGGCATCCGCGTACCCGACCACCCGATCAGCCAGGCGCTGCTCGAGGCGCTGGGCGAGCCGATGATGAGTTCCACGCTGCTGCTGCCCGGCGACGACGTGCCCATGACCGACCCGGTCGAGATCGCCGGTCGGCTGGGTAATCAGGTGGACGCGGTGGTCGACGGCGGGCCCGGCGGGATGGAGCCATCCAGCGTGCTGGATCTCACGGAGGGCACGGTGCATATCTTGCGGCGCGGGATCGGCGACGTCAGCGCCTTCGAATGAGGGGGCCGCGGCCCCGCCGGGATTACGTTAGAATCACCCTGTGTCCGAATCAGAGAAAAAGCAGCCGGTCCTCCGGGTGGTAAGCGACCAGGGGGCGCCCAAGGCGGTGCCCGAGGATCTGCGGCCTTCCCAGGCCGAGATGCCGTTTGCCATCGTGGACGGCGAGCCGGTCACCGAGCTGCCTCAGGACCTGTATATCCCGCCCTATGCGCTGCAGGTGTTCCTGGAGGCGTTCGAGGGACCGCTGGATCTGCTGCTCTATCTGATCCGGCGCCAGAATCTGGACATTCTGGACATCCCCATCGCCGAGATTACCCGGCAGTACATCGAGTACATCGAACTGATGAAGGAGCTCCAGCTGGAGCTGGCCGGCGAGTATCTGGTGATGGCGGCCATGCTGGCAGAGATCAAATCGAGGATGCTGCTGCCGAGGCCGGTGGTCGAGGAGGACGAGGAACACGACCCGCGGGCGGAACTGGTACGCAGGCTGCAGGAATACGAGCGCTTCAAGAAGGCGGCGGAAAATCTCGAGGAGCTGCCGCGGCTGGAACGCGACGTGCACGTGGTGCAGGCCGAAGCGCCCGAGCGTCAGGTGGTCACAAAGCTGCCGGACGTGACGCTCAAGGAGCTGATGGTGGCCCTGCAGCAGGTGCTGGCCCGCGCCGACATGTTCTCCAACCTCCATGTGCAGCGCGAGCCGCTGTCGGTACGGCAGCGCATGTCGGAGATTCTCACGCGGATCCGCGGCGCGCAGTTCACCCAGTTCGACAAGCTGTTCGACGTGGAGGAGGGCCGCATGGGCGTCGCGGTGACGTTCATCGCCGTGCTGGAGCTGCTTCGTGAGTCGCTCATCGAGGTGGTGCAGTCGGAGGACTTCGCCCCCCTGCACGTGCGGGCGGCCTCGAATGTGCGCGTTGTGAATGATGAAGGGGACGCCACGGCGTCGGACGAGAGCGCCACGTCCTGAGCGTTCCCGGTAAAGTGACCTATGGATGAGACGAGTATCAAATATATTCTCGAGGCAGCGCTGCTTGCCTCGTCGGAGCCGCTTTCGGTCGAGCAGATGATGTCGCTGTTCGACGAGAGTTCGCGTCCGGAGCGCAAGGATATCCGGGCGGCTCTCGACGAACTGGAGGCCGACTACGAGGACCGGGGCATCATGCTGGCCGAGGTGGCGTCGGGTTTCCGCGTGCAGGTGCGCCGGTCGATGTCGGCAATGCTGCAGCCGTTGTGGGAGGAGCGTCCGCCGCGTTATTCGCGCGCGCTGTTCGAGACGCTGGCGCTGATCGCTTACCGCCAGCCCATCACTCGCGGCGAGATCGAGGATGTGCGCGGCGTCACCGTCAGCCCCAACATCATCCGCACGCTGCTCGACCGGGAGTGGATCCGGGTGCTCGGCCACCGCGACGTGCCGGGCAAGCCCGAGATGTTCGGCACGACGAAGGCCTTCCTGGATTATTTCGGCCTGAAGCGGCTGGACGATCTGCCGCCCCTGGCCGAACTGCAGGATATCGAGGGCCTGAACGCGCAGCTGGAATTCGCCACCGGCGAAGAGAGCGAAGCGGTCCCGGCCAACGTTACGGCCCTGCGGGC
The DNA here is from genome assembly GCF_040706535.1 of Lentisalinibacter orientalis. Lineage (NCBI taxonomy): Bacteria > Pseudomonadati > Pseudomonadota > Gammaproteobacteria > Woeseiales > Woeseiaceae > Lentisalinibacter > Lentisalinibacter orientalis. Next base: position 68,676 of record NZ_JAPDRJ010000003.1, read on the forward strand.
GGGAGACGGCGAGGACAGCGCGGAGGCAGCGGCGGGCAGCGATGAGGCCGAGCACGCCGCCGCCGACGCCCACGACGCCCACGACGCCGAGGATGGCGAGAGCGCCTACGAGGACACCGATGAATCCGCCGACGCCGACGAAGTCGCGGAGGCCGAGGCCAGCGGGGAGAGTGAGGAGGCCGGGGAGGAAGAACGCGCCAGCGCGGGCGCGCCGCCCTCGAGCTGACACGCGCCGTCATGGCTGAGCGCTTGCAGAAGGTGCTGGCGGCAGCCGGCCACGGTTCCCGCCGCGAGATAGAGCGCTGGATAAGCGACGGGCGGCTGGCGATCGACGGCCGCACGGCCGTGCTCGGCGATACGGTCACCGGTGAGGAGCGGATCACCCTCGACGGCCGTCCCCTCGCAGTCCGTCGGCCCGAAGCCGGTTCCCACCAGCATCTGATCTACCACAAGCCCCAGGGCGAGGTGTGCTCGCGCAGCAGCGAGTCGGGCCACACCACCGTGTTCGCTGCGCTGCCGCGGCTGCATCGCGGGCGCTGGGTGAGCGTCGGCCGACTCGACGTGGCCACCAGTGGGCTGCTGATCTTCACCACCGACGGCGCGCTGGCCAATGCCCTCATGCATCCTTCCAGCAGCATCGAACGGCGCTACGCGGTGCGCGTGCGAGGCACGCCTTCGGCAGAGGACCTGGCACGACTGACGGACGGCATCGAGCTGGAGGACGGTCCTGCCGCTTTCGACAGCCTCACGGAGAAAGGCGGCGAGGGCGTGAACCAGTGGTACGAGGTCACGCTGCGGGAGGGCCGCAACCGGGAGGTGCGGCGGCTCTGGGAAGCGGCGGGTGTCGAGGTGAGCCGGCTCATCCGTATCGGTTACGGTCCGATACGCCTTCCCCGGGGCCTGCGCCGGGGGCAACACCGTCCCCTGACGGCGGCCGAGACGGCGGTGCTGTACGCGGCGGCAGGCCTGGAGACCGCCGCAGAGAGTCCGGAGGACGCCGGGCCGGATCCGAAAGGGCGCCGGCGAACCACCGGTGCGAAGACGGGGCGCCAGGCCGCGCGCGGGGCGGGCAGGCCTACTGGGCGTCGAAAGACCCGCCGGTGACGCCCCGGCTGTCGGGGCCGAGCAGATAGATGTGGGGTGTCAGCACCTCTTCCGGCGTGGCCAGCTTGTCCCTGTCCTCCGCCGGATAGGCTTTCAGCCGCATGTCGGTGCGGGTCGCGCCGGGGTTCACGCAATTGACGCGGATGCCCGCCTTCTCGGTTTCCTGGGCGAGCACCTGGGAGAGGCATTCGACACCGAATTTGGAGACGGCATAGGCGCCCCAGTAGGCGCGGCCCTGCCGGCCCACGCCGCTGGAGGTGAAGACGATGGAGCCGTCTTCGGATTTTCGCAGCAGCGGCAGGCAGACTTTGGTCAGGACGAACTCCGCCGTCAGATTGACGTGGATGACGCGCTGCCACAGGGCGACGTCGTAGTGCTCGATGGGTGCGAGTTCGCCCAGGATCCCGGCGTTGTGCAGCAGGCCGTCCAGCCGGCCGAACTCGTCCGCGATGCTGTCCGCAAGGCTCGTGTAGGTCTCGCCGTCCGCCTTCTCGAAGTCCACGGGCGCGATGGAAGGGCGCAGGTGCCCCGCGTCGATGATCTCGTCGTAGACCGACTCCAGCTTGCTCACGGTGCGGCCGAGCAGGATCACGCGCGCCCCCAGTTCGGCGAAGCGTTTCGCCGCGGCCCGGCCGATGCCGTCGCCGGCGCCCGTGACGAGGATGACGCGGTCGGCCAGCAGGTTCTCGGGGGGAGTGTAGGTGCGGGGATCGAAGGTCACGGCTGCTCCTGATCGGGGGTGGTGGGGGCGCGCGCGTGGCGCCGGGCGGCGCGCCAGGCGCGCCAGAGCAATTGTAACGGATGGGCCCGGCCGCGGGTCCCGTCGCGGCGCCGCGCCGTCAGGTGCGCCTCGCTGACGGCGGCGACCACGGCGGTGACGGCGCTGGCTTCGCAGGTCCCGGGCCCGGCGCGCCCGAGTTCCTCGAGTCCGGCCTCCGCCAGCCGCTCGATCGCGCGACGGAATCCGTCCTGCTCCGGCCATCTGCCCGGCGCGACGTCATCCAGGCCGGCATCGGCGGCGACGTCCCGGGGCAGCAGGAAAAGCTGCCGTCCGGCCGCGAGTGCCGCGGTCGTGTTCGCCATACCCCAGGCGATGCCTGCGTGCCGCGCAGCCGCGCGGGCCGGTTCGTCGCGCGTCTTTTCAGCGGATGGCGCGCCGGCGAGCGTCAGCGCGGCGCCTTCCCGGCGGAAGCAATACAGCCTTAGCTGGTCGACCGACTCCGGCGTCTCGCCGCGCCCCAGGGATTCCGCGCAGATGACGAGTTCTTCCAGCCAGGGGACGAAGGGCGAGTCCGCAGGCAGCAGCTCCGCCAGCCCGCCGGTCAGCGGATGACGGGGCGCGCCGCCGGCGAGCCGGGCGATCTCCTGCCGCCACCAGTCCAGCTTGACGGCGCCGATGGCGGGGTCCCGGCTCCCGGCTGAGGCGGCGAGGATCGTATCGCGCAGCGCGCACAGCAGCCGGAAGCGGCGTTCGGAATCGCCCCGCAGGAAATTGGCGACCAGTTCCTCGTCGGAACCGGCCGGGAGCTTTGTCCAGTTCTCGGGCGTGTCCGTCACGGTTCAGGGGCGCGCTGGTCCGTCCGTGGGTTCGTCGGAGGTGTCCGCCGCGCCGTCGCCGCCGTCGGCGGGTGACTCGGCGTTCGCCTCCGGCACCGATTCGGCCACGCGTGTGATCTCTTCCACGGGCTCCAGGGTATCCAGGGTTTTCCGGGTCTGCACGCCGAGCTCCCTGAACTTGCGTGCCCCCGGGAGCACGCTGCGCTCCAGCGAGCCGACGGCCGCGTTGAACGCGTTGACGCTGCCGGAGAGCTGGCGCCCGACACGATTCAGGTGGCTGCCGAAAGTGGCCAGCCGGTCGTAGAGCTCGACGGCCAGTCCGCGGATTTCCTCCGCGTTCTCGGCGAGCGCCAGCTGACGCCAGCCGTAGGCGACCGCCTTCAGCAGCGCCACGAAACTGGTGGGCGTGGCGAGGATGATCTTCTGTCGCAGGGCCTCGTCCAGCAGGTCCGGATTCTGGTTCATCGCCGCCGAGAGGAACTGGTCGCCAGGGATGAACAGGATCACGAACTCCGGACTGCGCGGAAACTGGGACCAGTAATGCTTGCTCGCCAACTCCCGGATGCGCTCGCGGACCTTGCGCTCGTGGCGGGCGAGAGCGGCCGTGCGGAGCTGGTCGTCGGTGGCTTCCACCGCCTCCAGGTAGGCATCCAGCGGCGTCTTCACGTCCACGACGAGCTCCCGGTCGTCCGGCATGCGGATGATCATGTCGGGACGTATGCGCTCGCCGGCGGCGCCGCCCGTCTCCTGCTCGACGAAATCGCAGTGCTCGACCATGCCGGCCAGCTCGACGAGACGCCGCAGCGTGATCTCGCCCCACTGACCGCGAACCTCCGGTCGGCGCAGGGCCTTCACCAGATTGCTGGTCTCGGCCTGCAGGGCCTGCTGGCTGGCCTGCATGGCCTCGAGCTGGGCGGTGATGCTGCCGTAGGCCTCCGAGCGGGCCTTCTCGAGCGCGCCGATCTGGCGCTCCGTCTTCTCCAGCGCCTCGCGGATGGGTTTCACCAGGTTCTCGACGGCCTTCTCCCGTTCCGACAGCGCGTGCGTGGCCTGCTGCTGCTGGGCGCCGAGGTTCTGCTTCGCGAGACGCAGGAACGCCTCGCTGTTGACCCTGAGGCTGCGGTGGGCCACGTCGCCGAAGGACTGCTGGAGACGGCTGGCGGCGAGCTCGAAGGCCGCTTCCCGTTCCGCCCGCAGCGCCTCCTGATCCTTCACCCGGCGCTCGGCATCGTCGCGCTCGGCCGCCAGCCGGGCGAGACGCCCGCGGACGAACAGCCAGAGCAGGAGCAGCCCGAGAGCCAGCGAAACTGCAGAAGCGACGCCGGCCATCCACGCGGGTACCGGGACCTGCAGCCAGTCGCTCACCCGCGCGCTTCCTCCAGGATCGGCAGCAGCGCCACCGGATGCTCGATGACGAGGTCGGCGTGCCAGCCCCGGGCATCGTCCTCCGGCAGCAGATAGCCGTAAGCCGCGGCGATCGTGCGCATCCCGGCCGCGCGTCCGGCCTCCATGTCGCGCAGGTTGTCGCCCACGTAGACACAGTCCCCCGCATCCACGGCGAGCGCGTGCGCCGCGTGCAGGAGCGGCGCCGGATGCGGCTTGCGCTGCGGCAGTGCGTCGCCACCGACGGTGACCCGGGATCGGGTGTCGAGTCCGAGCCCGGCGAGCAGCGCGTCCGTGAGGCCCTGGGGTTTGTTGGTCACGATGCCCCAGGGCAGGCCGATGGCCTCGATGGCGGCCAGCACCTCTTCCATGCCCTCGAACAGGCGCGAGCTGCGGTGGACGCGGTCGGCGTAGCGTTGCAGATATTCCTCGTACAGGGCGCGGCGGCTCTCTTCGTCCCGATCGGGGAAGGCGAGGCGGATGAGGCCGGCGGCGCCGTTGGTGATATTCGCTCGCGCCAGGCGGTATTCGGGCGGGCGGGTGCCGTACGCCCGGCAAAGCTCCGCCAGGGTGTCGGTCATGTCCGGCGCGGTGTCGATGAGCGTGCCGTCCAAATCGAACAGCCAGCCGGCGAAAGGCCTCGGCTCCGTCATCCGGCGGCGCCCCGCCTGCGGAAGTGGGCGATGTAGTTGACGTCCACGTCGTTCGTGAGGCTGAAGTGGCGCGTCAGCGGGTTGTAGCGCACGCCGGTCAGTTCCTCCAGGCGCAGGTCCGCCTGCCTCGCCCACGCCTCCAGTTCCGACGGTCGGATCAGCTTGTCGTACTCGTGGGTGCCGCGCGGCAGCAGGCGCAGCACGTACTCCGCGCCGACGATGGCGAGCGCGAAGGCTTTCGCCGTGCGGTTGATGGTCGAGAAGAACACGTGGCCATCCGGCCGCACAAGGCGGCTGCACGCGTCTATGACGCTGCCGGGCTCGGGTACGTGTTCGAGCATCTCCAGGCACGTGACGACGTCATAGGCTTCCGGCCGTTCGGCCGCCAGGTCTTCGGCGCCGGTCTCCAGGTACTCCACTTCCACGCCGGATTCCCGGGCGTGGGTGCGTGCCACGGCGAGGGGGCCGGGCGCGAGGTCGATGCCGGTCACCTCGGCTCCGGCCGCCGCCATCGCCTCGCTGAGAATGCCGCCGCCGCAGCCGATGTCGAGTACCTTGCGGCCCGACAGCGGCGCCCGCTCATCGATGTAGCCGAGCCGCAGCGGGTTCATCTGGTGGATGGGGGCGAAGTCGCCGTCCGGGTCCCACCACGTCTCGGCCATCGCCTCGAACTTGCGGATCTCGCCCTCATCGACGTTACCGCCGGTCTTCGCTTGCGGGTCATTCATGATCGTAATTCCAGATTTTCTCTCTCCATTCTGCGGCCCGGCCGCTGATGTCGTCCAGGCGCAGGTGGCTGAGCCGTCCGCGCTTGACGAGCTGTCGTCCGGCCACCCAGACGTCGCTGACCTGCGAGGCCTCGGCGGCGTAGACGAGTTGGGAGACCGGCTCGTACACGGGTTGGGTGCGTGGCGCTGACAGGTCGACGGCGCAGACGTCCGCCCATTTGCCCGGTTCCAGGCTGCCGATGCTGTCGGCGAGGCCCAGCGCGGCGGCCCCGTTCATCGTGGCCATGCGCAGGACGGTGTGGGCGGAGAGTGCGCTCGCATCGCCGGCGGCCGCCTTGCCGAGCAGGGCGGCGGTGCGCATCTCGCCCAGCATGTCCAGGTCGTTGTTGCTGGCCGCGCCGTCGGTGCCGAGGGCCACGTTGATGCCGGCCTCGAGCAGGCGCGCGACGGGGGCGATGCCGCTGGCGAGCTTCAGGTTCGACTCCGGGCAATGGGCCACGGAGACGCCTGCGCCGGCGGCGAGCGCAATCTCCTCGTCGCTGAGACAGGTCATGTGCACGGCCAGCAGCGAGCCGTTCACGAAGCCGAGGCGCCGGAGCCGCTCCAGCGGACGGATGCCGTTGGCCTCCTCCTCGGCGGCCACCTCGGCCGCGGTCTCGTGGACGTGCATGTGCACCGGCACGTCCAGCTGGTCGGCCAGCGCACGGAGCTTGCCGAGGCTGGCCTCGCTCACGGAGTAGGGCGCGTGGGGCGCGAAATGGGTGCTCACCAGCGGATGGGAGGCATAGCGATCGTGCACGGCGACGCCCTTGGACAGGTACTCGCCGGCATCCTTCGCCCAGGGCGTCGGCGCGTCCACCAGGATCATGCCCACCGAGGCGCGCATCTGGGCCGCGGCCACGGTCTCGGCGACGATGTCCGGGAAGAAATACATGTCGTTGAAGCAGGTCGTGCCGCCCAGCAGCATCTCGGCGATGGCCAGCCGGGTGCCGTCGCGGACGAATTCCGCGTCGATCCAGCGGCCCTCGGCCGGCCAGATGTGCTCGCGGAGCCAGACCTCCAGCGGCAGGTCGTCGGCCAGCCCGCGGAACAGGGACATGGCGGCGTGGGTGTGGGCGTTGACCAGCCCGGGGATCACCAGATGGTCATCGAGATGGACCACGTCGGCGGCCGCGAAACGGGCGCTCGCCTGCGCCGCGGGCACCAGCGCGACGATGACGCCGTCACGGATGACCAGGGCATGGTGCTCCAGCACCGTGTCCGCCGGCGCCACGGGTGCCACCCAGCGGCACGAGATGATCAGGTCGCATTGGTCCATCTGTATGAAAATACTGACTTTATTGAGGGTGGAACGATGCCCGGACCGGAGCCGGGAGCCCAGTATACAGGCCCGCCCGGCAGGGCCCGCGCCTGGCCCTCGCTTCCGCCGCCGCCGGGGGCCCTGCGGCTACGTACAAGTCCCGATTTATGCTAAAATTTTCACCTGATCAGGAGCCAGAAAAAGACGCAGAGGCAGGCCATACCAGCTCCCGCCGCAAGCACTGGCCGAGACCTGATTCCTGCAGCACGGATCGTCCGCCGGCACCCTGCAAGGGGAAGGCGATGGACCGGTTTTATGTGAGTAGCCATGAGTGACATCGCCCAGGAAATATTTTCGGTAAATCTCGAAGACGAGATGCGCCAGTCCTATCTCGATTACGCCATGAGCGTGATCGTGGGGCGGGCGCTGCCCGACGTCCGCGACGGCCTGAAGCCGGTACACCGGCGGGTGCTCTACGCGATGCGGGAACTGGGCAACGACTACAACAAGCCGTACAAGAAATCGGCCCGCGTCGTCGGTGACGTGATCGGTAAGTACCACCCTCACGGCGACAGCGCCGTCTACGACACCATCGTGCGCATGGCGCAGCCGTTCTCCATGCGCTACATGCTGGTGGACGGGCAGGGCAACTTCGGCTCGGTGGACGGCGACGCCCCGGCGGCCATGCGCTACACCGAGGTGCGCATGGCCCGGATCGCCCACGAACTGCTGGCCGACATCGACAAGCAGACGGTCGATTTCGTCGAGAACTACGACGGTTCCGAGAGCGAGCCCTCGGTGCTGCCCACGCGAATCCCGAACCTGCTCGTCAACGGCTCCTCCGGCATCGCGGTGGGCATGGCCACCAACATACCGCCGCACAACCTGGGCGAGATCATCGATGCCTGCGTCGCGGTGATCGACGACCCGGACATCGACGTGGCCGGGCTCATGCAGCACGTGCCGGGGCCCGACTTCCCCACCGCCGGCATCATCAACGGCGCCCAGGGCATCTACAGCGCCTACAAGACGGGCCGTGGCCGCGTGCACATCCGCGCCCGCAGCCACATCGAGGAGATCGGCAAGGGCAGCCGCGAGGCCATCGTGATCACCGAGCTGCCGTACCAGGTCAACAAGGCCCGGCTGATTGAGAAGATCGCCGAGCTCGTCCGCGAGAAGAAGCTGGAGGGCATCAGCGAGCTGCGCGACGAGTCCGACAAGGACGGCATGCGGGTCGTGATCGAGCTCAAGCGCGGCGAGGTGCACGAGGTCGTCCTGAACAACCTCTACAAGCACACGCCGCTGCAGAGCGTCTTCGGTATCAATATGGTGGCCCTGCACGAGGGCCAGCCGAAGCTGATGACGCTGAAGGGCATCCTGGAGGCGTTCGTCGCCCACCGCCGCGAGGTGGTCACCCGGCGCACGATCTACGATCTGGGCAAGGCCCGGGACCGTGCCCACCTCCTGGAAGGCCAGGCGGTGGCGCTGGCCAACATCGACGAGGTGATCGCGCTGATCAAGGCCTCGCCGTCGCCGGCCGAAGCGAAGGCCGGGCTGGTCGCGGGACGCTGGGCGCCCGGCGCGGTCACCGGCATGCTGGAGCGGGCCGGCGATATCGATACCCGGCCGGATGCCGACCACGGCGCGTTCGGCGTCGTCGAGGAGGAGGGGCAGACCGTGTACCGCCTGTCGGAGACCCAGGCCCAGGCCATCCTGGATCTGCGACTGCACCGCCTGACCGGTCTCGAGCAAGAAAAAATAATCAACGAATACAAAGAGATACTCAATAAAATTAGAGAGTATTCTCTTATCCTGGCCGACCCCGACCGGCTCCTGGCCGTGATCCGTGAGGAACTCCAGGCGGTACGCGACCAGTTCGCCGACGAGCGGCGCACCGAGATCATGGAGGACCACTCCGACCTGACCATCGAGGACCTGATCCCCGAGGAGAATGTTGTGGTCACCCTGTCCCACGGCGGCTATGCCAAGGCGCAGCCGCTGGACTCGTATCAGGCGCAGCGCCGGGGCGGCAAGGGTCGGGCGGCCACGCGCATGAAGGACGAGGACTTCATCGACAACCTGTTCGTCGCCAATACCCACGATACGCTGCTGTGCTTCTCGAGCCGGGGTAAGGCCTACTGGCTGAAGGTCTATCAGCTGCCGCAGGCCGGCCGCGGCGCGCGGGGCAAACCGATCGTGAATCTCCTGCCGCTGGAGCAGGAGGAGCGCATCAATGCCGTGCTGCCGGTGCGCGACTTCGAGGCGGGCAAATTTGTCTTCTTCGCCACCAGTCATGGCACGGTCAAGAAGACGCCGCTGGATGCGTTCTCGCGGCCACGTTCGAATGGCATCATCGCCATCGATCTGCGCGAGGGTGACCACCTGGTGGACGTGGCCCTCACCGACGGCGACAGCGACATCATGCTGTTCGCGAGCAGCGGCAAGGCCATCCGTTTCAGCGAGGCCGACGTGCGGGCGATGGGCCGCGGCGCCGCCGGTGTGCGCGGCATCCGCCTGGCGGAGGACCACGAGGTGATCGCGCTCATCATCCTCTCGCAGGGCCTCATCCTCACGGCGACCGAGCACGGCTACGGCAAGCGCAGCGAAGCCGACGAATTCTCCGTCCAGGGTCGCGGCGGCCAGGGGCTCATCGCCATCCAGACGTCGGAGCGCAACGGCCGCATGGTGGGCGCGCTGCAGGTCTCCGACGACGACGAGATCATGCTGATCAGCAACGCCGGCACGCTGGTGCGCACGCCGGTCGCTGACATCTCGATTCTCGGCCGCAACACCCAGGGCGTGCGCCTGATCCGCCTGGGTGACGACGAAGCCCTCGTGGGCCTGGAGCGCATCGAAGCCCTGGCGGAGGAAGAGGACGAGTGACGGTCCGCCCGCACCGGCGGCGCTGCGCCGGAACAGCCCCATGGCAATGGCGACGGTAGCCGCAGGCGCACGGGTCCATAACTTCAGTGCCGGTCCCGCAGCGCTGCCCCTGGCGGTGCTGGAGCGCGCGCGGGAGGAGCTGACCGACTTCGCCGGCACCGGGATGTCCGTGATGGAGCTCAGCCATCGCGGCGCCGCATTTCGGGAGGTCGCGGAGCGCTCGGAGGCGGCGCTGCGCCGGCTGCTCGACATGCCCGACAACTATCGCGTGCTGTTCCTGCAGGGCGGGGCCACGCTGCAGTTCGCGATGGCGCCGCTGAATCTCGCGACGGCAGAGGCCGTGGCGGACTACGTCGTGACCGGCAACTGGGGCCGCAAGGCCGTGGCCGAGGCGCGGCGCTTCTGCCACGTGAACGTCGCGGCGGACGAGGCGGGCTCGAGCTATACCCGCGTGCCGGCCGCCTCCGAATGGCAGGCGCGCGAGGATGCCGCCTACCTCCACTACACGCCCAACGAGACCATCGGCGGCGTCGAGTTCCACTGGATACCGGACACGGGCGACGTGCCGCTGGTGGCGGACATGTCCTCCAATATCCTCTCGCGCCCGCTCGACGTGGGCCGCTTCGGCCTCATCTATGCCGGCGCGCAGAAGAATATCGGCCCGGCCGGGCTGACCCTGGTCATCGTCCGCGACGACCTGCTGGAGGCGGCCCGGGACGACGTGCCGAGCATGCTCCGCTACGCCGTGCATGCCGAGGCCGGCTCCATGAGCAACACGCCGCCCACATTCGCCTGGTACATAGCGGGTCTGGTCTTCGACTGGCTGCTGGAGCAGGGCGGGCTCGAGGCCATCGGCGCCGCGAACGCCCGCAAGGCGGAGACCCTCTATCAGGCTATCGACGGGTCCGATTTCTACGCGAACCCGGTGGAGCCCGTCTCCCGCTCGCGCATGAACGTCCCGTTCACACTGGCCGAGCCGGCCCTCGACGCGACCTTCCTGGCCGAGGCCGAGGCCGCCGGGCTGGCCAATCTGAAAGGCCATCGCTCGGTGGGCGGCATGCGTGCGAGCCTCTACAACGCCATGCCCCAGGCGGGGGTGGATGCGCTGGTGGCCTTCATGGCGGAGTTCGAGCGGACGCGCGCCTGAGGTGTCCCGTGCCGAGCCAGCCGTTAGACTTGCCGCCTGATAACAGGAAATCCCCGATGAACGAGCGCAAACCGGAACCGGATCTCGCCGAGATCCGGCAACGCATCGACGAGATCGACGAGCAGATCCAGGCCCTGATCAGCGCCCGTGCCGAGCAGGCGAAACGGGTGGGCGAGAGCAAGGGCGAGCTCGCCCGCTCGATCGACTACTTCCGGCCCGAGCGGGAGGCGGAGGTGCTGCGCGGCGTGCTCGCGCGCAACGAGGGTCCGCTAAGCGACGAGGAGATGGTGCGTCTGTTCCGGGAGATCATGTCGGCCTGCCTCGCCCAGCAGGAACCGCTGAAAATCGGCTTCCTCGGCCCGGAGGGCACCTTCACCCAGTCGGCGGTCAGCAAGCACTTCGGGCATTCGGTGCGGGCGCTGCCGCTCGCCACCATCGAGGAGGTCTTCCACGAGGTGGAGGCCGGCCATGCCGATTTCGGCGTGGTCCCCATCGAGAACTCCACCGAGGGCACGGTGAACCACACCCTGGACATGTTCCTGATGTCGCCGCTGAAGATCTGCGGCGAGATCGAGCTTCGCATCCGCCAGCATCTGCTCGGTAACCTGCCGTCGCTGGACAAGGTGGAGCGTATCTGCGCGCACCAGCAGTCCCTGGCGCAGTGCCGGGTCTGGCTGCGTGAGTATCTGCCCCAGGCCGAACTGATACCGGTCACGAGCAACGCGGCCGGCGCGCGCCGGGCCCGCGACGAGGCGGGCACGGCGGCCATTGCGGGCGAGGCCGCCGCCGAGGTGTACGGTCTGGATGTCATGGTCGCGGACATCGAGGACCGGCCCGACAACACCACGCGCTTCCTGGTGATCGGCCGGGATCTCCTCACGCCGAGCGGCGACGACAAGACGTCAGTGCTGGTATCGGCGAGCGATACGGCTGGCGCCGGCGTGCTGCACACCCTGCTCGCGCCGTTCTCGAAGCACGGCATCAGCATGACCCGCATCGAATCGCGACCGTCCCGGCGCAAGAAATGGGACTACGTGTTCTTCATCGACCTGGAAGGCCACGCGGACGAGCCGCCGCTGGCCGACGCGCTGGCCGAGCTGGAGCAGGGGACGTCGCTGTTCCGCGTGCTGGGGGCCTACCCGAAGGCGGTGCTGTGAGCGTCAGGGCTTTCCGCACGGTGCCCGGCGGTTTGCCGTCGGGCGAGATCAGGGTGCCAGGGGACAAGTCGATCTCCCACCGCTCGCTGATGCTGGGGGCCATCGCCGAGGGCGACACGCGAGTCACCGGCTTCCTGGAGGGCGAGGACTGCCTTGCCACACTCGGTGCGCTCGAGGCCATGGGCGTGGCGGTGGAGCGTGAACCGGACGGCGCACTGCGGGTGCGCGGCGTCGGCGCCGACGGCCTAGCCACGCCGACCGCGCCCCTCGATCTCGGCAATTCGGGCACGGCCATGCGCCTGTTCTGCGGCCTGCTGGGCGGTCAGCCGTTCCGCTCGGTGCTGACCGGCGATGCGTCGCTCCTGAAGCGGCCGATGGGCCGGGTCATCGATCCGCTGACGCTGATGGGCGTGGAGATCGACAGCGAATCCGGTCGTCCGCCGCTGGTGATCCGGGGCCGGCGCCCGCTGGATGCCATCGATTACCTGCTGCCGGTGGCGAGCGCCCAGGTGAAGTCGGCGATCCTGCTGGCGGGCCTGTACGCCCGCGGCGCCACCCGGGTGACGGAGCCCGAGGTGACTCGCGACCACACCGAGCGGATGCTGACCGCCATGGGGGCGCGGCTGCACCGCAGCGGCAACGCGATCCTGCTGGAGGGGCCGTCCACGCTGCAGGGCATCGAGATCCCCGTGCCCGGCGACCTGTCCTCGGCCGCGTTCTTCCTCGTGGCCGGCGCGGTGGCGGCCGACGATGGCCTGGTCATCCGCAACGTGGGCGTGAACCCGACCCGGACCGGCGTGATCGGCATCCTCCGCGAGATGGGGGCGGACATCGAGATCGCGGACGAACGGCTGGCCGGCGGCGAGCCCGTGGCCGACATCACGGTGCGCCGCTCGGCGCTGCGGGGTATCGACGTGGATCCGGAATTCGTGCCGCTGGCCATCGACGAGTTCCCGGTGCTGTTCGTGGCGGCCGCCTGCGCCGAGGGCGAGACCCTGTTCCGCGACATCGGCGAGCTGCGGGTGAAGGAGAGCGACCGGATTGCCGCCATGGCCGAGGGCCTGCGGCGGCTCGGCGTGGAGGTGGAGGAGACGGTGGACTCTGCGCGCATCCGCGGCGTCGGACGGCTCGCCGGCGGCAAGGTCGACAGCCACGGCGATCACCGCATCGCCATGGCCTTCGCCGTGGCGGGACTCGCGGCGGAGGAACCCATCGAGATCGACGACGTCGCCAACGTGGCCACCTCGTTCCCGGGCTTCCTGGAGACCTGCCGCCAGGCGGGCTTCGAGCTGGAGACGCTGGCGTGAGCGGGGTGCCCGTCATCGCCATCGACGGGCCGAGCGGATCCGGGAAGGGGACGATCGCCCGGCGGGTGGCCGCCGCGCTGGGATTCCACCTGCTGGACAGCGGCGCGCTCTACCGCCTGACCGCGCTGGCAGCCGAACGCCGGGGTATCGACGCCGACGACGTACCCGCCGTGGTGCGGGCCGCGCGGGAGATGCGGGTGTCGTTCGGCGCCGGCGACGGGGCCGAGGAAGTCTGGCTGGACGGCGACGAGGTGAGCGGCGAGCTGCGCACCGAGGAGTGCGGCCGGCTGGCCTCCCGGATCGCCGCGGTGCCCGAGGTACGCGAGGCGCTGAAGGCCCGGCAGCGGGATTTCCGCGAGTCGCCCGGTCTGGTCGCCGACGGCCGCGACATGGGCACGGCGATCTTTCCCGGGGCCGAGCTGAAAATCTTCCTGACGGCCAGCGCCGAGGAGAGGGCTCGGAGGCGTTATAAGCAGTTGAAAGACAAGGGTATTGGTGTTACGCTTGCCGGCCTTGCCCGCGATATCGCGGAGCGTGACCGCAGAGATACCGAGCGATCGGTGGCGCCGCTGGTCCCGGCCGAGGACGCCATCGTGATCGATTCGACCTCACTGGGCATCGAGCAGGTGACGGAGAAAGTGCTCGGTCTGGCCGCGGAAAGGCTCGGCGACGAGCAGGCAGGGTAGTGCAGGTCGGACAGGGTAGTCCGGCTTTTATTTTGTGTGGACCGTCGGTCGCAGGAAGCGGCAGGCGTGTATTTTCAACGAGGGCTGCCTGCGGGCGGCATGGTTTCCAAATCAATGTCTGAATCATTTGCTGAGCTCTTCGAAGAGAGCATCGCCAGTCAACAGATCAAACCTGGCTCCATCCTGAACGGCATGGTCGTTTCCGTTAACGAAGACGTGGTCATCGTCAACGCCGGCCTGAAATCCGAAGCGGTCATCCCGGCCGAGCAGTTCCAGAACGAGAACGGCGAAGTCGACGTACAGGTCGGCGACACCGTCGAGGTGGCACTGGACGCCGTCGAGGACGGCTTCGGCGAGACGCGCCTGTCCCGCGAGAAGGCCATCCGGGCCCGGACCTGGACGCACCTGGAAGACGCGTTCGAGAAAGGCGAGATCGTCAACGGCGTCATCAACGGCCGCGTCAAGGGCGGCTTCACGGTCGAGATCGACAACGTGCGGGCGTTCCTGCCCGGCTCGCTGGTCGACGTGCGGCCGGTGCGCGACCCGTCCTATCTCGAGGGCAAGGTCCTCGAATTCAAGGTCATCAAGCTCGACCAGCGCAGGAACAACGTGGTGGTCTCCCGCCGCGCGGTGGTCGAGGAAGAGTACAGCGCCGAGCGCGAGGCGCTGCTGGAGAGCCTGCAGGAAGGCCACGTGGTCAAGGGTATCGTGAAGAACCTGACCGACTACGGCGCCTTCGTGGATCTCGGCGGCATCGACGGCCTGCTGCACATCACCGACATGGCGTGGAAGCGGGTGAAGCACCCCTCCGAGATCGTCAACGTCGGCGACGAGATCGATGTGAAGATCCTGAAGTTCGACCGCGAGCGTCAGCGCGTCTCCCTCGGCATCAAGCAGCTGGGCGCCGACCCGTGGCAGAACATCAGCCGGCGCTACCCGCCGACCACGCGCATCTTCGGCCGCGTCACGAACATCGCCGACTACGGCTGCTTCGTGGAGATCGAGGACGGCGTGGAGGGCCTGGTGCACGTCTCCGAGATGGACTGGACGAACAAGAACGTCAATCCGTCCCGCGTCGTGCAGGTCGGCGACGAGGTGGAGGTGATGGTGCTCGACATCGACGAGGACCGCCGCCGCATCTCGCTCGGCATCAAGCAGTGCAAGCCGAACCCGTGGGCCGAGTTCGCCGCCAACTACAACCGGGGTGACAAGGTCAGCGGCCAGATCAAGTCCATCACCGACTTCGGCATCTTCATCGGCCTGGAAGGCGATATCGACGGGCTCGTGCATCTGTCCGACATCTCCTGGGACG
Source organism: Lentisalinibacter orientalis (assembly GCF_040706535.1). Classification (NCBI taxonomy): domain Bacteria; kingdom Pseudomonadati; phylum Pseudomonadota; class Gammaproteobacteria; order Woeseiales; family Woeseiaceae; genus Lentisalinibacter; species Lentisalinibacter orientalis. The sequence goes on from NZ_JAPDRJ010000003.1 coordinate 83,893, forward strand.
AGTCCGGCGAGGACATGGTGCGCAATTACCGCAAGGGTCAGGAAGTGGAAGCCATGGTGCTGGCCATCGACCCCGAGCGTGAGCGCATCTCCCTCGGCATCAAGCAGCTCGACCAGGATCCGTTCTCGTCCTGGCTGGCGCAGAACCCGAAGGGCAGCATCGTCAAGGGCGCGGTCACGGAAGTGGATGCCCGCGGCGCCGAGGTGGATCTCGGCGGCGGCATCACCGGCTACCTTCGCGCCTCGGAGCTGGCGCGCGGCCGGGTGGAAGACGCCCGCACCGTGCTGAAGGTCGGCGAAGAGGTGGAGGCCAAGTTCACGGCGGTGGATCGCAAGAACCGCAGCGTGCAACTCTCCATCAAGGCCAAGGAGGCCCACGAGGAGCAGGAAGCCCTCGAGAGCTACAAGTCGGAGTCCGGCGGCAGCGCCTCGGGCACGACGCTGGGCGAGCTGCTGAAGGAGCAGATCTCCGGCAATTCCGACTGACAGGGGACCGGAGGCGCCCGGGCGGTGCTCCCGCCCGGGCGCTTGCGGACGGCGGGGAGCCGCGCGGCTGCGCGGGCGGAAGAAAGCGAACGCACCTATGACGAAGTCTGAACTGATCGAGATAATCGCCAGGAAGCAGAAGCATCTGCCCGCGAAGGACGTCGAGCTCGCGGTCAAGCATCTGCTCGAGATCATGAGCGATGCGCTGGCCCGCGGCGACCGCATCGAGATCCGCGGCTTCGGCAGCTTCTCCCTGCACTACCGCCCGCCGCGCATGGGGCGTAATCCGAAGACCGGCGAGGCCGTCGCCCTCTCCGGCAAGCACGTCCCCCATTTTAAGCCGGGCAAGGATCTGCGTGAGAGGGTCAACGAGAGCCGACACCTCCCCATCAAGAACTGATCGGCCCGCGGCGGGCTTACCAATCCGCAGCCATCTGCACTAGACTCGTGAGGGGGCGTTCCGCTGAGCCCCGCTGCTGATTCAGGTGCCGGTATGCTGCGCAAGATCGCGACCATCGTCCTCATCATCGCCCTGCTCGTGGCGATCATCGTCTTCACCTGGCTGAACACCCAGGAGGTCAGCCTCGATCTGGCGTTCACGACGGTCCAGACCCAGATCGCGGTCGCCTTCACCATTACCTTCGCCCTGGGCTGGCTGTTCGGCCTGTTCTGTGCCGGGTTCTTCGTCCTGCGATCGGTGGCCGAGCGCCGGCGGCTGCGCAAGAACCTCGCGGCCGCGGAACAGGAGGTGAGCAAGCTGCGCAGCCTGCCGCTGCAAGATGCTGCCGAGTAACCAGGCATTCCTACTCGCCGGGCTATTCCTGCTGATCGCAGCGGCCGGATGGCTGTTCGGCCGGTTCGGTGAAAGTAGCGGCGAACGGGAAGAGAACGGCGGCAATCTCAGCAGCGACTACCTGAAGGGTCTGAACTTCCTGCTGAACGAGCAGACGGATCAGGCGCTCGACCTGTTCCTGAAGGTCGTCCGGGTGGACGACGACACCCTGGAGACCCACTTCGCCCTCGGCAGCCTGTTCCGCCGGCGCGGCGAAGTGGACCGGGCGATCCGGATACATCAGAACATCATCGCCCGGCCGAATCTCTCCACCGAGCAGCGGGACGAGGCGATGAACGCGCTCGCCCGCGATTACCTGCGCGCCGGACTGCTGGACCGGGCCGAGAAGATGTTCGAGACGCTGGTGGACAAACCGGTCTATCGGGAGGACGCGCTGCTCGCGCTCTGCGGCATCTACGAGCAGGAACACGAGTGGGAGAAGGCGATCGAGGCCGGCGAGCGGCTCGAGGACAGCCGCGGTTCCATGAGCCGGCGGGTGCCTCACTACTACTGCGAACTGGCCGAGCAGGCCATGGAGCGCGGGGAATGGCAGCGGGCCCGCAACCTGCTGCGCAAGGCGCGCAACCGGCGCAGGCCCACCGTGCGCGGTGCGCTCGACCGGGCCGGCATCGCGCGGGAGCAGGGGGACGCCCGCACGGCCCTGCGGCTCTATCGGCGCACCCTGGAGGAACACCCGGACTTCCTGGTGGAGGTCCTGCCCCGCATGGCGGATCTCCTGGCGGCGACCGGCAGGGCCGGCGAACTGCAGCAGGAGATCGAGGCGCTGATCCGGCGCGACGCCGACTACCGCAACGCCATCGCCTACAGCGCCATCCTGCACGACCTGCGCGGGCCGGTCATCGACGATTGCGTGGAGCACTACATCCTCACGGAGCCGACGCTGGCGGCCTTCGTGGCCGGCCAGGAGCTGGCCACCGCGGGCAGCGAGCCGCGGCGCGAGGCCCTCGCGCGCATCCGCGAAGGGCTCGCCCTGCTGGCGCGGCGCACTCCGCGCTACCGCTGCAAGGAATGCGGCTTCTCCAGCATGCAGCTGCTCTGGCAGTGTCCGAGCTGCAAGGCCTGGGAGACCCAGCGGCCGGCCGAGAAAGTCCGCTTCGACTCGCTGCTGCGCCAGGGCGAGATCTCGCACTTGTCGGCCTAATCTCCGTGCTTCGGCCAGATTGATCGCCGGCTCCGGCCGGCTCACCCCGGCATGATCCTCCGGTATGCGGGCGCAGAGTCGGCGCCCGCGGAACCGCAACCGGAGGAACAATGCAATGACGAGGAAAACCCCATGGATCACGGCGTTGCTCGCGGGCCTGCTGGCGCCGCTGGCCGCCGTCTCGGGCCCGGTCAACGTCAACACGGCGGACGCCGAGACCATCGCGGCCGAGCTGGACGGGATCGGCATCGCCCGCGCGCGCGCCATCGTGGCCTACCGGCAGGCGAACGGGCCGTTCCGCAGCGTCGACGACCTGCTGGCGGTGAAAGGCGTGGGAGAGCGCATCCTGGCGGCCAATCGGGACAATATCCGCCTGGCCGCCGCGGAGAAATCCGCCGAGTAGACCGGGCCGGTCGCACCGCGGTCCCCGCCTGCGCCGGCGGGGACCGCATGGTCAACCACGGGTGCTCCCGCTAAACTGGTCGCGCCACCTGCAAGAGGAGCGCGACATTGAGCAAACCGGTAAAGACCGCCGTCTTCCCCGTCGCCGGCAGGGGAACCCGTTTCCTGCCGGCCACCAAGGCCAGCCCGAAGGAGATGCTGCCGGTGGTCGACAAGCCGCTGATCCAATACGCGGTGGAAGAGGCGATCGCGGCGGGTGCGACCAAGCTGGTATTCGTCACCGGCAGCACGAAGCGGGCGATCGAGGATCACTTCGACGTCGACCCGGAACTGGAACGCGCCCTCGCCGGATCCGGCAAGGAACGCCTGCTCGATTCGGTGCGCAACACGCTGCCGGCAGGCGTGGACTGCGTGTTCATCCGCCAGGGCATCCCCCTCGGCCTGGGCCATGCCGTGCTCTGCGCGCGGCCTGCGGTGGGCAACGAGCCGTTCTTCGTCCACCTGGCCGACGACCTGATCGACGCCGAGGTGCCCTGCCTGAAGCAGATGGCGGCCGAGTACGCCGACCATGACGGCAGTGTCCTCGCCGTGCAGGAGGTCCCCCGGGACAAGACCTCCAGCTATGGCATCGTGGCCGTGGAAGAGGATGCACCGGGGCGCCAGCGGATCCGCCAGATGGTGGAGAAACCCGCGCCCGAGGACGCGCCGTCGACGCTGGCGGTGGTGGGGCGCTACCTGCTGGACCCGGTGGTCTTCGACAAGCTGGAGAAGACGGAGCGTGGTGCCGGGGGCGAGATTCAGCTGACCGACGGGATCGCCGCCATGCTGGATACCCATCCCGTCTACGCCTACACCTTCGAGGGCACGCGCTACGACTGCGGCAGCAAGCTCGGTTACCTGCAGGCGACGGTGGAACTGGCCCTGAAGCACCCGACGCTGGGCGAGCCGTTCCGTGAGTATCTCCGGAGCCGGACGGAGTGATGGTGCACCGGCGGGTAACCCTGACAGTCGGCCCTGCACTGGCGAGTACCGTGCTCTTGCTGTGCCCGGCAATTGCGCCGGCGCAGACCTGGTCCACCGCCGAACTAAGGCGCTGCGTGGCGCTGCAGGACGATGCGGAGCGGCTGGCCTGTTTCGACCGCCTCGCAGCGGAGAAGCTGTCCGAGGCCGCGGCCGGGGAGGACGGCTCCCGCCGCTATTCGACGGTCATGGAAGGGCGCGGCGAGCGGCCTGACGACTATCAAGCCCGCTTCCGGGACATCCGGGTCGTCGCCTTCGTCCACGAGCATCGCCGCGGGCGGGACTGGCGGCGCTACGTGAGTGACGACGGCCGCTACTGGCGGCTGCGGGACGATCAGCCGGACGGCGAGCGGGAATTGCCCTTCGAGGCGGAGGTGATTCCGGACCCGGAGGCGGAAGGGGGCTATCTGCTGCGGCCCGCAGGAGATGGCGAGCCGATACGAGTACTGCCAGAACGCGAGAACAGGGCAACAGAATAAGAATAAAATCATAATATTAGATAGTAGTTCTCGATAGATTCTAGAAGATTTCCTGGCGCTCGATCGCCGTTCCGAGGAGCAATCCGACCTGCCTGACGGACCGGTCCCCATGGACCGCGAACTGCATCGCGCCGCCCCTGGGTGGCTGGCGCGTCCGACTGTAGCTGTATGATGAGACGCAGTCGCAGCAAGGGAGCAGTACCCTGGGAACCGCCGAAACCTCCCCATCGAGTTTTCTGACCGAGACCCTGAGCGGGGTCTATCAAGCCGTGGCGGCCAACCTGCCATCGCTGGTCGCCGCATCGCTGGTGGTCATCGCTGGCTGGTTCCTGGCCCGACTGGCACGCCGGGGCGCCCGCCGCTCTGCCGAGTTCGCCAATCGGCTGCTCGAACGGGCGCTTCGTCGGGGCTCCGCGGCGGGGGTGCGCATCTCGCTCGCCTTCACGACGGTCACCGGCGAGATCGCTTTCTGGCTCGTGTTGATTCTGGCGCTGGTGCTCGCGGCAGGCGTGGTCGGCATCGGTTCCATCGGGCAGTGGCTGAATCAGCTCGTGGTCCATCTGCCGAGCGTGATCATCGGGGCCTCCATCCTGGTGGTCGGCTATTTTGCGAGCGTCTATCTGCGCGAGTTCGTCGCCTCGTCCGCCGAGGCGGCCGAGCTGCGTACTGCAGCACTGCTCGGCCGGCTGGCTCAGCTGGCCGTTCTCGCCATCGCGCTCATCATCGGACTGGATCAGGCGGGGATAGAGGTGGCGATACTGCTGATCGCCTTCACCGTGATCCTGGGCGGTGCCGTGTTCGGAGTGGTGGTCTCTTTCGCGGCGGGTTCCGGTACATTCGTCTCCAATCTCATCGCCGCCCGCAACGCCCGTCACGTGCTGCTCCCCGGCATGCGTCTGCGGGTCGACGATGCCGAGGGCGAACTGCTCGAGATCTCCCGCACGCACATAGCTCTCGAGACGGATGAGGGGAGGGTGCTGCTGCCCGCCCACCGGCTGGACGCGGGCCGTGTGCTCATCCTGACCGCCGATCCGGAGCGCGGCGCGGACCGTGAAGAGGCGGGCCGGGAGGGTGACTAGGGGTATGGCCAGGAAGAAGGCGAAGACGCCGCGCTCTCTGATCCTGTCTTTCATCGACCGCCAGCCCGACACGGCGGCGCGCGCGCTGACGGCGATGGAGCCGGCGAAGGCGCGGGCCCTGCTGGCGGATATTCCGGCACGTTTCGCGAGCCGGGTGATTTCGCGTATGGGTCCCTCGGTCGCCTGCGAGCGGCTCGCGGGCATGCCCGCAGATACCGCAGCCGCCGTGCTGCGGGGCCTGGCCTACCAGAACGCAGCGGCACTTCTGCGCCTGATGCCCGCCGATTTCAGGGAGACGGTCCTCGCGGAACTGCCGAGAGCGGTGCGCCGCGATCTGCGAGCCACCCTCGATTTTCCGGCCGATACCGTGGGTGCACACATGACGCCCGCGATACTGACCCAGGCTGCGGATCAGACGGTGGCAGATGCCCGCGAGCTGGTGCGTCAGGCCACGCGGGCGGAAACCGGCTGCGTGATCGTGGTCGACGACCAGCGGCGCCTGTCCGGCCTCGTCGATCCGGTTCTGCTCCTGCGCTACAGCGGGCGCACGCCGCTCGGCGAGATCACTGACCGCAGCGTTGCGCCGCTGTCCGCACGGGCGCGTGTCGCGGCCATCCGGCCGCTGGAGGCCTGGGACCGCTATCTCAGCCTGCCGGTCGTGAGTCGGCAGGAACACGTCATCGGCACGATCTCGCGCAGCGCGCTGCGCGAAGCGCTGGCGGTCGAGTCCACTGCTGCCGGCCGTGCTGACGATGCCTTGCCGGTCGCGCTGGCCGATGCGTTCGTGGGTTTCGTCGGCGGTCTCCTGCAATTCGCCGATGGCCGGTCTGCCGGCCCCGACACGGGGAGAAGGACGTGACCAGCAACGATCTTGCGATTGCAGAGGACCTGATGACGCGGCGCTATCTGCGCGAATTTCCGGTAGAGGCGGCGCGCCGCATCGAGGAACTGGAGCCGGCGGAAGTACTGGACGCCGTCTCACGCCAGTCGGCGGCCACCCTCGCGCCGGTATTCGCATTCCTGATGCCTGATAGCGCGGCCCGGCTGCTGACGGCACTGCCGGAGGGTCTCGGCGATCGCATTCTGGAAGAGCTGCAACCGGCACAGACTCTTCGGATCATGGCCTCCCTGCCGCAGGACGAGCGGGCCGGACGTCAGGCGCGCCTCGAGCCCGCCGTGCGCGACGAACTGGAGCGTCTGGGTTCCTATCCGCCGGATACCGCGGGCCGGGTGATGAACCCGGGCGTCGGCGCATACCGGCGGGATCTGACGGTCGGCCAGTTGCTGCGCGCGCTCGGTGAGTCCGGCATGCTGACGGCCCGGTCGCTGTTCCTGGTGGACGGCGCCGGTCGCCTGACCGGGAGGGCGCCGCTGAAAGACGTCGCCCTGTCGAGCCGGGATCTGCCGCTGTCGGCGCTCGAGCTCCCGGTCAGTATGACCGTGCATCCGATGGATTCCATGGAGACCGTGACGCACGCGTTCGAGGGCTATCGCATCCTCGATCTGCCGGTGGTGGACGGCGAGGGCGTATTCCTCGGTGCGGTGACGCACGACGATCTCGCCCGGGCGGTCCAGGAGGACGCGTCTATCGACATCCAGACCATGGTCGGTGCCGGTCGTGCGGAGAAGGCGCTGTCCACCCCCATGTTCACCGTTCGGCGGCGCATGCCCTGGCTGCAGATCAACCTGCTGACCGCGTTCCTGGCGGCCGCCGTGGTCGGACTGTTCGAGGCCACCATCGCCCAGGTTACGGCGCTGGCGGTCCTGTTGCCGGTGGTCGCGGGACAGTCCGGTAACGCAGGCGCCCAGGCTCTCGCCGTGACCATGCGCGGCCTGGCGCTGCGGGAGATCAGCGTGCGCCAGTGGCTGCGGGTGGTCCGCAAGGAGGTCATCGTCGGCCTGGTGAACGGCATCGGTATCGCGGTCACCTGCGGGCTCGGCGTGTGGTTCTGGAGCCAGTCGGCCGGGCTCGTGGCTGTCATCTTCTCCTCGATGATCCTGGCGATGGTGGCCGCCGGCTTCGCGGGCGCGCTGATCCCGATTCTCCTGACCCGGCTCGGTCAGGACCCGGCCACCTCGTCCTCGATTGTTCTCACCACCGTCACCGATATCGCGGGCTTCTTCTCTTTCCTCGGTATCGCGACGCTGATGATGCAATTTCTCTGACAGGGGATACGCGTGCGCCCACGAAAAAGCCCGCACGGTGGCGGGCTTTCGAGGAAATCTCCGGTCTTACCAGGGATTCCGGAATCTGGCTCCCCGGGCCGGACTCGAACCAGCGACCAATTGATTAACAGTCAACCGCTCTACCAACTGAGCTACCGGGGAATGGCAGGACGCTGCAGCGTGCCGCAGCAGGCGCAGAATTCTGGGGGAGGCGGCAATCCAAGTCAAGTGACCGCGTCGCGGCGGCCGAGGGCCGATTCCAGCCGGCCGAGCGCATCCCGCAACGTCTCCAGGCCGCAGGCATACGACAGCCTGAAGTGTCCGGGCGTGCCGAACGCCGACCCGGGCACCAGGGCGACGCCGGCCTCGTTCAGCAGCATCTGGCAGAGGTCGGTGTCGTCGGCCAGACCCAGGCGTGCGATGGCCTCCCGGGCGTCGGCGAAGGCGTAGAACGTGCCCTCGCCGGGCCGGCAGGCGACGCCGTCGATGCCGTTCAGGGCGTCGACCACGAAGTCGTGCCGTTGCCGGAATGCCCGGTTCATTTCGGCAACGCAGGACTGATCGCCGGTCAGGGCGGCCAGCGCCGCATACTGGGAGACCGTGCAGGCGTTCGACGTGCTCTGGCTCTGGATCTTCTTCATCGCGCCGACCAGGGTTGCCGGCCCGGCCGCGTAGCCGATCCGCCATCCGGTCATGGCGTAGCACTTGGAGACCCCGTTGATGGTCACGGTGCGCTCGAACAGCGCCGGGCAGGCCCCGGCGAGCGAGGTGAAGGGCTCGTCCGCCCACCAGATGTGCTCGTAGATCTCGTCCGTGGCCACGACGATGTCCGGGTGGCCGGCGAGCACCTCGCCCAGCGCGGCCAGCTCCTCGCGGCGGTAGCCGGCGCCGCTGGGGTTGCCCGGGCTGTTCAGGATCACGAGGCGGGTGCGGGGCGTGATGGCGGCCTCCAGTTGCTCCGGCCGCATGCGGAAGCCGCTCTCGAGGCCGGTCTCCACGATGACCGGCTCGCCGGCCGCGAGACGCACCATGTCCGGATAGGAGACCCAGTAAGGCGCCTGGATGACGGCCTCGTCGCCCGGGTTCAGCACCGCCTGACAGACGTTGTAGCAGATCTGTTTGGCGCCGCCGGAGACGATGACGCGATCCGCGGCGTACTCCAGTCCGTTGTCGCGGCGGAACTTCTCCGCCACCGCTTCGCGCAGTTCCGCGATGCCGTCCACCGCGGTGTAGCGGGTACGGCCGGCGCGGATCGCCTCGATGGCGGCCTCGCGGATGTGCTCCGGCGTGTCGAAATCGGGCTCGCCGGCGCCGAGGCCGATGACGTCCCTGCCGGCGGCGCGAAGCTCGGCGGCGAGGGCGGTGACGGCCATGGTGGGCGAGGGACGCACGCGGCTCAGCCGGCTCGAAACTGTTAGACTCAAGTGCTTGCCTCCGGGCGGGATTCTCCGCCGAATGGTACTGGAACACTGTCGGGCCCCCAACCGGGACGGCGCCCATGGTAGCCGCTGGCGGCGTTGCCGACCCGGCCCCACATGCATAACTCGAGCGATGTCCGAAAGACGTTTCACACTGGCTTCGAACTACGAACCCGCCGGCGACCAGCCGCAGGCGATACGCTCGCTCGTGGAGGGGGTACGCGACGGGCTCGCCCGCCAGATCCTGCTCGGCGTCACCGGTTCCGGCAAGACATTCACGATCGCCAACGTCGTGCAGCAGGTGCAGCGGCCGACGATCGTGCTGGCGCCGAACAAGACGCTGGCAGCCCAGCTCTACGGCGAGTTCCGGGAGTTCTTCCCCAATAACGCGGTGGAGTACTTCGTCTCCTATTACGACTACTACCAGCCCGAGGCGTACGTGCCCGCGTCGGATACCTACATCGAGAAGGACGCCTCGATCAACGACCACATCGAGCAGATGCGGCTGTCGGCCACCAAGGCGCTGATCGAGCGGCCGGATGCGATCATCGTCGCCACCGTGTCCGCCATCTACGGCCTGGGCGACCCGGAGGCCTATTTCAGCATGGTGCTGCACCTGGTCCGGGGCGACCGGCTCGACCAGCGCACGATGCTGCGCAAGCTGGCGGAGATGCAGTACAAGCGCAACGACATGGAGCTCTCCCAGGGCACCTACCGCGTGCGTGGTGACCTGATCGACGTGTTCCCGGCGGAGTCCGAGCGCGAGGCGGTGCGCATCGAGCTGTTCGACGACGAGATCGAGTCGCTCGCGTGGTTCGACCCGCTGACCGGGGAGGTCACGGCCCGGGTGCCCCGGCTGACGGTGTACCCGAAGACCCATTACGTGACACCGCGGGAGCGGCTGCTGGCCGCCATCGACGACATCAAATCGGAGCTGAAGGAGCGGCTCGGGGTCCTGCGGGACACGGGCAAGCTGCTGGAGGCGCAGCGTCTCGAGCAGCGCACCCAGTTCGATCTGGAGATGATCGCCGAGCTCGGTTACTGCCAGGGCATCGAGAACTACTCCCGCTACCTCTCCGGCCGGGCGCCGGGGGAGCCGCCGCCGTGCCTGTTCGATTATCTGCCGCCGGACGCGATGCTGGTGGTCGACGAGAGTCACGTGACCATCCCCCAGCTCGGCGGCATGTACAAGGGCGACCGATCGCGCAAGGAGACCCTGGTCGAGTACGGCTTCCGACTGCCCTCGGCGCTGGACAACCGGCCGCTGCGCTTCGACGAGTTCGAGGCGCTGGCGCCCCAGACCGTCTACGTCTCGGCGACCCCCGGGCGCTACGAATACGAACATGCGGACGCGGTGGTCGAGCAGGTGGTCCGGCCCACGGGTCTGGTGGACCCCGAGGTCGAGGTGCGGCCCGTGCGCGCCCAGGTGGACGACGTGCTCTCCGAGATCCGGGAGCGGGTGGCGCTGGACGAACGGGTACTGATCACGACGCTGACCAAGCGCATGGCGGAGGACCTCACCGAATACCTGGCCGAGCACTCGGTGCGGGTGCGCTACCTGCACTCCGATATCGACACCGTCGAGCGCACGGAGATCATCCGCGACCTGCGCCTCGGCGAGTTCGACGTGCTGGTGGGTATCAACCTGCTGCGCGAGGGGCTGGACATGCCCGAGGTCTCGCTGGTGGCGATCCTGGATGCGGACAAGGAGGGCTTCCTGCGTTCCGAGGGATCGCTGATCCAGACGATCGGCCGGGCGGCGCGGAATATCCACGGCAAGGCCATCCTGTACGCGGACCGGATCACCGGTTCCATGCAGCGGGCGCTGGACGAGACCGGGCGGCGCCGGTCGAAGCAGGAGACCTTCAACGCCGAGCACGGGGTAACCCCCCAGACCATTCGCAAGCAGGTGGCGGACATCATGGAGGGCGCGCGCTCGGCACCGGGCCGCGGCCGCGGTCGCCGGCGGGTGGCCGAGGACCATCCGGAGTGGGAGGGCATGAGCGAGGACGAGCTGCTGCGCAGGGCGAACCGGCTGGAGCAGCAGATGTACCGCCACGCCCGGGACCTGGAGTTCGAGCAGGCGGCGAAGCTGCGCGACGAGATCGAGCGCATCCGCCGCGTCGGGCTCGGGCTGGACGACGTGGCGGCCGGCTGAGCCGCTTGCCTGCATTGGTGACAATCCGGTATCTTTGCGCACCCCTGCGAGGGGGAGGCGGGCGATTAGCTCAGGGGTAGAGCGCCACGTTGACATCGTGGAGGTCGGTGGTTCGATCCCACCATCGCCCACCAGTTGCATCCCGGCGGGTGCCTCCGGAGTAGGCCAACAGACTGTTGCGGCGAGTAAAATTGCGCCGCTGCGGGCTTGTCTCCGGGCGGGGCCGGCGATAAAATTCCGGAATCTGCGAACGGTATACGGGCGTCAGCGAGAACGCCCGTGTCCGTGTTCGACACGGGCCGTGGGCACGCGCTTACCCGGGTCGGCCTCGACGGGCCGGCGGAACGGGTCGCGAGCCGCGGCCGTTGTTTATTGGAGGAACTTCGTATCGCTGCACCAAAACGCGTCCGACGCAACGACGAGATCGATGCGTCGACGGTCAGAGTCATCGGAGCCGACGGGGACCAGGTCGGCGTACTGCCACTGTCCGAAGCACTCGAGCTTTCATCCGGTCAGAACATGGATCTGGTGGAAGTGTCGCCGAACGCCGATCCGCCCGTTTGCCGGATCATGGACTACGGCAAGTACATCTTCGAGCAGAACAAGAAGGCCCAGACCGCCAAGCGCAAGCAGAAGCAGGTTCACGTCAAGGAAGTCAAGTTCCGGCCGAATACGGACGAGGGTGACTACCAGGTGAAACTGAGGAATCTCACGAGATTCCTCACGAGTGGCGACAAGACGAAGGTGACGCTGAGATTCCGTGGCCGCGAGATGGCCCACCAGGAACTCGGCGCCAAACTGCTGGCAAGAGTACGCGACGATCTCGACGAGCTTGCCACCGTCGAGCAGATGCCGCAGATGGAAGGGCGGCAGATGGTCATGGTGCTGGCACCGAGAAAGAAGTAGGAGGGCCTTCAGGCCCGACAGGTAGGAGGGCCTTCAGGCCCGATAGGCAGAAGGGCCTTCAGGCCCGATACGCACGAGGGCCGTCAGGCCCGACGTAAAGAGAAGTGGCGAGGACGCCTGCGGGTGCCGAGCCCGCCTGATCCGGCAACGACCGGTACCAGGCCAGACAAAACGGAGACGACGATGTCGAAGATGAAGACCAACCGGGGCGCCGCCAAGCGCTTCCGCCGCACGGGCAAGGGCGGCTACAAGCGTTCCCAGTCCCACCTCAACCATATCCTGACGAAGAAGAGCACCAAGCGTAAGCGCCATCTTCGTCACACACTTCAGGTAGCCGACGCCGACGTACCGGCCGTGCGTCGCATGCTGCCGTACAGCTGAGGAGGGCAGGACCATGGCACGAGTGAAACGAGGCGTCATCGCCCGCGGTCGCCACAAGAAGGTACTGGACAAGGCGAAGGGCTATTACGGTGCCCGGCGCAAGACCTACCGGGTGGCGAAACAGGCGGTCATCAAGGCCGGCCAGTACGCCTACCGTGACCGCCGCAATCGCAAGCGCGAGTTCCGCGCGCTCTGGATTACCCGCATCAACGCGGCTGCGCGGGCGAACGGCCTGTCGTACAGCCGACTGATGAACGGCCTGAAGAAGGCCGAGATCGAGATCGACCGCAAGGTCCTCGCGGACATCGCGGTGCACGATCCGGAGGGCTTCGCCGCCATCGCCGAGCAGGCCAGGGCCGGTCTCTCCGCCTGACCGTGGCGGGGACCCCGCAGCGGGAACCCTGGAAGCATGCTTGATCTCGACGGGATTGAAGCGCGTGCGCGCGAAGATATCGCGGCGGCCCCGGATCTCGAGGCGCTGGATCGCATCCGTGTCAGGCTGCTCGGCAAGAAGGGCGAACTCACCGCCGCGCTGAAGAGCCTGGGCGGCCTGCCGGCCGCGGAGCGGCCGGCGGCGGGCCAGCGTATCAACGCGGCGAAGCGCGCCGTCGCCGATGCCATCGCCGAGCGCCGTGCGGCGCTGGAGGCCGAGGCGCTCGAGGCGGGGCTGGCGGCGGAGGCGCTCGACGTCACGTTGTCGGGCCGGGGCCAGCGTCCCGGCGGGCGCCATCCCGTCGTGCGTGCGCTGGAGCGGATGGAGGCCATCTTCCGCAACGCCGGTTTCGAGGTGCGCGAAGGGCCGGAGATCGAGGACGATTTCCATAACTTTACGGCCCTGAATATCCCCGAGAACCATCCCGCCCGTGCCATGCACGACACGTTCTATTTCCCGGGCGGGCACCTGCTGCGCACGCACACCTCGCCGGTGCAGATCCGCGCGATGCAGGCCGAGGGCGTGCCCATCCGGATCATCTCGCCGGGGCGGGTCTATCGCTGCGATTCCGACCAGACCCACACGCCCATGTTCCATCAGGTGGAGGGTCTGGTGATCGACCGCGACGTCAGCTTCGCCAACCTGAAGGCGGTGCTGCACGACTTCGTCGAGCAGTTCTTCGAACGCCGCGCCACGCTGCGGTTCCGGCCCTCGTATTTCCCGTTCACGGAGCCCTCCGCCGAGGTGGACGTGCTCTCCGAGCAGGGCCGCTGGCTGGAGATCCTGGGCTGCGGCATGGTGCATCCGAACGTGCTGCGCAACGTGGGCGTCGATCCGGAGGAATACACCGGCTATGCCTTCGGCATGGGCGTGGAACGGCTCGCGATGCTGCGCTACGACGTCCGCGACCTGCGCACCTTCTTCGATAACGATCTCGCCTTCCTGGAGCAGTTCGCGGGCCGATGAAGATCAGCGAGACATGGCTGCGCCGCTGGGTGAACCCCGACGCATCGACCGATGCGCTGGTCGAGCGCCTCACCCTCGCGGGTCTGGAGGTGGACGGCACGGAGCGCTTCGGCGCCGGGCTGGAGGGCGTCATGGTCGGCGAGGTTCTGGAGGTCGCGCCGCATCCGGATGCCGACCGGCTGAGCGTCTGCCGGGTCGCCACCGGCGCCGATGAAGTGCAGATCGTCTGCGGCGCCCCGAATGTGCGCCCCGGACTGCGCTCGGCCCTGGCCCTGCCCGGCACCGTGCTGCCGAACGGCCTGAAGCTGAAGCGGGCGAAGCTGCGGGGCGTCGAGTCGGCGGGCATGCTCTGCTCCATCGCCGAACTCGGTCTCGGCGAGGAATCCGACGGCATCATGGAACTGCCCGCGGACGCAGTGGCGGGAACGCCGCTCGGCGAGCTGCTGGGCCTGCCGGATACCGTCATCGATATCGACCTCACCCCGAACCGGGGCGATTGCTTCAGCGTCCTCGGGGTCGCGCGCGAGGTGGCGACCTTCACCGGCGCCGCCCTGGCGGATCCGTCGGTGCCGCCGGTGGACGCCGGCAGCGACGAGACGCATCCCATCCGGGTGCTGGCCCCGGAGCGCTGTCCCCGGTTCATCGGCCGCGTCGTGCGCGGCATAGACGCTGGCGCCCGCACCCCGCTGTGGATGCAGGAGCGGCTGCGGCGCAGCGGCGTCCGCGCCATCCATCCCGTCGTCGACGTGACCAACTATGTGCTGCTCGAGTACGGACAGCCGCTGCACGGCTACGATCTCGGACTGCTGCAGGGGGCGATACAGGTGCGCGCCGGCGAGGAAGGGGAATCGCTGGTGCTGCTGGACGGGCGAACGGTGGATGTGGACGCCGAGGTGCTGGTCATCGCGGACGACCGGGGCCCCATCGGGCTTGCCGGCATCATGGGCGGTGAGTCCACCGCGGTGAGCGAGACCACCGTCGACGTGCTGCTGGAGGGCGCTTTCTTCACGCCGGACGCACTAGCCGGCCGGGCGCGGCGTTTCGGCCTGCACACCGATGCCTCCATGCGCTTCGAGCGCGGCGTCGACCCGGCCCGGCAGCGGCGGGCCATCGAACGGGCGACGGCGCTGCTGGTCGACATCGCCGGCGGTACGCCGGGCCCGGTGACCGAGGTCGCGGACGAAGCCTGCCTGCCGGCTCGCGCGGCCGTGCTCCTGCGCCGGCAGCGACTGGCGCGGGTCCTCGGCGTAACCCTGGAGGATGGCGAGGTCCGGGGCATCCTGGAGCGGCTCGGCAACACGGTGACCCCGGTGGACGAGGGCTGGGAGGTCACGCCGCCCACCTTCCGGTTCGACATCGCCATCGAAGAGGACCTCATAGAAGAAGTGGCCCGTGTCCATGGCTACGACGAGATTCCGGAGATCCGTACGCGCGGCGCCCTGGGTCTGCCGGCGGTGACCGAGACCGCGGTGGATCGGGACCGGGTGCGCTCGGCGATGGTCGACCGGGGCTATCACGAGGCGATTACCTACAGCTTCGTCGATCCGCGGCGCCAGCAGGAGATCATGGGCGAGAGCGGCGTGCTCGCGCTGGCCAATCCCATCTCCTCCGAGCTGTCGGTGATGCGCTCCTCGCTGTTGCCCGGGCTGCTGGAGGCCGTCGCCAGAAACGTGAGCCGTCAGCGCGCGCGGGTGCGGCTGTTCGAGATCGGCGTGTGCTTCTCGGGCGCGGAGGGATCGGTGGCGGAGACGCCCCGGCTGGCGGCGGTGGCGTGCGGACCGGTGCTGCCCGAGCAGTGGGGTGCCGAGGAGCGTCCTGCGGACTTCTTCGATATGAAATCGGACCTGGAGGCCGCACTGGCGCTGAGCGGCGATGCCGCCGCCGTCCGGACGGAGCCCGCGGCCCATCCCGCGATGCACCCGGGCCAGTGCGCGGCGGTGCTCAGGGGTGGAGAGCGGCTCGGGCATATCGGCCGGCTGCACCCGGCGCTGGCATCCCGCCTCGACCTGCCTGAGTCGGTCGTCCTCTTCGAGCTGGATTTCCCCGCTGCATTCGCCGCGAAAGTGCCGGTATCCGCGCCGATCTCGCGCTATCCGTCGGTGCGCCGGGACATCGCCGTGCTGGTGGCGGACGACGTGGCGGTCGGCGGCATGGCCGCGGCACTCGGCGGCGTCGGCGAAGGGGCCCTGCGCGAGGTCCGCGTGTTCGATGTGTACCGCGGCAAAGGCATAGAAGAAGGGCTAAAAAGCGTAGCTTTAGGCTTGATTTTGCAAGAAACATCGCGCACCCTTACCGACGATGAAGCGGATGCCGCCGTGCGTTCGGCAGTGCAGATTCTGGAACGGGACTTCGGAGCGAAACTGAGAGACTGATGGCACTGACGAAGGCAGCAATGGCGGAGTCGCTGTTCAACGAGCTGGGTCTCAACAAGAGAGAAGCTCGCGAACTGGTCGACCTTTTCTTCGAGGACCTCCGGTCCGCACTGGCCGCCGGCGAACAAATAAAGCTTTCGGGCTTCGGTAACTTCGACCTTCGGGACAAGAACGAGCGGCCCGGCCGCAACCCGAAGACGGGGGAGGAGATACCGATCTCCGCACGACGTGTGGTGACTTTCAGGCCCGGACAAAAATTAAAAGCCCGAGTGGAAGCCTATGCTGGAACCGGGAAATAACGACGAATTACCACCGATCCCCGGAAAGCGCTATTTCACCATCGGCGAGGTGAGTGAACTCTGTGCGGTGAAGCCGCACGTGCTGCGCTACTGGGAGCAGGAATTCCCGCAGCTCAAACCCGTCAAGCGCCGCGGCAACCGGCGCTACTATCAGCGCCAGGACGTGCTGATCATCCGCCAGATCCGCAGTCTGCTGTACGACGAGGGCTTCACCATCGGTGGCGCCCGGCAGCGCCTCACCGGCGAGGCGGCCAAGTCTGACGTCAGCCAGAGTCAGCAGATTATCAAGCAGTTACGCATAGAACTTGAAGAGATCATGAAGATTCTCCGGCGCTGATGCCGGGGTTGCAATGGCGGCTCGCGGGAGTATGATTCAGCCGCCGGAAGTCGGGGCGTAGCGCAGTCTGGTAGCGCACCACAATGGGGTTGTGGGGGTCGGAGGTTCGAATCCTCTCGCCCCGACCATTCGGTTTCTCTTCGTTCAATCCCGGGCGAGCAGCTCGGCGGTCGGCGTCGCATGGGCGTCGCGCCGCAGCACCCGGTCCTCGATGCCGAGCAGGATCGGTTCGGCCTGTTCCCGGTAGATGTTCACCTTGGCGTTGTACACGCAGCGGCACAGCCCGTGCTTGTCCGCTATCTCCAGCTTGCGGATGGAGTACTTGCCGGAGGCGAGCTTCTCGCCGGTGAGATAGCACTTGATCGCCGAGATGCGTTCGCCGGAGAGCACGAGGCCTTTCAGTCTGCGCAGGTTGTGCTGTGCCTGATCCACGAAGCGGATGGCGTCCAGGCCGATCAGCCCGGTCCCGGGTGTCTCGTCCAGCGGGCCGCGGGCATGGAAATCGCCCACGAAGATCTGCCCGGGCATGGCCCGCTCGATCATGCGCGCCAGCTCGATGGTGACTTCGCCCACGATGTAGTCGTGCACGGTCGGATTGAGGCCGTCGGCCTGGTGGAACTCGTAGCAGCTGCCGACGTGGAAGGCGGCCCTGAGGCGCGGCACCGATGCGGTCTTCGCCTTGCTGCGGGCGATGGCGTTGTCGGCCAGCACCAGGTGCATGAAGTGATAGAGGTTGGTGTTGGAGTCCGCCCCGCCGTCCCGGTTCCAGATGTAGAAGCCGTCCCCGGTCGAGGAGCGGGCGAAATTGATGCGCAGCTCGCCTTCCAGCATCTTGGCGTAGGCCGAATTCAGCGAATACGACAGGCTGTTCAGCTGGGTCATCTGTTCGAACGGGCTCAGCAGACTGAAGCCGACGATGTCGAACAGCGCCACGGCACGATTCTCGACGTAGCTGATGCCGTAGCGTTTCACCATCATGTCGATGATCCGCGTCTCCGCGGGCGTGCCGCGCAGCGGCTCGCGCAGGCGGACGCGGCGCGGTTCCACCCGCAGCAGGCGCGAGACCTTCTCCATCTGCGCCGGGGTGAGCTGACGGCGGCCGGAGATCAGGTCCATGATGAAGCGCTCCGACACCCGCCAGCGGCGCGGCTCCCCGGGCGCCGGCATGGCCGTGTACTCCGCCACCGCATAGTGGGGCACAACCAGCAGCAGCACGCCGTCGTCGTGAATACACCAGTTCAGGATGCAGTTCTGGCCGAGGCCCCATTCCCGGTGGAGGCGCTGCTCGAGCTGGACCAGGTTGCTGCGCTGGCGCAGGTCCATGTCCGGCGGCAGGTCGGACAACGTACCCGAGTACAGCGGGCCGGCGCCCGCCGGGCCGTCGTCGGCCGTCGAATAGTCATCCGGATTCATCTCGGCTCCGCTCGGAAGTCTTGCCGCCGGGTTCGCGGTCGGGCTCGTGCTCGAGCTCGTCTTCGGGCTCGTTGGCGGACGATCGCGGGCAGCCCCTGTGCTGTCCGCGGGCCCGCGCGCGGCGGCGGACCCGCTCGAAGTTAATCAACAGGCCCTTCGGATGCAAGCGGTCGGTGCAGAGGGCCGACGTGGGCCGGCCCGGTGCTAAACTGCGGTCGCGCCCGGGGCGCCGGTGTCACGCCGGTGGCCGGTGCAGCGGAGGCACGCAGAGCGGAGGCTCGATGAAAAGACTCGAGGGCCTGAAAGCGGCCGTGGGGGAGGGCGGATACCTGGACGACCCCGAGGCGATGGCGCCCTATCTCGAGGAATGGCGGGGGCGTTACCGGAGCGATACCCCGCTGGTGCTGCTGCCTTCGACTACCGATGAGGTCGCCCGGGTGGTCGCCGAGTGCGGGCGGCACGGCATCGGCATCGTCCCCCAGGGCGGCAACACGGGGTTGTGCGGCGGCGCGGTGGCCGGCGGCGACGACCTGCAGGTGATCCTGAGCCTGCGGCGGATGAACCGCATCCGCGAACTCAGCACGGCGGGAGACTTCCTGATCGCGGAGGCCGGCTGCGTGCTGGCCGACCTGCAGGCCGCGGCCGAGGAGGCCGGCCGCCTGTTCCCGCTCAGCCTGGCCGCGGAGGGCAGTTGTCAGATCGGCGGGAACCTGTCCACCGACGCGGGCGGCATCAACGTGCTGCGCTACGGCACCGCGCGGCAGCAGGTGCTGGGGCTGGAGGTCGTACTCGCGGACGGGCGGGTGTGGAACGGGCTGCGCACCCTGCGCAAGAAGACGGCCGGCTACGACCTGCGCGACCTGTTCGTCGGGGCCGAGGGGACGCTGGGCATCATCACCGCGGCGGCACTCCGCCTCCATCCGCGCCCGGCCGACGTTGCCACGGCCATGATCGCCATCGACGGCCCCGACCACGCGGTGGCACTGCTGGAGGCCATGCGCGGCCGGCTCGGCGAGGAGGTCAGCGCCTTCGAACTCATCTCCGCCCGGGCGCTCGAGTTCGTCCTCGCGCACATCGCCGATACCCGCCACCCCTTCGACGAGGATCATCCGGCCTACGTGCTGATGGAGAGCACGGCCAACCAACCGGGCGACGCCATGCCGCGGCTGGAAGCCGCCCTGGAGGCGGCACTGGGCGAGGGGCTGGTGCGGGACGCGGCGGCCGCGGGCGACGGGCGTCGTCGGGAGGCCCTGTGGCGGCTGCGGCACAGCATCTCCGAGGCCCAGCGGCACGAGGGCGTCAGCCTGAAGCACGATATCTCGGTACCGGTGGAGCGCATCGGTGAATTCCTGGAGCGCGCCGGGGCGGCGCTGGCCGCCCGCTTTCCCGAGGCCAGGCTGGTGGTGTTCGGTCACGTCGGCGACGGCAATCTCCATTACAACCTGAGCCAGCCGGTCGGCGCGGATGCGGAATCGTTCCGCGCCGCCGAGCCGGAGATCAACGGGATCGTCTTCGACACGGTGCATGCGTGCGGCGGCAGCTTCAGCGCCGAGCACGGTGTGGGCCTCCTGCGGCGCGAGCAGATGCGCCGCTACCTCGACGAGACGGAACTCGACCTGATGCGCCGCCTGAAGTCAGCCCTGGATCCGGCCGGCATCCTGAACCCGGGCAAGGTGCTGTGAACGGGCCCGGCCGGGACGGTGCGGAGCGCGAGTCAGAAGCTGCCACCGCGCACCTCGATGAAAACCCGGCCGCGGGTGTTGCGTCCGCCGACAGCGAGCATCTCGCTACCGAGCGGCTGGACGAAGGCGGCGAGGGAGGGCGCAGGGACGCCGTCCGCGGCGCCGAACTCGCCATCGGCACGGTCATCGGCGGGCGTTACGAGCTCCTGCGCCGGGTGGCGGGCGGCAGCATGGGGGTGGTCTACAAGGCCCTCGACCGGCAACGCACGCTCGAGACCCACGAGCCGGCCTGGGTCGCCGTCAAGGTGCTGAAACCCCGACTCGACCAGCACGGCCCGGCGCTGCGCGCGCTGCAGAGAGAAGCCGAGACCGGGCTCCTCCTGGACCACCCCAACGTGGTGAGCTTCCATGGCCTGGGCCGGGACGGCAATCGTTTCTACATTGTGATGGAGTGGCTTCCGGGCTGCTCGCTGGCCGACTGGCTGGATCGGCGGCCGGGCGAGCCGATGCCCACCGGCGATGCCCTGCGAATCGTGCGCAGCATCGGCGCGGCCCTGGCCCATGCCCACGAGAGAGGCGTGGTCCACGCCGACGTGAAACCCGGCAACGTCATGCTGTTGCCGGACGGGAGCGTTCAGCTCTGCGATTTCGGTATCGCGCGGCTGGACCGGGTGCTCGCCACCGGCACGGGCACCTTCGACCCGGGAGTCCTGAAGGCGGCCACGCCGGCCTATTCCAGTCCGGAGGTCCTGAAAGGCGAGACGCCGACGATCCGCGACGACGTCTACTCGCTCGCCTGCCTCGCCTACCGCATGCTGTCCGGCCACCGGGTATTCGGCAGCCGGGATGCGACGGAGGCCGAGGCCGCGGGGGAGTCGCCGCGCCGCATCGAGGGCCTGAGTGAGACCCGCTGGCGCGCCCTGGAGGCGGCGCTCGCGTACTCTCGCTACGAGCGACCGGCGGACGTGCGCACCTTCCTGCGCCCGTTCGCCGCCGAAGGTGTCGGACGGCGCCGTCGCACCCTGCTGGTAGTGGCCGTGGCGCTGCTGGCCGCCGCGGCGGTCGTCCTGCCGCTGGTCGCGATCTGACGGCAGCGAGACCCGCGCGAACGCCGGCGCCGGCGGTCCCTCGATCCGCTACAATGCGCTGCGGCGCTCGCCCGTGCGCCGGCGACAACGACAGGCGGCCGCCGGCACGGCGCGGGCGACGAGGGCGGCGAAGTTGACGGAGGCAGTGTGAGCGAACAGAAGGACAAGCGGCGGTATTCGCGCATCGTGGTGGAAGGCGTGGAGCACGCGCCCGGCCGGGCGATGCTGCGGGCGGTGGGCTTCGGCGACGAGGACTTCACCAAACCCCAGGTCGGCATCGCCTCCACCTGGAGCATGGTCACGCCCTGCAACATGCACATCGACGGGCTGGCCCGGTCTGCCGCGGAGGGCGCCGACGGGGCCGGCGGCAAGGCGGTCATCTTCAATACGATCACGGTCTCCGACGGCATCTCCATGGGCACGCCGGGCATGCGCTACTCGCTGGTCTCGCGGGAAGTCATTGCCGACTCGATCGAGGCGGTGACCGGCGCGCAGGGCTTCGACGGCCTGGTCACCATCGGCGGCTGCGACAAGAACATGCCGGGCTGCGTGATCGCCATGGCGCGGCTCGACCGCCCCTCCGTCTTCGTCTACGGCGGCACCATCCAGCCGGGGCCGAAGCGCCGGGACATCGTCTCGGTATTCGAGGCCGTCGGCGGCGTCTCGGCGGGCTCCGTGAGCATGGAGGAACTCGGCGAGGTGGAGCGCACGGCCATACCGGGACCCGGGGCCTGCGGCGGCATGTACACGGCCAACACCATGGCCTCCGCCATCGAGGCGCTCGGGCTCAGCCTGCCGGACAGTTCCGCCCAGGAGGCGGTCTCCGGCGCGAAGATCGAAGACTGCCGGCGGGCCGGGCGCGCCGTGCTGGAGCTGCTCCAGCGCGACATCCGGCCCTCGCACATACTGACCCGGGAAGCCTTCGAGAACGCCATCACGGTGGTCATCGCGCTGGGCGGCTCCACCAATGCGGTGCTGCACCTGCTGGCCATCGCCCATGCCGCGAACGTGCCGCTGGAGCTGGACGACTTCACCCGCATCGGCAGACGCGTGCCCGTGCTGGCCGACCTGAAGCCGAGCGGACGCTACGTCATGAGCGACCTGGTGGCCATCGGCGGCATCCAGCCGCTGATGAAGATGCTGCTGGACGCCGGTCTGCTGCATGGCGACTGCCTGACCGTGACCGGACGGACGCTGGCCGAGAATCTCGCCGATGCCGGCACCTACCCGGCGGACCAGGACATCGTGCGGCCGCTCTCCGATCCGCTGAAGGCCGACAGCCATCTGGTGGTGCTGTACGGCAACGTCGCCCCGGAGGGCGCGGTGGCCAAGATCTCGGGCAAGGAGGGCACCCGCTTCACCGGCACCGCCCGCATCTACGAGGCCGAGGAGCAGGCCCTGCAGGCCATCCTGGACGGCGAGGTGCAGGCCGGCGACGTGGTGGTCGTGCGCTACGAGGGCCCGGTCGGCGGTCCCGGGATGCGCGAGATGCTGAGCCCGACCAGCGCGATCATGGGCAAGGGCCTCGGCGACAAGGTGGCGCTGATCACGGACGGGCGCTTCTCCGGCGGCAGCCACGGTTTCGTCGTGGGGCACGTGACGCCCGAAGCCGCGGTTGGCGGCCCGATCGGACTGCTGCGCGACGGCGACCGCATCACCATCGACGGCGCCGCCTGCCGCATCGAGGCGGACCTCTCTGCGGAGGAACTGGAGGCCCGTCGTGCCGACTGGGCGCCTTCCCGGCGGCCGCCCGCGCGGGGGCTGCTCGCCAAGTACGCCCGCCAGGTCAGCTCCGCCTCCCTGGGCGCGGTGACCGACCGCTTCGAAGACGACTGACGCCGGCGGCATGGCAGAGGTGACCGACACGGCGCTTACGGAAGCGCCATTCCAGGACGCCCGCGAGCTCGGCGCGCCGCCAGCCTGTGCGGACTCCACCTGGGTGGTGATGAAGTTCGGCGGCACCAGCGTGTCGTCCCTGGAAGACTGGCAGCGCATCGCCGGGCTGATCGGCAACCGGATGCGGGCGGGCCTGCGCCCGCTCGTGGTCTGCTCGGCGGTGGCCGGCGTCTCGAACGCGCTGCAGACCCTCATCGACCAGGCCATCGGCGGCGACCCGGAACCGGTGCTGGGCGAGATCCTCGAGCGCCACCGTCGCCTGGCGGGCGAGCTGCAACTCGATGCCGACGAAGTGTTGGGAGAGTATTTCGACGAACTGCGCCAGCTCGCCGCCGGAATCCGTCTGATCCGCGAGGCGAGCCCGCGGGTGCAGGCCCGCCTGATGGGGCTCGGCGAACTCATGAGCACGCGGCTCGGCGCTGCCTGGCTGGGCGCCCGGGGCGTCGATGCGGCCTGGACCGATGCCCGCGACCACCTGGCGGCCACGGGGCAGCGGAACAAGAACGAGCGCCAGCATTTCCTGAGCGCCGTCTGCGCCCACGAACGGGATCCGGACTTCCCGCAGCGCTTCGGGCCGGGCACCGGCGCGGTACTCACCCAGGGCTTCATCGCCCGCAACGAGGACGGCGAGACGGTGCTGCTCGGGCGCGGCGGCTCGGATACCTCGGCGGCCTATTTCGCTTCCCTGCTGGGGGCGCGTCGCCTCGAAATCTGGACCGACGTGCCCGGCATGTTCAGCGGCAATCCGCGGGCCGTACCGTCGGCGCGGCTGTTGACGGCGCTGCACTACGACGAGGCCCAGGAGATCGCCTCCACTGGCGGCAGCGTCCTGCACCCGCGCTGCGTCCCGCCGGTGCGCCGGGCGCAGATCCCGATCCACGTGCGCTGGACCGCGCGGCCGGACCTGGACGGCACCGTGGTCTCGGCCGCCACCCGGGAGTCCGAGCCGCGGGTCAAGGCGATCTCGCTGCGCATGGGGCTGACGCTGGTGTCCATGGAAGGCGTGGCCATGTGGCAGGAGGTCGGTTTCCTGGCCGACGCCTTCGACGTCTTCCGGCGTCACTCCGTCTCGGTGGATCTGGTCTCCACCTCGGAGAGCAACGTTACCGTCTCCATCGACACCGCTTCCGGGGCCCTCGGCGGCGAGGCGATGGAGGCGCTGGTCGAGGAGCTGGAGACCATCTGCCGGGTGCGGGTGATCGAGGACTGCGCCGCCGTCAGTCTCGTGGGGCGGAAGATCCGCACGATCCTGCACCGGCTCGGCCCCGCGCTGGAGGTCTTCGAGGAGCAGCGCATCCACCTGGTGACCCAGGCGGCGAGCGACCTGAACCTGACCTTCGTCGTCGACGACGAGCAGGGCTACCGGCTGGTGCAGAAGCTGCATAGCTCCATCATCGCGCCGCAGCGGCGGGGCGAGGCCTTCGGCCCCACCTGGGAGGCGCTGCAGGCCGAGGGCGAGGAGGCGCCGCGCCTGCCGCCCATGTGGTGGAGCCATCGCCGCCGGGAGCTGCTGGCGCTGTGCGAAGAGGAGTCGCCGCGCTATGTGTACGACGCAGATACGATCCGTTCGGCGATCGGCCGCCTGCAGTCCATCGAGCATCTGGACGCGGTGTTCTACGCCATGAAGGCGAATTCCAACCCGGACGTCCTGCGTCTGGTGGAGAGTGCCGGCGTGAATTTCGAATGCGTCTCGCCGGGCGAGATCAAGCGCGTACTGGAGCTGTTCCCGGACATCGATCGGCGGCGCATCCTGTTCACACCCAATTTCGCGCCGCGCCGCGAATACGCCGACGGGCTGGAGCTCGGCGTCTGGGTGACACTCGACAACCTGCATCCGCTGCGTGCCTGGCCGGAGCTCTTCCGCGGCCGGGATGTCTTCATCCGGCTCGACCCGGGTCAGGGCCGGGGCCATCACGAGCACGTGCGCACGGCCGGCACCCATTCCAAATTCGGCATCCCCCTGTTCGAGCTGGACGAGCTGGAGTCGCTGGCGGCGGCGGCCGGCGCGCGGATCGTCGGCATCCACGCCCACACCGGCAGCGGCATCCTGGACCCGACCAACTGGGCCGAGGTGGCGAACGAGCTGGCCAATGCCGCCTCCCGGTTCCCAGACGTGCACACGCTGGACCTCGGCGGCGGGCTCGGCATACCGGAGAAACCGGGCGAGGAACCGCTGGATACCGGGGAGCTGGCGCGGCTGCTGGGCGAGTTGCGCGGCGCCTGGCCGGACTACCGGCTTTGGGTGGAGCCGGGCCGGTATCTGGTGGCCGAGTCGGGCGTGCTGCTCGCGCGGGTGACCCAGACCAAGGGCAAGGGGGCCGTGCGCTACGTGGGCATCGAGACGGGCATGAACAGCCTGATCCGTCCGGCGCTCTACGGTGCCTATCACGAGATCGTGAATCTCTCCCGGCTGGGCGAGCCGGCGACGGAGGTGGTGACGGTGGTCGGGCCCATCTGCGAGAGCGGCGACCGGCTGGGCAACGACCGCCTGCTGCCCGAGTGCCGGGAGGGCGACGTGATCCTGATCGCCAACACGGGCGCCTACGGCTACACCATGGGTTCGCGCTACAACCTGCGCGAGCCGGCGGCCGAGACGCTGCTCGGGAGTGTAGCGCTCAGCGGGTGAGGCTGCGGTGGCGGGCCTCCAGCTCGGCCGCCACGTCCGCCAGATCGAGGCCCTCGACCGCCAGCAGGACGAGCAGGTGATAGACCAGGTCGGCTGCCTCGCCGACGACCGCGTTGGTGCCCGCGTCGGTGGCGCTGGCCAGCGCGGTTTCCACCGCTTCCTCGGCCACCTTCTGTGCCACCCGGGTCTTGCCGCCGGCCACCAGGCGGGCCGTGTAACTCTGCGGCGCCTGGGTATCCAGGCGCGCGTGGATCACCTGTTCCAGTTCCCGGAGGAAGGCCGGGTCCCGTTCTTCTGCCATAGCCTTAGATCCTCATCTCTGTGCCGCGGTCGGCCAGCCAGCGTTTCAGTTCCGCGATATGGATCTCGCCGCTGTGGAAGACGCTCGCCGCCAGCGCGCCGTCGACGCGCGCCTCTGCGAATGCCGCCAGGAAATGTTCCGGCGCGCCGGCGCCGCCCGAGGCGATCAGCGGGATGCCGCAGACCGCACGCACGGCGGCGAGCTGGCGGAGGTCGTAGCCCTCCCGCACGCCGTCCTGGTTCATGCAGTTCAGCACGATCTCGCCTGCGCCGCGGCGCTGTACCTCGGCCACCCAGTCGAGGGTACGCCGGCGGGTCGCCGTCGTGCGGTCCGGGTCGCCGGTGTACTGGTAGACGAACCAGTCGCCGTCTTCCTCCCGGCTGTCGATGCCCACCACGACGCACTGCACGCCGAAGCGGGCGGCGAGCCGGCTGATCAGTTCCGGGTCGGCGAGCGCCGGGCTGTTGATCGAGATCTTGTCGGCGCCCCGGTTCAGCACGCTCTCGGCGTCCTCCAGGCTGCGGATGCCGCCGGCGACGCAGAAGGGGATGTCGAGCACGGCCGCCACGCGTGAGACCCAGCTGCGGTCCACGGAGCGTCCGTCGGGGCTGGCGGTGATGTCGTAGAACACCAGTTCGTCGGCGCCCTCGTCCCGGTAGCGCCGGGCCAGATCCAGGATATCGCCCACGTCGCGGTGGTTGCGGAAGCGCACGCCCTTGACGACGCGGCCGTCGCGGACGTCCAGGCAGGGGATTATGCGTCGCGCGAGAATGACTGCAGCTCCTCTCTGGTCAGCGTGCCTTCCAGCAACGCCTTGCCGGTGATCGCCGCCGCGGCGCCGGCGCGCCTGAGCGACTCCAGGTCGTTCACGTCCCGCACGCCGCCGGAAGCCTGCAGGCCGATAGCCGGGAAGCGCGAGACGAACTCGCCGTACAGATCCACGTTGGGTCCGGTCAGCGCGCCGTCCCGGCTGATGTCGGTGCACAGCACGTGGCGCAAGGGCGGCTCCGTGAACCGCTCCACGGCCTGCCACAGGGTCAGCTCCGAGTCCCGCGTCCAGCCGTGGCTGGTCACCCGGGGGATGCCGCGCTCGTCGAGGCGCACGTCCAGCGCGATCACGATCCGCTCCGGTCCCGCCTCGCGCAGCCAGCCCGTGACGGTCTCGGGCCGGTTCACCGCCAGGCTGCCGATCACCACGCGATCGACGCCGCAGCCGAGCAGCCGCTCCAGGCGCTCCTGGTCGCGGATGCCGCCGCCCACCTGGACGGTCATCGTCGTCCCGGTGGCGATCGCGCGGATGATGTCCAGGTTGGCGGGGTCGCCGGTTCGGGCCCCGTCCAGGTCCACGACGTGCAGCTCGCGGCAGCCGGCCGACTGGTACTCCAGTGCGAGTTCGAGCGGGTCGTGGTCGTAGCCGGTCTCGGCGTCGAACTCGCCCTGAAACAGACGCACGCAGCGCCCGCCGCGCAGATCGATGGCCGGCATCACGATCACAGCGCGTACTCCAGGAAGTTCTTCAGCACCGTCGCGCCGTGGACGGAAGAGCGCTCCGGGTGGAACTGCGTGGCGAAGAAGTTGCCGCTCTCGAACACGGCCGTGAACTCGCTCCCGTACTCCGTGCGTCCGGTGGTGGTCTCCGCCAGCGGCAGCGCGTAACTGTGAATGAAATAGAAGTGCGCGCCGTCGGGCACGTCCCGCAGGAGCACCGATTCGCCTTCCTTTCTCACCCGGTTCCAGCCCATGTGCGGGACGGGCAGGTCGGGCGAGGCGGGCAGCCGCCGGGCGCGTCCGGGGACGACACCGAGGCAGTCCGCATCGTCCTCCTCGGAGCCGGCGGCCAGCAGCTGCATGCCGAGGCAGATGCCGAGCACGGGCTGCGCGAGCGTGGGCAGCACCGCGTCGAGGCCGAAGGAACGGAGCCGCGCCATTGCGTCCGCCGCGGCGCCGACGCCCGGGAGTATCACCGCCCCTGCCCCGCGGATCTCGTCCACGTCGGTGCTGAGGGTGGCGTCCGCGCCGAGGCGCGCGAGCGCCCCGGTCAGCGAGGCGATGTTGGCACCGCCCGAGCCGACGATCACCACATCGTGTTCGTGATGGTAATCGCTCGCCATGGTTACAGCGTCCCTTTCGAGGAAGGCAACGCGTCTCCCTCGATACGCAGGGCCTGGCGCAGCGTGCGCCCGAGTCCCTTGAAGCAGATTTCCACCATGTGGTGAGCGTTCTCGCCCTCCACCTCGACGTGCAGCGTGGCGCGCAGCGCATCGGCCAGGGAACGGAAGAAATGGGTGACCATCTCGGTGGGCAGCTCGCCGACCCGGTCCCGGGGGAACTCCCCACGGAAGACGAAATAGGGCCGGCCGGAGAGGTCCAGCGCGATACGGGCCTGGGCCTCGTCCATCGGCAGCACGAACCCGAAGCGGCCGATACCGCGCTTGTCGCCCAGGGCCTCACGGATGGCCTCGCCGAGCGCGAGCGCCACGTCCTCCACGCTGTGATGCTCGTCGACGTGCAGGTCGCCGTCGCAGGTGAGCCGCAGCGAGAAGCCGCCGTGGGTGGCGATCTGCTCCAGCATGTGATCGAAGAAGCCGATACCGGTGGCGATGCGGTTGCCGCCTTCCCGGTCCAGGTCCACCGCGGCCGTGATGCGCGTCTCCCGGGTGTTGCGGGTGACGCTCGCCCGGCGGGGCAGGGCGCACAGCCGATGGGCGATGCCGCCCCAGTCCAGGCCGTCCTCGCCCAGACGCAGTCCCGGGATGCCGATGGCCTCGGCAAGCCGGGTATCCGTCTCCCGGTCGCCCACCACGGCGCTGCGTTCGAGATCCAGCGTGTTCGCCGCGAGGTAGCGGGTCAGGAGCCCGGTGGCGGGCTTGCGGCAGGCGCAGCCGTCCGTCTCGAAGTGGGGGCAGATGAACTCCTCGTCGAAGGTGATGCCCTGGCTGGCGAACAGCGCGCGCATGTGCTCGTGGGGAATGCGGAAGTCGTCTTCGGGGAAGGAGTCGGTGCCCAGCCCGTCCTGGTTGGACACGAGCACGAAGCGGTAGCCCGCCGCCTTCAGGCGCAGCAATGCCGGGATGACACCCGGGACGAGGCGCACCTTGTCGAGACGGTCCACCTGCTCGTCGGGAGGTTCCTCGATCAGCGTGCCGTCCCGGTCGACGAACAGGACCCGCAGGCCGCTCATGCGCGCACCGCCTGGCGGCCCAGGGCCGCCAGCAGCCGGTCGTTGTCCGCCGCCTCGCCGACGGTGATGCGCAGACAGTTCTCGAGGCCCGGTTCGCGGCCGAAGTCCCGCAGCAGCAGGCCGGCGTGCCGGGCGCGGGCGAGGGCGTCGGCGCTGTCGCGGAACCGCACCAGCAGGAAGTTGGCGTCGCTCGGCCATACCCTGACGACGGCCGGGCATGCTTCCAGCCCCTCACGGACCCGCTCGCGCTCGTCGCAGAGCGCGCGGATGCGCTCCGGCATGATGCGGAACGATTCGTTTACGACGGCGGCGGTGGCGGCCTCCACCGTCGGCGTCGGGATGGCGTAGGGCGGCATCACCTTGCCCAGCAGACGCATGACGGCGGGCCGGCCGAGGGCGACGCCGCAGCGGGCGCCGGCCAGCCCGTAGGCCTTCGACAGGGTGCGCAGCACCACCAGGTTGTCGTGTGCGGCCAGCAGGGCGGGGCAGGGATCTTCGGCGCCGAATTCCACGTAGGCGGCGTCCAGTACCACCAGCCCGCGGCCGGCGAGCCCCGTGCAGAGCGCGGCGATCGCCTCCGGGGGGATGCTGTTGCCCGTGGGGTTGTTGGGCGAGGTCAGGAACAGCAGGCGGCAGCGCTCGTCCCATGCCGCCAGGATGCCGTCGGCATCGACGTGGAACGCCGGGGCGAGCAGCGGCACCCGCCGCACGCCCGCGTTCTGGATGTCGGCGTAGACCTGATACATGCCGAAGGTGGGCGGGCAGATCACGACGTCGTCCAGTCCGGGGCGGCAGAAGCAGCGGATCAGCAGGTCGATGGCCTCGCTGGTGCCGCGGGTGACGAAGGTCTCCTCCGGGCTGGCCCCGTAGTGTTCGGCGAGCAGCGCGGTCAGTGCGCCCGGCCGGGCCTCGGGATAGCGGTTCAGGCCGCGTTCGCTCGTATCGCCGCCGGCGCGCCAGGGCGCCTCGTTGGCATTGAGACGCACGGCGTCCGGCGCGTAGCCGGCCGGCTCGTAGGCCTTGAGCGCCCGGATCTCCGGGCGCGCGAGTGCGAGCACCGCGTCGCTCATGCCACCGTCCGCCGGCGGATCTTTTCGAGACGCAGGGTGACCGCCCGGGCATGGGCGTCCAGCCCCTCGAGGCCCGCCAGGGTCACGGCGGTGGGCCCCAGTCCCTCCAGCCCGGCGGCACTCAGTTCCTGCACCGTCATGTGGCGCAGGAACTGATCGACGCCGAGACCGCTGTAGGTGCGGGCGTAACCGTAGGTGGGCAGCACGTGGTTGGTGCCGCTGCAGTAATCGCCCATGGACTCGGGCGTCCACGGCCCGAGGAACACCGATCCGGCATTGCGGATGCGGGGCAGCCAGCTGCGGGCGTCCGCCGCCTGCACGATCAGGTGCTCCGGCGCATAGGCGTTGCTGACCCGCACCGCCTCGGCCAGATCGTCCACGATGATGACGGCGCTATGGGACAGGGCCTCGCGCACGATGCTGCCCCGGCCCAGTGCCTCCGTCTGTTCGGCCAGCGCGGCGGCGACGGCCGCGGCCAGCGCGGCGTCCGGCGTGACCAGGAATACCTGGGAGTCCGGCCCGTGCTCCGCCTGGGACAGCAGGTCCGAGGCCACGAACGCCGGGTCCGCGTCGCCGTCGGCGATGACCAGCACCTCCGAAGGTCCGGCCGGCATGTCCAGCGCGGCGCCGTCAGGGTCGGCCGCCACCAGGCTCTTCGCGGCCGTGACCCAGGCGTTGCCGGGGCCGAATATCTTGTTCACCCGGGGGATGGACTCGGTGCCGTAGGCCATGGCGGCGACCGCCTGCGCACCGCCGATTCGGTAGACGGCGGTGGCGCCGGAGCGCCGTGCGGCGACCAGCACCGCCGGGTCCGCCGTGCCGTCCGGACGCGGCGGTGTGCAGAGGATACGCTCGGGGCACCCGGCGATCGTCGCCGGGACGGCCAGCATGATGGCGGCCGATGGCAGGGGCGCCGTGCCGGCCGGCACGTACAGTCCGACCGCGTCCAGCGGATGGCTGAGCCGTTCGCAGACCACGCCGGGGGCGGTTTCCACCCGCACCGGCTGCGGCAGCTGGGCACGGTGGAAGCTCTCGACGGTCTCGATGGCGCGGTCGATGGCGGCGACCGCCTCGCGTCCGAGCCCCGCTTCCGCGGCCGTGAAGGCCTCCTCCGGCACGCGCAGCTCGTCGACCTCGGCGCGGTCCAGCTCGCGGGTCAGGCGGCGCACGGCGGCATCGCCGTCCGCGCGCACGGCGGCCAGGATCTCGCGCACGGTGGCGTCCACCGAGGCGCCGGCCGCGACGGCCGGGCGGCGCAGCAGATTCTCGCGCTGCGCATCGTCCAGTTCGCTCCATCGATAAAGGGTCAGGGACATGGTCGGCTCCGTCTTTGCTCGACTCCGCATCAGGCGAGCATCTTCTCGACCGGCAGCACCAGCATGGCGCTGGCGCCGGCGGCCTTCAGGTTCTCCAGGGTTTCCCAGAATACATTCTCGCGGCACACCGCGTGCACGGCGACACGGTCCTCGCGACCCTCCAGGGGCAGGATGGTGGGCGCCTCGGATCCCGGCAGCAGGCGCGTGATCTCGGCCAGCGCGCTGCGCGGGGCATGCAGCATGATGTACTTGCTCTCGCGCACCTGCTGTACGCCCTCGATGCGCATCAGCAGGCGCTCGATCCACTCGATCTTGGCCTGGGGCAGCTCGGCGGCGGTGCGTATCAGCGCCGCCTCGCTCTCGAGCACGGTCTCCACCTCGCGCAGCTGATTGGCGGCGAGCGTCGAGCCGGTGGACACCAGGTCGCAGATGAAGTCGGCCCGTCCCAGCCGGGGGGCGATCTCCACCGCGCCGGAGAAGTGGACGATCTCGGCCTCGATGCCGGCCTCGCGCAGGAAACCCGCGAGGACGCCCGGATAACTGGTCGCGATGCGCCGGCCGGCGAGAGAGGCCGGGCCCTCGTAGGGCAGATCGTCGGGAGCGGCGATGCACAGCCGGCAGTGGCCGAAGTCCAGGCCGCGGATGACCTCGAAGCTGGACAGCTCGCCGTTGCCGTCGCCGTGCAGACGCTTCTCGTGGATCACGTTCAGCCCGGCGATGCCCAGGTCGCAGACGTCGTCGGCGACCAGGCCCGGTATGTCGTCGTCGCGCACCAGCAGGATGTCGATGGGCATGTTCTCGCCGAAGCAGAACAGCTGGTCCTTGCTCTGGGTGTATTTCAGTCCGCACCGGGACAGGAGATCGAGACAGTGCTCGGTCAGGCGGCCGGATTTCTGGATCGCGATCTTCAGCCGCGGGGTTTCGCTCTGCATTCGGGGTTCCTCGGGGAGACGCGTCGGCGGCTCCGTGTCAGTCCTTGCGGGTTCGCTCCAGCGCCGTGCGGTAGCCGCCGAAGCCGTCGGCGAGAAACCGCGCCACCCGGCCGATGGTGGTCACGCTGACGCCGGTCAGCTCGTTGATGCGGCGATAGGGCAGACCTTCGTCGAGCAGCTGCACCACACGCCAGCGGTCGACGAGTGCCTGCAGCTCGGCCGGCGTGCACAGGTCGGCGAGCAGGGCGCGCATCTCGTCGGCGCCGCGCATGGCCACCAGCGCCTCGCACAGAGCCGTCTGCTCCCGCGCCGTGCGGCGCGCACTCGTCTCGCGATTGGGTTTCATGACGTACCAATGTATTAATGCGTTAATACACTAATGCAAAATGACGGTCCGGTCAACAGGCTTCGCGGGGCTGCATAAGGCCTGTGGCAATGCTTTCCGCTGTAACCAAACAACGGTTGACGGCGCCCGCGGGCGCCCACTATAGTCGGCGCTACTCATCGAGACCGGCTGAGGGAAGGGCCCGACGACGCCGGGGCAACCTTCAGGCCTAACCAGCCTGAAAAGGTGCCAACTCCTGCGGCAGCACGAAAACGGTGCTGGGCGAAAGATGAGTGTCCGAGCAGCGGTAGCGATACCGATGGGCGAGGCACCTTCCTCGAGTTCTCCGCAGAGTGGCCGCCTGAGTGCCGGGCCCGTGATCAGACGGAGAACATCCATGACACAAGGCCCCCAGAGTGCGACCCAGGCTGTGCGTGCGGCGCTGGAATCCGATGCCCAGTACGGCGCGGTCGTGCCGCCCCTGCACCTGTCGTCCAATTACACCTTCGAGGGCTTCGGCCGGCCGCGCCAGTACGACTACACGCGCAGCGGCAACCCCACGCGGGACGCCCTCGGCCGGGCACTGACGGAACTGGAGGGCGGCGCCGGCGCCGTCGTGACCGCGTCGGGGATGTCGGCCATCACGCTGGTCTGCCAGCTGCTCAGGCCGGGCGACCTGCTGATCGCACCCCACGATTGCTACGGCGGCAGCTTCCGGCTGTTCCGAAACCTGGCGGACCGGGGCGCATTCGACCTGGAGTTCGTCGACCAGACCGACGTCCGCGCCCTGGAGGCGGCCTGCAGCCGCGGCCCGCGGCTGATCTGGGTGGAGACGCCGAGCAACCCGTTGCTGCGCGTCACCGATATCAACCGGGTCGTCGGCCTGGCCAGGGACTGCGGCGCTCTGGTCGCCGTCGACAACACCTTCCTGTCGCCCGCGCTGCAGCAGCCGCTGGCCCTCGGCGCCGACCTCGTGGTGCATTCGACGACGAAGTATCTGAACGGCCACAGCGACGTGGTGGGCGGTGCGGTGGTCGCCGGCGACGAGGCGCTGGCATCGGAACTCGCCGACTGGGCGAACTGTATCGGCATAACGGGAGCGCCGTTCGACAGCTACCTCACGCTGCGGGGCGTGCGCACGCTGTTCGCGCGGATGCGCCAGCACGAGGAGAATGCCGCGGCGCTGGCGGAGTTCCTGGCGGGTCACGAACAGGTGGCGCGGGTGTATTACCCGGGACTGGAGAGTCATCCCGGCCACCTGATCGCCGCCCGGCAGCAAAGCGGTTTCGGCGGTATGGTCAGTTTTGAGCTCAGGGGCGGCATCGAAGATGCACGCCGCATCGCGGAGGGACTCGTCCACTTCTCGCTCGCCGAGTCCCTCGGCGGGGTGGAGAGCCTGGTCTGCCACCCGGCGACGATGACCCATGCGCCGATGACGCCGGAGGCCCGCACCGCGGCCGGTATCAGCGACAGCCTGATCCGACTGAGCGTCGGCATCGAGTCTGCGACGGACCTGATCGGCGACCTCGAGCGGGCGCTGGACGGCCTGGGCGCGCGGGGCGACCTGCGGGCGGTGGCCGGCTGAGCGGCGCGCCGCACACGACGAATCAACGGAACCTCACAAGGGAGAGAGGACAGAGCGATGGCACTGGACAAAAGCAAGCTTCATTACGAGACCCTGCAGATCCACGCCGGCCAGGAGCCGGCACCGGGCACGAACTCGCGGGCGGTCCCCATCTATCAGACCACCTCGTACACGTTCGACGACACGGCGCATGGCGCGCGCCTGTTCGGCCTGGAGGAGTTCGGCAACATCTACTCCCGGATCATGAATCCGACCAACGACGTCTTCGAGCAGCGGGTGGCCGCGCTGGAGGGCGGCGTGGCGGCGCTGGCGACGGGCAGCGGCCAGGCGGCCCAGTTCCTGGCCATCACCACGGTGGCGCAGGCGGGCGAGAACATCGTCGCCCGCAGCTCGCTCTACGGCGGTACCTACAACCAGTTCAAGGTCTCGCTGCCGCGGCTCGGCATCGACGTGCGCTTCGTCGAGGGCGACGCGCTCGAGGACTATGCGGCCGCCATCGACGAGAACACGAAGGCGCTGTACGTCGAGTCGATCGGTAACCCGGGCTTCGACGTGCCGGACTTCCGGGCGCTGGCCGATCTCGCTCACGACAACGGCATCCCGCTGATCGTGGACAACACGCTGGGCTGCTGCGGCTACATCGTGCGGCCGATCGACCACGGCGCCGATATCGTGGTGCAGTCCGCCACCAAGTGGATCGGCGGCCACGGCACCACCATCGGCGGCGTCATCGTCGACTCCGGTCGCTTCGACTGGTCGAACGGCAAGTTCCCCGTCTTCACCGACCCGTCGCCCGGCTACCACGGTCTGAAATTCGCCGAGGTGTTCGGGCCGGAAGGGCCGTTCGGCAACATCGCCTTCATCATCCGTGCCCGCGTGGAGGGCCTGCGCGACATCGGCCCCGCGCTGAGTCCGTTCAACTCCTTCCTGCTGCTGCAGGGGCTGGAGACGCTGTCGCTGCGGGCCCAGCGCCATGCCGACAACTCGCTGGAACTCGCCCGCTGGCTGGGCGAGCAGGCCGACGTCTCGTTCGTGAACTACCCGGGCCTCGAGTCCCACCCCTATCACGAGCGGGCGAAGCAGTATTTCACCAACGGTTTTGGCGCGGTGCTGACCTTCGGCATCCGCGGCGGCGCCGAGGCGGGCAGGCGCTTCATCGAGTCGGTGGAGCTGGCCAGCCATCTCGCCAACGTGGGCGACGCGAAGACACTCGTGATCCACCCGGCGACCACCACGCACCAGCAGCTGAGCGAGGCAGAGCAGCGTTCCGCGGGTGTGACGCCGGACATGATCCGGGTATCCGTGGGTATCGAGCACATCGACGACATCAAGGCGGACTTCGAGCAGGCCTTCACCAGGGCCCGGAGCCGGGACGCCGCATGAGCCTGCCTCCCGGCATCGCC
Source organism: Lentisalinibacter orientalis (assembly GCF_040706535.1). Lineage (NCBI taxonomy): Bacteria > Pseudomonadati > Pseudomonadota > Gammaproteobacteria > Woeseiales > Woeseiaceae > Lentisalinibacter > Lentisalinibacter orientalis. The sequence goes on from NZ_JAPDRJ010000003.1 coordinate 119,606, forward strand.
CGCTGGCTCTCGTCGGACACCCGCTACCGGGAGCTCCCCGGCCCGTTCCGTCTCGAGAGCGGCGAGACCGTGGACGACCCGGTGGTCGCCTACCGGACCTGGGGCACGCCGAACCGGGACGGTACCAACGCGGTGCTCGTATGCCATGCGCTCACCGGCTCGGCCGATGCCGATGACTGGTGGGCGGGCATGCTGGGGCCGGGCAGGGCGCTGGATCCGGAGCGGGACTTCATCGTCTGCAGCAACGTGCTCGGCGGCTGCTACGGCACGTCGGGGCCGCTGTCGCCGACGCCGGACGGCGGCCGGCGGCAGGGGGGCGACTTCCCCCGCGTGACGGTGCGCGACATGGTGCACCTGCAGCGGCGCCTGCTGGATGCGCTGGGCGTCGGCCGGCTGGCACTGGTGATCGGCCCGTCGCTCGGCGGGATGCAGGTGCTGGAGTGGGCGGCCTGCTATCCGGACCGGGTGGAGGCCATCGCCCCCATCGGTGTCTCGGCCCGACACAGCGCCTGGTGCATCGGCATCAGCGAGGCCCAGCGCCAGGCGATCTGGCGGGATCCGCTGTGGCGGGACGGGCATTACCCGGACGACGCGCCGCCGCGTCAGGGCATGGCGGTGGCGCGCATGATCGCGATGGTCAGCTACCGGAGCTGGGACAACTTCGAGAGCCGCTTCGGGCGGGAGAAGGCGCATCCGGACCTCTTCCAGGTGGAGTCCTACCTGCGCTACCAGGGGGACAAGCTGGTGGACCGTTTCGATGCGGCGGCCTACGTGCGTCTGACCCAGGCCATGGACAGCCACGACCTGGGCCGCGGCCGCGGCGAGCTGGAGACGGTGCTGGCCGGCCTGCGCCAGCCCGCCCTGGTGGTCTCCGTCAGCTCCGACGTACTCTACCCGCCCGCCGAGCAGCGCTACCTCGCCGACCACCTGCCGAACGCCCGCTACGAGGTGCTGGACACCCCCCACGGGCACGACGGTTTCCTGATCGACCTGGAGGCGCTGGGCGAACTGGTGCGGGAGTTCCGCCGCAGCCTCGCTGCGCCGCGGGCGCTGGCAACCGGCTGAGGCCGCCCGGCGGCCCCTCAGGTCTCGCCCAGACGCTCGATCACGGCGGCGGTCATCTCCCGCGTTCCCAGGAAGGCATGCCCCGGCGCGGCGATGTCCGCGGTCCGGGCGCCGCCGCGGATAGCGGCCGCCACGGCGCGCTCCACTTCGTCCGCTTCCTGGTGCAGGCCGAGGCTGTAGCGCAGCAGCATCGCCGCGCTGGCGATGGTGGCGCAGGGGTTGGCGGCGTCCCGGCCGGCGATGTCGGGAGCCGAACCGTGGATGGGCTCGTACAGGCCCCGGGTGCCGGCGCCCAGCGAGGCCGACGGCAGCATGCCGAGCGAGGCGGACAGCATCGAGGCTTCGTCGGTCAGGATGTCCCCGAACATGTTCTCGGTGACGATGACGTCGAAGTCCGCCGGCCGGCTGATGAGATGCATGGCCGCGGCATCGACCAGCACATGCTCCAGTTCCACCTCGGGGAACTCCGCCGATACTATCTCCGTGGTGACCCGGCGCCACAGGCGTGAGGTCTCCAGCACGTTGGCCTTGTCCACCGACGCGAGCCGGCCGCGCCGGTCCCGCGCCAGTCCCGCGGCCACCCGGACGATGCGCTCGATCTCGAGTCGGGTATAGCGGCACAGATCGGAGGCGCTGTCCGCGTCGCGGTGTTTCTCCCCGAAATAAATACCGCCGGTGAGTTCGCGCACCACCATGAGGTCGGTGCCCTGCAGCCGTTCCGCGCGGATGGCGGAGGCGTCGAACAGTTCCGGCAGCGGCCGCACGGGTCTGAGATTGGCGAAGACGCTCAGCGCCGAGCGCAGGTCCAGCAGGCCTTGCTCGGGTCGCACCGGTGCCTCCGGATCGGACCACTTCGGCCCGCCGACGGCGCCCAGCAGCACGGCGTCCGCGCGGGTGCAGAGCTCCAGCGTATCGGAGGGGAGGGCGCTGCCGCGGCTGTCGATCGCGGCGCCGCCGACGAGCCCCTCGTGCATCTCGAAGCGGTGGCCGTGCCGCGACGCCACGGCCTCGAGCACTCGCCGGCCGGCCTCCGTCACCTCGGGGCCGATGCCGTCCCCGGGCAGCAGGGCGATCAGGGCTTCCATGGCCGTGTCGTCTCGAAGCGGGCGATGGCTTCCTCCTGACTCAGCAGGAAGCCGAGCTGATCGGTGCCCTGCATCAGACAGTAGCGGGCAAAGGCCTCGATGCGGAAGCGGTGCTCGCGGCCGTCGGGCAGCGTGAGTGTATTGCTCTCGAGGTCCAGGACCACGTTCGCCCCGGGATGATCCAGCAGCCAGCGGTGCAACTCGGCGGGCACGTCCACCGGCAGCAGGCCGTTCTTCAGCGCGTTGCTGCGGAAGATGTCCGCGATCTCGGTACTGATGACGGCGCGGATGCCGTAATCCGCGAGCGCCCAGGCCGCGTGCTCGCGGGAGGAGCCGCAGCCGAAATTATTGCCGGCGACGAGTATCGTACGGCCCGCGTTCTGCGGATCGTTCAGCACGAAGTCCGGGTTCTCGCTGCCGTCCTCGCGATAGCGCCAGTCCGCGAACAGGGCCTCGCCGAGCCCCTCCTTGCTGGTGGTGGTCAGGAAGCGGGCGGGGATGATCTGGTCGGTGTCGACGTCGCTCTGGTCGATGACGACCGTGGGCGATTCGATGCGGGTGACGGGTTCCATGGGCTCAGACTCCTTCCAGCAGCGGCCGCGGGTCGGCGATGCGGCCGGCGACGGCGGAGGCGGCGGCCGTCAGCGGGCTCGCCAGCACCGTGCGGGCGCCCGCGCCCTGTCGGCCCTCGAAGTTGCGGTTGCTGGTGCTGACCGAGAGCTTGCCGCGGGGCACCGTGTCGCCGTTCATGCCCAGGCACATGGAGCAGCCGGACTCACGCCATTCGGCGCCGGCCGCGCGGAATACCTCGTCCAGACCTCTTTCCTCGGCCTGCCGCTTGACCTGCTGCGAGCCCGGTACCACCAGCATGCGGACGTTGTCCGCGACGCGCCGGCCGCGCAGGATGCCGGCCACCTGCTCGAGGTCCGACAACCGGGAGTTGGTGCAGCTGCCGACGAAGACGACGTCCACCGGCGTACCCGCGATCGGCCGGCCGCTCTCGAGCCCCATGTAGTCCAGGGCCTTGGCGAAGGCCGGTCCCGGCCCCTCCGGTATGTTCTCGGTCACGGGGACGACCATGCCCGGGTTGGTGCCGAAGGTGACCATGGGTGCGAGGCTCGAGGCATCGATGCGCACCTCCCGGTCGAATGCGGCATCGTCGTCGGTGGCGAGCGCCCGCCAGCGGGCCAGCGCCCGCTCCCATTCCTCGCCCTGGGGCACCCGCGGGCGGCCCCAGAGATACTCGAAGGTGGTGTCGTCCGGCGCGATCATGCCGGCGCGCGCCCCGGCCTCGATGGACATGTTGCAGATGGTCATCCGGGCCTCCATGTCCAGCGCGCGAATGGCATCGCCCCGGTACTCGATGACGTGGCCCGTGCCGCCGTCGACCCCGATCTCGCCGATGATGGCGAGAATGATGTCCTTGGCGGAGACGCCCGGTCCGAGCCGGCCCGTGACCTCGATGGCCAGTGTCTTCGGCCGGCGCTGCAGCAGGCACTGGGTGGCGAGCACGTGGCCCACTTCCGTGGTGCCGATGCCGAAGGCCAGCGCCCCGAAGGCCCCGTGGGTCGACGTATGGCTGTCGCCGCAGACAATGGTCTTGCCGGGCTGGGTGGCCCCGAGTTCGGGGCCGATGACGTGGACGATGCCGCGGGCGTCACTGTCGAAGCCGAGCAGCTCGATGCCGAACTCCCGGCAGTTCGCCTCCATGCGGCGGATCTGGTTGGCCGCGCTCTCGCCGACCACCTCGATGTCGGCGAGCGTGCGCACCGGCGTCGTCGGCGTGGAATGGTCCATGGTCGCCAGCGTGAGGTCCGGACGGCGCACGGGCAGGCCGCGCTCGCGCAGCACGCTGAAGGCCTGCGGGGTGGTGACCTCGTGGATCAGGTGCAGATCGATGTAGAGGACCGCCGGCGTCTCGTCGGTCTCGGGCACGACGACGTGCTGGTTCCAAACCTTCTCGAACAGGGTCTGCGCTCCGTTCATGTCGATCGAACTCATGCGCTGGCGGCCCCTGCTGCCGTGCCGGCCGCCTCGACCGGCTCCAGCCAGCCGCGGGTATCCTGGGTCTCGCCGGTGAACAGGCCGAAGAAGGCCTGCTGCAGGCGGGCCGTGACCGGCCCACGGCGGCCGTCGCCGACCTGGATGCGGTCCACGGAGCGGATGGGCGTCACCTCGGCCGCAGTGCCGGTGAAGAAGAGTTCGTCGGCGAGGTAGAGCATTTCGCGCGGGATGTTCTGGTAGATCACCGGCAGGCCCATGTCCTCGGCCAGGCAGATCACCGTGTGGCGCGTGATGCCGTTCAGGATGGAGGAGGAGACCGGCGGCGTGTACAGCGTGCCGTCGCGCACCAGGAAGAGATTCTCGCCCGCACCCTCGCTGACCAGGCCGTCGGTGGAGAGCGCGATGCCCTCGGCGAAACCGAGCCGCTTTGCCTCCATGCTGATGAGCTGACTGGACAGATAGTTTCCGCCCGCCTTGGCCATGGCCGGCATGGTGTTCGGGGCGACCCGCTGCCAGGAAGAGACACAGACGTCCACGCCTTTCTCCAGCCCCTCGGCGCCGAGGTAGGCGCCCCATTCCCAGGCGGCCACGGCGACGTCGATCGGGTGATCGTCTTTCGGGGACAGTCCCACCTCGCCGTAGCCCCTGAGGGCCACCGGCCGGATGTAGGCGCCGTTGTTCAGCTCGTTCTCGATCACGACGCGGTGGCACACCTGCATGAGTTCGTCGAACGGATACGGGATGCGCATGCGGTAGATCTTCGCCGAGTCGTACATGCGCTGCATGTGGTCGTGCAGGCGGAATACCCGGCTGCCGGCGGGCGTCTTGTAGACGCGGATGCCCTCGAATACGGACGAGCCGTAATGCAGGGCGTGAGCGAGGACGTGCACCTTGGCCTGGTCCCACGGCAGCATCTCGCCGTTGAACCAGATGTACTTGCTCGCATGGATGGTCATACGAAACTCCTGACGGCCGGGCCGTTAAATGGTTGCGATCTCGCCGGCATCCGGCGCAGGGGTGATCTCCAGCCCTGACTGCTGGCGGCGGATGATCCTGTTGGTGACTTCCAGCCAGGCCAGGGCGCCGGCTTCGACGATGTCGGTGCTGACGCCGTGGCCGCGGAACGTCACGCCATTATATTCCACCGTGACCGTGGCCTCACCCTGCGCGTCCTCGCCCTTGGTGACGCTGCGCAGGTCGAAATTGCGCAGCACCAGGTGGATGCCCGTGATCCGCTCCACGGCCTGGCAGGCGGCCGCGATGGGGCCGTCGCCGACGGCCGCCTCTTCCGGGCAATCGCCGCTCTCGTGGCGCAGGCGCACCGAGGCGGTGGCGGTGGACCCCGTGCCGGAGTTGACGTTCAGCACCTCCAGCACCCAGGGGCCGGGCGCCGCGCCCTCGGCATTCAGTATGAGTGCCTCGATGTCGGCGTCGTAGAGCTCCTTCTTGCGGTCCGCCAGCTTCTTGAACTCCTGGAACGCGCGGTTCAGCTCGAAGTCGTCCAGATCGAAGCCGAGTTCCCGCACCCGGTCGCGGAAGGCGTGGCGGCCGCTGTGCTTGCCGAGCACCAGATTGGATCGGCTGATGCCGACGTCTTCCGGCCGCATGATCTCGTAGGTCGAGGCGTGCTTCAGCATGCCGTGCTGGTGGATGCCGGCCTCGTGGGCGAAGGCGTTCTCCCCGACGACGGCCTTGTTCCGGGGTATGTGGATGCCGGTGATGCTGGAGACGAGCCGGGAGGTGGGATAGAGGCGGGTCGTATCCAGGCCCGTGTCCACGCCGAAATACTCGCGGCGGGTCTTCAGCGCCATCACCACCTCTTCCAGCGAGCAGTTGCCCGCGCGCTCGCCGATGCCGTTGATGGTGCATTCCACCTGACGGGCGCCGCCGCGCACGGCCGACAGGCTGTTCGCCACCGCCATGCCGAGGTCGTCGTGGCAGTGCACCGAGAGCACGACGTCGTCGATGCCCGGCACATGCTGCTTGAGGTAGCGGAACAGGTCGTAGAATTCGCCGGGCACGGTGTAGCCGACCGTGTCGGGGATGTTGATGGTCCCGGCGCCGGCCTCGACGGCCGCGGTGACCACCTCGGCCAGATAGGGAAGCTCCGTGCGGGATGCGTCTTCCGGCGAGAACTCGACGTCGTCGCAGAACTCCCGGGCCATCCTGATGGCGCCGGTAGCGCTCTGGATGATCTCCTCCTTGGCCATGTTCAGCTTGTGCGTGCGATGGATTTCGCTGGTGGCCACGAACACGTGGATGCGGGGCTTCGCCGCCGGCTGCACCGCTTTCCAGGCCTTCTCGATGTCCTCGGGATTGCAGCGCGCCAGGCTGCAGACGGCGGGCCCCTCGATCTCGCTCGCGATCGCCCGCACGGACTCGAAGTCCCCCGGGGAGGCCGCGGCGAAACCCGCCTCGATGACGTCGACCCGGAGTTCGGCAAGCGCCGTGGCCACCCGGAGCTTCTCCCGCAGCGTCATGCTGCAGCCCGGCGCCTGCTCGCCGTCACGCAGTGTGGTGTCGAAAATCCGGACCCGGTCGCCGTCGTTTCGGTCGCCGTCGTCAATGCTCATACGTCCTCTCCGTCAAAAAAAAACCCCGCGACCTTTCGGATGCGGGGTTTGCCTTCTCGTTCGCCTTGCCTGTCGGCTACCCGCGCATGCTCCCCTGGAGGGCAAGAAGAAGGAGGCCGGACAGCAGAACGGCACGCGGGCTGCGTGCGGTCGGGCGTCCGGTGTTGTGCGGTGCGTCGGTCATCGCGGCGATAATGTTGCATGCCCGTCCGGGTGTCAACTGCCAGGTTGTTGTTTTCGCTCGCATAGTTGCGGCTGACACTAATCCGGCCCGCGCTCCCGGCTCAGGCGACGGTCACGATCACCTTGCCGAGGGCCTTGCGCTCGGCCAGCGTCGCCAGCGCCTCGCCGGCCTCTTCCAGCGGGAAAGTGCCCGAGATATGGGGCTTCAGCTTGCCCTGGGCGACGTACTCGAGCAGCTCCCGCGTGTTCTCCTCGTGGGCCTTCGGTTCCCGCTGGGTGAAGGCGCCCCAGAACACGCCGACGATCTCGCAGCCCTTCAGCAAAGCGAGATTGACGGGCACCTTGGGGATCTCTCCCGAGGCGAAGCCGATGACCAGCACGCGGCCCTTCCAGGCGACCGAGCGCATGCACTGGTCGAACAGGTCGCCGCCGACCGGATCGTAGATCACGTCGGCGCCACGGCCGTCGGTGAGTTCCTTCACCCGTTCCTTGAGGCTCTCCTCGGTGTAATTGATGAAATCGCTGGCACCGTACTCGCCTGCGAGGTCCAGCTTCTCCTTGCTGCTGGCGGCCGCGATCACCCGCGCGCCCATGAGCTTGCCGAGTTCCACCGCCGCCAGACCCACGCCGCCGGCCGCGCCGAGCACCAGCAGCGTCTCGCCGGGCTGCAGCCGGGCGCGCTGCTTCAGCGCGTGGTAGGAGGTGCCGTAGGTCAGTATGAAACCGGCAGCCGTCTCGTAGTCCATATTGTCCGGTATCGGCACCACGGCGACGGCCGGCAGGCAGATCTCTTCCGCCATGCCGCCATGGCCGGTCATGCCGAGGACTCGCTGGCCCGGCCGCAGGTGTTCGACGCCCGCGCCGAGGCCGACCACCTCGCCCGATACCTCGCCGCCGGGGGAGAAGGGCATCGGCGGCTTCGACTGATATTTGCCCGCCATCATCAGGATGTCGGGGAAGTTCACGCCGCAGGCGTGCACGCGTACCTTGACCTCGCCCGGACCGGGTTCCGGGGACTCGACCTCCTCGACGACGAGGCTGCGGGGCGGTCCGTACTCTTTACATAGTGCTGCTTTCACGTTGCCTCCGTTGGCAGGGACGATTGCGTGGTGCTCTCGCGCGCACGGGCAGTGCGTCGTGGCGCGAGAGTCTAGCATCCCTGTGCGGCACGGATGCCGGGCGCGGGCCGCTGGCACGCCGTCCGACCCCGCGTTATGCTCTCCGGGCTGTGCAGCGCGTGCGCTCTTTGCGCGGCAGCGGCGGCGCATGTCCTTACCCTTCATTCCAGAGCGGAGTCCGCATGAATTTCGAATATTCCGACAAGGTGAACCGGCTGCGCGAGCGCGTGACCGAGTTCATGAACGAGTACGTCTACCCGAACGAAGCGGCGTACGAGGAGTACATCGACGCGAGCGAGGATCGCTGGGTCATACCGCCGGTCATGGAGGAGCTGAAGGCGAAGGCGAAGGAGGCCGGGCTGTGGAACCTGTTCCTGCCCGAGAGCGAGTACGGCGCAGGCCTCAGCAACCTGGAGTACGCACCGCTGGCGGAGATCATGGGCCGCTCGCCCATCGCTCCCGAGGTCTTCAACTGTGCGGCGCCGGATACCGGCAACATGGAGGTGCTGGTCCGTTACGGCAACGACGAGCAGCGCCGCGAATGGCTGGAGCCGCTGCTGGAGGGTCGCATCCGCTCGGCGTTCGCGATGACCGAACCGGCGGTGGCCTCGTCCGATGCCACGAATATCGAGGCCTCCATCGTGCGCGATGGCGACGAGTACGTCATCAACGGCCGCAAGTGGTGGACCTCCGGCGCCATGGACCCCCGCTGCGAGATCTTCATCTTCATGGGCAAGACCAACCCGGACGCGGATCGCCATTCCCAGCAGTCCATGATCCTGGTGCCACGGGCCACGCCCGGCGTCACCGTCGTGCGGCCGCTCACCGTCTACGGTTACGACGACGCGCCCCACGGCCACGCCGAGGTGTCGTTCGAAGACGTCCGCGTGCCGGTCTCGAACCTGCTGCTGGGAGAGGGCCGCGGATTCGAGATCGCTCAGGGCCGGCTCGGGCCGGGTCGTATCCATCACTGCATGCGCTGCATCGGCGCGGCCGAGCGGGCGCTCGAGGCCATGTGCAAGCGTGCCGACGAGCGGGTCGCATTCGGCCGGCCGCTGGCCAATCAGGGCGTCGTCCGGGAGGCTATTGCGAATTCCCGCATGGAGATCGATCAGGCCAGGCTCCTGACCCTGAAGGCGGCCGACATGATGGACAAGGTGGGCAACAAGGTGGCCCGTGCCGAGATCGCCATGATCAAGGTGGTGGCCCCGACGATGGCGCTGAACGTGCTCGATCGCGCCATCCAGGTGCACGGCGGCGGCGGTGTCTGCCAGGACTTCAGCCTCGCCCGCACGTGGGCGAACCTGCGTACGCTGCGCATGGCGGACGGGCCGGACGAGGTGCATCGCAACAGCCTGGCGAAGCTCGAACTCGGCCGGCAGCGCAGCCTGCGGGGCACGTGACGGAACCTCGTCAGCGGGACTGGCGCGCCGGATCGCGTATGTTATGCTTCGCGGCAGTGTGACCCGCCGCAAGGCCGGGACGCCCGGCGTGTTCCGGTTACGGCCGAACGCGTCGGCGGCGGGGGCGCGGATGCCGGTTCTCGACCGGCGGCCTTCACAGTCGCAGCAGGGGAGAGTGCTGCAGGCAACAGCAGGGCGGGCCGCTTGCGGCGGTGCCCCGCTGTGTTTATGCACTCCCTCCTATCTGTAGTATGGTGTATGGCCGGTGGTGGCGGGGCAGCACCGTTGCTGGCATGTTGCCGGCTTGCAAGGCCGGACGAGACAGCGCGGGTGGTCCTCAAAGAACTGTCACGAATAATTATTAGGATTGTTGTCCGGACTTAACCAAGGAGCGTTCATGAAACCGTGGAATTCGGGAGCACGGCATCTGGCCGTTGCGATCGTGTCGACAGCGTTGATCGCCGGGGGCGGTGTCGCTGTCGCACAGACCGTCGATTCCGTCCTCAGGGCTGAGCAGCAGCGGCTCGCTCAGAACCGCGAGGCTCAGCAGCGGATCGACCGTGTGGTACAGCAGACCCGGAGTCTGGTCGACGACTACAAGGCGGTCACCAAGGAGATCGACGGGCTCAAGATCTACAACCGGCTGATGGAAGCGCAGACAGGGAAGCAGCAGGCCCGGCTGGACGAGATCAACGAGTCCCTTGACAAGGCGACCGTCATCAATCGCCAGATCTATCCGCTGATGGAGCGCATGATCGAGGGTCTTGAGCAGTTCGTACAACTGGACATCCCGTTCCTCCTCGAAGAGCGCACCCAGCGCATCGATACACTGAAGGATCTGATGGACGAGCCCAACGTGTCCGTCGCGGAAAAGTTCCGCAAGGTCATGGAAGCCTTCCAGATCGAGAACGAGTTCGGACGCACCATCGAGTCGTACACGGACACCATCGAGATCGACGGCGGCGTGCGCGAGGTCGAGTTCCTGCGTATCGGCCGGGTAGCGCTGCTGTTCCAGAGCGCCGACGGCAGCATGACCGGGGTCTGGGACCAGGAGGCGAAATCCTGGGACATGTCCGATGAGCACCGTAACGAGGTCAAGAAGGGCCTGCGCGTCGCCAACGAGCTGATCGCGCCCGAACTGCTCCTTCTGCCCGTGCCCGCACCTGAGGAGGCCGGCTGATGAAGAAGATCGTAACCATAGCCGCTACCGGCCTGCTCGCATTCGGCCTCGGCAGCGGCAGCGCGACCGCGCAGGAAGCTGCCTCCCTGGACGAACTCCTGGACATGGTGAAGCAGGGCCAGGCGCGCGAAGCACGCGAGAACGAACAGCGTCTGGCGGAATTCCGCCGGCGTCAGTCCGAGCAGCAGGCGCTGCTGAACCAGGCGAGGAACGAACGCGCCTCCCTCGAGCAGCGCGGCGAGCAGCTCGAGGAGCTTTTCGAGGAGAACAACCGCAAGCTGGCCACCGCAGCCGCGGAACTCGACGAGCGTCTCGGCTCGCTGAAGGAGTTGTTCGGCGTGCTGCAGCAGGTGGCCGGCGATACGCAGAGCACGTTCCAGAATTCGCTCATCAGTGCGCAGTATCCGGGCCGTGAACAGTTCCTGGTTGAACTCGGTGCCACGATGGCCAGCACCACGAGGCTCGCTTCCATCGAGGACATCGAGCGTCTCTGGTTCGAGCTGCAGCGGCAGATGACCGAGAGCGGCAAGGTCGTGCAGTTCGACCGCAGCGTCATCCTGGCCGACGGCGCCGAATCCACTATTCCGGTGGTCCGGGTCGGCACCTTCAACATCGTCGGCGACGGCATTTATCTGAACTACACCTCCGAGACCGGCAACGTGGTCGAGCTGCAGCGTCAGCCGGAACAGGCGCGGTACACAGACTCCACGGCGGCCCTGTTCGACGCGGACAACGGAACGGTGACCTTCGGTCTCGACCCGACCCGCGGAGGCATCCTCGCCCAGCTGGTGGATCGCCCGACGCTGCGTGAGCGCATCGATCAGGGTGGCGTGGTCGGCTACAGCATCATCGGCCTGGGTCTGCTCGGCCTGCTGATCGCGTTGGTCTCCCTGTTCAGCCTGGTGATCGCCGACCGCAAGGTGAGCTCGCAGCTGAAGACCGACAAGCCGAACAGCAACAACCCGCTCGGCCGCGTGCTCGGTGCCTACGAGGACAACAAGAACGTGGACACCGAAACCCTGGAGCTGAAACTGAGCGAAGCGGTGCTGAAGGAAGCGCCGAAGCTCAGCCGGGGCCTGTTGTTCGTGAAGGTGATCTCCGTCGTCGCACCGCTGGCCGGTCTGCTCGGCACCGTGACGGGCATGATCAAGACCTTCCAGGTCATCACGCTCTACGGCGCCGGCGATCCGAAGCTCATGGCGGGCGGCATCTCCCAGGCACTGGTCACGACCGTGCTCGGCCTGGTGGTCGCCATCCCGATGGTGCTTCTGCACACGTTCCTGCAGGGCCGCAGCAAGCGGATTCTGAATATCCTGCAGGAGCAGAGCGCGGGCATCATCGCCGAGCACTCGGAAGCCGAACACAAGTCGGCAAGCTAGGGGAGGCCGCACATGGTCTGGCTCGAAGACGCACTCCTCGCCGTACGAGACTTCATGGAACTCGGCGGGCCGGTGCTGAACCTGATCGCGGTGACGATCTTCGTCATGTGGCTGCTGATCGTCGAGCGCCTGATATTCTTCCGCGGCAATCTGCGGGCTCTGTCCCGGCAGGTGCTGGAGGATTGGGAGGCGCGGCCCGAGCGCCAGTCCTGGAACGCCCATCAGATCCGGGATGCGATGATTTCCCGGGTCTCGATGGCGGCCAATCAGGGGCTCGGTTTCATCAAGACGCTCGTGGCGCTGTGTCCGCTGCTCGGGCTGCTCGGTACGGTGACCGGCATGATCGAGGTCTTCGAGGTCATGGCGTTTGCCGGCAGCGGCAACGTACGCTCGATGGCCGCGGGTGTCTCCAAGGCCACCATTCCCACGATGGCCGGCATGGTCGGCGCACTTTCCGGCGTCCTGCTTGTCACAATATTATCGAGACGCGCGGAGCATGAGGTGATCATGCTCGAAGACTCGCTGACCATGGATCACTAGAGTTCACCAGAGGACCGAATAATGCGCAGACCGATCGGCGCCATGGGCGGCGCAGAAGAGGAAGAAAACGAGATCAACCTGACACCCATGCTCGACGTGGTGTTCATAATGCTGATCTTCTTCATCGTGACGGCTTCGTTCATCAAGGAAGCCGGCATCGATGTGAACCGGCCGGATGCTCCGACGGCGGAGCGGAAGGAGAACGCCAACATCCTGATTGCGATCAGCGACAACAACGAGATCTGGATCGACCGGCGCCGCGTGGATCCGCGCGCGGTGCGGGCCAACATCGAACGGCTGCACGCCGAGAACCCGAAGGGATCGGTGGTGATCCAGGCGGACAAGAAGTCCTACAACGAGACGCTGGTGCAGGTCATGGATGCGGCGCGGCAGGCCGGCGTGTACAACGTCTCGATTGCCGCCAACGAGGACTGAGGACGACGCCGATGGCGGGCAGGCGGCCGTTCACTGACAAGGGTTCCGGTTTCCGGAACGGAGGCTAGAGTATGATCGTCCGGTATATCATCTCCATCGTGAGCGGGGTCGCCGTGACCTTCGGGCTGCTGTTCCTGATGCAGTTCCTGATCGAGACCGGTGAGAGTGCGCTGACGGATCCCCAGAAGCGCTATTTCCTTGACTTCGTCCGCGTGAAGAAACAGGAGATAGTGAACGTCGAGGAGCCCAAGCCGGAGAAGCCGCCCAAGCCGCAGCAGCCGCCGCCGGATACGCCGCCGCCGTCCCAGGACGACATCGATCCGAACGCCCCGGCCATCAACGTGCGGCCGCCTTCCTCGTCCACCGACGTGAGCATCTCCGGGCCGGGCAGCCTGTCCTACACCGACGGCGAGTACCTGCCTATCGTTCGCGTCGCTCCCATCTACCCTAGCCGGGCCTTGTCCCGGGGCATCGAGGGGTACGTGGATCTCGAATTCACGGTGACCACGGCGGGTACGGTCAAGGACCCGGTGGTGATCTACTCGACCAGCAGCCTGTTCAACCGAGCGGCCATGCGCGCCGTGCTCAAGTTCAAGTACAAGCCGCGCGTCGTGGACGGTCAGCCGGTCGAGGTGCCAGGCGTGAAGACGCGCATCCGCTTCGAACTGGAGGACTGACGGCGTCCGGGACAGCCATTAACGGGATTCACTGATGATGACGAAATTCTTCACACGGAACTTCCGCAGCACGCTGCTGGCTGCCCTGGTTGGCGTCTGCATGGCGTCTCTTGCGCCCACGGCCGTGGCCCAAGACGACCAGGAGGCGCGTGACAATCAGAAGACGCGCAAGGCGGAGGCGCTCAGCAAGGCTGTCTACGAGAAGCTGACCGAAGCCCAGGAGCTGGCGGACAACCAGCAGTTCAATCAGGCCATCCGCGTGCTGGATGGACTCGCCCGCGACGAGGGTCTGAGCGACTACGAGCGGGCCAACATGCTCAACTTCTACGGCTTCATCTACTACAACCAGGGCAACACGGCGAAGGCCGTGGAATCGTACGAGCGGCTGCTCTCGATCCCGGAACTCGAGCCGCAGCTGCGTACACAGACCCTGTATACGCTCGCCCAGCTCTACGCGGTGCAGGAGAATTTCCCGAAGACGATCCAGCTGCTGAAGGAGTGGTTCCAGATCGCCAACAATCCGGGTCCCCAGGCCTACGTCCTGCTCGGGCAGTCCTATGCCCAGACGGAGCAGTACGATCTGATGATCCCCCAGATCGAGAAGGCCATCGAGGTTGCGCGTGAGCGCGATACCGAGATCCGCGAGGAGTGGTGGAACCTGCTGTATTACGGTTATTACCAGCAGAACAACTTCGCCAAGGTCAAGGACATCCTGAAGATCCTGCTGGCCAACTGGCCGAAGAAGAACTACTGGACGGCGCTGGCCGGCGTCTATTCGGAGCTCGGCGAAGAGAAGAACATGCTGGCCGCCTACGATGCCGCCTACACGCAGAATCTGCTGTCCTCCGAGAGCGAACTCGTGACCCTCGCCCAGCTCTATCTGCAGGGCGAGATTCCCTACAAGGCCGCCAAGGTCCTGTCCGAGGGCATGGAGAACGGCAACATCGAGGAGACGGGCAAGAACTACCGGCTGCTGTCCCAGGCGTGGCAGCTCGCCCAGGAGCCCGACCAGGCGGTCCCGGCGCTGCAGCAGGCGGCACGGCTCAGCGACGACGGTGAGCTGAACGCCCGCCTGGCGGTCGCCTACCTCAACCTGGACCGCTACGAGGACTGCATACAGGCGGGTCGTCAGGCGTTGGACAAGGGCGGTGTGCGCGAGCCGAACGACGTGCGCATCACCATCGGCATGTGCCAGTACAACCTGGATCGTTACCAGGATGCGCGGCAGACCTTCATGGTGGTCCGCCGGGACGATGAGTACCAGAAGATCGGCAGCCAGTGGATCAGCGTGATCGACGGCGAGATCCAGCGGCTCGAGCAGCTGCGTCAGGCCATCGCCCAGAACGAGTAATCGTCAGCATCATTACGGGCCGGCGCATGCGCCGGCTCGCATCAGTGGTTTATGAACTACGGCGCGTCCAGGCCGGCGCGCCTTTTTTGTGAGAGCGGAGAATGCCCAGGATCACCTACGTCAGCACCGACGGAGAACGCCACGACGTCGAGGTCGAGACCGGCTACACGGTCATGGAAGGCGCGATGGACAACAACATCGAGGGTATCGTCGCGGAATGCGGCGGCGCCTGCGCCTGCGCCACCTGCCACGCTTACATCGACGAGGCCTGGCTCGGCAAACTGTCCGACATGGACGACATGGAAGACAGCATGCTGGACGCGGCGTATGAGCGCCGACCCACGAGCCGGCTCACCTGCCAGATCGAGGTGACCGACGAGCTGGACGGCCTCGTCGTCTACGTCGCCGAGAACGAACTCTGACGCCGGCAGCGGCGGGGCCCCTCAGCGGAGTCCCGTCTCCTGCCTCGCGATGACCATGCGCTGCACCTCGCTGGTGCCCTCGTAGATCTCCGTGATCTTCGCGTCGCGGAAATAGCGCTCCACCGGCAACTCCTTGCTGTAGCCCATCCCGCCGTGGATCTGTACGGCCTGATGAGTGATGTACATGGCCGCCTCGGAGGCGAACAGTTTCGCCAGGCTGCCGTTCAGCGTGTTGCGGGCACCGGTCTTCTTTGCCTCGTCCTTCGCCCACGCGGCGCGCAGCGTCAACAGCCGCGCCGCTTCCAGGCGGGTCTTCATGTCGGCGATCTTGGCCTGAATCATCTGGAAGCTGCCGATGGGGGAGCCGAATGCCTCACGCTCCCTGGCGTACTCGAGCGAGGCCTCGTAGGCTGCCCGCGCAATGCCGACGGCCTGGGCCGCGATGCCGATGCGCCCGGCGTCCAGCACGGTCATGGCGATCTTGAAGCCCTGACCTTCGTCGCCGAGTCGGTGCTCCACGGGGCACTGGTAGTCCGTGAGTTCGATCTCGCAGGTGGCCGAGGCGCGGATGCCGAGCTTGGGTTCCGTCTTGCCGCGGCTGAAGCCTTCCTTCTCCGTGTCGATCAGGAATGCGCTGACGCCGCCGGCGCCCTTCTCGGGGTCGGTCATGGCGAACAGCACCAGATAGCGGGCGACGGGGCCCGACGTGATCCAGGACTTCTTGGCATTGATCACGTAATGGCTGCCGTCGTCCGACAGCACCGCGCGGGAACGCATGTTGCCGGCGTCGGAGCCGGATTGGGGTTCGGTGAGCGCGTAGGCGCCGATGGCTTCGCCCGAGGCGACCGGCGTCACGAAAGCCTTCTTCTGATCCTCGGTACCGAACAGCAGTATGCCGTTGCAATAGAGGGAGTTGTTGACTGAGACGATCGTGCTGTGGGCGGCGTCCGCCGCGGCGATCTCCTCCATCATCAGGACGTAGCCGACGGCGTCGAGTCCCGCGCCGCCGTACTCCTCGGGCACCTCGATGCCCATGAAGCCGAGTTCACCCGCCTTGCGGATGGTCTCCTCGGGGAATTCGCCGCTCTCGTCGAATCTGGCTGCGACCGGCGCGATCTCGTTCTGTGCGAACTCACGTGCCGCGGCCTGGATCATCTCCTGGTCTTCGGTCAGTGAAAAATCCATAGTCAGCTCCTTTTGTCCGCCCCGATTATACGGTGTATGAAAGATCGTTTGTGCGTTGCAGCGCGATGCCTGCCGGGCCGCCCGTCCCTGTGAAGGGGCTGTCCAGATCGGCGTTGCGCGGGGTCAGGTCCGGATGAGTTCGAGCAGCTCGCCGGCCGCGCCGGTGGTGAGCGCGCTCGGCGCGCCGTGATAGGGCGGGGCGGAGAAGCGCCCGGCCGGAAGGTCGTCCGGCAGCAGATCGGCGGCGAAGCTCACCATCGCGATGCCCGGCGGCAGTCCGCCGGGCGGGCAGTCCCGCGGCGTCGTCGTGGCGGGATAGTCGTCCACCTCGATCAGGGACTGGCCCGCCAGCGGCATCGCGGCGATGGGGTGCATGGTGTCTGCCGGCAGGTCGAGGGCCTGCGACAGCACCGAGATGCGGGCCTCCATGACGGGTGCCTCGGGCACACCCAGGCTGCGGTGGTAGAACGCCTGCATGGCCGCCATGTCCGTGCCGCCCAGGATGACGATGAAGGTCCGGTCCACGGGGCAGGCCGGCCGGGGCAGATCGAACCCGGGCAGCTGCTCCTTGACCATGGTCAGGTAGAGCACCTCTTCCGCCGGCCCGATCACCTGCATCGCCCGGATGGCGTCCGAGAAGGACAGGTCCTCCGGCGGGCCGACGATACGGAACGGAGAGTCCGCGAGTTCGGCCGCCAGCCGGTCGACGTCCTCCACGATCAGCTCGGCGGCGTTCCAGCCCCAGGTCGTCAGCGGACGGTATTCGGGAGGCAGTGGCTGGGCGATGAAGCGGAAACAGAAATCGCCTCCGGCGGCCGGGCCGAGCAAGGCGCAGTCGGCGTCGGCGAGGGCGGGGGCGCCCAGGTAGTCGGCCTGCGCGGACGCCAGCCGCTCCTCGTGGAAGAGACGGTAGCCGAGGTATTGCCGGTACGTCTCCACGGCATGGGAGAGGTCCGGCACGGTGACGGTGACGCAGCGTATCGGCCCTATCACGGCTGCCTTGCCTCCGCCCGGTAGCGCTCGAGGCGGCCAAGGGCGGTATCCAGGGCGATGACCTCTGCATACTTCGCCTGCAGGTCGAACAGATTCGCCTCGTGGGGAGCGGGATCCCGGTCCCCGACCGCCTCGCGCACGACGAACGGCAGGAAGCCGTGCTGGATGGCGTCCACCGTGGTCGCGCGGATGCAGCCGCTGGTCGTGAGTCCGGCGATGAATACGGTATCGATGCCGAGGCTCGTCAACGTCGAGGCGAGGGAGGTGCCGAAGAACGCGCTGGCGTATTGCTTGGTGACCACCGGCTCGCCGTCCAGTGGCTCGAGTCCTTCCGCAAACTCACCGTAGGCAGAGCCGCGGTCGAGGCAGCGCAGCGCCCCCACCTTGCGATAGAACACACCGCCGTCCATACCGCCGGGCATGAAGGCCACGTTGGTGTGGAGCACCGGGATGCCGGCGTCCCGGGCCCCGGCGAGCAGCTCACGGCATCGCGTCAGCGTATCCTCCACGCCGGCGTACAGCGGGCAGTCGGGGTCCAGGTAGGCACGCACGAAGTCGACGACGAGGAGCGCGGGACGTGCCCCGGGCTGCAGCGCGCGGCCGAAGCCGGCCTGCCGATAGTCGTCCTCGAGCCTGTCCGCCACGTCAGATCACTCCGTTCTCACGGAGAGCCTTCAGGCGCTCGGCGTCATAGCCGGGCAGGTCCGCGAGGATTTCTTCGGTGTGCTCGCCGAGGGCGGGACCCGGACTGCGCACCGAGCCCGGGGTGCCCGAGAGTTTCGGCGCCACGTTCTGCATCTTCAGCGTGCCGAACTCCGGGTGCAGGGTCTCGATGATCGCCTGGCGCGCCTGAAAGTGGGCATCCTCCAGCATCTCCGGAGCGCGGTAGATGCCGCCGGCCGGAATGCCGTGTTCCTCCATGAGTTCGATGAGTTCCTTCTGGTCCTTCGTGCGGGTCCAGTCGGCCACCAGCTCGTCGAGCTCCTGCTGGTTCGCCCCGCGCGCCGAGTGGTTGTGGTAACGCTCGTCCTCGGCGAGTTCCGGCCGGCCCATGGCGGCGGTCAGGCGCCGGAAGACGGTGTCCTGGTTGGCGGCGATCAGCAGCAGCTTGTCGTCCCGGGTGGGGTAGACGTTGGACGGGGCGACGCCGGGCAGGATGGAGCCCTGCCGCTCGCGGATGTAGCCCGCCTTGTCGTATTCGGTGATGAGCGATTCCATCATGTTGAGGACCGCCTCGTAGATGGCCGAGTCGACCACCTGCCCCTCGCCGGTGCGCTCCCGGTGGTGCAGTGCCGCGAGGGCGCCGACCGTGGCGAAGGTGGCCGCCAGGGAGTCGCCGATGCTGATGCCCACCCGGCTCGGCGGCGCGGAGGGGTCGCCGCAGACGTAGCGCAGCCCGCCCATCGATTCGCCGACCGCGCCGAAGCCGGCCCGTTTGGCGTAGGGGCCGGTCTGACCGAACCCGGACACCCGGATCATGATGAGTCCCGGGTTGATCTTCTTCAGCTCTTCGTAGGAGAGATTCCAGCGCTCCATCGTGCCCGGCCGGAAATTCTCCAGCAGGAAGTCGGCCTCGCGGACCAGGTCGCGCACGATCTGCTGACCTTCCTCGACCCGGAGATTCACCGTGACGGATTTCTTGTTGCGCGCGATCACCGGCCACCAGAGGGATTTGCCGTGGGCCTTCTCCTGGCCCCAGTCGCGCATCGGATCGCCCTGGCCGGGCGGCTCGATCTTGATCACCTCAGCGCCGAAATCGCCCATGAGCTGGCCGCAGAAAGGGCCGGCCAGCAGCGTGCCCATCTCGATCACCCGCAGATCGGACAGCGGTCCCCGGTTAGTGTCACGATTCGCCGATTCGCTCGCCATGGTTCTCCCTCTGAATGCGCGTGGCGGCGCGGCACGCACCGCCGGTTGGAATCCCGGTAGTGTATACAATTTTGCCGGATCTGCGTTAAGGCATTCAGGATTCTCTTGTCTGTTGCAGTCACTTGTATACAATAGGTTCGCTTCCAGCGACCCGAAATTGCCGACCAGAGAATTGCCGACGTGACATGAAGCGCAGCATCTCCATCATCGAAGTCGGGCCCCGGGACGGACTGCAGTCCGAGCCGGAGATCCTGCCCGTCGAGATCAAGGCGGAATTCATCCGCCGCGCGGTGGACGCCGGCATACGGCGTCTCGAGGTGGCGAGCTTCGTCAATCCGAAGAAGGTGCCGCAGATGGCCGGCGCCGAAGAACTGGTGGCGGCGCTGCCGCAACGCGACGACGTCACCTACATCGGCCTGGTACTGAATCAGCGTGGCTTCGAGCGGGCCCGCGACTGCGGCATCGACGAGGTCGGGATGGTGGTGGTGGCCAGCGATACCTACAACCGCCGCAATCAGGGCGTGAGCAGCGACGAGTCCGTGGAGACGTGGCTGAAGATCGCCGCGCAGGCGAAGGCGGCCGGTATCCGCGCCAACATCATGGTCTCGTCCGCGTTCGGCTGCCCCTTCGAAGGGGAGGTGGCGCCGGAACGGGTGCTGGAGATCGTGCGACGGGTGGCGGAGGCCGAACCGGTGGAGCTGGCGCTGGCGGACAGCATCGGCGTCGCCGTGCCGTCCCAGGTTCGCGACCTGCTAGGTCGCGTGGCCGAGACGGTCCCCGGCATGCCGCTGCGCTGCCATCTGCACAACACCCGCAACACGGGGCTCGCCAACGCACAGGCGGCGGTCGAGGCCGGCGTTGCTTCGCTCGATGCCAGCATCGGCGGCATCGGCGGCTGCCCGTTCGCGCCGGCGGCGACGGGCAACATCCCGACCGACGATCTCGTGTACATGCTGGAGCGCTCCGGCATCGAGACGGGCGTGTCGCTTGCGAAAATCATCGAGACCAGCCTCTGGCTGGAGAAGCAGCTCGGGCGGGGGGTTCCGGCGATGCTGCCGAAGGCGGGCATCTTCCCGGACGTGGCGACGGAGCGCGCCTCCGCCGGGGGGTGAGGGCGCGGTTGCGGGCCGCGCGCAAAGCCGCGAGACTCCGGTTATCCTGTCCGGGGCTCCGGGAGAGAAAACGACACGACTGGGGTACGGCGAACGCGGCGTACCTGTGGATATGAACCAAAGCCATTAAGGGGAAGCCATGGCCTACCGACTCGGCGTGGACGTGGGAGGCACGTTCACAGATCTCTTGCTCGTGGACGAGAAGAACGGGGATACCTGGACCGCGAAGGTCCCGAGTACGCCTGCGGACTCCTCCATCGGCGTTCTCAACGGCATCGCCAAGATCTGTGACGAGGCGGGCATCGACCCGAAGAAGATCACGCATGTCATGCACGGCACCACCGTGGCCACGAACACGATCCTGGAGGGCAAGGGCGCCACGGTCGGGCTGGTCACCACCCAGGGCTACCGGCAGGTGCTGCAGATCGCCCGCTCGTTCGTGCCGGGTGGCCTGGGCGGCTGGGTCATCTACAACAAGAGCGCGCCGCTGGCGCCGCTGGCCCTGACGGTCGAGGCCGAGGAGCGCATGGGCGCCGACGGCAAGGTGGTCACGCCGCTCGACAAGGGCAAGCTCGAGAAGGAGCTGAAGCGGCTGAAGGGCCGGGGCGTGGAAGCGTTGACGGTCTCGCTGATCAACTCCTACGCCAACCCGGCCAACGAGCGCGAGGTGGCGAAGGTCGCCAAGAAAGTCTTCCCGAAGATGCCGGTATCGCTGTCTTCCGAGGTGGTGCCGGAGATGCAGGAGTACGAGCGCACGATCACGACGGTGGCCAACTCCTACGTGCGTCCGAAGGTGGACGCCTACATCAACAACCTGCGCCGTAACCTGCGCAAGGACCTGAACAAGGAAGTGCAGCTGCACGTGTTGCGCTCGGACGGCGGCCTGGCCTCGGCCACCCAGGCGCGGAACTACCCGGTCAACCTGCTCATGAGCGGTCCCGCCGGCGGCGTCTCGGGGGCCATCTGGGTGGCGAAGCAGGCCGGGTATCCGAACCTGCTGACCTTCGACATGGGCGGCACCTCGACGGACGTGGCGCTGGTCGAGAACGGCTACGCGCAGCTGCGCCGCGAGACCAGCGTGGGCGACGTGACCGTGCGCGCCTCATCGGTCGACGTGCGCACCGTCGGCGCCGGCGGCGGCTCCATCGCCCACGTGCCCGAACTCACCGGCGCGCTCCGGGTCGGACCGGAGAGTGCCGGCGCCGATCCCGGTCCCGCCGCCTACAACAAGGGCGGCGAGGCCCCCACGGTCACCGACGCCAACGTGGTGCTGGGCTACCTGCCCACGGACGCCCGTCTCGGCGGCGACATGGAGATCCGCCGTGACCTGGCCGAGAAGGCGGTCAAGCAGGTGGCCGACGCGCTGGGGCTGCCGCTGAAGCGCGCCGCCGAGGGCATCATCAAGCTGGTGAACGAGAACATGTTCGGCGCCCTGCGGCTGGTCTCGGTGGAGAAGGGCTACGACCCGCGGGAGTTCGCCCTCATCGCCTTCGGCGGTGCCGGTCCGCTGCACGCGAACGCCCTCGGCCGGCTGATGAACTCCTGGCCCGTGATCATCCCGCCCGGCCCGGGTGTGCTCTGCGCCTATGGTGACGCCACCACGCGCATGCGCAACGAGGCAGCACGCACCTATATCAAGCGTTTCTCCAATACGACGCCGGCCGGCCTCGAGAAGATCTTCACCCAGCTCGCGGCGAAAGCCTCGAAGACCCTGGACAAGGAGGGCGTGGCCAAGAAGGACCAGACCATCTCCTACCAGGCGGACCTGCGCTATCACGGCCAGGGTCTCACCCTGACGGTGGACGTGGACCTCGCTGACATCAAGAAGAAGGGCCTCGACGCCATCGGCGACCAGTTCGACGAGATGCATCGCCAGCTCTTCACCTTCGCCCTCGATGAGGAGAAGGAACTGGTGAACCTGCGTGCGGTGGTGAACGGCAAGGCCACCACCGTGAAGCCGGCGGTCATCGAGAAGGGCGGCAGGAGCGCGAAGGACGCCGTGATCGCGGAACACAAGGTCTACGTGGACGGCAAGGACCGCGACGCGAAGCTGTATCACCGTTCGAAACTGAAGGCGGGCAACGAGATCCCGGGTCCGGCCATCGTGCTGGAGATGGACTCGACGACGCTGATACTGCCCGGACACACCGGCAAGGTGGACGAGTTCGGCAATATCCTCATCCGCCCCGATGCATGATTACGAAGGGAGCACGACATGCCTGCAAGACTAGTTGAGACCAAGCCGCGCAAGTTCAAGCGGGAGAAGATCGACCCGATCACACTCGACATCATCGAGAACGCCATGCAGAACGCGCGCTGGGAAATGGACACCGTGCTGTTCCGCACCGCCATGTCGCCGGGCATCCGGGAGCAGCACGACGAGTTCCCGATGATCGCCAACGTGGACGGCAAGATGGTCGTCGGCCAGTTCGGCAGCTTCATCCACGGCTTCAAGGAAGCCTATGACGGCACCATCGAGGAAGGCGACATCTTCCTCACCTCGGACCCCTACGCCTGCAACGGTGCCGTCAGCCACGCGAACGACTGGCTGCTGCTGCGCCCCATCTTCAAGGATGGCCGTCTGATCGCCTACTCGGCCATGTTCGGCCACATGACCGACATCGGCGGCAAGGTGCCGGGTTCGCTGCCCACGGATGCGCGCCAGATCTACGAGGAAGGCATCTGCGTGCCGCCCACGAAGATCTACAAGAAGGACGAGTTGCAGGAGGACGTCCTGGAGCTGATCCTGCACAACTGCCGCCTGCCGCACTGGAACCGGTCCGACTTCAACGCGATCGTCGCGGCCGTGCGCACGGCGGAGAAGCGGGTGATCGAACTCGCCGAGCGCTTCGGCGACGACATCCTGTACTCGGCGCTGGAAGACCTGCTGGACCGCAACAAGCGGGCGATGGGCAGGCTCATCAAGGATACGGTGCCGACGAAGAAGCAGGTGTTCGAGGACTACCTCTGCGACGACGGCCTGGGCATGGGCCCGTACAAGATCCGTTGCGCGATGTGGCGCGAGGGTAACAAGGTCATCTTCGACTTCGAGGGGACCGACCCGCAGTCGATCGGCTCGGTGAACTTCCTCCTCAACGAGGAGATGTTCAAGATGTTCTGCGGCGTGTACATGATCATGGTCTTCGATCCGCAGATCATGTTCAACGACGGCTTCTACGACCTGATGGAAGTGCGCATCCCCGAGGGCACGCTGCTGAAGCCGAAGAAGCCCGCGGCGCTGTCCTGCCGCACCCACGCGCTGGGCCGCATCTTCGACGTGCTCGGCGGGCTGCTCGGCCAGGGCAACCCGGACTTCCTCTGTGCCGCCGGATTCTCCGACAGCCCGCACTTCATGTATTCGGGCTACGACAAGAACGGCGAGTGGTATCAGCTTTACCAGATCGGCTTCGGCGGCGTGCCGGGCAAGCCCTCGGGCGACGGCCCGGACGGCCATTCACTGTGGCCGAGCTTCACCAACGTCCCGAACGAGTTCCTGGAGAGCTATTTCCCGTTGCGTATCGACGTCTACGAGACCATCCCGGACAGCGGCGGACCCGGTTTCCACCGCGGCGGCAATGCGCTGCGGGTGGGCTATCGCTTCCTGGAGGACGGCGAGATATCCATCCACGACGACCGCTGGCTGACCTATCCGTGGGGCGTCAACGGCGGCCTGCCCGGTCAGCGCAGCCAGAAGATCCTGATGCGCACCGACGGCAGCCGGGAGTTGCTGCAATCGAAGTGCGACCGGATCGAGGTGCGCGAGGGCGATCTGCTCTATTTCGACACCTGGGGCGGCGGCGGCTGGGGCGATCCCCTGGAGCGGCCCGTGGAGAAGGTGGTGGCCGACGTCGATGCCGGCCTCGTCACCCTGGACGGCGCGCGGCGCTACGGCGTCGTGCTGCATTCGGACCTCCGCGTCGACGAGAAGAAGACGAAGGCCCTGCGCGCGCGCATGGCGAAGAAGCGGGGCCCGGCCCAGCTGTTCGACAAGGGCGGCACCATCGAGGAGCTGAAGAAACGCTGCAAGCGCGAGACGGGGCTGAACCCGCCGCGACAGCCGGAGTTCAAGACCTGGGTGAAGGCCGACAACCGGGTGCAGGTGAAGAAGAAGGGCGGGCGCAAGTCGAAGGCGGCCTGACGGCCGTCCTGACCCGTGCCGCCGTCAGACGGCGACGTCAGACGGCGGCGGCGAGCATCGGCTTCGTGACGCCGAGGAACGCGGCCAGGAACAGGAGGCCGTAGAGGGTATGGACGTAGCGCAGGGCGTGGTTGATGGCGCCGCTGATGCGGGTCTCCAGCGCGGCTGAGCTGCCGGATCGGGCGAGCTCGCCCATCGCCGGGATCAGGGGCAGGAAGGCGCGGTCGATGCCGATGGCAGCGAGGCACACGAAGCCGTACAGGCCGATCTTCAGCGCGAGCCAGCCGGGAACGGCTGCCTCGCCGCTGCCGGCGAGGAGCCACAGGGCGGCCAGGCCGCAGGCCAGGGCCACTGCGACCAGCCAGACGCGCTGTACGGCTGCCAGCAGGCCCTGTACGGGCTTGCCCTCTGCGGCTAGCAGTGCGAGGGTCAGGGTCAGCCACGCGGCGGTGAGGGCCCAAAGCAGGCCGAGAGCCCAACCGGGCAACGGGAGCGTGCCGCCGAGGTAACCCAGCGTCGCGCCGACGGCGAACATGAGACTGAAGGCGATGCGGGGCAGGAGATCGATCCGGAGGGCCAGATCGAGCAGCGTGAGTCGCTCGGCAGGACTCAGGGCGGCATCGCGGACGCGCCGCGCGGCCAGCAGGACGCCGAGGTCGGTACCGAGCCAGAAGACGAGTAGCAGGATATGCAGGTAGTCCAGCAGGCCGTAGATCGTGATGCCGCTCAATGGGTTGCTCCGCTCGTCGCCGTGGGTGCCTGGTTCGCGATATTAGCCGGGGGGAGGGCAGGGTGAAAGCCGTCGAAAAAGCCTATGCGGCGGTCCGGGACGGCATCGTGTCGGGCAAGTACGAGCCGGGTACGCGCATTACCGAGCAGGAGGTGGCCGAGCTGGCAGGCGTCAGCCGCACGCCGGTGCGCGAGGCGTTGCGTCAGCTGAACGTCGAGGGGCTGCTGGAATTCGTGCCGAATCAGGGCGCGGTCGTCACCAGCTGGTCCGAGCGCGAGCTGGACGAGATCTTCGACCTGCGCGCGGTGCTGGAGTCTTTCGCAGCCGCCCAGGCCGCGCGGCACGCGGATGCGCAGACGGTGGCCCGCCTGCGCTCGCTGGCCGAGCAGCAGGTGCAGGCCTCCCGGCAGCGCAAGCCGGGCTATCCCGCGCGCATCAGCGAGCTGAACGATCGCTTCCACCACGAGATCGCCGAAGCCTGCGGCAACCGGCTGCTGCGCAACATCCTCACCACGCTGACCCAGTCGGCGCTGGTCACACTGACCTTCCGCAACTACGACACCGAATCGCTGGTCCGCAGCGCCCAGCACCATCTCGAGCTGGTGGCGGCCATCGAGGCGCGGGACCCCGACTGGGCCGCTTCGGTCATGCGCAGTCACATCCTGGCGGCGCGTCGCGTGTTCGGACTGGCGCCGCGGGAGAAAGCGGCGAGCTAGCGTCCGGCCGCTTCAGCCCGAACGGTGCGCGGCGTGGTACTCCCGGTTCGGCATCATGTCCACCGCCGTGGCCATCCGGTTGCTCATGTTGAAGAACGCGGCGACGGCCGCGATGTCCCAGATATCGCGTTCGCTGAAGCCGTAGCTGCGCAGCTCCTCCCGGTCCTCGTCCACGATCTGGTGGGGCGTGACCGTGAGTTTCCAGGCGAAATCGAGCATCGCCCGTGTGCGCGGTTCCAGCGGCGCCACCCGGTAGTTCATCACCAGCATCTCGCCGAGTTCGGGGTCACCGGACATCTCCCGCACTGCGGCACCATGGGCGACCAGGCAGTAATAGCAGTGGTTGGCGGAGGAGACCACGACGGCGATCATCTCCCGCTCCAGGGGCGTGAGGCCGGACTCCTCCAGCATCAGGCCGTTGTAGAAGCCGGCGAAGGTGCGCAGCTGACCCTGGTCGAAGCTGTGAGCCTTCAGCACGTTCGGCACCATGCCGAGCTTCTCCTCGCAGACCCGGAAGTATTTCGCCATGTCGGGGTCGAGGTCGGCAGGATCCGGTAATTCGATATCCAGGGCGATGATGTAATCGGGCTGTGGCATGGTCGTCGTTCCTCCGTCAGTTGCGCTCGGCCGCCGCGCTTTCGGCCGGAACTTTGCCGGCCTCCTGCAGGCGGGCCCATTCGCGTTTCCCCTCCTGCACCCGGCGGTAGATCTCCCGCGCCCGCCCGCCGACGCGCTCCAGCAGCGTCTCGTGGGTACCGGCCAGCGCGGCGCGCCAGCGCTGCCGCTGTTCCTCGTCCAGCCGGTGGATCTCCACCGACTGGGCGGGTAGCTGCTCGGTCAAGATGTTTGCGAGGACCCGCCGCACGTCGTCGCGGCTGTACTGCAGCGGGTCCAGGGAGTCCATGATCACCTGCCGCTTGCGCTCGGACAGCGCGCGGAACCAGGCCCGGTTGGCGACGATGAGTCCGGTGTCGAAGGCGTGACGGGTCAGGGTCAGGTGCCTGGCCTCCCGGGAGATGCCGGCGATGGCGTACATGCCGGTGCCGCTCTGGCCGCTCTCGATCAGGCCGGTCTGCAGCGACGGGATCACCTCGGAAAAGGTGACCGGCGTGCTGTCGGCACCGATGGCCTCCGTGAAGACCTGGGAGCCGATCGCGTTGGAGGCCCGCATCGGCCGGTCCCGGGCATCTTCCGGCGTGATGATGGGTGTCAGTCCGTAGATGTGCGTCCAGCCGACCTCGGCCCACTGCAGCAGCTCCATGCCCTTCGCGGCGAACAGCTCGCGGAAAGCCGGGGTCAGGTAGTTGTCGATGACGAAGTCGACCTCGCCCGTCGAATCGAACAGATAGGGCGCGAGCAGGACGTTCAGCTCCGGCACCACCACCGCCAGGCCCTGCAGCGAGAAGCCGCCGATGTGGACGCGGCCGCGCCGCAGGCTGGAGAGCATGGTCTCCTCGCTGCCGAGCTGGCCCGTGACGAACATGTCCAGCTCGAGGTCCGTGTCGTTCCTGGCGTGAAAGCGCTCCTCGAAGCGAACCCAGCCCTCGTGCCACGGCGTGCCCGGCGGGCTCAGGGCGGTGACCCGCACTCTCGAGGTATCCGGTGTGCTCTCGCCGCAGCCCGCCGCGAGGCTCAGGAGAACGGCCAGGGCGACGCCCAGGAGACCCGGGCGCAACGGTTTCACGCGGCCTCCATCCCGCGCGCCACGGCCGGCCGGCCGCCGACGCCGTCCGCCCAGCGGCGGATGTTCGGATAGTCCTCGAGCCTGCGGGGCAGGCGGTTGGCCGAGTTGGCGGCGGTCGGGTAGGCGAGCACGTCGGCGATGCTGTACTCGGCGCCCGCCAGGTATTCACATTGCTCCAGCCGCTCCTCCACGATGCCGAGCATGCGTGCGATCTGGCTGTGAACGAACTCGCGCACCCGCGCGTCCTCCGTACCCACCAGTTCCTCCAGCAGGAACTGATTGGCGAACACGTGGCCGAGATCGGTGGCGGCGAAGGCGGCCCACTGCAGCACGGCATAGCGGCCGGGGCCGGCGGCGGGAAGGAGGCGGCCGCTGCGTTCCGCTGCGTAGATGGCTACCGGCAGCGTGCCGTAGATGACCCGGCCCGCATCGCCGTCCCCGGGCTCGATGAAAGGGATCCGTCCCACGGGATTCAGCGCCAGCACCGAGGCGTCCAGGTGTTCCCCGGCGGCGAGATCGAGGATCCGGGTGCGGTAATCCAGGCCTGCCTCCTCGAGAGCGATGGCGGCCTTCTGACCGTTCGCCGTGGCGGCCGTGTAGAGCGTGATCATTGTTTTCCCGTCGTTTTCCCGTCGCTTCTCCGGGGCATCCCGGTGCGCCTGCCATGGTACGCCACGGCCGGCAGCCATGCAGCAGGCCGGTCTCATTCGCACTGGGCGACCGTAGTCTGCGATACTCGGCCCGCGGCGCGATGCCGCGCACGGGACGGTACCGACAGGAGCGTGAAGTTGCCAGTGCTGACAGGCCCGAGCCGCGGGGGCGGGATGTGAAAGACCTGCTGGCCTCGCTGCATCGCGTCGAGCGGACCATCGTGATCGTCGCCTTCAGCGGCATGGTCGGCGTCGTGTTCGCCGACGTGCTGGCGCGGGAGGTCACCGGCATCGGGTTGCCCTGGGCCCGACAGGTCGGCGTCTACTTCAACATCGTCGTCGTCATGTTCGGCATCGGGCTCGCCTCGGCCGCCGGGTCGCACCTGCGCCCCCGGTTCGCAGACGGATGGCTGCCCGCGCGATGGGAGTTCCAGCTCGCTTTCCTGCAGCACGCGCTGTTCGCTCTCTTCTGCGTCGCCTTCGCCGTCGTCGCGACCGACATGGTGGTCACCAGCGTCCGGCTCGACGAGCGCTCCGAGATCCTGCGCCTGCCCGTGTGGCCCATCCAGGCAGTGATCCCCCTCGTGTTCGGCATCGCGGCGCTGCGCCACGGCATCTACGCCGTGCGGCCGGAACTGAGGCCGGCGGCGGCGTCGACCGGCACGGACGACAGCTGACATGGGCGCGCTGTGGCTGCTCGCGCTCGTCCTCGTGCTGCTGGCCCTGCGGCAGAACCTGCTGGTCATCCTCGGTACGGCCGTCGCCTACCTGTACCTGTTCTACACCGAGGACGAGCTCGGCTTCATCGTGCTGGATGCCTGGGGCGCGCTGAACAAGGAAGTCCTGCTGTCGATTCCGCTGTTCATCCTGGCCGGCAACATCATGGCCAAGGGCGGCATGGCGCTGCGCCTGGTGCGGCTGGTCAAGGCGCTCACGGGACCCGTGCCCGGCGGCCTGGCCATCGCCACGGTGCTCTCCTGCGCCATCTTCGCGGCCATCTCCGGCTCGGGCACGGTAACGCTGCTCGCAGTGGGCGCGGTGATGTATCCGGCGCTGTTGCAGGCCGGCTACGGCAAGCGCTTCTCGCTGGGCGCGCTGACCTCGGCCGGCACGCTGGGAATCATCGTGCCGCCATCGATCCCGCTCATCCTGTACGGGGTGATGACGCAGACCTCGATCGCCGATCTGTTCATCGCCGGACTCGGCCCGGCGCTGCTGCTGACCGGCCTGATGGCGGCCTACGCGGTGGCCGTGAACTGGCATCGCGACCGTCAGCCTATCGTGTATGCGGAGGTGCGCGAGGCCGCCTGGCACGGCGTGCTGGCGCTGTTGATGCCGGTGATCATCCTCGGCGGGATCTATACGGGCCACTTCACCGCGACGGAATCGGCCGCCGTCGCCGTCGTCTACGCGCTCCTGGTCGAGGTGCTGGTGCATCGGCAACTCGGCCTCAGGGACGTCGCCGAGGTCATGGCCGATACCGGACGGCTGCTGGGCGGACTGTTCCCGGTGCTGATGCTGGCGCTGGCGCTGAACGTCTTCTTCACCTACCAGAAGGTGCCGGAACAACTGGTGGACTGGCTCAGCGGGCAGATCGACAGCCGGGTGGCCTTCCTGCTGATCGTCAACGTCTTCCTGCTGATCGTCGGCTGCATCATGGATATCGGCTCGGCCATACTGATCCTCGCGCCGATGCTGATGCCGCTGGCCGCCGCCCAGGGCATCGACCCCGTGCACTTCGGCATCATCATGGTGGTCAACCTCGAGATCGGCTACCTGACGCCGCCGCTGGGCCTGAACCTGATCGTCGCGCTCGGGGCATTCCGGGAGAACTTCTGGCTCATCTGCCGGGCCGTGGTGCCGTTCCTTCTGTTGATGCTCGTCGGCCTGGCGGTGGTATCCTTCTGGCCCGAGCTGTCCCTGTTCCTCATCGACGACTGAGGGACGGGACGGCCGCGAAGAAAAAGCAGCGGCGTTGCGCACGAAGACCGCCGCATAACGGTTTCCAGAGAGGAGAGAGCAAATGGCTATCAGTCCCGGAGAACGCATGCCCGAGGGAACGTTCGGCGTGATGACGTCGGAGGGTCCCGGACAGATGACGACCGACGAGCTGTTCAGCGGCAGGAAGGTGGTGCTTTTCGCCGTGCCGGGCGCGTTCACCCCCACGTGTTCCATGAATCATCTGCCCGGCTACGTCGAGCATGCCGACGAATTCGCCGGCAAGGGCATCGATGCCATCGCCTGCATGTCGGTCAACGACGCGTTCGTGATGGGTGCCTGGGGCAAGGATCGGGGCGTCGGCGACAAGGTGCTGATGCTCGCCGACGGCAATGGTGACTACACGCGGAAACTCGGTCTCGAGCTCGACGCCAGCGGTTTCGGCATGGGCCAGCGCAGCCAGCGATTCGCCATCCTGGTCGACGACGGCGTGGCGAAAGTGGTCAACGTCGAGGCGCCCGGGCAGTTCGAGGTGAGTTCGGCGGAGACGATGCTGGCGGCGGTCTGAGCGACGCAGTGACCGCGTCGGTCAATCGCCGGGTCGTCCTGGCACGGGTCCCGGACGGCGTCCCGGTGCCGGAGGACTTCCGCCTGACGGAGGGTGAGGTGCCGGAAGCCGGCGAGGGCGAATTCGTCTCGCGCACGCTCTGGCTGTCGCTCGACCCCTACGTCCGCGGCGTGATCTCCGGCCGTCACATCTCCGCTGACAAGGTCGGACCGGGCGACGTGGTGGTGGGCAGCACCGTATCGGAGATCGTGGCCTCCCGGCACCCGGATTACCGGCCCGGGATGCTCGTTGCCGACCGCAACGGCTGGCAGGAGTACGGCCTGTCGGACGGGGAGGGTGTGCGCGTCCTCGATGCGGACGGGCCGCCCCCGTCGCTCGCCCTGGGCATCCTCGGCATGCCGGGCCTGACCGCCTGGGCCGGCCTGAAGTTCCTGGCCCGTCCCGGGGCCGGCGAAACGGTGGTGGTCTCCGCGGCGGCGGGACCGGTCGGCAGCATGGTCGGCCAGATCGCGCGTCTGAGCGGCGCGCGGGCGGTCGGCATCGCGGGTTCGGCGGAAAAGTGCGAGCTGGTGACCGGGACCTTCGGCTTCGACGATTGCATCGACTACCGCCGGGAGAATCTGCGGCAACGCCTGGCGGCCACATGCCCGGACGGCATCGATGTCTATTTCGACAACGTCGCGGGGGATACCCTCGCGGCCGTGCTGGGCAATCTGGCGCTCGGTGCACGCATCGTGCTCTGCGGCATGATCGACCAGTACAATCGCAGCGGCGAGCCGCCGCCGGGCCCGAACCTCGGACCGGTGATCGGCGCCCGCGCCCATATTCACGGGCTCGTGGTCTACGACTACTACGACCGCTGGGACGAATTCGCGGCGGAGGCCGGGGCCTGGTACCGGGACGGCCTGATCCGGGCCCGGGAGGACGTCACGGACGGTCTTCGGAATGCGCCGGAGGCGTTCTGCCGCCTGATGCGGGGCGAGAATGTCGGCAAGGCCCTGGTCAGGGTGGCGGAGGCAGCCTGATGCTCTACGATCTGCTCGTGCTCGTGCACGTGATCCTGTTCGCCTACTGGCTCGGCGGCGACCTGGGCGTGTTCTACGCCAGCCGCTTCGTCTCCAATCCCGACCTCGGGCGCGAGGCGCGCAAGACTGCGGCGGCCATCATGCTGGCGGTCGACATGTCGCCGCGCATCTGCATGGTGCTGATTCTCCCCGCCGGCCTGCACCTGGCCGCCATCCGCCAGCAGCTGCCGCTGTCCGATGCGGCGCTGGCCCTGATGTGGGTCGCGTCGTTCGTCTGGCTGGCGCTGGTGCTGGCGGTGCACTTCGTGCATGCGCCGCCGGCGGCCCGCGCACTTCAGCGCACGGATTTCGGGCTGCGTCTCGTGGTCATCGCCGCCACGGCGGGTGCCGCCGTGTGGCACATTGTGGATCCGGCCTGGATCCGCGGCGACTGGATCGCGCTGAAACTGCTCCTCTTCGCCGTGACGGTGGGCTGCGGTCTGGCGATCCGCATCGCGCTGAAGCCCTTCGGTCCCGCGTTCGCCAGCCTGATGGAGGAGGGGTCCCGGCCGGCGACCGAGGGAGCCATCCAGCGCAGCCTCACCCGCGCGCGCCCCTTCGTTATCGTGATCTGGGTCGCGCTGGTACTCGAAGCGGCGCTCGGGATCTTCCAGCGGCCCGTCTAGCACCGGTCTGCAGACGCGCACGATGCCCGGATGCGGCGGACGGGGACGCCCGCCGCACCCGCGGCCGATCAGCTGCCCAGCTCGTCCTCGAGCTCCGGGATGGCCTTGAACAGGTCGGCCACCAGGCCGATGTCCGCCACCTCGAAGATGGGCGCATCCTCGTCCTTGTTGATCGCGACGATGGTGCCGGCGTCCTTGATGCCGGTGAGATGCTGGATGGCGCCCGAGATGCCGATGGCGATGTAGAGTTCCGGCGCGATGATCTTGCCGGTCTGACCCACCTGCAGTTCGTTGGGCACGTAACCCGCGTCCACGGCCGCCCGGGAGGCGCCCACGGCCGCGCCGAGCTTGTCGGCCAGCTTGAAGATGATCTCGAAGTTCTCCTCGCTGCCGAGCGCCCGGCCGCCGGACACCACGCGCGGGGCGGTGGCCAGATCCGGCCGGTCCGACGAGCCCGCCTGCAGCTCCAGCCAGCGGGTATGCGTGGGCAGCTCGGCGCCGACCGAGGCCGCCTCAACCTCGGCGCTGCCGCCGTCCGCCGCCGCCTGGTAGGAGGCGGCGCGCACCGTGGCCACCAGCGTCTTGTCCTGCGGCGCCTTCACCGTGATGATCGCGTTGCCGGCGTAGATGGGCCGCTTGAACTCGTACGGCCCCAGCACTTCCATGACGTCGGAGATCTGGTTAACGCCGAGCAGCGCCGCCACCCGGGGCATGAGGTCCTTGCCGAAGCTGGTGGACGGCCCGAGGACGTGGCTGTAGCCGTCGGCGAGCTCGACCACCTGGGGCGCCAGAACCGCGCCGAGGGCATGCTCGTTGGCGTCGTTCTCGACCGTGAGCACCTTCGCCACACCGTCGATGCCGGCCGCCTGTTCCGCCACGGCGGCGGCATCCTTCGCGAACACGGCGACGTGGATCTCGGCGCCCTCGATACCGGAGGCGCATTTGACGCACTTCGGCGTGCTCGGGTTCAGCGATTGCCGGTCGTGTTCCGCAATGATCAGTACTTTAGCCATCAGACCAGCCCCTTTTCCTTCAGTGCATTTACCAGCCCCGCGACGTTTTCCACCATGATGCCCTTCTGGCGCTGGGGCGGCGGCTCGTAGGCGGTGATCTCGAAGTCGGCCCCCACGCTGACCCCGAGGTCGTCGGTGCTCATGGTCTCGAGCGGCTTCTTCTTCGCCTTCATGATGTCCGGCAGCTTCACGTAGCGCGGTTCGTTCAGGCGCAGATCCGCAGTGACCACGGCCGGCAGGTCCACCTCGATCACCTCCAGCCCGACGTCCACCTCACGGGTGATCTTCGCCTTGCCGTCGGCGAGCTCCAGGCCCGAGCAGAACGTCGCCTGGGGGCGGTCCCAGAGCGCGGCCAGCATCTGACCGGTCTGGTTGGCGTCGTTGTCGATGGCCTGCTTGCCGAGGATCACCAGTCCCGGCTCCTCCTTGTCGATGAGGGCCTTGAAGACCCGGGCGGCGCTGAGCGGGTCCACGGCCTCGGCGGTCTCGACCAGAATGGCGCGATCGGCACCCATGGCGAGGCCGGTGCGCAGCTGCTGCTGGGCCTCGCCGGGCCCGATGGAGACCACCACGACCTCGCTGGCGTCGCCGCGCTCCTTGATGCGCAGCGCCTCCTCGAGCGCGATCTCGTCGAAGGGGTTGATGCTCATCTTCACCCCTTCGGTCTCCACGCCACTGCCGTCCGATTTGACCCGGACGCGGACGTTGTAGTCGACGACCCGCTTCAGTCCTACCAGAATCTTGTCCACGAATACTTCTCCTCGGGGGTGCGTGTCGGCACCCTTGTTGGATGACACATGCAAACACGTTATTGTCACTGACCGACGCCGGAGTGACAAGGTGCTGCAATGCAGCGAAAACGGCAACCGTCGACCACCCGATGTCCGAAACCCCGCTCATAGACCCCGCCGAACTCTCCGCCCTCGCGGCCAACGACCGCCTGTGCATCGTCGACTGCCGTTTCGTGCTGTCCGAGCCGGACGCCGGGCGCAGGGCGTACGGGGAGGGGCACCTGCCCGGGGCGGTCTATGCGCATCTCGACGACGACCTCGCGGGCCCGGTGACACCGCTGAGTGGCCGCCATCCGCTGCCGGATCCCGACCACTTCGCCGCGCTGCTCGGCGCCTGGGGCATCCGTCCCGACACGCTGGTCGTCGCCTATGACGACGCCTCCGGGGCGCTGGCGTCACGCCTGTGGTGGATGCTGGGCTGGGTAGGGCACGAGCGGCGGCGGGTCCTCGACGGGGGCATCGACGCCTGGCTTGCCGCAGGACTGGCGCTGACCGTCGCCGAGCCGTCGCCGCCCGGTGCACCGGCTTACCCGGTGCGGCCGGACCCGGAGCGGGTGGCCGGCACGGCAGCGGTGCTGGAGGCATTGGCGGCCGGAGTGCCGGTGCTCGATGCGCGCGCCCGGGACCGCTTCCTGGGCCGGCAGGAACCCATCGACCCCGTGGCCGGCCATATCCCGGGATCGCTGAATCATCCCTTCTCCGCCAACCTGGCCGACGACGGGCGCTTCCTGCCCCCCGCCGAGCTGGCCGCCCGGCTCGCTCGGCTCGGCGTGGGGGAGGATGGCCGCGCGGTCTCGCTGTGCGGCTCCGGCGTTACCGCCTGCCACACCATCCTCGCCGCCGCCGTCGCCGGGCTGCCCGAGCCCCGCCTGTATCCGGGCAGCTGGAGCGAGTGGATACGCGATCCGGAGCGTCCGGTGGCCTCCGGGCGGGACTGAACGGCGCGCACCCGGCGCCGGGAACCGGCGGCGCCCACGGCTGTCTTATTTCTGCAACAGCCCGTTGATGCAGGATCTTGTCCGGCATCATAGCCGCTCGTAAAGTAATATGTATCATTTATTTATAGCTTTTTTATTATGCATTTTCTCGCTTGTGGCAGGCGCCGACGAACGGGTGGAGGCCTCGCCGCAGGCGCTTCTCGAGCCCGCTAACGATTGCATCTTCGCGCGATCCGTCAGAGACTACACTCCGCTCGATCGGTCGCACCTGATCCTGTGGGGACCCTCCCACAAGCGAGCCTACCTGGTCACGGTGACCGGTGCCGCCACGAGCCTCAGGACCGACTGGCGCATCGCTTTCAGGACGCGGGATACGCGTCTCTGCCCTTGGGGTGGCGATGCGATCTTCGTCGACGATCCGGTGCAGCGCGAGCTGCGGATCGCCTCGATCCGCGAGATCAGTGACCGCGACGTCGACACGCTGATGGTCCACTTCGGCCGCCGAGAGGCCGAGGAACAAAAGGCGCCGGAGCCGGCCGACGTGCCGGACGCCGGGGTCGAAGAGCTGGACAGGCCGATACCCAGCCCGCAATAGCGGGTCCGACCTGTCTCGCGATCCGCGCATCATCTCCGTGCGGACCCACCCGGGTGGCCCGTCAGGGTCACCCGGGTTTTTATTGGCCCGGGTTTCATCGTGCCGGGGCCTGTCGGCGGCGCGCGGCATGGGGATTTGACTTTCCCGGCCGAGGACCTAAAGTGTCAGGCCATCCTGACACAGACGCGCGCGAAGACGCGCACGAAACCGCCCCATGGTCGCCAAGTATTCAGAAGAACAGGACCTGATCAGGCAACTCGAGTCCATCTGTGGCGCCGGTTTCGTCTCGACCGATCGGGACGAGCGCGCTTTCTTCTCTCACGACGTGTACCGCAACGGGGCCACCGCGGCCGCGGTGGCGGCGCCGGCCGACGCCGACGAACTCGCGGCGGTCGTGGCGGCGACCACGCGCGCGGGCTATGCCGTGATCGCCCGCGGCGGCGGCATGTCCTACACCGACGCCTACCTGCCCATCTGTGCCAATACGGTGATCGTCGACAGCCGCCGGCTGGACCGGGTACTGGAGGTGAACGCGGAGGACAACTACGTGCGCGTCCAGGCCGGCTGCACCTGGGCGGCGCTGAACGAACGCCTGGCCGAAGAGGGCGTGCGTACGCCCTACTGGGGGCCGCTGTCGGGCATCCGCGCCACGGTGGGCGGTGCGCTCTCCCAGGGCAGCATCTTCCTCGGCTCCGGACGCTACGGCGCGGCCCAGGACAGCGTGCTCGGCCTGGAGGTGATCGCCGCGGACGGCAGCCGCATCGTGACCGGCAGTGGGGCCACGGGCCGCGCGCGGCCGTTCTTCCGCTACCACGGGCCGGATCTCACCGGCCTGTTCACCGGCGACTGCGGAGCGCTGGGCTTCAAGACGGAGGCGAGCCTGCGCCTGATTCGCCGCCCGGCGGCAACCGAATACCTGTCCTGGTCGCTGCCGGACGCCGATGCCCTGTTCCGGGCGATGTCGGCGGTGGCCCGCAGCGAGGCGGCCTCCGAGGTCTTCGCCTTCGACCCGTACCTGCAGTCGCTCCGGATGAAGCGCTCCAGTCTGGCCGAGGACGTCCGCACCCTGGGCAAGGTGGTGGGCGGCGCCGGCTCGCTCGCCCGCGGGCTGCGCGACGGCCTGCAGCTCGCCAGATCCGGTCGCGGCTTCCTGGACGACGTGCCCTATTCGCTGCACGTCAGCGTCGACGGCAGGGACGCGGTGGAGGCGGCGTCCGGCGTCGCGGCCGTGCGCGCTGCCGTCGGCGGTGCGGGGAAGGAAATCGACAACGCCGTGCCGAAGGTGATGCGGGCGAATCCCTTCGCCGAAGTGAACAGCATGCTCGGCCCGGCGGGAGAGCGCTGGGCCCCCGTGCACGGCATCGTTCCACCGTCCGAGGCCGCGGCGCTGTACGCCCGCCTGGAGGCGCTGTTCGAGCGCCACGGCGAAGAGGCCGCGCGGCTCGGGGTACATCACGGTTACCTCTTCTGCACCATCTCCAACCACGCGCTCCTGATCGAGCCGTGCCTGTACTGGCCCGGCGAGCGCACGGCCTTCCATGAACGGGTTATGGACGACGCTCATCTCGCGCGTCTGCCGCGGGGGGAGGACAATCCCGAGGCGGCGGCGCTGGCAGCGCTGCTGAAAGACGAGCTCGCCGACCTGTTCCATGTGGCGGGGGCGACGAGTTTCCAGATCGGCAAGTTCTACCGGTACCGGGAGGGGAGGGATCCCGGCGCGTGGACGCTGCTGCAGGCCGTGAAACGGCAGGTGGATCCCGACGGGCTGATCAACCCCGGCGTACTCGGGCTCGCCTGAGCCGCAGTGCCGTTGCGGCCTGCCGGGACCTAACTAGCGGGGACGGACTACCCGGGCCGAACTACCCGGCCGAACAATCCACGCCGAACTACCAGTTGCGGCCGCCCACCCAGCGGCCGGCCACGCCGCGGAACGGGCGGATGTCCGTCTCGTCCCAGAGCCCGGCAGCGTGGTAGGGGTCGCGTTCCAGGAAAGCCATGGCTTCCTGCCGGTCGCCGACGTCGAGCACGTACAGGCTCCCTTTCATCTCGCCGTCCGGTCCGTCCAGCAGCGGACCGGCCACCAGTATGGTGTCGAGATGCGCCTCCACGAACTCGAGGTGGGCGGCGAGGTGGCGGCGGCGGATCTCCGCGCCGTCCGGTCCGTCCCGCAGCCAGGCTGCCATGGTCATCGGCGTCTCCTTCCAAGTACACATCGGGGCGTGCAGATAGTAGCATTCGCCGGCAGCCATGCCGGCTGCGGGCGACTGGCGACGGCGGCTATCCGGCAGCCCATACTCGAGAGCCCATAGTCGAGTGCCCGAAGTCGGGTACTCGTTGGAAGCGCCGCATGAGAATGGCGCAGAGGAGAACCATGCATAGCAGCAGGGAGGTCGGCCCGAAGCGTTACCGCGAGAGCTTCGGCCGCTACTTCGAGGAATTCGAGCCCGGTGCGGTCTACGAGCACCGTCCCGGCCGCACCGTGACGGCCACCGAGAATACCTGGTTCACCCTGCTCACCATGAACACCCACCCCCTGCACTTCGACGAGCGCTACGGTGCGGCGTCCGAGTTCGGCCGCAACCTGGTGGCCAGCCCGTTCACGCTGTCGCTGCTGGTCGGCATGAGCGTGAGCGACGTGAGCCAGAAGGCCATCGCCAACCTGGGCTGGAAGGAGATCCGGCTGCCTCATCCCGTGTTCGCCGGCGATACGCTGTACGCCGAGACCGAGGTGCTGGAGAAGCGCGAGTCCCGCTCGCGCCCGGAGGCTGGCATCGTCACGGTGCGCACGATCGGCCGCAATCAGGACGGCGTGGTGGTGTGTGAATTCGAGCGCACGATGCTGATACCGAAACGCGGCCACGCCGTCGACGACCGCATCGATTACTGAATCGCGACATCGCGACTGACCCGGGAGCAGCCATGAGCGAGAACGCCAGCAACGCCGACGGCGACAACCGCTACAGCGCCGAGGAGGAAGAGGCCATCCTGGACGCGGTCGGGCGCTGGGTGGAGCAGGAGGTCCGGCCCATCGCGCGCGAGTACGATCTGGCGGACGAATACCCCCACGAACTGGTCGAACAGATGAAGGGCCTGGGGCTTTTCGGCGCCACGATCGGCCAGCGCTGGGGCGGACTCGGCCTGAGCGCGCGCACCTATGCGCGCCTGGTCGCGCTGATCAGTGAGGCCTGGATGGCGCCCACCGGCATCTTCAACTCCCATCTGATGATGGCGGCCTGCGTCGAGCGTTTCGGCACCGACGAGCAGCGCGAACGGTGGCTGCCCCGGTTCGCCACCGGCGAGCTGCGCGGCGGGCTGGCGCTCACCGAGCCGGACGCGGGCACGGACCTGCAGGGCATCCGCACGACGGCGGCCCGCGAGGGCGACGAGTACGTGGTCAACGGCACCAAGACCTGGATCTCGAACGGCCTGCACGGCGACTGCGTCGCGCTGCTGGTGAAGACCGACCCGGACGCCGAACCCCGCCATCGCGGCATGAGCCTCTTCATCGCGGAGAAGGGGCCGGGATTCACCGTCGGCCGCAAGCTCGCCAAGCTCGGCTACAAGAGCATCGACAGCGCGGAGCTGGTCTTCGACGGCTACCGCGTGGGCGCCGACGCGCTGGTGGGCGGCGAGGAAGGGCGCGGCTTCATCCAGGCGGTGGGAGGCCTCGAGCTCGGCCGCATCAACATCGCCGCGCGCGGCGTCGGCATCGCGCAGTCCGCGCTGAACCGGGCGGTGCGCTACTCGCAGGAACGCAAGACCTTCGGCAAGCCGATCTGCGAGCACCAGGCCATCCAGCTCAAGCTGGGCGACATGGCCACGCGCACGGAGGCGGGTCGTCTGCTGATGATGCAGGCGGCGGCCAAGTACGACCGCGGCGAGCGTTGCGACATGGAAGCCGGCATGGCGAAGCTGTTCTGTTCGGAGGCGGCGCTGGAGAATGCCACCGAATGCATGCGCATCCACGGCGGCTACGGCTACTCGCCGGAGTTCGAGGTGGAGCGGCTGTACCGGGATGCGCCGCTGATGTGCATCGGCGAGGGCACCAACGAGATGCAGCGCATCATCATCGCCCGCCAGCTGATCGAGCGCCGCCGTCTGTGAGAGCACCGCTGGCAGGCCTGCGCATCCTCAGCGTCGAGCAGTTCGGCGCGGGCCCCTACGGCAGCCTGTATCTGGCCAATCTGGGCGCGGAGGTGATCAAGATCGAGCAGCCCGGCACGGGCGACCCGGCGCGGCACATGGGGGCCTGGCGGCTGGGCGCGGACGACAGCGACTACTACCAGACCTTCAACCTGGCGAAACGCAGTCTGACCCTCGACCTGAAGCGGCCGCAGGGGCGCGAGATATTGCACCGCCTGGTGGCCCGCAGCGATGCCGTGATGAACAACCTGCGGGGCAGCCAGCCGGCGCGTCTCGGTCTCGACTACGCCTCCCTGGCACCCCACAACCGTGCCATCGTCTGCGGTCACATCTCCGCCTACGGCCGGGACAACGAGCGCGCGGACTGGCCCGGCTACGACTACCTCATGCAGGCCGAGGCCGGTTTCCTGTCGCTGACCGGCGAGCCGGACACGCCGCCGGCGCGCTTCGGGCTGTCCATCATCGACTTCATGACCGGCGTCGTGGGTGCGCTCGGTCTGGTGGCGGCGCTGCGCGAGGCCGAGCGCAGCGGGGAGGGCGGCGACGTGGACGTGAGCCTGTTCGACGTGGCCCTGCACCAGCTGACCTATCCGGGTACCTGGTACCTGAACCGGGGCGCCGTGACCGGCCGTCTGCCACGGGGCGCCCATCCCTACGCCTCGCCGAGTCAGCTGTGCCGCACCCGGGACGGCTGGATATTCATCATGTGCATGACGCAGAAGTTCTGGGAGATACTGCTGGAGATCATCGGCCGCCCCGACCTGGGCGGGGACCCCCGCTTCCGGGACCTCGCGGCGCGTAACGACAATCGCGACGCGCTCACCGACGTGCTGGACGAGGTGCTGGGCGAGCGCGACAGCGCCGAGTGGCTCGAGCGCATGCAGGGCCGCATCCCGGCAGCGCCGGTACTCGACGTGCCCGCCGCGCTGGACAACGCCTTCGCCCACGCCGTCGGCATGGTGGAGGAGACGCCCCACCCGGCGCGCGCGTCGTTCCGCAGCCTGGCCAATCCCATCCGCATCGACGGCGAGCGGGCACCCGGGAGAACCGGCTCGGGGCTCGGGGCAGACAGCGACGCGCTGCTGGAAGAGCTCGGCTACACGGCCGGGGAAATCGAGGCCCTCCGGGGCGACGGCGTGATCTGAGCGGGCAGGGCCGGCGGCAGACAGACAGCGAGAGGACACCGATGAGCGAAGACCTCATATTGCAGCGCGACCACACGAGCCTGTCCGGCGAGATCGCCTACCTGAGCGCGAAGCCCGGCCACGAGGGCACGGAGCGCGGGCGCGAGAATTTCCAGATCCACGTCCATGCGGACGGCTGGCGCACGGTGACGGCTCACTGCGAGATCGACGAGGCACCGAGCGTGATGCGCGACATCACCTACAGCGTGGACGCCGACTGGATGCCCACCGACTGCTTCGTGCGCCTGAGCGTGGGCGACCGCTTCACCGGCAGCGGCTGGTTCCGTTTCGCCGCGGATCACGCCGAGTGCGAGACCTGGTCCGCGGCCGAGGGCCGCGTCACCCAGCGCATGGACCTGGCGCGTCCGCTGCAGACCTTCCAGAACCATGCCATCGCCTGCGACGCCTGGCACCTGCGGCTCTATGACCGCAGCCAGGGACCGGGAGTGCAGGTGATCGAGCCCATACTGCTGTCCTCGCCCGACCACCGCGGCGCCACCGGCCCGATGCTCTTCTCCATCGGCATCGGCGTCGAATACGTCGGCGAGGAGACCATCGAGGTGATGGCGGGCACATTCGACGCGCTGCATTTCCGTTTCGTGTCCACGCCCGGGCTGCCCCAGGAGCATCCGCCCTACGACGTCTGGTGCACCCCCGACGAATTCCTCTTCCTGCGCGGCCTCACCGGCGGCTACATGCGCACCCACTACGAACTGGCCAGCCTGCGCCGCTGAGCGCGCTCCCGGCCCGGAGACGACCATGACCAACCTGGCTCCCGCCGGCACCCGCTCCACCTGGCTGTTCTACGGCTGGGTGATCGTCGCCATGGCCTTCGTGACGCTGTGGATATCCAACGGCATGACCCTGAGCGGGCTCACGGTCTTCGATAACGAGCTGCTGGCGGCCCTGAACCAGCCCGAGAGCATCGGACCGATCCGGCAGATGGCCGAGGAGGGCGGTCTGCGCGGCTGGGCGGCGCAGCAGATTCTCACCGACGAGGGAGAGATATCCCGCGCCGCCTACAAATTCCGCGACACGCTGACGCTGTTGTCCGCGGGCCTGATGGGTCTGCTGGCGGGCGCGCTGGCCGACCGCATCGGCATCCGGCCCCTGATGGTGTTCGGTCTGCTGCTGCTGTCCGGCTGCAACCTGATGTACGGGCGGGTGGATACGATCTGGG
Organism: Lentisalinibacter orientalis; assembly: GCF_040706535.1. Lineage (NCBI taxonomy): Bacteria > Pseudomonadati > Pseudomonadota > Gammaproteobacteria > Woeseiales > Woeseiaceae > Lentisalinibacter > Lentisalinibacter orientalis. Next base: position 162,138 of record NZ_JAPDRJ010000003.1, read on the forward strand.
AGATGTACGGCATCCATTTCCTGTTCGGCATCGTGCTCACCACCGCCGGGCTGATCGTCAACGTCATGCTGGTGTCACGATGGTTCGTGCGGCTGCGCGGCGTCGCCATCGGTATCACCCTGGCCGGCACCAGTCTCGGCAACGCGCTGCTGCCCACCATCAACACCCTGCTGATCCAGTCGGAAGGCTGGCGCGCCGCCTTCGGCTGGATCGCCATCCTGCCGGTGCTGCTGATCCCGCCGCTGCTGCTGCTGGTCAGGGACAAGCCCGCCGACAAGGGACTGGCGCCGCTGGGCGGAGTGCAGACCCGGGCCGGCCGCGCCTCGTCGGACGATCTGCCGGGCATGACCTACGCGGAGGCACTGCGGAACCGGAATCTCTGGCTCATCGCACTGATCGCGTTCTGTACCTTCTACGCCATCCTGGGCGCCGCCTCGAATCTGTTCCTGTACCTGAACGGCCGGGGATTCACGCCGCAGACTGCCGCGGCCGGCATCGGGCTCGTGTTCACACTGGGCCTGTTCGGCAAGATCGGCAGCGGCGTGCTCGCCGACCTGATCGGCAAGAAGCGGGTCTTCATCCTGGGCCTGGCCGTGATGTTCGGGGGCAGCCTGCTGATCCTGAAGCCGGGGGCGATCTGGATCGGGCTGGTGCTGTTCGGGTTCGGGTGGGGCGGCCTCTACACGCTGCTGCAGCTGCTGTGTGCCGATATCTTCGGGTTGAAGGCGCTCGGCAAGATCATCGGCACCATCACCATCCTGGACGCGGCCGGCGGCGGGCTGGGGCCGTTCCTCACCGGCTACTTCTACGACCTTAGCGGCAACTACGAGCTGTCATTCGCCGTCATCGCCGGCCTGGTGGGAGCGGCGCTGCTGGCGGGGCTCGCGATCCGGATTCCGGAGCTGCCGCCCGGGGCGAGCGCCGAGGACGGCGAGGGCGGCCAGGGCGGCCAGGGCGACCGGAGCCCGGGGTGATGCCGTTCAGTAACCCTCCCAGCTGTCGCTGACCTTCTCCTCGTCGATGAGAGTTCGGCGGGCGATCTTCCCCGCCTTGATCCACTGCCATACCCGGCAGCGGTAGCGCCCGCAATCGGACATCTGGATCATCTCGTAGAGATAGAGGTCGGGCTCGCCCTTGCGCACCCAGTTCAGCATCAGGGTGCGGTTGTAGTCGTCCAGCGGCACCTCGGCGGCCCAGCCCGTGATGAGTTCGTTGTCGAACCAGATCCGCCCGTCCTTGTAGGTGGCGGGGAAGTCCCGGGTCTCGGTGCTGCCGTCCTCCCAGGTGTACAGGTTGCTCTGATGGTAGGGATACTCGCCCTCCGCCGGGAAGCGGCAGATCAGCCGGCTGCGGTGCTCGTCGATCTTGTTGCCCTCGGCGTCGGCGTGCCGGTACCAGCCGTCCCAGACGCCTTCGTTGGCCGCCAGCAGCGGCATCGCTTTCCGGATGTCGGTCATCGGTTCCTCCGTCAGGGTTTCGGGGCGGTTCGCGCCGGTCCGCCCGGAGTATAACGCCGGCTGCGCGCGCGTGGGCCGGCCGGCCAAACAGCGGCTGTGGCGGGCAATGCGGGGCGGGCGGGGAAGGCGATTCCGTGGCAGAATCCGACGGTATGGTGGCGTGGGTCACTGAATCGGACCGCAATGCGGCCTAGGATTATGACGCCAGGATTATGAGGGCCAGGATCATGAGGGATGGACAGGCCCCGACCGGTGGGAAGAGGACCATGACGAGACCCGTATTCGATTCCAGCGCAGCGTTGCACGACGTCCGCTACGAGATCCGCGGTCAGCTGGCGCGGCGCGCCCACGAGCTCGAGAAACTGGGCTACGAGATCGTGCATCTGAACATCGGCAATCCGGGCCGTTTCGGCTTCCGCACGCCGGAGACCATGCGCCTGGCGATGATCGAAAACCTGGCCCAGTCCGAAGCCTACTCCCACCAGAAGGGCATCTTCCCCGCCCGCGAAGCCGTGGTGATGCAGCAGCAAAGCCGGGGCGTGGCGGGCGTCACGGCCGAGGAGGTGTTCATCGGCAACGGGGTCAGCGAGCTGATCGACCTGACCCTGCGGGCCATGCTGAACCGGGACGACGAGATCCTGGTGCCCAGCCCCGATTATCCGTTGTGGACGGCGGCGGTGACCCTGAATGGCGGCCGCGCGGTGCATTATCCCTGCCTGCCGGAGAACGGCTTCCTGCCGGATCCCGACGTGCTCGAATCGCTGATCACGCCGCGCACCCGGGCCATCGTGGTCATCAATCCGAACAATCCCACGGGGGCGGTCTATCCGCGAGAGCTGCTCGAGCGGCTCGCCGCGCTCGCCGAGCGCCACCGTCTGATCATGCTGGCCGACGAGATCTACGACCAGATGGTCTACGACGACGCCGAGTTCGTCCCCATGGCGACCCTCGTCAACGAGACGCTCTGCATCACCTACAGCGGTCTGTCCAAGGTGTACCGGGCCTGCGGCTATCGGGTCGGCTGGGCCGTGCTGAGCGGGGCCCTGGAGCGCGCGGGGGGCTACATGGAAGGGCTCGAGCTGCTGGCCGCGCTCAGGTTGTGCAGCAACGTGCCGTCCCAGTGGGCGGTGCAGACCGCGCTGGGCGGCTTCCAGAGCATCCGCCAGCTCGTCGCTCCGGGCGGGCGGCTCTACCAGTCGCGCCAGACCGTGCTCGACGCCGTGGGGGCGAGTCGTTACCTGGAGCTGGTGGCACCGATGGGCTCGATGTACGCCTTCATCGGCGTCAATCCGCGCCGTTATCCCGGCTTCGACGACCAGGCGTTCGCGCTGGACCTGCTGGAGAACCGGCACGTGCTGGTGGCACCGGGGACGAGCTTCAACACGCCGTACCGCAACCACTTCCGCATCACGATGCTGCCCGACTCCGACACCCTGGAGGAGGTCTTCGGGCGCATCGAGGAAGTGCTGGAGAGTGGCGTGCGCGGCCGTGTGACCGTTGCTTGATCCGTCTCGAGAAACCGAAGCCAACCTACTGATATTTAGCGCTTATGGCTGACGATCCGGTGGCTGACAACGCCGTCATCGTCACTGCCAGCCGGCGTCTGGCACGGCATCTGCGCCTGCGCCACGCGGCCGGGCGCGCGGCCGCCGGAGCCGCGGCCTGGGTGGCCCCGCGCTACCTCCCCTGGGACGTCTGGCTGGCCGAGGTCTGGCAGGCGGCGGGCTACCGTCCGGAAGCGCCGCTGCCCGCGCCCGTGCTCACCCCGCGGCAGAGCCGCACGCTGTGGGAGCGGGCGGCGTCGCGGGCGCTCGGGGAATCCACCCTGGCGGCAACCGGCGGCCTCGCCGCCCAGGCCGCCGCTTCCTGGCAGCGGGCCTGCGACTGGCGCGTCCCACCCGAGGCCCTGCGCGAGGCGGCACGCTCACCCGATGCCACGTTCCTGGCGCGGGCCATCGGTTACTACACCGCGGCCTGCGAAGAGGGCGGCTGGCAGGATCCGGCGGCACTGGCCGCCGCGCTGGCGGCGCGTTTCCGCCGGGGGGAGGCTCTGGTCGACGGGCCGGTCACCTTCGCCGGCTTCGAACGGCCCGCGCCGGCGCAGCGGGACCTGGTGGACGCCATGCGGGAGGCCGGCGTCCCGGTGACCCTGGAGTCGGGCGAGGGCCGGCCCGCGGCCGCGACGGTCTCGGTGCGCGCCGCGCCGGACCGGGATGCGGAGCTGCGGGCGGCCGGTGCCTGGGCCCGGGAGCGCCTGCTGGCGCAGCCGGAATGCCGGGTGGGGATCATCGTCCCTGACCTCGCGGCCGGGGCAGCCCGGGCCGCGCGTCTGATCGGCGAGGGCTTCAGCCCCGGCTGGCAGCTGCGCCCAGGCTCGCCCGCCGGTATCAACGTCTCCTACGGCCGTCCGCTGGCGGAATACGGCCTCGTCGATGCGGCACTCGGTGTGCTCGGGCTGATCCGGGACGACCCGGACTTCGCCGCGCTCGGCCGGCTGCTGCGCAGCCCGTTCCTGGCACCGGTCGGCGCAGACGGCCGGGCCGCCCTGGAGATCGCCCTGCGGGACCTGCCCGACCGCCGCTGGGACCTCGCCCGGCTGCCCGAGGCCCTGGGGCGACCGGCCGACCGGCTGCCCGAGTCCGCCGGCGAATTCGTGGAAACGCTGGCGGGCGTCGCGGCGCAGCGCGAGGACTGGCGGTCGCGCGCCATGCCGGCCGTCTGGGCGGAGCGGATGGATACGCTGCTGACGGCGGTCGGCTGGGGCCGGGAAACCGCCATGGACAGCGAGACGTGGCAGCTGGTCAACGCCTGGCGCAACGTGCTGAATCAGTTTGCCGCCACGGGACCGGTCAGCGGGCCGGTCAGCGGGCATGGCGCCGTGGCGCAGGTTGCCGCCATCGCGCGCGATACGCTGTTCCAGCCCGAATCCGACGACGAGGCCGTGCAGGTGATGGGCATGCTGGAGGCCTCCGGCATGACCTTCGATGCGCTCTGGATCGCGGGACTCGACACCACCACCTGGCCGCCGCCGCAGCGGCCCGATCCGCTGCTGCCGATCGGCCTGCAGCGGGACTACGGCATGCCCGATGCGACGCCGGCGGACACCCTCGACTACGCGCGACGCATCTATACCGGACTGCTCGGTTCCGCTCCGGAAGTCGTGCTGAGCTGGCCGCGCAGGGAGGGGGACGCGGAGCTGACGCCGAGCCCGCTGCTCGCCGGGCTGCCCACCGCCGGCAGCGTCGCAGAGGTGCCCGTCTACGCGGAAACGCTGGCCGGCGGCGCCGCGCTGGTGCCGGTGGAACCGGATCCCGCGCCGCCGCTCGCGGCCGGCGAGACGCTGCCCGGCGGGCACGGTGTGCTGTCCGCCCAGCGCACCCAGCCCTTCGATGCCTTCGCCCGCTACCGGCTGCGAGCGGAGCCGCTGGAGACGCCGGTGGCAGGACTGTCCGCGCGGGAGCGGGGTACGGTCATCCACCGGGCGCTGGAAGCGGTCTACCGGCATTGGCCCGACCGGGACCGGCTGGCCGGGGCGGGCGCGGACGACCGGGCGCAAGCCGCGGCTGACGCGGTCGAACGGGCCCTGGCCCGCTACGCCAGGGGTGCGGATGCGCGACTCGCGGGCCTGATCGCGCTGGAGAGCGAGCGTTGCGCCGTTCTGGTCACGCGCTTCATCGAGGCGGACCTCGGCCGGCCCGGTTTCCGCGAGGTGATCTGCGAGGAACCGCGGGAAGTGGCCGTCGGACCGCTGCGGCTGTCCATCCGGCCGGACCGCATCGATGCCGTCGACGGCGGCTGGGCGATCATCGACTACAAGACCGGCGCCACCGGCACCGCCACCGGGACGGACCCGGAGAACCCGCGTCAGCTGCAGCTCGTGGTCTACGCCATCAGCCAGCCCGGCCGCGTGCGCGCGCTGGCCGTCGGCGTCGTCCATCCGCACCGCATCGGCTATCGGGGCGCCCGGGAGGCGGACCTGGAATGGCTGGGCAGCGGCGTGCAATCGGTGGACGACTGGCCGGGGCTGCTGAACGCCTGGAAGGCCCAGGCCCACGGGCTGGCCGAGGCGGTGGCGGCGGGCGACGCGCGGGTGAATCTCAGCCTGGGCCTGGACGCCCAGCGGCCGCTGGCCGTGCTGAGCCGGGTGGCGGAACTGACCGACCTGGCCGACGGAGAACAGGGGCCGTGAGCGATCGGACCATCCCCGATCAGGCCGAGCGCGACGCGGCCCTCGACGTGGAGCGCTCCTTCATCGTCCAGGCGCCCGCGGGTTCGGGCAAGACGGAGCTGCTGATCCAGCGTTATCTCCGCCTCCTGGCCCGCGTGGAGCGGCCGGAGGAAATCCTGGCCATCACGTTCACGCGCAAGGCCGCGGCGGAGATGCGTACCCGCATACTGGCGGCACTGGAGCGGGCGCGGGCGGGCGAGCAGGGCGATTCGGAGCACGAACGGCGCACGCTGGCGGCAGCGGGGGAGGCCCTGGACCGGGACCGGCGCAAGGAATGGCAGCTGACGGCCTTCCCGGAGCGCATGCAGATCATGACGCTCGATGCGTTCAACGCCCGCCTGGCGGCTGCGCTGCCGGTCACCTCGGGTCTCGGCGGCCGGGTGCGCATGGTCTCGGAGGCCGGCGAGTCGGGCATCTACCGGGAGGCGGCCCGGGCCACGCTGGACTGGGTCGCGGAAAGCGGGGAGACCGGCGACGCCGTGCGGGGACTGTTCCGTCACCTGGACAACGACGCGCTGGTGTGGGAGCGCTCCATCGCCGAGATGCTCGAGAGACGGGACCAGTGGCTGGCCATCACCGGTAGCGGGCCGACCGGCCGGGAAGAACGGCTGCGGCGGCACTTCGAACAGGCCATCGCCATGCTGGTGACGGATCGGCTGCGAGCACTGGACCGGGCATTGCCGGAGCCCGCGCGGGAACCCCTGCTCGAACTCGCCCGTTTCGCCGCCGGCAACCTGGCGGAAGCCGGACGGGAGACGCCGCTCGCGGCGCTGCAGGACTGCGACGTCTGGCCCGCTGCCGAGGCCCGCCAGCTCGCGCAATGGCAGGGGCTGGCCTGGCTGCTGGTCGCGCCGAGCAGCGGCAGCTGGCGCAAGCGCACGGACAAGAATCTGGGCTTCCCGCCGGGCAGCAACCGCGAGAAGGAGGCGCTCGCCGCCGTGATCGAATCGCTGGCGGGGCGCGACGGCCTCGACCGGTTGCTGGCGGATGCAGGCAAACTGCCACCGCCCCGCTACGCCTCCGAGCAGTGGGAAGCCCTCACGTCCCTGCTGCACGTCCTGCCCCGGGCCACGGCCGAGCTGAAGACCCGCTTCGCCGCCCGCGGACTGGCCGACTACGTGGAAGTGGCGCTCGCCGCCCGCACGGCCCTGGGACCGCCGGACGAGCCGACCGACCTGGCGCTGGCGCTCGATTACCGCATACGGCACCTGCTCATCGACGAGATGCAGGACACCTCGCTGGGCCAGTACGCGCTGCTGGAGAGCCTGACCGCAGGCTGGGACGGCCGGGACGGGCGCACCGTCTTCTGCGTCGGCGATCCCATGCAATCCATCTACCGCTTCCGGGAGGCGGAGGTGGGCCTGTTCCTGGCGCTGCGGGCGAGAGGCATCGGCTTGCTGCGGCCCCGGGAGCTGGTACTGCAGACCAACTTCCGCTCCGGCGGCAACCTGGTGGAGTGGGCCAACCGGGCCTTCGCCCGGGTGATGCCGGCGGTGGACGACCTGGCCACCGGCGCCATCCGGCACAGCCCGTCGCAGGCGGCGCCGGGCCGGGAGGGCCTGGGCGAGTGCCGCGTTCACGCGCTGCTGAATGCCTCGCCCCGGGAGGAGGCGGAGACCGTGAGAACGCTGCTCCGGGAGGCCCTGGACGAGCCGGGGTGCGCCGAGGTGGCCGTGCTGGTGCGCAGCCGCACCCACCTGCGCGAACTGCTGCCACTGCTGCGCGCCGACGGCGTCGCCTACGAGGCGCTGGAGATCGACCGGCTTACGGACCTGCCGGAGGTGCAGGATCTGCTCGCACTCACCCGCGCCCTGATTCACCCGCTGGACCGGGTCGCCTGGCTCGCGCTGCTGCGGGCGCCCTGGTGCGGCCTCACGCTGGCCGGGCTGCATGCGCTGACGGTCGGCGATGCGCTCAGCCCCCTCATGGACCTCATGGACCAGGAGGAGCGCCTCGCGCGTCTGGACGCCGACGAGCGGCGACGGGTGGAGTGGCTGCGGGAGCGACTCGCGGCAGCCCTCGAGCGCCCCGGGCTGCGCTCCCTGCGCGAGCGGGTGGAGCTGGCCTGGTTCTCGCTGGGCGGACCGACGCTGCTCCCGGGTGCTGCGGAAGCGGCGAATGCCTGTCGCTATCTGGACATCCTGGAGAGCCTCGAATCCGGCGGCACCCTGCCGGACGTGGCGGACCTCGAGTCCCGTCTGGACGAGGAGCGGGTCTCCAGCGAAGGCGCCGGCGCCCGGGTGCAGGTGATGACCATCCACAAGGCGAAGGGGCTGGAGTTCGATACCGTCGTCCTGATGGGGCTCGGCCGCCAGCCGCGAGGCAACCTCCGCGCGGTGCTCAACTGGCTCACGCTGCCGGACGAAGAAGGTCACGAACACCTGCTGCCGAGCCCGATCGGCGCTCGCGGCGAGCGGGACAACGATCCCCTGCACGAGTTCATCCACGGCGTGGAAGCGGAGAAACAGCGGCTGGAGCTCGACCGCCTGCTGTATGTGGCCTGCACCCGTGCCCGCCGCACCCTGCACCTCGTGGGCCACACCCTCAGCCGGGACGGCAGCGCCCGGCCGCCGCCGGCCGGCACGCTGCTGGCCCGCCTCTGGCCGGCGCTCGAAGCCGACTTCGCGCGGGCCGCGGAGGCGGACGCCGGTGCCGATGAAGGGCACACGGCCGGCGACCCGGGCGCCGAGCTCGTGGCACCCCGGATCCGCCGCGCGGTGCAGCCCTATCGGCCCGGCGAGCTGCCGGTGCCGGTGGCGCCGCCGGCGTTGCGCTTCGCGTCGCCCGGTGCGGAAGCCGCGATCGAGTACGCCTGGGTCGGCCGCGACCTGCGCCACGTGGGCACGGTCGTGCACGGCTGGCTGCAGCGGATGGCGGACTGGCCGGACGAGGACCTGGCGCGGCGCCGGCTCGACGGTCTCGACGAGCGGCACGCCTCTCTGCTCGCGGCCACCGGGGTCTCGGCGGAAGGCCTGCAGGCGGCGGTGAGCCGGGTTCGGGCTGCCCTGCGCGGGACGCTGGAAGACCCGGCCGGACGGTGGATCCTGTTCGGGCAACATCGCAGCGCGGCGGCGGAACTCCCCATCGAGGGCGTTGCCGACGGAAGACTGCTGCGGGTGGTCATCGATCGCAGCTTCGTCGACGCATCGGGCACGCACTGGGTGGTGGACTACAAGACGTCCCTGCACGAAGGCGGCGACCTGGAGCGGTTCCTGAGCGAGGAGGCCAGGCGTTACGCGGAACAGATGGCCGGATATCGGCGGCTGTACGCGGCCGTGTTCGGCGAGACGCCCCTGAGCCTGCTGTACTACCCGCTACACGGGCGCGTGGTGGCCATGGACGAGGCGGCGACCTTGCGGCTCAGAGACGGCCTGCCAGGCTGAATTCCCGGCGTCCGGCCTCGTCCGGCGAGCCGAGGAAGCGCAGCGAGTTCGCGAGTGCGGCGGGCGCATCCGGCCGCGCCTTGACCTCGCCGCGGAGCTCGTAGTTCCTTTCGCCGGTGAGCGCGATCTCGCCGGCGACTTCGAGCGGACCGCCGCCGTCTGCCAGGACGCCGCGCAGGCCGCCGTCTTCGGTGGGCAGGAACTCCACCCGGTAATTGCCGATGGAATTGCTGCCCGCCGGCCGATATACGAGATCCTCGACGCTGACGGTGCCCACCAGCTCGCTGGGCCAGCCGTCGTCGAAACGGCCGCGCTCGATGTCCGCCCGGAGGCGGCCCTCCGCCTGCGCTACCGGCATGATCCGGGAGACGCTCTCGAGCGGCACGGAGGCCTGCAGGTCGGACACCTTCAGCGCGCCGGTGACGCTCACCGCGACGTCCCCGCGGACGCTGCCGCCCGGCATTTCCGCGTCGATCCGGTAGCCTGCTGCACCGCCCAGCAGGGCCGAAGGACGGAACTCCCAGCTCAGCGGCGCCAGGAATATTCCGCCGGCGGAAGCGCGCGCCGCCCGGCCGCTCCAGATCGTGCCCTCGACGCCGGCGGTGCGGAATTCCGCCGGGGCGAACCAGGCCAGGGCGAGACGCGCGGGGAACAGCGCGACCAGGCCCAGAACGAACGCCGCGGCCGCGGCCGCGATGAGCAGACGGCGGGAGAACACTAAAGCGCCCGTTCCAGCGTCAGCGTGGCATCCACGCGGCCGGGTTCCGCACGATTGGAAAACGAGGCGGCGCCGATGTCGATGCCGTGCTGGCTGCCGAGCTGGCCCAGCCATTCCACCAGCGCATCGAAGGCGACGTTCTCGAAGCTGACCTGGATGGAATCGCCGTCCAGGGGCCGGCTGCGTTTCAGCGCGGTGCCGAGCCCGCGCTGGCGCACGGTGCTGTCGACGACCACCACCAGCGACTGCCCGCCGGGCGCGGAGGCCGTGCCGCCGGCGGAAGGTGACGGGAGGCGACCGCGCAGCTGGCGCAGATCGGTGACGAGTTCGCGCTGGCTCTCCACCTGGTTCTCGAGCCGGCTGTTGGCCCGGTCGAGAGGCAGCCAGACGCCCAGGTAGATCACCACCACGACGGTCAGCACGCCCGCCAGTGCCACAAGCATCTGCTCCCGGGGAGCGAGGCCCTGGAACCAGTCCTTCATGCGCCGGCTCCCTGAATCTGCAGACGGCTGCGGACGCTGCCTTCCTGCTGGTCGGTGGACTGAATCCGGGCCGTGAACCGCCCGCCCTGGTCCACGAGCTTCCGCAACCGGTCCAGCGTCGCGACGTCCGGCGCGGTCAGCCGGATGTCCATGACCCCGTCCCGATAGCTGATGGCCTCGATGCGCGTGCCCGAGGTCTGGCTCATCGCGGCACTGATGCTCTCCAGCGTGGCGAGGAATTGCCGGGGCGTCTGCTCGGTGCCGCCGCCCTGGCCGAGACGCGCCAGCTCGGAGTTCATCTGGGCGCGGGGGTCGCGCACCTCGCGCACCCAGGGGAAGGCGGCGCGGAAGGCCTCGACCACCTCGGCCCGCAGACGTTCGTCCTCGGCCCGCAGCTCGGCGTATCGCAGCCCACTGCCGATCAGCGTCAGCACGATCAGCGCGGCCGCCAGCGCGGCCGCTGCCCGCCATGGCCGCAGCAGCGAGCCGGTGGCGCTGCGGGGCGCATAACGGCCCTGCAGCAGATTGATGCCGCCGCCCGCGGCGACCGTCACGGCGAGCCGGGGCAGGGCGCCGTCGGGCAGCAGCTTGACCTCCAGGCTGTCCAGCTGCTGGCGCAGCGCCTGGAATTCCAGTTCGTGGCGCTCGGCCACCTCCGCGTCGCTGTAGATCAGCACGTGCCGGGGCACCTCCGCCCTCTCTCCGGCAGATTCGCCATGCTCGTCCGGGTCGTCCAGCGCGCCGATGGCCGCCAGTGCGTCGCCGGGGCGCAGTCCCTCCAGCGCGAGTTCCATCGAGGCGCCGTCGTTCAGGATGATGCGGTCGTCCTCGATCAGGGCGCTCAGCGTGCCGGGGATGCGGGCGAGACCCTGCGCTTCACTGAACACGCCGGCCGGCTCCATGCCGGCCTCGCGCAGCCGCGCGAGCAGGGTGTCGAGGAACGCCCGTTCGACCACTGCCACCGGGGTACGGCCGTTGCTGCGCCGCTCGCCGGCCGCGAAGTGGAGCCGGTCCACGTCCTGGGCGACCTGTTCCTCGAGGGCGAAGGGCAGGGCCTGCAGCAGGCGGGCCCCCTTGGCCGGGACGTCGGCGGAAGTCAGCAGCACTTCGGTGGCGGGCACCAGGACGTGCACGCGGCGGTCGCCGGCCGCCGCGGCGGCTTCGGCCAGCGTGCCGTGGCCGGGTTCGCCGCGGCGCGCACCGCTGGAGTCGACCGCCAGCCAGTCCGTCTCGCTCGCGTCAGCGCCCGCTACGCGGATGACGAAGATCTCGGCCATGCTCTATTCGGTGCCAAACGTCCTCAGGATGGGCGACACGTCGCCCTGGGGGCCACGCTGGAGGAGACTGTACATGGTGAGCCTGACGGTGCCAATACGGACAACACTCTCCAGCCGAAAGTAATTCGTTGATTCGCCGAGCGTATTCAGCACCTCCGGCTGCACCAGCGAGGAGAACGACGCGGTGACGTCGGCGAAGCCGCCGTCTTCCCGCTCGGCCAGCAGGCGTTCGGCATCGGCCGCCGTCACGTTCTCGTCGAGCGACTGCAGCACGGCCGGCGTGGCGGTGTTGACGTTGATCGTGGTGCGGCCCGGCAGGGCGGTCACGTGGGGCCGCAGGATGCGGTAGCTGTCCGGGTCCATGCCGGCTACCGCCGCCAGTTCGCTTGCGCTGGCGACGAAGATGTTGGCGCTGCGGTACGGCGGCACGCGGCCGGTGTACTCGCCGTCTTCCGCGCCGTCGGGGAACAGCGGTTCCGTATCCGCATCCAGCCAGTCGGCCACGGAGCCCGCCAGCGCGGGCGGCAGGCCGAGGGCGAGGAGCAGGCGGCGGAACTGCTCCAGGGACGGTTCGTCGATGGCGCCGTCTGCGTTCAGAAGGTTGTTGATGTTGAAGCGGCCCTGCAGGTCCGTGAGTCCGCCGGCGATCTCGCCGCTCATGCCGGCGCCGTCCACCGGCAGGGGCGGCAGCTGCTGGGCCCAGATCTCGCCCAGGTGATCGGTGTCGCTCTCCTCCGCATCCTGGCGCAGGATCGTGCCCACCCATTCCTCCGCGCCGAGGGCCACCTGGGCGGCCTGTTCCCGCCACAGCAGGTTCGTGGTGCGCCGCACGTCGAGCGTCGTGTCCCAGGCGAGGCTGACGGCGTAGAGCGTGCAGAGCGCCACGATCAGCATCGCGAACATCAGGGCGACGGCGCCCCGCTGGCGCGCCGGGGTGCTCACTGGATCACCTCGACGACGCGGCGGATCTCGCCGAGCTCTTCCACCACCAGCACGATCTCGACGGCCCGGGGCCGCAGCGCCAGACCGAGAGCCCCGGCGCCGGCGTCCGGCGGCCACTGCTCCGTCCACTCGTCGCCGGCGAGATAGCGGATGCGGATGTCGCGCACTCCCTCGAGCAGCGTCGCCTCGGCGGGCTCCGTGCCCAGGGTACGGTCCATCACCGGCCACTGCCGCCGGATGAGGCGATCCTCCTCGATGCGATAGGCCACCCGCTGCAACGCGGGGCGGGGCAGCACCAGGGGATTCGACCAGCCGCCCCGGCTGAGCTCGACCAGGTCGAGGGAGCGGCCGTCGGCGCGCAGCACCGGCAGGCGGCCGTCGCCCAGCTCGTCGCGCACGGGCCGCGGCGTGAGCTGCGCGAAGTCGAGGCTCATGCGTTGCACGGTGCGCTGCAGGGCCTGCAGGCGGCTCATCTGCTCGCTGACCACGCGGGAGGCTTCCACCACCCCGTTCAGTGTGGTGTAGGCGGCTGCCGCCAGCGCGGCGAAGATGGCCAGCGAGACCATGACCTCGATCAGCGTGAAGCCGGCCTGCCGCCGCGCCGCTCTCACCGGTCCGCCCCTTCGCCGAGCGGCAGCGACCAGGCCATGTTGGCGGCGCCCGGCGGTCCGGGTTCGCCGATGAAACCGCTGACGTTGCGCACCACGTCTTCCGGCCGTTCGGCCAGGGAGACGGCGATGTCGATGCGGCGCAGGCTCTCCACGCCGGTCTCCGAGATCACGTACTCCCAGCGCCACAGCCGGTCGGCCATCTCGGTCTCGCCGTTCGAGCGCCCCGGGTCGGGGAATTCGCCGCTCAGACGCAGCTCGGCGATCTCGTTCAGGCCGACGTACAGGGCGAGGGTGCGGTCCCGCAGGCTGCGTGAGGTATCGATGCTCTGCGTGCCCATGGCCAGGACCGCGGACAGACCGAGCGACGCCACGGCCAGCGCGATCAGCACCTCCACCAGGGTGAAGCCCCGCGCGTTCAAGGCTCGTCTTCCGTAACCAGTTCGACCCGGCCCAGGAAGTCGCCGGTGAGTTCCGCGCGGGCGTCGTCGAAGTCCCGGCTCAGCGTCAGCTCGAAAGGTGTCGTATCGCCGCTGGAGAGCAGCAGCACATGGGGCGTGGGGCCGGGGTCCGGCCCGTCGTCCGGGTCGCGGGGCTGGCGGTCGCCCTCGATGGCCTCGAACAGCCGGATGTCGCGTGACTCCAGTGTCAGCTCGAGGCGCAGGTCGTCGGCCAGGGTGCGCTCGCGCAGGATCTCGTCGCCGGCCAGCTCGACCCAGGCGCCCGTCTGCGGGTCCTGCTCGTAGAAGCGGTAGCCGTGCAGCCCGAAACGCAGCCCGTAGTCCCGGCTCTGCATGGCCGCTTCCTCGGCCGCGAGCTCGATCAGCGCGGCCAGGCGGCGTGCCTCGCGCTGGAGTTCCCGGTCGTCCTGCAGGAGCCCGATGCTCGGCAGCACCGCCGCCACCGAGATGCCGAGGATGACGATCACCACCAGCAGTTCGATCAGGGTGAAGCCCCGACCGGCCGCCCGGCGTCCCGCTTCCTGCGCCGCGCCGGACATCATCGCCGCTGCGGTGATCGGCCGATCACTCGTCCAGCGACCAGTTCCCCCGATCCGCATCGATGCCCTCGCCCCCGGGGCGGCCGTCGGCACCCAGGGTGTAGATGTCGATCTCGCCGTGCTGACCCGGGTTCAGATACTGATAGACGTTATCCCAGGGATCCTTCGGCAGCCGGTCCAGATAGCCGCCTGCCCGCCAGTTCTTGATGTTGGGATCGTTGGGGCGCTCGACCAGCGCGGCGAGGCCCTGCTCGGTGGTGGGGTAGCGGAAGTTGTCCAGGCGATAGAGCTTCAGCGCCGATTCGATGCTGCGGATATCCTGCTTGACCTTGGATATCTGGGCGTCGTCGATGCGGCCGATGACGTTCGGTGCGATGATGGCCGCGAGCAGGCCGATGATGACCACCACGACCATGATCTCGATCAGTGTGAAGCCCGCCTGTCGGGCCGCGCCCGCGGCGCCGCGTTCCGGCGCCTCGCAAGTCAGGTAATGTTGCACGATATCTCTGCTCCGGGGAAAACCAGGGTAGCCAGGTCTACAGCGTTCGAGCGCTGTCCTTCAATCAACGAAATTGTAGCAAACATGGGGTTACGAACCGGCAATTCCGCTGACGGCTGGTGGGACTCCTTCGGCGGCGCGAAGGTTCCTTTCGCCGTGCTGGCATGCGCGGCTCTCGCGGCGGCCGCGGCCGGAGACGGAGGAGCGGCCGCGCTGCGCTACAGCCGGGCGGCCGTCGCCGACGGGGAATGGTGGCGGCTCGCGACGGGGCACCTGGTGCATCTCGGCGCCGGCCACCTGCTGCTGAACCTGGCCGGGCTCGCCCTGGTGGGCTGGCTGACCGGGCGCGAGTACGGGGCAACCGGCTGGTGGCTCGTGGCCGGGGTATCGGCGGCCGCGATTTCCGCCGCGCTGTATCTGCTGCATCCCGGCGTCGCCTGGTACGTCGGCCTGTCCGGCGTCCTGCACGGGCTGCTGGCGGGTGGACTCGTGCCCGCCCTGCGCCGACGGGATACGGCGATGATGATTCTCGCTGCACTGCTGGCCGGCAAGCTCGCGTGGGAGGCGATGGCCGGGCCCCTGCCGGGGGCGGAGCAGACGGCCGGCGGTCCGGTGCTGGTGGAAGCCCATCGCTATGGCGCGCTCGGGGGCGTGCTCGCCGGGCTGGGCGCGCTGGTACGGTCGCGGCGGAGCCGGACGGCACAGACGTTATAATCCCGCCAGCCGCGTCGGGAGGGATTCCTCGCCGACACCGGTATCCGCACAGAGGGGAGGACCGTGTGAAAACCGCATTCGTGTTTCCTGGCCAGGGATCGCAGTCCCTCGGCATGCAGGCCGAGCTCGCCGAGGCGTTTCCGGTCGTGCGCCATACTTACGAGGAGGCCGGCGACGCGCTCGGGCGCGATCTCTGGCAGCTGTCCCGCGAGGGGCCGGAGGAGGAGCTCGCGCTGACGGTCAACACCCAGCCGCTGATGCTGACGGCGGGCATGGCCGCCTGGCGCGTCTGGCAGGAGCGGGGCGGGCCGGCGCCGGCCTGGGTCGCGGGCCACTCGCTGGGCGAATATACCGCGCTGGTGGCGGCCGGCGCGCTGTCGTTCACCGCTGCGGTGCGGCTGGTCGCCGAGCGGGCCCGATTCATGCAGGAGGCGGTCGCGGAAGAGGCCGGGGCCATGGCCGCCGTCCTCGGCCTGGACGACGCCGCCGTCCATGCGGCCTGTGAGCAGGCGGCTTCCGCCGGCGTGGTCGAGGCGGTCAACTACAACGCACCGGGGCAGGTCGTCATCGCCGGCGAGAAGGCGGCCGTGGAGCGCGCGATCGAGGCGGCGAAGGAGAGCGGGGCTCGCCGGGCCATGCTGCTGCCGGTCAGCGTGCCGTCCCACTGCCGGCTGATGCGGCCGGCGGCGGACCGCCTGCGGGCGGCGCTGCAGGACGTGTCGATCGATCCGCCCGCGATACCGGTGGTCAACAACGTCGACGTCGCGGTCGAGTCCGACCCGGCGGCCATCGCCGATGCGCTGGTGCGCCAGCTCTACAACCCCGTGCGCTGGGTGGAGACGGTGCAGCGCTTCGCGGCCGAGGGCGCCGGCCGGGTGGTCGAATGCGGTCCCGGCAAGGTACTGGCGGGGCTGGGCCGGCGTATCGATCGCTCGCTGCCCCACGCTGCGCTGGACACGCCGGCGGCCCTGGACGCATTGCTGCAAGAAGAGGAGTAACCGATGGCTGGAATCTTTGCTGCCGACGTGCTGGACGGGCAGACCGCCCTGGTGACGGGTGCCTCGCGGGGCATCGGCGCCGCCATCGCCGACGGGCTGGCCGCCGCGGGCGCCCGGGTGATCGGCACCGCCACCTCCGGGTCCGGCGCGCAAGCCATCGGCGAACGGCTGGGCGAGCGTGGCGAGGGTGCCGTGCTGGACGTCTCCGACCACGCCTCGGTGGATGCGCTGATCGGCGGACTGGAGGCGCCCCCGGACATACTCGTGAACAACGCGGGGATCACGCGGGACAATCTCCTGCTGCGGATGAAGCCGGACGAGTGGGACGAGATCCTGCAGACCAACCTGTCCGGCGTCTACCGCATGAGCAAGGCCTGCCTGCGCGGCATGATGAAGAAGCGCGCCGGCCGCATCATCAGCATCGCCTCGGTGGTCGGCGTGATGGGTAACGCCGGACAGTCCAACTACGCGGCGGCCAAGGCCGGCATCATCGGCTTCTCCAAATCGCTCGCGCGCGAGGTCGGCTCCCGCGGTATCACCGTCAACGTCATCGCACCCGGGTTCATCCGCACCGACATGACCGGCGCGCTGGAAGAGAGTCAGCAGGAAGCGCTGCTCGGGCAGATTCCCCTCGGCCGGCTCGGCGAGGCTGCGGATATCGCCGCGGCGGCGGTATTCCTGGCGTCGCCGGCGGGCGCGTACATCACCGGCGAGACCCTCCATGTGAACGGCGGTATGTACATGATCTGAAAGGCATCCGGCCCCCGATGCCGGTGCTGTAGAATGGACGGCCGGTTTTCCAATACAATACCGGCCCTCGGAGGCGCCGGGGCCCGGACGGGGCGGCGCAAGGGGTGTTCGCGGCAGCGGCTGCGTTCAGGTGAAAGCCGGGGCCGGCGCGGAATACCGATTGGGGGACTCTCCCGCGGTCCGGCAGTAGAATTCAGGCAGTCTCTGCGAAGGAGAAACAGAAGCAATGAGCAGCATTGAAGAACAGGTCAAGAGCATCGTAGCCGAGCAGCTCGGGGTGAAGGAGGAAGAGGTCACCAACGATGCTTCTTTCGTCGACGACCTCGGCGCCGATTCGCTGGATACGGTGGAACTCGTCATGGCCCTCGAGGAAGAATTCGAGACGGAGATCCCGGACGAAGAAGCCGAGAAGATCACCACCGTCCAGCAGGCCATCGACTACATCAACGCCCGCAAGTCGGAATCCTCCTGATGTCACGGGCACGGGCCGGCGCGGTGCGCCCGGCCCGCGCTTCCCTTCCACCCATCCCGAACAGGTAATCCCGTGGAGAGACGCCGCGCAGTCGTGACCGGACTCGGCATCATCTCGCCCGTCGGCAATACGGTCGACGAGGCGTGGAAGAATGTCGTGGAAGGCCGCCCGGGAATGGCTCCCATCACGGACTTCGACACGGAGCCGTTCGCGACCCGTTTCGCCGGCCTGGTGAAGGACTTCGATCCGGAACAGCACGGCATCCCGAAGAAGGAAGCCCGCAAGATCGATACCTTCGTGCAGTACGGCGTCGCCGCCTGCAACCAGGCGCTCGCGGCCAGCGGCCTGGAAGTGACCGACGACAACCGGGGCCGCATCGGCGTGGCCATGGGCGCCGGCATCGGCGGCATCGCCACCATCGAGGCCAACCACGAGAAGTACCTGAACCAGGGCCCGCGGCGCATCTCGCCGTTCTTCATACCGGGCGCCATCATCAACATGATCTCGGGTCACGTGAGCATCATGCACGGGCTGACGGGCCCGAATCTGGCCGTCGTCACCGCGTGCACGACCTCCACGCACAGCATCGGCCTGGCGGCCCGCTCGGTGGCCTGGGGCGACGCCGACGTGATGCTGGCGGGCGGCGCGGAATATGCGACCACCCCGCTCGGGCTGGGCGGCTTCTGCGCGGCCCGGGCGCTGTCCACCCGCAACGACGAGCCCCAGCGTGCCAGCCGTCCCTTCGACCGGGACCGGGACGGTTTCGTGCTGGCGGACGGCGCGGGCTGCCTGGTCATCGAGGAATACGAGCACGCGAAATCCCGGGGTGCGCCCATCCTGGCGGAAGTCGTCGGATTCGGCATGAGCGGCGATGCCTCCCACATCACGCTGCCGCCCGAGGACGGCGAGGGCGCCCGCAAGAGCATGGCGGCGGCACTCGGCGATGCCGGCCTGAACCCCGACGACGTCGATCACCTGAACGGCCACGCCACCTCCACCATCGCCGGCGACATCGCCGAGACCGTCGCCATCAAGCGCTGCTTCGGGGACCACGCCGCTTCCCTGCCGGTCAGCGCCACCAAGTCGACCACCGGCCACCTGCTCGGTGCCGCGGGAGCCGTGGAGGCCATCTTCTCCATCCTGGCGATCCGCGATCAGGTGCTGCCGCCGACCATCAATCTGGATAACCCGGACCCCCAGTGCGACCTGGACTACGTGCCCAACACGGCCCGCGATGCGAAGCTGCAGGTGGCCATGTCGAACTCCTTCGGCTTCGGCGGCACCAACGGCACGCTGATCTTCCGGGCCGTCTGACGGCATTCGGGCCTGCAGGCGGTGCAGGGGCGCCGCACGACCGTTGCCGCACGACCGTTGCCGCACGACCCACCCATGAAGCCGGTCCGTGAACTCGCGCCCAGCGTCGACCTGCTGGCCATGCACGACGCCTGGCCGGAGCGCTATCCCTTCCTGCTGGAGAGCGTCGAGGGCACCAATGCCCAGGCTCGCTACGACCTCCTGTTCGCATTGCCGGGGGAGACCCTGCGGCTGGACGCCGGCGGCAGGCTCGCGGCACCGCCGGATGTGCCGGTGGGCGACGGATTCCTGGACTCCCTGGACCTGTGGTGGAAGAGCGAGCGGGCCGGCGCCGGCGAGGCGCCTTTCGCCGGCGGCTGGTTCCTCTACCTGGGCTACGAGCTCGCCGCCGAGATCGAGCCCGGTCTGCAGCTGACCGCGCCGGCAGGCCTGCCCGTCGCCCTCGCCACGCGGGTCCGCGGCGCCCTGATCCGCGACCGGCGGAGCGGGCGCACCTGGGCTGTGGCGGAGCCCGGCAGCGAAGCCAGCCTCGATCCGATGGCCGCCGACGCCGGCGCGGCACGCAGCGGTGCGGACGAGGGCGGTCCTGCACTGGCCGGCCCGGCCGAAGAGGAGCCGCCCGCGGACTACCTCGCGGCGGTCGCCGCGGCGAAGGCCCACATTGCCGCGGGGGACGTCTACCAGGCCAACCTGTCCCGACTCTGGCACGGCAGGCTCGCGGAGGGGATGACGCCGTCGATCATCTATCGGCGGCTGCGCCGCGCCAATCCGGCGCCCTTCGCCGGCCTCATGCGAGTGGGCGAGCATTCCGTGATCTCCTCCTCGCCGGAGCGGCTGCTCCGCCTCGCCGACGGCATCGCCTCCACCCGGCCTATCGCCGGCACGCGGCCACGGGGCGCCAGCCGCCGGGACGACCGTGCGCTCAGCGCGGAGCTCCTGGCGCACCCGAAGGAGCGGGCCGAGCACGTCATGCTCATCGACCTGGAACGCAACGACCTCGGCCGCATCTGCCGGCCGGGCACGGTGCGGGTGGACGAGATGATGACCATCGAGACCTACCGCCACGTGCACCACATCGTCAGCAACGTGACCGGCGAACTGGAGCCCGGCGTGACGCCCGGCCGCGCCATCGGTGCCGTGTTCCCCGGCGGCACGATCACCGGCTGCCCGAAAGTCCGTTGCATGCAGATCATCGCCGCGCTGGAATCCGGTCCGCGGGGCGCCTATACCGGCTCTTTCGGTTATCTCTCCCGCGACGGCAGCCTGGATCTGAACATCCTGATCCGCACCGTGGTCACCGACGGCACCGAGCTGACCCTGCGGGCCGGGGCCGGCATCGTGGCGGATTCGGAGCCGGAGCGCGAGCTGGCCGAGACGCGGGCCAAGGCGAAGGGGCTGCTGCTGGCGTTGGGACAGGGACAGGGACAAGGGGAGGGCGGGGCGTGATGCGCTGGCACTATATCGACGGCGTGGCCGACGCGCCGGGGCCCGACGACCGGGGTTTCGCCTACGGCGACGGCCTGTTCGAGACCATCGCGGTGCGTGAAGGGCGGCCCCGGCTGCTCGAGCGCCACCTGCAGCGCCTGCGTCTCGGCGCCGACCGCCTCTCGCTGCGACTGCCGGCGCGCCGACGCATCGAGGAATTCCTGGCCCGGGTCGTCGACGAAGAACCGGCCGCGGACGGGCGGGCCGTGCTGAAACTGGTGGCCACGCGCGGCGACGGCGAGCGCGGCTACGCCTACCGGCATTCGGATGCCCGGCTGCTGGCGGGCATCGGGCCCGCCGGCACCTGGCCGCGGGAGCGTCGGGCGCGCGGCGTCGCGGTGCGCTGGTGCCGCACGCGCCTCGGCCGCAATCCGGCGCTGGCGGGCCTAAAGCACCTCGATCGGCTGGAACAGGTGCTTGCCCGGGCCGAATGGGACGATCACGATAGGCAGAACAATATCGCCGAAGGGCTGATGCTGGACAGCGACGGCCGGGTGGTCTGCGCTACCATGAGCAACCTGTTCCTGGTGCGCGGCGGACGGCTGGTCACGCCGGCCGTCACCCATGCCGGCGTGGCCGGCATCATGCGCGGCCTCGTGCTGGAGCTGGCCGACCGCCTGGGACTCGAGACGACGGTCCGGGAGGTGGATCCGGCGGAGGTCATCGCGGCGGACGAACTCTTCCTGACCAACAGCCAGTACGTGCTCTGGCCGGTCGCCCGGCTGGGCACGCACGAGTGGGCCGGCGGGCCGCTCACCGCGAGTATCGCGGCCGCGCTGGAGGCGGCGGGACTGACGGAATGACAGTCGGAACGACAGCAATATGACGAGACTCGTAATAGCGGCGCTGGCCGGCATGCTGGCCCTGGCGGTGGCGCTGGGGGGCACGCTGCTGTGGGCGCGGGCGGAGCTGCATCGCCCGCTCGCCCTGGAGGCGCCCGCGGTGGTGGAGATCCCGCCCGGGACGCCGCTGGCGAGAGTGGCAGCCGAGCTGGAGTCCAGAGGCATGCTGCGCCATCCGGCCGTGCTCTCCTGGTACGGCCGCCTGTCCGGCGAGGCGTCCCGGATCAAGGCGGGCGAGTACGTCCTGCAGCCGGGACTGAGCGCGGCGGAGGCGCTGGCCAAGTTCGTCGCCGGCGACGTGCGTCTCTACAGCTTCACGATCGTGGAGGGATGGACCACCGCCGAGGCGGTACGCGCGCTGCAGGCGCACGAGGCCATCGTGGCGACCCTCGGGCCCTACGAGCCGGCGGCGCTGCTCGAGGCCGTCGAGGCCGCGGAGGACCACCCGGAGGGCCTGCTGTTTCCGGAGACCTACCATTTCCCGCGGGGCAGCGAGGACGTGACCATCCTGCGCCGGGCCTACGCGCTGATGCAGGAACAGTTGCTTGCGGCATGGCAGTCGCGCCGCGACGACATCCCGCTCGACTCGCCCTACGAGGCGCTGATCCTGGCGTCGATCATCGAGAAGGAAACCGCCCGGGACGACGAGCGCCGGCGCATCGCGGGCGTCTTCACGCGGCGTCTCGAGCGCGGCATGCGCCTGCAGACGGACCCCACCGTGATCTACGGCCTGGGCGAGGACTGGGACGGCAACATCCGCCGCCGGGACCTGCGCACGGATACGCCTTACAACACCTATACCCGCGCGGGTCTGCCGCCGACGCCGATCGCCCTGCCGGGCCGTGCGTCGCTGGACGCAGCGGTGAATCCGGCGCCCGGCGAGGCGCTGTTCTTCGTCGCCACCGGCGAGCCCGACGGCAGCCACTACTTCTCGGTCACGCGGGAAGAGCACGAGGCCGCCGTGGAGCGCTATCTCGAGCGGCTGCGGGAGCGGAGGCGCTGAGCATGGAAAGGGGGCGCTTCATCACGGTGGAAGGCATCGAGGGTGTCGGCAAGAGCACCAACGTCGGCTTCATCTGCGAGCGCATCGGTGCGGCCGGCTACGGCGTCGTCAGCACCCGGGAGCCGGGCGGCACGCCGCTGGCCGAGGACATCCGCGATGTCGTACTCGCCGAGCGGGCGGAGTCCGTGCCGGCGGCCGCGGAGCTCCTGCTCATGTTCGCGGCCCGGGCCGTCCACCTGGAGAACCTGATCCTGCCGGCCCTGGAGCGGGGCGACTGGGTCGTCTGCGATCGCTTCACGGATGCCACGCTGGCCTACCAGGGCTACGGACGCGGCCAGGATACCGGCCGCATACGCCAGATCGCCGACATCGTGCACCCGGGGCTGTGGCCCGATCTCACGCTGCTGCTGGACGCGCCGCTCCCGGTGAGCCGGCAACGCAGCCGTGACCGCGGCATCAGCGACCGTTTCGAGAACGAGCAGGGCGCTTTCTTCGAGCGGGTCCGCGCCGGTTACCTTGCGCTGGCCGAAGCCGAGCCGGAACGCTACGCCGTGATAGACGCCAGCCGCCCGCTGCAGTCGGTGCAGGGGGAGATCGCCCGTCATATCGATCGGCTCATCGCGGAGAAATAAGTTTAGAGAAGTGACACAAGATACTAAAATAAAAGACATTACCTGGCTGGATGACATCTGCCAAAGCCTCGATCGCAATCGCAGCGACGGGCGTCTCGGCCATGCCCTGCTGCTGAGCGGTCCGGCCGGCACGGGCAAGCGGGCACTGGCCGACTGGCTCTGCGCGGGTTATCTCGCCGGCGCCGCGGGCGCTGCCAGCAGTCCCGCGCGGCCTGTCTGGCCCGCCACAGGACGGCACCACCCGGACGCGATGCGCATCTCGCCGGAAGAGGGCAAGTCGCGGATCTCGGTGGACCAGGTGCGGGCCCTCGTGGCGAATATCGGCCTGAAGAGCCACGCCGGTGGCGGCAAGGCGGCCGTTATCGAACCGGCGAACGCGATGACGCTGAACGCGGCCAACAGCCTGCTGAAGACCCTGGAGGAGCCGCCCGGGGACGCGCTCATCATCCTGGTGGCGGACACGCTCTCGGGCATGCCGGCCACCATCCTGAGCCGTTGCGCCACGCTGCGGGTCTCCCTGCCGCCGCCGGCCACGGCCCTTGCCTGGCTGGAGGCGCTGGACGACGAGGCGGACTGGCCCGAGGCCCTGGCGCTGGCCGGCGGAGCGCCTCTGCGGGCGGTGGCCTACGTGCGCGACGGCAAGGCGGAGCTGCCGGCACGCTTCCGTGACGATCTGGGCGCCGTCGTGGCCGGCCGGCTGGGTCCGCTGGACGCGGCCGCACGCTGGGCGAAGGCCGACGCCGTGTTCGCGTTGGACTGGCTGGAACGCCTGATGAGAGACCTGATCCGGGGCCGCATTGCCGGGCGCTCGCAGGCCCCGGCGGGCGTGATGCCGGAAAGCGTGCTGCAGCGCATGGACAGCCGAAATCTGTTCTGTTATCTAGATCGCCTGACCAGGCTGCGAAACCAGCCGCCCGGCTCGGCGAACGAGCAGCAGGTGGCACTGGAATCGCTGCTGATCCCCTGGGCCGAAGGGTTCCGGGGGGAGCAGGCAGGCCTGGAACGGCCACCGACGGGCGCATCGGCCGGCGGTGGCGTCGGATAGTCATCGAGGGATTTCACCATGTCCAAGCCGGGTCTGCTGACGCTGACGATCAAGGACAAGAGCGCGTTGTATCTGGCGTACATGCCGTTCGTGCACAACGGCGGTCTGTTCATACCCACCAACAGCTCTTACCGGCTGGGCGACGAGGTGTTCATGCTGCTGAACCTGATGGGCGAGGACGAGAAGATCCCGGTGGCCGGCAAGGTGATCTGGATGACGCCCAAGGGAGCCCAGGGCAAGCGGACCGCCGGCATCGGCGTCCAGTTTTCCGAGCAGGACCAGGGCAACACCCAGAAGAAGATCGAGAACTATCTGGCCGGCGCGCTGAGCGGGGACAAGCCCACCCACACCATGTGAGGCCGCGGCAGCTGCCGGTCAGGGATTGCGGGCGCTGTTGATGCCGCCCCGCAGGACGCAGGCGTTGAAGCCCCTCTCGCTCAGGATGTAGGCGCCGGCCGAGCTGCGCCGCCCCGTGTCGCAGCAGACGATGTAGCGCTTGTCCTTGTCCAGCGTGCCGAGCTTCAGCCGGATGAAGTACAGCGGGATGTTGACCGCGCCTTCCTGGTGGTAGTTGTCGAACTCGCTCGGCAGGCGCACGTCCAGCCACTGGCCGCCTTTCCCCACGATGTCCTGGGCTTCCGTATAGTCCACCCACTCGAGCATGGGCTCGTTCAGCAGCGTGTTGAAATCGTCCTTGCCGAGGCGCATCACCGAGCCGTCGGTCAGCATGGTGACCGTCGCGTTGCGCTTGGCGTCGGAGATCAGGGCCTCCTCGCCGAAGGTGTCGCCCACGCCGAGTTCGGCCAGCCGGATGCCTTCCTTGTTCAGCGGCGTCTCCCGGGTGACCGCGCACTTGCCGCGGGTGATCACGTAGAAATAATCGCCCTCGGCGCCCTGCTTGATGACCTGGTCGCCAGCCTTGTAATTGATCTGCTGCATGCGCATGAAGATCGCCTGGATGTTGGCCGGCGGGATCTTGTGGAAGGCCTTGGTCTGCAGCAGGGTGGTCATCCAGTCGTCGCCGCCCTCGGTCTGATCGTCGCGCAGCTCGCTCACCTCGTAGGAGCCGGTCTGGTCCCAGGTCAGCATCACGTCCAGCAGGTCGCTGTCGATGTTGAGATACTGGATCTTCGTGCGGGTACGGGCCGTGTAGCGCCGGGGCAGTATGGGGGAGAGCGGATTGCGCGCCTCCTCGGTGCCGCCCTGGATGGTCTCCACCACCTGATTGCCGTCCACGAGTTCGACGCTGCCGCTGACGATGTAGAGGGTGCGCTTCTCGGAGTCTCCCTCGCGGAACAGGACCTGATTCGGCTCCAGCTCGTGGACCTGGGTCTTCTTCGCGAGCGCGGACAGATTCTCGCGCTTGAGTCCGTCGAGCGGAGAGAAGCCCTTCAGCAGGTTCGGATCTACCTGTCCTCGTTCCGTCATTTTATCGCCAGTTCATCCGTGGTGGGCCGCCGGCCGGTGCGCGGGCCGCGGTCAGAGAAAACGTCGACTCCCGGGTGGCGCATTGTACATTCAATGGCTTGGCAAGATCAGGAACGCGTCCCAATTTCCACTGACAGCGGCGCTCACTCGTCGCGGGAGGCGAAGGCATCCCAGCCGTCCGCCGGCCGGAACCGCTCGCCGTACTCCATGGCGAACTTCTCCAGGCGGCTGCGGATCTCGGCGACGCCGCGGGACCGGGCGTAGTGCAGCGGGCCGCCGCGGAACGGCGCGAATCCGGTGCCGAAGATCACGCCGGCATCCAGAAGGTCTTCGTCCTCCACGACGCTCTCCGCCAGGCAGGCGACGGCCTCGTTGACCATGGGCAGGATCAGCCGGTCCTGCAGGTCCGGCGGCTCGGGCCCTTCCGGGTCGGACTGCTTGACGGCCTTGCCGTCCTCCCAGCGGTAGAAGCCCTGGCCGGATTTTCTCCCCACATTGCCGGCGTCGACCATCTCCCTGAGCTTCTCGGGCAGGGGGTAGCCGTACGCATCGGCGAGGATTGTCGAGACGTGCCAGGCGACGTCCAGCCCGACGCTGTCGGCCAGCTCCACCGGCCCCATGGGCATGCCGAAATCCACGGCCGCCTGGTCGATGACCTCCAGGGCGACGCCTTCCTCGTGCAGGCGCATCGCCTCGCCCATGTAAGGCGCCAGCACCCGGTTCACCACGAAGCCCGGCGAGCTCGCGCACTCCAGCGGGAACTTGCCGATGGCCTTGACGAAGCAATGGCCGGCGTCCACGGCGGCGGCTTCGGTATCGGCACAGCGGATCACCTCCACGAGGGGCAGCTGCGCCACGGGGTTGAAGAAGTGCAGACCGATCAGCCGGGCCGGCGCCGCGAGCACCGTGCGCAGCTCCTCCAGGCGTATGGACGAGGTGTTGGTGGCGAGCACCGCGCCGTCCTTCATCTTCGGCTCCAGCTCCCGGTACAGCTCCTGCTTCGCGTCCTTGTCCTCGAAGATGGCCTCGATCACCAGATCCGCCGCGGCCACGCCATCGCCGGCCACGTCCGCCCGCAGCCGGCCCTTCGCCGCCTCCCGTTCCTCGTCGTCACGGATCCGTTTGTCGAAGAGCTTCTCCGCCCGTTCCAGCGCCGGCGTGATGTATTTCTCCTCCCGGTCCTGCAGGGTGACCTCCAGGCCGCGCAGCGCGCACCAGGCCGCGATATCGCCGCCCATGACGCCGGCGCCGACGACGTGCAGGTGGCGGGCCCGGGGCGCATCGCGGCTGCCCTGGGATTTCAGCCGGTTCTGCAGGAAGAACACGCGTACCAGATTGCGGGAGGCGTCCGTGCACATGAGCTCGGCGATGGAGTGCGCCTCGGCCACGTAGCCGCCGTCCGGGCTGCCGCCGTGTTTCTGCCAGAGCTCGACGATGGCGTACGGGGCGGGGTAGTGGTCGCGCCGGGCGCGTTTGGCGACCCGTGCGCGCATCTGTCTGGCGACGAAGGGCCGCACCGGCGCCAGATTCAGCAGCTTCTGGGTGAAGCCGGCCCGGCTGCGGGGCGGGCGCGAGCCGATGATCTCCCGCGCCGCCGCCTTCCAGTTGTCCCGCGTGACGAGTCGGTCCACCAGCCCGGCGGATCTGGCCTTCTTCGGCGTCAGCGACTTGCCGGTCAGCATCAGCTCCATCGCCGCGGTGACGCCGGCGATCTGCACGGCCCGGACGGTGCCGCCGAAACCGGGGTGGATGCCCAGCTGCACCTCGGGCAGGCCGATGGTCTTGCGCTCGCTGTCCACGGCCAGGCGGTAATCGCAGGCCATGGCGAGTTCCAGGCCGCCGCCGAGGGCGTAGCCGTCGATCACCGCCACGGTGGGGCAACGCAGCGCCTCGACCCGGTCGAGCACCTGCTGGCCCAGGCGCACCAGCTCGAAGGCCTGCTCCGTGGACTCGATGCGGGTGAACTCGTTGATGTCGGCACCCATGATGAAGCCGCTCGGCTTCACCGAATAGACGACCACGCCCTTGGGCGGGTCGTCCTCGATGCCGCCGATGACGGTGTCCAGTTCACGCAGGACCGGTCCGGACAGTACGTTGGCGCCGCCGTCGGCCTTGTCCGCCGCCAGCCAGAGGACGCCGCTCGAATCGGTTTCCGTGCGCCAGTGCTCGAGCCCGCCGCGTGCATTTTCGTCGCTCATTGCCTGCTCCTTGCGCCGTATCGGCGTCGTTGTTCCGATTTCCTCGTTTCAGGCCGCCTGCACCGAGAAGTCGCAGACCAGCGGCAGATGGTCCGAAAAGCGGACCTGCGGGATCTCGAAATGCTCGATGCGGATACCCTCCTGGTAGAGGATGAAATCCAGCTCCTTGCGCGGCGCCCGGCTGGGGTAGGAGGGCGCGCCGGTGGTGTTCGCGCTCTTCAGGCCGGTGGCCTGCATGAATAGATACATCTCGTTCTCGCCCCAGAAGGTATTGAAATCCCCGGCGACCATCACCGGTTTCTCGGTCTTCATCACCAGGTCGTGCAGATGGCGTAACTGCAGATGGCGATGCCGGTACTTCAGCGACAGGTGCACCAGGAAGACGGCGAAATCGTCGAGTTCCAGCTCGATGATCAGCCGCTTGATGCCGGTGTCGAAGTAGTGGAAGCGCTCGCCGTGGATGCCGGGGGCGGCCAGGAACGCATTGCCCTGCTTGCGGATGATCGGCAGCAGCTTGTTGACCGAACTGGCCCCGTACTTGATCTCGTAGGAGGTGTTGTGGCCGAGCGCCCGGGCGATCTCCTCCGCCTGGTTCACACGCCGGCTGCGGATGGAGCCCGTATCCACCTCCACCAGGCCGACGATATCCGGGCTCACCGACTGGATGAACTCGATGATCCGGTCCAGGTTCGGCCGGTTGCCCAGCAGGTAGCCCGCGCCGGGCACGGGCACGTGCATGGATGCACCGCCGCCGACTCCGTAGCGGATGTTGTAGAGCAATAAGCGCATGCCTGTTCCCGGCGTTCGGAGGGGCAGTCGGGCGGGCCGGGACCTTGCCGGCGCTGCCGACTCCCCGGACAGCCTGACTCCCACGGATGATAGCAGGTCGGGCCGCTCCGGGAGGCAGTCCGGAGCGTGCCGCACATGCTGGCCCCCCGGTTGCCGGATTCGCTACACTACCCGGGTTCCGAGCCGGCCGCCGGAGGTCTTTCGTGTCCGAAGATAACCCTATCCGGGTGTACGTCACCCACACGTTCAGCGAGAGTGACGACTACCTGCGGCTGTTCGAGTACATCGAGAGCAACCCCAATTTCTTCTACGTGAACACCAGCAAGCCGGACGGGCTGCCCGCCGGCGGCAGCGAGGCGTTCAAGGCGGCGCTGCGCGAGCAGATCGAGGCCGCGGAAACCGTCGTCGTCCTGGCCAGCCTGTTCGAGAAGAAACGGGACTGGATCCAGTACCAGATCGACGCCGCCCAGGCGCTCGGCAGGCCGATCATCGCCATGAAGCCCTTCGGCGGCGTCCTGCCGATGCCGGCCGAGGTGTCGCGGGTGGCCCGCGAAGAACCGGAATGGAACGAGCGGGAGATCGTGGACGCCATCAAGCGGGCGGCACGGAACGAGGATACCAACCGCTGGGAGGTCATCGACTTCCCCTGAGGCCCCGTCCGGCGGCGGGCGCTCGCCATGGAAGCAGTCGAACTGCCGGGGACGGGTTCCCCGCGGGGCAGGATTTTGTCCGGAGGAGTGAACGGAGAATCATGACAATCAAGACCGATGCGCTGATCGTCGGGGCCGGCCCCTGCGGGCTGTTCCAGGTATTCGAGCTGGGGCTGCTGGGCCTGCACGCGGAGGTGGTGGAGACCATGCCCGTGGTCGGCGGGCAGTGCGCCGAGCTCTACCCGGACAAGCCGATCTACGACATCCCCGCCATCCCGGTGTGCAGCGCGGCCGAGCTGGTCGAGCGGCTGATGGAGCAGATCAAGCCGTTCTCGCCCGGCTTCCACCTGGGCGAGGAGGTCACCGAGGTCTCCGGCGAGGGGCCATTCCACGTGAAGACCAGTGGTGGCAAGGAGTTCGAGGCGAAGACCGTCATCATCGCTGGCGGCGTCGGTTCTTTCCAGCCCCGGGAGCTCCGCGTGGAGGGCGTCGACGGGCTGATCGACAAGCACGTCTTCTATCGGGTGCGCGATCCGGGTCGCTTCGCCGGCAAGCGGGTGGTCGTGCTCGGCGCCGGCGACTCGGCGCTGGACTGGGTGCTGGAACTGATCGACTCCGTGGAGTCCATGACGCTGGTGCATCGTTCGGATCAGTTCAGGGCCGCACCCGCCTCGGTGGCGCGGATGCGCGAGCTGGTGGCCACCGGCAGGATGGACCTGATCGAGTTCGGCAACGTGACCGCCATCGAGGCCGACGGCGACACCCTGCAGTCGGTGACGGTGTCGGTGAAGGACCAGGACGAGCGCCGCGTCGAGCTGGACGACCTGCTGGTGTTCTTCGGCCTGGCGCCGAAACTCGGTCCCATTGCCGAGTGGGGCCTGGACATCAATCGCAAGACCATCAACGTAGACACGGAGAAGTTCGAGACGAACATCCCGGGTATCTACGCCATCGGCGACATCAACCACTACCCGGGCAAGAAGAAGCTGATCCTGAGCGGATTCCACGAGGCCGCGCTGGCGGCCTTCGCGGCCAAGTCCTTCATCGAGCCCGACAAGAAAGTGCACCTGCAGTACACGACGACCAGCCCGATCATGCACAAGCGCCTCGGCGTGGACGACTGAGGCGGCGACGACGGGCATGGCAACGACGGCCGGCATGGCGATATCCACCCGCCGGCCCGTCGTGATCGCCCACCGGGGCGCTTCCGGCTATCTGCCGGAGCACACGCTGGAAGCCAAGGCGCTGGCCTACGGCCTCGGCGCGGACTACCTGGAGCAGGACCTCGTCGCCTCGAAGGACGACGCGCTCCTGGTGCTGCACGACATCCACCTGGACCGCGTCACCGACGTGGCCGAGCGCTTCCCAGACCGGGCCCGGTCCGACGGGCGCTGGTACGCCCGGGATCTGACCCTGGCCGAAATCCGCACGCTGCGGGTGACCGAGAGGCTGGACGGGGAGGGCCGGGAGGCGAACTACCCCGGGCGCTTCCCCGCACGCAGCGGCAATTTCCGCATCAACACGCTGGCCGAGGAGATCGCGCTGGTCCGCGGCCTGAACGCCTCCACCGGGCGGCAGGTCGGCATCTACCCCGAGATCAAGCGCCCGGCCTGGCACCGGGCCGAGGGGGTGGACCTCTCGGCACTCCTGCTCGCCGCCCTGGACGAGGCCGGTGTCACGCCGCGCTCGGACGCCGTCTACCTCCAGTGCTTCGACGCCGGCGAGCTGCGCCGCCTGCGCGAGGAATTCCGCACCGACTTCCGGCTCGTCCAGCTCATCGGCGAGAACGACTGGGGCGAGTCCGACACCGATTACGACGCGCTGAAGACGGAGGAGGGACTGGCCGCGCTCGCCGCCACCGCCGATGCCATCGGACCCTGGGTCGGCCAGCTCTACGCACTGGACGACAACGGGCGGCCCAGGGCGGGCCGCCTCGCGGCCGACGCCCGTGCGGCGGGGCTCGCCGTGCATCCGTATACCTTCCGTGCCGACGACCTGGCCGCCGGTTTCCCGGACCTCGAGGAGATGTTGCGCTGGTTCGTGACCGAGCTGGGCGTCGACGGCCTGTTCACCGATTTCCCCGACCGTGCCGCCGCTGTCTTTGACGAGCTGGGCCTGGTGCGCCAGGTGCCGCGCCCCTGAGCCGACGGCGCCCGGATCACGCGAGTATCACTCGTAGCGCCAGGCCACACCGAGCGAGGGCACCAGCGGCAGCCAGTAATCGGTCTCCTCGAGCAGTACCAGTCCGCCATCCTCGCCGGTGACCGGCGTGTACTGCAGACAGCAGGGGTTGCGGCTGTTGTACAGGTTGCTGACCTCCAGGTAGGCCTCGAGGGTGCCCCGGGTGAGACGGAATTCGCGGCCGAGCCGCAGGTCGAGACGGTGGAAATCCTCGTAGCGGCGGCGGTTGCGGGCCTCCGCGATCACCTCGGGTCCCGCCTCGCCTTCCACCAGCAGCAGGCGGGTCTTCGGCCAGCCCGTGTGCACGCTCGCCGCGAGACTGAAATCCCACGGACCGGCCGACCAGTCCACCCCGAACTTCACCGCATGGGTCTGGTCCCAGCTGCGCGCTACCTTGCCCTCGTCGAAACGGTCGAGCGCCTCGGACCAGGCGTAACTGGCCCACCAGGACAGGCCTTCGCCGCCGGGCCGCCGCGTCAGCAGCAGCTCCGCGCCCCGGGCCGTGGCGGAGTCCGGGTCCAGGCGGATGCGGTCCGGCTGCAGTTCGGGCAGCAGGGTCAGGGGGTCGGTCAGGTTCTCGAACCGGGTCGCGAGGCTGCGCATCTTCTTGCGGTAGAGCTCCGCACGCAGGCGGTAGGCACCGATATCCTGGATGGCGCTCAGGATCAGGTGCTCCGAGCGCTGGGCTTCCTCGAAGTCGGGCTGGCCGTCCGCCACTTTGAGTTCGTTCAGTTCCTGCGCCTGGTAGTACCGGCCCCAGCTCAGCCGCAGCTCCGTCCCCGCACGCGGCCGGGCCAGCAGGGAGAAGCGGGGGCTGATCTGTTCGTCGTCGGCGGCGGTGGTGTAGGTCTGCTGGTCCCAGCGCAGGCCGGCATCGGCGGTCAGCCAGTCGTTCAGCTGCCAGCGATGGGCAAGGTACGTGGCAAACTGGGCGCCGCCGGGCGACAGCGAATAGTCTCGCGCCTCGGTGCCCGCGGCCGTGACGCCGGCGAGCCCTGCGAACAGCGCGTCGACCACGCGCTCGCTCGCGTACTCGTACTCGCCCTCCACGTGCTTGAGGTCGAAACCGGCGCGCCAGAGGGACGACTCGCTGCGCTGCCAGGTCCAGTCCTGCTTCAGCCCGAAGATGCGGAAATCCCGTTCGTCGCGGATGACCCGGCCGCTCACCACGCCCGGGCGTTCGACGAAACCGGCGCGGGCGTTCTCGATCAGACTCGCGGAC
Source organism: Lentisalinibacter orientalis (assembly GCF_040706535.1). Classification (NCBI taxonomy): domain Bacteria; kingdom Pseudomonadati; phylum Pseudomonadota; class Gammaproteobacteria; order Woeseiales; family Woeseiaceae; genus Lentisalinibacter; species Lentisalinibacter orientalis. The sequence goes on from NZ_JAPDRJ010000003.1 coordinate 194,455, forward strand.
AGCACGGTGGCGGCACTGAGCCGCGCAGTCGCGAACCAGTCCAGGTTCAGCCACAGGTAGCGGTTTTCGTAGCGGGCGTCCGCCGCCGTCGTGTCGCCGGAGTCGCTAACACCGATCTTGTCCCGGGAAACGAGAGCGTTGCCGCCGAGCCGCAGGCTGGCACCGACGTCGCGCTCGGCATGCAGCAGCAGATCGAGGTAACGCGGAGTGCCGAGATCCGGGTTGACGGCCTGCAGCATGAGGTCCAGGTTGCCCCGGCGGACGGCGGCCAGCCACTCGCCGTCGCCGGCCTCGAACGTGCCGAGCGAGGTCACGCCGGCGTTCAGGAAATCGACCCTCACCTCCGTGCTGCGAGGCGCCACGGGCCGGCGGATGGCGATATCCATGACCGCGCTCATGCGGTCGCCGTAGCGGGCCGGGAAGCCGCCTGAGTAATAGTCGATGCCGCCCACCGCCTGCATGTCCAGCATGCTGACCATGTTCTGGAAGTCCTTCAGGTGGAACGGCTCGTACAGGCGCAGGCCGTCGAACAGGACCAGCGTCTCGGTCTCCTCGCCGCCGCGCACGTGGGCGCGGGCGGAGAGGCCGCCGCCGGCGACGCCCGGCAGGCGTTCGCCGGCCCGCAGCGGGTCGTCGGCCAGATTGGGCAGGTCGAGCAGCCGTTCCCGGTCGAGGAACGTGTGTGAGCCGGGGCTCTCGTAGACCAGCCGGTGCAGGCTCGAGGTCACTACCAGGTCCGGCAGTGCCCGCGGAGCGCTCGGCATCACGATGTCGGCCACCAGCACCTGCCCGTCGCGGAGTTCCAGCTCGCGCTCCGCCGACAGATAGCCCTCGAGCCGTACCCGCAGCGTGTGGCTGCCGGGCGCGACGTCGCGGATCAGGAACTCACCCGCCCGCCCGGTTCGTCCCCGGCCGGCACCGTCGACGACGACCTCTGCGCCGCCGAGCCGTCCCCCGTCAGCCGCGCGGACGACGCCGGTCACGGCCGCGTCGGTCTGCGTGGCCGGGCCGCGCGCACTGACCACCAGCAGGCGCTCGTCGGGTCCGCTGACCAGCGCCAGGCCGGAAGCGGCCAGGACCTGGCGCAGGGCATATTCCGGGTCGCTGGCAGTCGGCTCCCGGGCTACCCGCAGACCGGGCGGCACGACGTCGCTGGAATAAATGACCGGCAGGTTCAGGGAATCGATGTAGTCGGCCAGAGGACGGCCCAGCCATGGCTCGCCGGCCGCCTGCAGCAGCAGCGGCAGACCGAGGAGGAGGGCGGCCACCAGGCCGGCGCGGAGGCGATCCATGCGGGGATTCTAGTGGCTCCCCGCAGATTCCGCATGGCCTGGTCGACACACACCCGCGGGCGGGGGCCGGGGACCACGGCGCTGGAGGCCAGGGACGGGAGGCTACGGACGGGAGGCTACGGACGATAGACCTCGAGTCGGCCGTCCTCCACCCGGTAGGCGAGGGTGGTCGTGGCCATGACGGCCTGCAGCGCCTCGCCGGGCGTCATCCCCTCCACGCTCCCGGACAGGTCCACCGCGGCCGCGGCGGCCCCGGTGTCCCCGGAATAGTGCAGCTCCAGACCGAGTTCGCGCGCCGACCAGCTCAGGAACTCGCCGAGCTTGCGGCCGCCGGCCGTCTCGAAGGCGGGCGCCACCGATTGGGCCCAGGCCCAGGACGGGTCGTTGGGGGACACGTCGCTGGTCTCGATGCCGCCGGCGGCGCTAACAAGGGCGGCCCGCCCGGCAGGGGCCACGTGATGTCCGGGAGCCCCGGCTGCGGACCCGGTGTCTGCAGCCGGGCCGGGTGCGATGGCCACTTTCCCTTCGCGTACGCGGATCAGGGCCGCCTCGCCGGCCAGGCGTACCTCGAACTGGGTCCCCAGGTCGGTCGCCGCCGCATAAGCGGTCACGATCGTCACGCCGTCGCCCGCGGACCCGGCCGGGGCGGTGTCCACGTACACGGCACCGGCGTCGAGCCGCAGCCGCGCATCGGCGGTGAGGGTCATCCGGGTGTCGTGATCCACTCTCAGCGACGTGCCGTCCGCGAGGCTGAGGGCGGCACGTCCCGCACCGTCGGTGGAGAGACTGCTCCCCGCCGCGAGTTCATCGCCGGGACGCAGTCGTGTGCCGTCCGCACCGCTCAGCTCGCCGCGCACAACCACCACCGTGGCCACGGGTGCGGCCGGGGCCACCGTCTCCGCCGGGAAGCGGGCGATGAGTATTCCGGCCAGCGCGACGCTGGCGGCGAGTGCGATCGGCAGGTGCCATCGGCGGCCGGCCTGCCGGCGCCGCCGCTCCCGGGTCGCATCGCGCCACGCTTCGTGGACCGTGGCGTGCACCCGCTCCTGCGCGCCTGGCGGAATGGCCCGCCGCGGGCGCCCGTGTGCAATCAGCCGTGCCGTGGCCTCGTCGATCGGCCGTGGCTTTCCGTCTCTGTCGGTCCGTTGTTCTTCGCTCATCGCTTTGGTCTCTAATTGTCCGCGAACAGGCGCGGTGCAAATCCCCAGAGGCGCTGGAACTCTTCCCGGAAAGCCTTGCGAGCCCGGGTCAGGACCGATTCCGCGGCCTTCCCGCCCAGCCCCAGTTCGCCGGCGATCTCGGCCACGCTCAGGCCCTGCATGTACTTCCACTCGAGCGCCTTCGCGTAGTTATCGGGCAGCTCCTCGAGCGTGGCCTGCACGTAGCGGGCGATCTCGTCGCGGTGACGCTCGGTGAGCGGATCGTCGTCGCCCTCGCTGATCCGTTCCAGGGCCGCGTTTATCTCCGTGTTGTTCTCCACCGCCTCGCCGAAGGATTCCTCGCGCCCCGACTTGCGGAAGTACGCCGACAGCTCGTTGCGGCAGATACTGCACAGCCAGGTGAACAGCGGGGCGTCGCCCCGGTAGCTGTCCATCTTGTACATCACGTTGCACAGTGTCCGCTGCACCACTTCCTCCGCCACGGTCTCGTCGCCGTCGGTGCGGCTCAGCGCGAATCGGAACAGGCGCGGGAAATACTCCGAGAAGAATTCCTCGAACGCCGCTTCGTCTCCGCGACCCACCCGTAGTGCCAGGGCTTTGTCGATACTGATCTGCGTCGTCATTCCTGGCCCCGGGGGCTCGCAGGGTTAGAGTGTCCGAGCGGCATAAATCCTTCGGCGGCGGCCCGGCCCGGCGGCTGAACCGTGACGGGTGAACGGCGCCGCGTGTCTCGAATTATTCGAGAAATAGTTCATAAATAACGGAATTTTAACGTATTATAAGTGGTTCCGCTCGTGCGGACGCCTCATAGCCAGCCCTTGCGGCGGAACACGGTGAGCAGCGTGATCACGACGGCGGCCATCGTACCCAGGGCGACGAAGTAGCCGTAGCGCCAGTCGAGCTCCGGCATGTAGTCGAAGTTCATCCCGTAGATGCCCGCCAGGATGCCGAGGGGCAGGAAGATGACCGTCACGATGGTCAGCACCTTCATAATCTGGTTCAGGCGATGGCTGGTGAGGGATATGTGTCCGTTCATGAGGTCGACCGCCAGTTCCTGATACAGCTGCGAGAGGCTGGCGAGCCGCTCCATCTGCTCGTAGGCATCGCGGAACTCGTGCTCGCCGCGTTCGCCGATGAAACGGCGCTCGCCGTTCATGAGATCCGCCATCAGCGCCTGCTGATACGCGAATACCCGGCGCAGCTTGCGCAGGTTCGCGACGTCGTTCAGCAGTTCGGCCAGCAGCTCGTCCCTGGGATCCCGGAACATCTCGCCCTCCAGCGCCTCCAGGCGCCCCTCCAGCGCGAGGACGATCGGCGAGTAGCGGTCCGCGATGGTGCGGCAGATCCGGTACAGCGCGTGGGCGGGCCCGCGGTCCAGCGCCAGCGTGCCGGCTTCGGCCTCGGCCCAGATGCGCTCGATGCTGGGCGAGGTCTCGTCACGGCGGGAAATCAGGAATTTCTCGCCGAGGAAGAAGCCGATCTGGATGGTCTCGAAGTCGATATCCGTCGAGTGCGCGCTCAGGCCCTTCAGCAGGAGCACCAGGTAGTCGTCGAAGATCTCGAGCTTGGGCGGGTGCCGGTCGCGCTGGACGTCACTCACCGCGAGGGGTTCGAGCGCGAAGCGCTCGACCAGGATATGGTTCTCGAACGCCCGCTCCTCGCTGTCCAGGTCGATCCACAGCCACTCGTTACCATCCGGCGTCCAGCGCCGGATGAGTTCGTCGCCGCCGAAACGGGTGGTACCCGTCGCCGGATCGTGCAGAAGTACGCGCATACCGACCCTCTCCCGATCGCGGTCGTTGCCGTGGCAGAAGACTCATTCTAACCTGTGCGGCACCCGCCGCCGCGCGGGTGTCGGTGGCCGATTGCGGCGGACCGCGGGGCGGTGGCGCAGGGATACAGGGGAGGCCGATGGCGGAATCGACGCGGGTGGCGCTGGTGACCGGCGGGAGCAGGGGAATCGGGAGAGCCGCGGCGCAGCGGCTGGCAGAGGCCGGCTACCGGGTGGCCGTGCACTACGGAAGGCGGGAAGACGACGCGCGCGCGGTCGCGCAATCCCTGGCCGGCGCCGGCCACGGAACGTTCGGAGCCGACCTGGCCGACCCGGAGGCGGTCGGTGGCCTCGTGCAGCGGGTCGTCGACGCCTGCGGCAGGATAGACCTGCTGGTGAACAACGCCGGGGTGTTCCTGGACCACGATCCCGGCCGGGTCGATCTCGCCGCCTGGCGCGCGGCCTGGCGGCAGACGCTCGCCGTGAACCTGGTGGCGGCCGCCGATCTCGCCTTCTGCTGCCTCCCTCACTTCCCGGAGACCGGCGGCAAGATCATCAACGTCTCGTCAAGGGGCGCTTACCGGGGCGAGCCGGAATCCCCCGCCTACGGCGCCAGCAAGGCGGGCATGAATTCGCTGACCCAGTCACTGGCGAAGGCGCTGGGCCGCCGCGGCATCATGGTCTACGGGGTGGCTCCCGGCTGGGTGGAGACCGACATGGCGGCGGCACATCTGCAGGGACCCGGGGGCGCTGATATCCGCGCCCAGAGCCCGCTCAACCGGGCCGCGCGGCCGGAGGAAGTGGCCAACACCATTGCCTTCCTGGCGGGCGAGGAGACGGACTTTCTGAGCGGCGCCATCATCGACGTGAACGGCGCCTCGTACTTCCGCTGAGTGCCGGCACTCAGAGCGTGCGGTGATGCTCCTCGCGAGCCGGGTTCTCGGCGCGCTGCTGACAGCGCAGGCAGCGCGATGCCGAGGGCAGGGCGGCCAGTCGGTCGGGCTCGATCTCCTCGCCGCAGTCCACGCAGTGGCCCCAGGTGCCGCGCGCGATGCGCAGCAGCGCTCCTTCCACCTCGCGCAACTCTTCCACGTCGCGGGTGATCTCGGCGAGATCCAGGTCCACCAGCAGATCCGCCACCGCCTTCTCGCCGCTGTCCGACACGCGGCCGGCAAGTTCCTCGTAATGCTCGGAATCGACCTTGACGAGTTCGCGCTGGATATCGCGGCGCAGCGCCTGCGAGCGCTCCTGCAACGCCCGCTCGGCGTCGTCTCTGCTCGTCGCCGGGGATGTACTCATGACTGTCCTCCCTTGTCAGCTCGTCCTTAGTGCCGGACGACCGCTGCCGGGTCCGGCGTGCCGCCCGCTGCCTGAACCAGCCTGAGCCGCACGCCGGGCACTGTCAACAGCCCGGCTCAGAACTTCTCGGGCCGCAACACCGAGACGTCGGAGAGATACAGGATCATGGCGTAATCCCGGTAATAGTTCTCGCGCAGGTGATCGGCGATGCGTGCCGCTACCGCCGGCTCACAGACCACCTCGACGCGGATGTTGCCGCTGGAGGTCCAGCCGGCGTCACGCACGCCGCGGCTGCCGCTGCCGCGTGCGTCCACGACGGTGTACCCGCCGGCGCCGAGGCGCTTCAGGTCGGCCGTCAGGCTGGCTTCGATGACGGCCTCGGTGACGATGGTCAGCAGTTTCTTCGTCTCGGGCTGCACGTCTCGACCCTCCTCAACCGTGGATCGTGTTGGCCATCAGATGGTACAGGGGTATGCCGAAAAATATATTGAACGGGAAGGTGATGCCGAGGGATACGGTCAGCGACAGGGTCGGATTGGCCTGCGGCACGGCGATACGCATGGCGGCCGGCGCGGCGATGTAGGAGCAGCTGCCGGCGAGCACGCCGAGCAGCATGCTGCCGCCGGGCGACAGGCCGATGGCCCAGCCGAGGGCGGTGCCTGCGGCGGCGAGCGGTATCGGCACGATCAGGCCGAAGGCGACCAGGAACACGCCGTACCGGCGCAGACTCTGCGCCTGGCTCGCGGCGATGAGGCCCATTTCCAGCAGGAAAAGCGCCAGCACCCCCTTGAACAGGTCGAAGAAGAGCGGCTCCAGCGGCGTCATGGCCTCGGGCCCGGTGGCCCAGCCGATCAGCAGGCCGCCGAGGAGCAGCACCATGCTCTTGCCGAGGAATATCTCGTGGGCCAGCGCTCCCCAGCGCATGCCGCTGCTGAGCCCGCGTGCGAGCAGGATGCCGACGATCAGTCCCGGCATCTCCAGCAGCACCACGAACAGCGGCATGTGCGCCTCGAAGCTGACCTCCTTGCTGCCGAGGTACGCGACCGCGACGGCGTAGGTGGCCACGCTCACCGACCCGTAATGGGCCGCGATGGAGGCCGCGTCGGGTCGTTTGAAGCGCCCGACGTAGAGCAGAACGGGGAAGAGCAGGAGCGGCAGCGTGATGCCCATGGCGATCACCGCGACCATCTGCGGCAGCACGCCTGCGAACGGCTGCTGGGCGAGTTCCACACCGCCCTTGAGGCCGATGGTGAGCAGCAGCAGCATGCTCAGTAGTTCGTAGATGGCGGGCGGCAGGCGCAGGTCCGAGCGCAGGAGACCCGCGGTCAGGCCGAGCAGGAAGAACCAGATGACGGGATCCATCCGGCCGTCCCGTCAGAGCAGATAGACGACGACGTAGGCGATGAGCAGCACCGCGATCCAGAGCGCGGTCACGCCGATGGGCCAGGCCTGGGAGAAGACGCCCCGGTCCTCGCCGGACTCGCCGGCGCCGAGATGGCGCCGGCCCAGCCGGCCGATGTCGCCGCGGATACGTTCGACCGTCTCCCGCAGCAGGCCGCCGGCCTCGCCGGCCGCGGCGCCGATGCCGTAGGCGACGCGGTAAAACGCCACCCGCCAGACCCAGTCCGTATCCAGGCTGATGGTGCGGGTCCGCTGCATGAGCGGGAGCAGCAGGAAGAAGGCGAGACCCGAGAACAGCAGCAGCTGCAGGTAGAACAGTACCTTGCCCGGCTTGTAGGGCTCGTAGTCCACCGGGTAGGGCAGCAACTCGTAGAAAGGCTGGGGATACACGCCGAGGGCGACGCACAGCACCGCGAACAGCACCATCGCGGCCGCCATGTTCCAGGGCGCGTCCTTGGGCCGCAGGCCGGAGTCCTTCTGGAAGAACACGAACCAGGGGAACTTGATGCCGGCGTGGAGGAACACGCCGGCGGAAGCCGCAGCCAGCAGGTACCAGACCACCACCAGGTGCTCGCTGGCGGCCGCATCCGAGATCATCGACTTCGTCGTGAAGCCGGAAGTCAGCGGGAAGCTGGAGATTGCGAGCGCGCCGATGATGCCGCAGATCGTGGTCAGCGGCATGGTGCGGAACAACCCGCCCAGATCCGTGCACTTGCTCTTGCCGGTGCGATAGACGACCACGCCGGCGCTCATGAACAGCAGCGCCTTGTAGATGATGTGGGCGAAGGCATGAGCGGCAGCGCCGTTCAGCGCCATCTGGGTGCCGATGCCTACCGCGCAGACCATGAAGCCCACCTGGTTGACGATGGAGTAGGCGAGGATGCGCCGCGCGTCGTTCTCCAGCAGCGCATAGATGATGCCGTACATCACCATGTAGACCCCCACCCAGATCAGCACCGGCTCGCCGGGAAACAGGAGTATCAGCGCGAGCACGGCGGTCTTGGTGGTGAAGGCCGACAGGAACACCGATCCGGTCGGACTCGACTCCGGATAGGCGTCGGCCAGCCAGGCGGAAACCGGCGGCGCCGCCGCGTTGATGAGGATGCCGATCAGCATCATCCAGGTGTCGAAGTTGGTGGCGAGGACCGGCATGATGTCGATGGAGCCGGTATGCACCACCGTGCCCTCGATGCCGACCTTCAGAATCACGCCGCCGATCAGGTGCATGATCGCGTAGCGGATGCCCGCCGCCCGCGCCGCCGGCGTCCCGCCGGCCCAGACGATGACCGTGGAGAACAGCGCCATCAGCTCCCAGAACAGGAACAGCGTGATGAGGTCGCCGGCGAAGCTCACGCCGATTGCGCCGGCCGCATAGGCATTGGCGGCGGCGAGCTCGTACCAGCGTGCCTGACGGAAGGAGAACAGGCCGCCCGCGAACGCCATGATGGCGAAGATGGTCGCGAACAGGCGGCGGACGTCGCTGCCTTCCACCGGTTCGATCTGGTAATCCAGGAAGGGCACGGTGACGACGACGCCATCCGGCACCTGCCAGATGGCCCACAGCGTCGCCAGCGGCGCCAGCAGCACGATGGCCGAGCGCACGTGCCCCCGTGTCGGCCCGATCAGCAGGGCTGCGACGATCAGGATGACCGCGGGTGGCAGATACTCAGGCATCCCGGTCCTCCATGTCTTCGAGGTAGCCGCCCTTGAGGTAGTAATCCTCGTCGCGCTTCAGCGAGTAGCCGAGGGCCTTCGCCACCAGCACCATGGCCAGACAGGAGAAGAACCCGAAGACGGCGCCGAACGCGAGCCAGCCGTCCACCACGAAGTGTCCCTTCACCGGGATGAAGAACTGGGCGACCACGGTGAGTGCGAGCACCGCCCAGAAACCTCGCCACAACCGCCGGATGTTCTCCGGCCTGGCGAGCCAGTGATCGCGTTTGTCGTGTTCCGCTTGCCCGCTCATTGCCAAACCTCGATCAGCTGCCGTTCGAGCGCGATGACTGGCCCGTTGAAAAAGAAGAACAGGATCGTCAGCGCCGCGGTCACGGTCAGCGCCAGCACGGCGGGGAAGGGCGCCTCGCCGTGCTCCTTCGCGCCTTCCGGCTCCCTGCCGAACCAGGCCAGGTAGACGATCGGCAGGAAATAGAGCGCGTTCAGCGCCGTACTGGCGATCATCGTAAAGATGGCCACGTAGTTGTCGGCCTGGAAGGCGCCGGCCAGGATGTACCACTTGGAGACGAAGCCGCCCGTGGGCGGCACGCCGATCATGCTAAACGCGCCGATGGTGAAGGCCGCCGTGGTCCACGGCATGCGCCGGCCGATGCCCGCGAGCTGGAAGATCTCCGTCTTCTTGGACGCCGTGTAGATGGCGCCGGCCGCGAAGAACAGCGTGATCTTGCCGAAGGCGTGGGCCACCATGTGGATGGCCGCGCCGACCTCTGCCAGCGGCTTCAGGATATCCGCCGCCAGTACGACATAGGAGAGCTGGGAGACCGTGGAGTAGGCCAGCAGGCGCTTGATATTGGTCTGGCGCAGGGCCACGGCACTGGCGGCGACGATCGTGAAGGCGGCGGCATACAGCAGCCACTGGCCGCTCGGCTGGCCGAACAGGTAGTCGACGCCGAAGATATAGACGATCAGCTTGGTGATGGTGAACACGCCGGCCTTGACCACGGCGACGGCGTGCAGCAGCGCGCTGACCGGCGTCGGCGCCACCATCGCGGCGGGCAGCCAGCGGTGCACCGGCATCACGGCCGCCTTGCCGACGCCGAACACGAACAGGCCGAGCAGCAGCCCCAGCAGCGGACCGCCCAGCTTGCCCTCCAGGATGCCGCCCGGCGTGAAGTCCCCGGTGCCGGCCACCATGTAAGTCCAGATGATGGCCGGCAGGAACAGGCCGATCGAGGTCGTCAGCAGGATGCCGAGATACACGCGGGCCGAGCGGATCGTGGCGGCGTCGCCCTTGTGCGAGACCAGCGGATAGGTGGAGAGGGTCAGCAGCTCGTAGAAGAGGAACAGGGTGAACAGATTCGCGGCGAACGCCACGCCCATGGCGGCGGCGAGGGAGATGGCGAAGAAAGTATAGAAGCGGGTCTGATTCGCTTCGTTGTTGCCGCGCATGTAGCCGATCGAATAGACCGAGTTGACGATCCAGAGCCCGGACGCCAGCGCCGCGAACAGCATGCCGAGTGGCTCCACGCGGAAGGCGATCTCGATGCCGGGGACCACCTCGGCGACGCTCACCGCCGGCCGACCGCCGGCCATAATCTCCGGGATCAGGCTCCATACCACCACCGCCAGCAGCGTGGCGGTGACCAGCGTGACGGTTTCGCGCAGGTTCGCGTGCACGCGGCCGGCGAGCAGGATGCCCAGCGCACCGGCGACTGGCACGGCGAGGGCGGCCAGAATGGTGGCGGCGGCGCTCACCGCGCGTACCCCAGCAGGATATCGGCGCCCTGGCCGGCCAGCGCCAGCGGCACGTCGGGCGAGAGGCCGAAGAAGATGTTCGCCAGCGCCGCGAGCCAGGCTGCGGCCACCAGCACCACGGGCGCCTCACCCCGTCTCGTCTCCGTCGTGCCGGGGGCGGCCGGCTCCTCGAAATAGGCCGCCTCGACCACCCGCCAGATGTAGGCCAGTGCCATCAGGGAGCTTACGACGATGACCGCGGCCAGCGCGGGGCCGTAATCCTCGGTGGCTATCGCCGCCGAGAGCAGATACCACTTGCTCACGAATCCGGCCGTCCCCGGCACGCCGACCAGGCTCAGCCCGGCGAGCACGAAGGCGCCCATGGTCCAGGGCATGCGCTTGCCCGCGCCACGGATCTGCTCCAGCCGAACGCCCCCGCAGCCGGCGGCGAGTGCCGCCACCGCGAGGAACAGCGCGCCCTTCGCCAGGGCATGGTTGAACATGTGCAGGATGCCCGCCGTGATGCCGGTGGCGGTGAGCAAGCTGACGCCCAGGGTCATGTAGCCGATCTGCGCCACCGACGACCAGGCGAGCAGTCGCTTCAGGTTGCGCTCGAACAGGGCCACGCCCGAGGAGATCAGCAGGGCGAGGAGGGCGAGCGGCATGAGGAACAGCGCGAACTGCAGGCCGTGCTCGGCCAGATTCGGCTGGAACACCATGAAGTCGAAGCGGATCAGGACGTACAGCGAGACCTTGGTGGCGCAGGCCGCGAGGAAGGTCGTCACCATGTGCGGTGCGTAGGTGTAGGCGTTCGGCAGCCACAGATGCAGCGGGAACACCGCCGCCTTCAGCGCGAGGCCGGTCGTCACGAAGCCGGCGGCCACCAGCACCGGCCGCAGGTCGCTCACCTGTCCCACCCGCTCCGCCATGTCGGCCAGGTTCAGGGTGCCCGTCATCATATAAATGAGGCCGATGCCGATCAGGTAGAAGGTGGCACCGATCGTGCCCATCACCAGATACTTGAATACCGCCGGCAGCGCGCGCCGGTCCGGGCCGCCGGCCACGAGCACATAGCTCGCGAGCGAAGAGATCTCCATGAACACGAAGACGTTGAAGGCGTCGCCGGTCACGGCGATGCCGGCAAGGCCCGACAGGGCCAGGAGCCACGCGGCATAGAAGAGCGGCTGGCGCTCCTCCTCGATCTGGGAATCGATGCTGCGGGCGCCGGCGAGCAGCGCCATGCTGGAGGCGCCCGTGACCAGCAGCAGGATCAGCGCGTTGAACGAGTCCACCACCAGTTCGATGCCGAAAGGCGCGGGCCAGCTGCCCATCTCGTAGTGGGGCCGGCCGCCGGCGAGCACCGCCGCCGTCAGGCTCAGCGCTATGGCGAACGCACACAGGCTGGCGGCCGTCGTGGCGGCCCAGGCGAGCCGGCGCGGGCGCAGCAGCATCACCAGCGGCGCGGTCAGCATCGGCACTACGACCTGGAGTGCCGGGAGGTGCTGCTCCAGTGCGGTCACCGCCCCCCGAGCTCCCTGACGATGTCTTCCTCGACGGAGCCGAACTCCTCCTTGATGCGCACGATGATGCCGAGCCCGAGTGCCGCCGTGGAGATGCCAACCACGATGGCCGTCAGGATCAGCACCTCGGGCAGGGGATTCGAGTACAGGACGTCCTCATCACCGGGCTTCAGAATGGGGCCGGTACCGCCTTCGACCTTGGCCATGGTGATGTAGAGCAGGAACACGGCCGACTGCATCAGTGCGAGGCCGATGAGCTTCTTGAACAGGTTGCGCTTGGCGATGACCGCGTAGATGCCGCTCATCAGCAGCAGCGGGAACACCAGATAGTGATACAGCCCGAGGAACTCCATCATCAGAAGCGCTCCCGGGCGGCGAAGGCGTGGAAGATCGTGAGCAGCACGCCGGTGACCGTGATGCCGACCCCGGCCTCGATGATCAGCAGCCCCATCTGCTGGCCCTTGACCGGGTCGCTGGCCAGCACCGAGTAGTCGAGGAAATTGCCGCCGGCGAGCATGCCGGCGACGCCGACGGCGCCGTAGAGCAGGGCGCCGCCGGCGGTGAGACCGTTCAGGACCTTGCGCGGGATCAGCCGCAGGGCGCGCTCCTCGCCCTCGAGCAGCGCATAGAGAATGATGGACGACGCGATGATGGCGCCGGCCTGGAAGCCGCCGCCCGGGCTGTACTCGCCGTGGAACTGCACATACAGGCCGAACAGGAGAATGAAGGGGATGAAGAGCCGGCCGACGACGCGCGGGATCAGGTAGTGGCGCAGGCCGTTCTCGCCCGTGGCGATCATGCCCGTTCCTCCGGACTTGCGGGACGGGCGCACGCCCAGGATGAACATCACCCCGATGCCGGCGGTGAAGACGACGAACACCTCGCCCAGCGTGTCGTAGCCGCGGTAGCTGCCCAGCACGGCCGTGACGATATTCGGTATGTCGATGAACTCCGGCGTCCTCTCCAGGTAGAAGGGCGCCACGTGGACGTGCACCGGCGCGTCCGGATCGCCGTAGCTCGGCATGCCGAGGGTGGCATAGCCCAGCACCAGGGTGACGGCGATGAATATGCCGATGGCGACGGGCCGGTACGCCGACGGGCTGCGTTCCTGCTCGGCGGTGAGCGCGAGCGCTCCAAGGAAGAACACCGTCGCGACGCCGGCGCCCACGGCGGCCTCGGTCAGGGCGACGTCGGCGGCGTCCAGCAGGAAGAAATTGATGGCGATCAGCAGGCTGTAGATGCCGGTGAGCATCACGGAGACGAACAGGTTGCGGGTCTTGACCGCAGCCAGCGCCGTCACGACCAGCAGTGTCAGCAGAAACGCGCTGAAGATCTCCGTCATGAACATCAGGAGACGTCCTCCGCCTTTTCGTCGTCCCCTGCCTCGTCGAGCGTCTTCGTCCCGGCCAGCAGCGCCGCGCTGGCCAGGGCATTGGAGGCGGTGGGGCTGGTCAGCATCAGAAAGACGAGTATCGCGACCAGCTTGAAGGTGGCCAGCGAAAGGCCCGACTGCAGCATGACGCCGACCAGGATCAGCGGCGGCCCCATGCTGTCGGTCACGCTGGCAGCGTGCATGCGCGTGAACAGGTCGGGCATGCGCAGCACGCCGAGCCCGCCGATGAAGACGAACACGCCGCCGACGGACATGAGGACCCAGCTCGCGATGTCCAGCGCCAGTTCCATGGCGTCAGCCCTCGCCGCCGGCGGGCTGGCGGGAGGCCCGGTTGCGGAAGAACTCGAGCACCGCCAGCACGCCCGTGAAGTTGATCAGCGCGTAGGCCAGCGCCAGGTCCAGGAAGTCCGGGCGGTCGTACAGGAAGGCGATCACGGCCGTCAGCAGCACCGTCTTCGTGCCGAACATGTTCACGGCGAGCACCCGGTCATAGAGCGTGGGGCCCAGCAGCGCCCGTACGAGCGCGAGACCCATCGTCACGATGACGGCGATGCTGACCACGTAATACATGCTCAGCGCCTCCGCAGCGTAGCCACGCGCCGGTCCATCTCGCCGGCGAGCAGCGACTCCGCCCCCGCGCGGGTCAGGCTGTGCACCTTCAGCACGCCGTCGTGTACGTCGAGCGTCAGGGTGCCGGGGGTGACCGTGATGGAATTGCCGAGGATCGCCTGATCCATGGGATGGTCGGCGGTGGCACGGATCTCGATTACCTGCGGGTCCACCGGCAGGGAGGGCGTCAGCACGATGCGCGCGACCTCCAGGCTGGACAGAACCATCTCCCGCGCCAGCCAGAACAGGTATCCCACCATCGCGAAGCCGTAGCTGAGGGCATAGGCCTCGCGATGGAAATGGCCCATCCGGTAGACCAGAAAAATGGTGAGCAGACAGGAGAAAGCGCCGAGGCCGAGCAGCAGCGGCTTGTACAGCCCGGACCACAGCAACCAGGCCGCGACCAGGGCGACGAGCAGCAGTAGCTTCTCCGCGTTGGACGATGTGCGGCTGCTTTGCATGAGGAATGCTTCCCCGGGTCGAGTTAGTGCGTTGGTGTCGCGGGCGCCACCGTCGGCCCCGCGTCCCCCGTCCATGGCGACCGCAGAAGATACCGTTCCGGGCGCCCGGTTTCTAGCGCACGAGCGCCGGCCGGCCGCGTGCGGCCGGTCGGGACGTGTCTCGGCGCGCTCCGGAGGGAGGAGCGGCTCGGAGCATAAGGAAAAGGAAATATGAAAACAATATCTAGTCTTAAATAGCCGGAAAGAGTTAACCTGTCTCGCCGGCACCGGGACCGGCAATTTTCTGGAGTCACGCGCTTGGAGACACCCGACCACTGGCGAGGACGGATGGGCCGCTGGATCGAGAGCGGCTGGCCCCACTATCTGATCCTGGGCCTGATCGTGGCCAATGCGGTCACGCTCGGCCTCGAGACGTCGGATGCCGTCGTGGCCGAGGCGGGCGGCTGGCTGCGCGCTTTCAACGTCGTCGTACTCGCCGTCTTCACCGTCGAGATCCTGATCAAGCTGGTTGCCTTCGGGCCGCGTTTCTTCCGCAGCGGATGGAACGTGATGGACTTCCTGGTGGTCGCCATCTCGCTGGTGCCGGCCACCGGCCCACTGTCCATCCTGCGCAGTCTGCGCATCCTGCGGGTGCTGCGGTTGCTGTCGACCGTCCGCCGGCTGCGTCAGCTGACCGAGTCGCTGCTCTCGGCCATTCCCAGCATCGGCTGGATCACCTTCATGCTCGGTCTGGTCTTCTATGTGTTCGCGGTGATCGGCACCGAGCTCTTCGGCGAGCGCTTCCCCGACTGGTTCGGCAATGTGGGCGCCAGCATGTACACCCTGTTCCAGGTGATGACGCTCGAGAGCTGGTCGATGGGCATCGCCCGGCCGGTGATGGAGGCCTATCCCCACGCCTGGCTCTATTTCGTGCCTTTCATCCTGATCTCCGCGTTCACGATCCTAAATCTGTTCATCGGCATCATCGTCAACTCCATGCAGGCGCTGCACTGGGAGGAAGAGGAGAGTCGCCGCCAGGAGACCGAGGCGAAAGCCCACGCCGAGCGCGAAGAGATGCTGGACCTGATCCGCGAGACGGCCGAGAGGCTGGCTCGCATCGAACGGCGCCTCGGGCGCGAATCATAAGCAGGCGGGAGAACCCGTCCGGAGACCGGTCATGCGCCATCTGAACTACGGGCATCTTCAATATTTCTGGGTGGTGGCCCGCGAGGGCAGCATCGCCCGCGCGGCCGAGGTGCTGCACGTGACGCCGCAGACCATCAGCGGGCAGCTGAAATTGCTGGACGAGGCGGTGGGGGAGCGTCTGTTCCGCAAGGCGGGCCGGCGGCTGGTGCTCTCCCGGACCGGCCAGATGGTGTTCGAGTACGCCGACGAGATATTCAACCTGGGCGCGGAGCTCGCCCAGGTGGTGCGCGGCCGACGGCCCGACGTGCCCCGGCACCTGAACGTCGGCATCGTGGATTCCATCCCCAAGCTGGTGGCGTGCCGCATCATCGCGCCGGCCCTGGAGGCCGAAGACGCGCCCCGCATCCGTTGTCAGGAAGGCACGCTGGACCGCCTGCTGGGAGAACTGGCCGTCCATCGGCTGGACCTCGTGTTGTCGGATCAGCCGCTGCCCGCCGGTCTGAACGTCAAGGCGTACAGCTACGTGCTGGGGGAGAGCGGCACCTCGTTCTTCGTCAGCGAGGCCCTGTACGAGCGCTACCAGGGGGACTTCCCCGCGGTTCTCGACGGTGCCCCCGTGCTGCTGCCCAGCCAGGGCACCGCGCTGCGGCGCCGGCTGGAGGAATGGTTCGAGGCGAACGGTCTCGTGCCGGTCGTGGCCGCCGAATTCGACGACAGCGCCCTGCTGAAGGCCTTCGGCGAAGCCGGGGCAGGGGCCTTCGCAGGCCCGTCGGCCATCGCGGACGAGATCTGCCGCACCTACGGCGCCCGGGTCATCGGCGCGACGGAGGAGGTCAGGGAGCGCTTCTACGCCATCTCCCCGGAGCGGCGCCTGAAGCATGCGTCGGTGGTCGCCATCACGGAGGCGGCGCGGGAGCAGCTGTTCGGCGGCGGCGAACCTTAAGGTTCGGGAATACCTCCTCGTGGCGCGCCGATACTTCGGCCTGCCCGAAGTAATCCCCAAGCACAATCCGCTGGTCATCGGCGTCCGGCATGGGCAATCTGCAGGCTTAACCCCCGGCAAGGAGCATGCCCATGGACCTGAATCGAGCACTGGAAGGCCTGATGCGGAGCGGTATCGGCGGCAGCCTGGCGGCCGGACTCGCCGGCGGATTGGCCGCGAACGCGATCAGCGGCAAGAAGACCCGGAAGCTCGCGGGCTCCGCGCTGAAGATCGGCGGGGCCGTCGCCGTCGGCGGACTCGCCTGGAAGGCCTACCAGCGATATCGTGCGGCGGACGGCCGGACGGCGGCTGACGCTGCGCAGTCGAAGACCTGGGAAGGCCTGACGGAACGCGGCTTCCAGCCGGCGGAACCGGCCGCGTGCCGCCACCGGGACCTGCTGATCATCCGGGCGATGATTGCGGCGGCCCACGCGGACGGCCACCTGGACGAGAGCGAGCGTCGCCGTATCTTCGACCGCATCGACACGCTGGATCTGGATGCCGCCGAGAAGGGACTGCTGTTCGACGAACTGCGCCGGCCCCTCGGCGTGAGCGAACTCGCTGCCGCGGCCGGCACCCCCGAGCTGGCTGCCGAGGTATACGCCGCCGCACTGCTGGCCGTCGACGAGACCCAGGCGATCTCCCGCGCCTATCTGGCCGAACTCGCCGAGGCGCTGGCGCTGCCGACCGCGCTGGTGGTCGAGCTGCACCGCAGTGCCGGCCAGTCCATCCAGGCCCTCACCGAGGCTGCGGCCGGAGCGAATCACAGAGCTGCCTGATGCCCGCCTGGGCCGGGGCACGGTGTCCACGGCCGTGCCCCGGCCATTTTTTTCGTGTGAAGCCGTATCCGGGCACGTGCCCGATGCCGGGTGCCGGCAGCCGGTGACGCTCGTCGCCGCCGGTTCGTAGATTCACCTATTCCTTTACCGGCTTCGTTTGTCGAATGCTGGCGACCGGCGCAGCCACCGTCCGACGATCACCATGAGCATTCTCGTACTGAACAGCGGCAGTTCCTCCATCAAGATCGCCCTGTTCGATGCCGGGACCCTGGCGCGGATCGGAAGAGGGGCCTTCGAGCGCATCGGGACCGGCGACACGACGTTCTCCTGGCGCACGGACGAGGCCCGTGCGGCGCCCGACGCACACGACGCGCGTTTGCCGATGGCGGATCATCGCCGCTGCCTCGAATACCTGTTCGACGCGTTGCCGGAGATCGCGCCGGGGGCGGAACCGACCGCGATCGGTCACCGCGTCGTACATGGCGGTGACCGCTTTGCCGCAGCCGTGCGGGTCGACGCTGCCGTGCTCGCGACCATCGAGCAGACCGGTGTGCTCGCGCCGGTGCACAATCCCCTCAACCGGCTGGGTATGGAGGTGGCCGGACAGCGCTACCCGGATACCCCGCAGGTCGCCGTATTCGACACCGCCTTCCACCAGACCATACCGCCCATGGCCTGGCACTATGCGCTTCCGCAGCGGATCGCCGCTGACCGGGGCATCCGCCGCTACGGTTTTCACGGCACCTCCCACCAGTTTCTCGCGCGCAGGGCTGCCGACATCCTCGGCAGAGCGCTCGGCGAGACCAGGCTCATCACCCTGCACCTCGGCAACGGCGCCAGTGCGGCGGCGGTGCGGGGCGGAACAAGCGTCGATACGTCGATGGGGATGACACCGCTCGAGGGTCTCGTCATGGGCACCCGCTGCGGCGATCTCGATCCGTCCGTGGTGACGTATCTGCAGCGCGAAGCCGGGATGAGCGCGGCGGAGGTCGACGAACTGCTGAACGGCGAAAGCGGTCTGCGCGGCCTCGCCGGCGTCAACGACATGCGGGAAATCCACCGCCTGCGTGCGGCGGGTCACGAGGGAGCGCAGCTGGCGTTCGAGGTCTTCTGCTACCGGGTGAAGAAATACATCGGCGCCTATCTCGCGGTGCTCGGCGGGGCAGACGCCATCGTCTTCTCGGGCGGCATCGGCGAGAATGACGCCGCCGTGCGCCAGCAGTGCATTGCGGGGCTCGAGGGTCTCGGCATCGTCGTGGATCCGGTCCGCAACCGGCAGGCCGGCGACGGCGGCGCCATGCACGAGGACGGCGCGTCGGTGGCGCTGCTGGTGATCCAGTCCGACGAAGAGGCGGAGATCGCCAGAGAGACGCTAAGGACGCTCGCGTCCGGGAAATAGACGATGGCGCTTGCGCCCGGGAAATAGGCGAGGACGCTTGCGTCCGCACAACCAGATAACGAGACCGGCAGGAGGTCAGGGATGAACAAACAGACGAACGAAGCGAACACCGCGGTCATCGACGAGCAGGAACTGCAATCCATCGATGCCTTCTGGCGCGCCTGCAATTACCTCGCCGCCGGCATGATCTATCTCCGCGACAATCCGCTGCTGCGCGAGCCGCTGCGGCCGGAACACATCAAGAATCGCCTGCTGGGCCACTGGGGAGCGAGCCCCGGCCTGTCGCTGATGTACGCGCATCTCAACCGCCTGATACGGCATCACGACCTCGAGGCGATCTTCCTCGCCGGGCCGGGCCACGGCGCGCCCGGTGTCCTGGCCCCCGTCTACCTGGAGGGCACCTATTCGGAGATCTATCCGGACAAGAGCCAGGACGAGGAGGGGATGCGCCGGTTCATGAAGCAGTTCTCCTTTCCCGGCGGCGTCGGCAGCCACTGCACACCGGAGACGCCCGGTTCCATCCACGAGGGCGGTGAACTCGGCTACAGCCTGTCACACGCCTTCGGCGCCGCGTTCGACAACCCGGAGCTGCTGGTGGCGGTGGCCGTCGGCGACGGCGAAGCGGAGACCGGACCGCTGGCGACGGCCTGGCATTCCGGCAAATTCCTGAATCCCGTAACCGACGGGGCGGTGCTGCCCATCCTTCATCTGAACGGCTACAAGATCAACAATCCGACGATCCTGGCGCGCATCCCCGAGGAGGAACTCGCCAGTCTGTTCCGCGGTTACGGCTGGGTGCCGCATTTCGTGACCGGAGACGACCCGCTCGACGTCCACCGCCAGATGGCGGCCACACTGGAGGATTGCCTCGGCGAGATACGCGCCATCCAGAGCGAGGCCCGCGAGAGCGGCCGCGCCAGGCGCGGGCACTGGCCCATGATCGTCCTGCGCACGCCCAAGGGCTGGACCGGCCCGGAGAGCGTGGACGGTCACCGAGTGGAAGGCTACTGGCGTGCGCACCAGGTGCCGATCCCGGGCGTGCGGGACAACCCGGAGCGGCTGCGCCAGCTCGAGGAGTGGCTGCGCAGCTACCGGCCCGAGGAGTTGTTCGACGAGAGCGGCGCGCCGCGTGCGGAGCTGCAGGCCCTGGTGCCTGTCGGTAACCGGCGGATGAGCGCCAATCCGATCGCCAACGGCGGCCTGGTGAGGCGCTCGCTGCGGATGCCCGATTTCCGCCAGTTCGGCCTCGGCGTCGAGCGTCCGGCGGTCTCAGTGGCGGAGAACACCCGTCCGCTGGGGCGATTCCTGGGCGAGGTGATGCGTCGCAACGGGCGCAGTTTCCGGGTCTTCGGTCCGGACGAGAACAGCTCCAACAAGCTCGATGCCATCTACGAGGTCAGCAAGAAGCTGTGGCTCGCCGACTACCTGCCGGAGGACGAGGACGGCGGCGAGCTGTCACCGGACGGCCGCGTCATGGAGATGCTGTCCGAGCATACGCTGGAGGGCTGGTACGAGGGTTACGTGCTTACCGGACGCCACGGTTTCTTCTCGACCTACGAGGCCTTCGTCCACGTCATAGACTCCATGTACAACCAGCATGCGAAATGGCTCGCCATCAGCCGCGAGATCCCTTGGCGGGCACCCGTCTCGTCGGTGAATCTGCTGATCACCTCCACGGTGTGGCGTCAGGACCACAACGGTTTCACCCACCAGGACCCGGGCTTCCTCGACGTCGTGGTGAACAAGAACCCGGAGGTGACCCGCATCTACCTGCCGCCGGACGTGAATACGCTGCTCTCGGTCGCCGATCACTGCCTGCGCAGCACCGACAACATCAACGTCATCGTCGCCGACAAGCAGCAGCATCTGCAGTACATGGACATGGACGAGGCCATCCGCCATTGCACCAAGGGGATCGGCATCTGGGACTGGGCCAGCAACGACCAGGGCAGTGAGCCCGACGTCGTGATCGCCGGGTGCGGCGACATCCCGACGCGGGAGGCGCTGGCCGCCACCGCGCTGCTCAGGGAGAGTTTCCCGGACCTGAAGATCCGCTTCATCAACGTGGTGGATCTGTTCCGGATGCAGCCCGATACCGAACACCCCCATGGCATGTCCGATCGGGACTTCGACAGCCTGTTCACGGTGGACCGC
Organism: Lentisalinibacter orientalis; assembly: GCF_040706535.1. Taxonomy (NCBI): domain Bacteria; kingdom Pseudomonadati; phylum Pseudomonadota; class Gammaproteobacteria; order Woeseiales; family Woeseiaceae; genus Lentisalinibacter; species Lentisalinibacter orientalis. Next base: position 215,208 of record NZ_JAPDRJ010000003.1, read on the forward strand.
CCGATCGTATTCAACTTCCACGGCTATCCCTGGCTGATACACCGGCTGGCGTATCGCCGTACCAACCACCGCAATCTCCACGTCCGCGGCTACAAGGAGAAAGGCAACATCAATACGCCGCTGGAACTGGCGATCGAGAACGAGATCGACCGCTTCAGCCTCGCCATCGACGTGATCGACCGCCTGCCGCAGCTGCACGTGGCAGGCGCCCACGTGAAGGACAAGCTCCGCGACCGGAAGATCGACTGCCGCCAGTACGCCTACGAGCACGGCGTCGATGCGCCGGATCTCCAGCAATGGACCTGGCCGTTCTCGTAAGCGGGCAAGCAGGGACCGGCGGATGCAGATCTGTGAGAAAACGAATTAGAAAGAGATCGTTATTAATTGATTAAACGAGGATTCGTGAGCCTCCGGGCATCCCTGGATTATGTTGGCATGAACAGTGGTTCAGTCGGGTCCGGCCTGGCGTCCTTCCTTACCGATAGTCATTATTTAACATAATATACATTATGCGCGGTCATGCCAGGGATCGGCACAGACCCTCAATAGCGGAATCCCGCCTCCCCGAAGTCCGGACAGGCCTCCACCCGCCGTGGATCCGCAGCCTCGTCCCGGCTGTCCCTCAGCCAGACCGACACCCTTACGAACAGCTTCTCGGTGCGCGACATCGCCGGGGCACCGGCCGGGGTTTCCTGCGGCGCCTCCGCCGGATGGTCGATTCCCCGGCTGCCGGGTGTCTCCTGGGTTTCCAATCGCCTGCTCCTGATGATGGCACGCCTTGCCCCCGTGGCAGGCGGTTGCCGGCGGCATTCTACCGGATGGCCTCAGCGCCCGGCCTCGGCAGCGTCGGCGATGCGGCGGCCGCGGATTCCGGTTACCCTCTGCGCTCCGCCTCCCATCCACACCCTGAAGGACGCAACTGATGGCACGCCGCGGCGCCACCACGGCCGAGATCTCACCCCTGTTCGAACCCCGCTCGGTCGCCCTCATCGGGGCCAGCGAGCGGCCCGGCTCGCTCGGTACGGTAACCTACCGGAATCTGCTGGAAGGCGGTTTCGAGGGCCCCATCCACGCCGTGAATCCGGCCCACGAATCGGTCCAGGGGCATGCCTGCGTGGCCAGCGTCCTGGACATCGAGGGCGACGTGGACCTGGCGGTCATCGTGACCCCCGCCGCCGCCGTGCCCGGCGTGCTGGAGGAATGCGGCCAGGCCGGCGTCCCGGTGGCGGTGATCCTCTCGGCCGGTTTCCGCGAGGCGGGCCCGGAGGGACGGCAGCTGGAGGCCGACGCGCTGGCCGCGGCGCGGCGCCACGGAATCCGCTTCATCGGCCCCAACTGTCTCGGCGTCCTGCGCCCCGATGCCGGGCTGAACGCGAGTTTCAGCCAGGTCATGGCCCGGGAGGGCCATATCGCGCTGGTCTCCCAGTCCGGGGCGCTGTGCACCGCCCTCCTCGACTGGGCCGGACCGCGCAATATCGGTTTCTCCTGCGTGGTCTCCAGCGGCACGGCGGCAGACGTGGATTTCGGCGAGATCCTCGACTACCTGGCGGTGGACCCGGCGACCCGCGCGATCATGCTCTACGTGGAGGGCATCCACGACGCGCGCCGTTTCATGAGCGCCGTGCGTGCCGCTTCCCGGGCCAAGCCGGTGATCGTGATGAAAGCGGGACGCCACGCCGATGCCGGCCAGGCCGCCATCTCCCACACCGGCGCCATGGTCGGCTCCGACGACGTCTTCGATGCCGCGGTCAGCCGCGCCGGCGTGGTGCGGGTGCACAACTACGTGGATTTCTTCGCCGTGGCCGAGACCCTGCACTTCGGCGTGCGCACCCGCGGGCCGCGGCTCGCCATCATCACCAATGGTGGCGGCCCCGGCGTCATGGCGGCGGATTTCCTCGCCGACAAGCGCCTGCCCCTGGCGCAGCTGTCGGCAGAGACCCGGGAAAAGCTCGACGGCGCCCTCCCCCGCGCCTGGTCCGGCGGCAATCCGGTCGACGTGCTGGGCGACGCCGGTGCCGACCGCTACGCCAAGGCGCTCGAGTTCGTGCTGGAGGAAGACGGCTGCGACGGCGTGCTGGCCATCCTCGTCCCGCAGGCGATGACCCAGCCGGAACCCGTGGCCGAGGCAGTGGCGGACATCGTGACAAAGGCGAAGAAGCCCGTGCTGACCTGCTGGATGGGCGGGCGCTCGATGGAGCCCAGCCGGGAGACTTTCCGCGCCCGCGGCATCGCCACCTACGCGACGCCCGAGGCGGCTGTCGAGGCGTTCTCGGCGGCCGCCGCCCACCGGGCCAACCAGGAGATGCTGCTGCAGGTGCCGGAGCCGCTCGGACGGCGGGAGACGCCGGACCGGGAGGGCGCGCGGCTGATCATCGACGCCGCCCTCGCCGAGGGCCGCCGGGTGCTGGATGTGATCGAATCGAAGGCCCTGCTGAGGACCTTCGGCATCCCGATACTCGAGAGCGTGCCCGCCGCGAGTGCGCGCGAGGCACTCACCCTGGGCGAGCAGCTCGGATTCCCGCTGGTGATGAAGATCCACTCGCCCGACATCTCGCACAAGTCGGACGTGGACGGGGTGCGGCTGGGTATCGCCAACGGCGCCGAGCTGGGCACCGCCTATCGGGAGCTCGTGCGCTCGGTAGGCGAGCGCATGCCCGATGCGCGCATCGGCGGCGTGCTGCTGGAGCGCATGTGGCGGCCCCGGAACGGCCGGGAGATCATGCTGGGCGTGATGAACGACCCGGTGTTCGGCCCCGCGATCACGGTGGGCCTGGGCGGGACGCTGGTGGAGGTGATCCGCGACCGGGCGGTGGGCCTGCCGCCGCTGAACCGCTTCCTGGTACGGCGCATGATCGAGGAGACCCGGGCGTCGCGCTACCTGGACGAGTTCCGCGGCAAGCCGCCGGCCAATCGGCGGGCACTGGAAGACGTGATCCTGCGCCTCTCGGACATGGTCTGCGAACTCCCCTGGATCGAGGAACTCGACATCAACCCGCTGGTGGTCAACGAGAACAAGGCCATCGCGCTCGATGCCCGGGTGGTATTGCGCGAGAGCCGCGCCTCCGCGCGGGAATACGGTCACATGGCCATCCACCCCTACCCCAGCGGCCTGGTCGGGGAGCACGTGCTGCGCGACGGCACGCCGCTGGTGATCCGGCCCATCCGGCCGGAGGACGCGCGGCTGGAGCAGGCATTCGTCAGCAGCCTGTCGGAGCGCTCGAAGTACCTGCGCTTCATGTACGCCATGAAAGAACTCACGCCGGCGATGCTCTCGCGTTTCACCCAGATCGACTACGACCGGGAGATGGCGCTGATCGCGCTCGCCGACGTCGACGGCGCCGAGCGGCAGGTCGGCGTGGCCCGCTACGTGACCTACCTGGACGGCCGGGGCTGCGAGTTCTCCATCGTCGTCTCCGACGAGTGGCAGAACCGGGGCCTCGCCACCGAGCTCCTGCGGCGCCTGATCGATATCGCGCGGGAGCGGCGCCTGGAGGAGATGGACGGCGTGGTGCTGCGCGAGAACCGGGGCATGCTGGCGCTGGCGAAGGACCTCGGCTTCCGGCGCCGCACCTCGCCGGACGACCCGGAGATCGTGTACATTACCCTGTCGCTGTGAGCGGGGACCGCGGCGCCGTGGCCCGCTGACGCTAGTCGTCGACTCGCGTCAGTCCTTCCCGGATGGCGTAGCGGGTCAGCTCCACCACGTTGTGCAGGTCCAGCTTGCGCATGATGTTGCGCCGATGGGTCTCCACGGTATTGGGCGCGATGTGCAGCTTCCCGGCGATTTCCGCCGACGTGAGACCCTCCGCCAGCAGCTGCAGCACCTCGCGTTCCCGGTCGCCGAGGACATCCCAGGCCGAGCCCCTCGGCGCCTCCGTATCCTGGATGATCTCGGCCGCCTTGCCCGCGGCGCCGGGGCAGAGATAGGTGGAGCCGCGGCTCACGGCGTCCATCGCCCGGCGCAGCTCCGTATAGGCGTTCTCCTTGAGCACGTAGCCCGATGCCCCGGCCCGGAGCATCTCGGCCATCAGGCGGCTGTCGTTATGGCTGGACAGGGCGATCACACGCACGCTCGCATGCCGCTCCCGGAGGCGCCGCGTGGCCTCCACGCCGTTCAGATCCTCCATGGCGACGTCCATGACGACGATGTCCGGCACCGCCTCAAGACACAACTCCAGCACTTCGAGCCCGCTGCACGCCTCGCCGGTGATCTCGATGCCGTCTTCCCGCGTCAGTATCGAGCGGAGACCCTCCCGCATCAGCGCATGGTCGTCCGCGATCAGGACCTTGATGCCCAATCCCTCGTCCCTCGCTGCCAAACGTATGAGTATCCCCCACCCGCGGGCGGAATACATCCGAGGATACCCTCACCTTCCGGGCGCTCGTGAGCGGGCCGCGCGCTTGACAAATCGCAATGCCCGCCGGTGCGCGTCATGACAGGTTCGCAGGCATAGCCGCGTGGCAGCGCGGCATTCACTGGGCACCATTGATGGGAAAGGGGATCATGAATCGATCGAATCGATCGCGCCGCAGCGATGACGCTCGCCGCAACGGCAACGTAACGTCGGCCGTGGAAGATCTCGCGGCGGCCGAGCTTCCTGCGAACGAGAGCGATGCCGGGGTTCCCTCCCGCGGCTTGAAGCGGCCGCGCGCGCTGATCGTCGACGACGACAAGGACCACAGCGGTGCGCTGCAGGAAGTGCTGGCCCGCGAGGGTTTCGATGCAGAGCGTTGCCACTCCTGTGCCGACGCCGCCGGCGAACTGACCGGCCCTTCGCCGCAGGTGGCATTCCTGGCGCTGGACATCGGTGACGGCGACGTACTCGAGCTGCTCGATCTGCCCGGCCTGGAGGCCTGCGACGAGATCGTGCTGATGCACGAGCAGGACCGGCCCCGTCGTATCCGCGCAGGCATGTCCCGCGGCGCCGGCTACTTCCTCGCCAAGCCGTTCGACGAGGCGTTCCTGACCGATCTGCTGCGGCAGATGGTCGACTGGCCCCGGCGCGAGCGCCGCCAGGCGGCGAAGGCCGTCGCCGTTCCCCCGCTCGACCAGTTCGGGGACCTGCGCGGCAGCTCCGGGATCATGCGCGAGCTGTTCTGCCTGCTGCGCAAGGTGGCCGCGGTCGAAACCTCGGTACTCGTAACCGGAGAGAGTGGCACGGGGAAAGACCTGGCCGCACGCACGATCCACCGCTTCAGCGACCGGGCGGATGGGCCATTCGTCGCCAAGAACTGCGCGGCGATACCGCCCGAACTCTGCGAGAGCGAGCTGTTCGGGCACGAGAAGGGCAGCTTCAGCGGCGCCAGCCATTGTCACCACGGGCTGTTCGAGCAGGCCCACGGCGGCACGCTCTTCCTGGACGAGATCACCGAGATGCAGCCCGAACATCAGGTGAAGCTGCTCCGGGTGCTCGAGAGCGCGACCTTGCGCCGCGTGGGCGGCGAGAGAGACCTGAGCGCCGACGTGCGGATCATCGCCGCCAGCAACCGGGAGCCGGACGAGGCAATCGCCGACGGCAGGCTGCGCGAGGATCTCTACTACCGGATCGCCCGCTTCCCCATCGCCATGCCGCCGCTGCGAGAGCGTGGAGAAGACGTCGAGGGGCTGGCGCGCTACTTCCTGCAGCGGCTGAACGAGCGCGAGGGTTGCTCGAAGACCCTCGGCCGCGATGCGCTCGGCACCCTCGCCGACTACCCCTTCCCGGGCAATGTTCGCGAGCTGCAGAGCCTGGTCGAGCGCGCCTTCCTGCTCTCCCCCGGCGAGATACGGGCCTGCCATCTGCCGCCCCTGACGGGCGAGCCGGCGGTGGCGGGGAACCACATCCGGGTGCGGGTCGGCTCGTCGGTGCAGGAGGCCGAGAAAGCCCTGATCCTGGCGACGCTGCAGAGCCACGGGAACGACAAGAGCGCCGCCGCGGAGACGCTCGGCATCAGCCTGCGTACCCTCTACAATCGTCTCAACAGCTACGCCGAGGAAGGCAACCGGGCGAGCTGACGCGTTTGCAGGTCCTCAGCCAAGCCGGGCGGCCAGTAATTCGGCTACGGCCGCGGCCGCGGGCGCGCTCAGCCTCTCGCCGTGGCAGGCGGCACAGGGACCGCCGCCCGGCACCGGCCGCCCCTCGGCCGCGTAGCCCACGGCCTGGAACGTCCAGTGGCCGCGCAGGTTCTTCAGCTGCCCGATGTGACAGCCTCTCGCATCGAACACGGCGTGCAGATCCTGACGGAGTTCCAGTAACTCCGGGCGCCGCGGCTCCGCGATGCCCTCGACCGCCTCGAAACGGAAACGCGCGACGCCGGGCCCGTCCGGGGCGAACAACGTGGTCAGCGGCGCGAAGCTGCGGCGGTGGTGCGGGGTCGGGCCCTGGCGCAGCAGGCCGAGGTAATGCTGGTCCGTGCCGTAACCCACGTTGGTCTCCCAGCCGTAGCCGGGGCACTCGGCCGCGAGTTCGCGCATCAGGCGGTCGCGGGCGACCTTTGCGATCACCGAGGCCGCGGCCACCGTCAGCGAACGCCGGTCGCCCTTGACGACGGTCCTGACCGTGCAGTCGAGCCGCGGTGCCGCCCGTCCGTCGACGATGGCCGCGTCCGGCGGCAGGCCCAGCGCTGCAACCGCCCGCTGCATGGCGAGAAGGTTCGCATGGTAGATGTTGAGGCGGTCGATCTCCTCGACGCTGGCCATGCCTACCGCAGCGTCACCCAGGCCGAGGATGATGTCCCGAAAGCGTTCCCGTTCGTAGGCGGTGAGGAGCTTGGAATCGGTCAGCCCGCGCAGCCGGCGCGGCTTGGCGCCGGGGGGCAGGACGACGGCGGCGGCGACCACCGGACCGGCGATGGGCGCGTAGCCCGCCTCGTCGATACCGCAGACACGGCCCTCGAACTCACGCTCGATATTCAGTGTCGGCCATTTCGGGAGGGGCGTGCGGGCAGGCATTCTGCCGGGAGGTTAACCGAATCCACGGGGACTGTCTCGCTCCAGCCTCCGCGCAGCATCGGCCCTTCACTCCGGCTCTCGCGCCCCTTGCGGATACCCCGTCGCCCCCTTCGGTGCGGAACCTGACCAGTATTGACGAAGCGCAATGCGGCCCTCCGGCGCGGCTCCGACACTTACTTGTGAAGCAAATCGGCGCGGCACGCCACCGCCATGCCGGGAGGTCCGGCGCTGCCCCCTGCGCCTGCCGTGAGAAACGGAAGGAGGGAGACTTGGAGCCCCGCACGGCCGAAAGCGGCGCATCACTGCGGACGGCCGGCTTCGCTGCAGTGATATTCGATCTGGATGCCGTATTGACCGGCGCCCGGATGCTCCATGCGTGGGCGTGGAAGAACGCCTTCGACCGGTTGTTTCACGTGACCGGGTCGGAGCACGGGCGTCCGTTCTCCATCGAGAGCGAATACGCCGCCTGCTGCCACGGCCGGCCGCGCCTGGACGCCGCGGCCGCGGTCCTCGCGGCGCGCGGCATCCGCCTGCCCCCGGGCACGCCGGACGACCTTCCGGGTACCGGAAGCATCCACGCGCTGGCAACACTGAAACACGACATCTTCCTCTCGCTGCTTGAGGCCCGGGGCATCGAGCAGGCGGGCTCCGCGCTGGGTCTCGTGGCGGAGTTCCGCCGGCGGGGACTGCGCACTGCCGTGGTGTCGGCGAGCAGGAACTGCATAGCGGTGCTGGCGGCAGCCGGGGCGCTGGAACTGTTCGACGCGAAGCTGGACGGAGGGGATGCGGCGCGGGGCTCCCTGTCGCCGAAGCCGGCGCCGGACTTCCTGATCGCCATGGCCCGTGAACTGGATGTTCCGGCCCGGCGATGCATCGCGGTGGAAGACTCCGCGGCCGGGATCAGGGCGGCCCGCAAGGCCGGGTGCGGCCGGGTGATCGCGCTCAACCGGGGCCGGCAGGAGCGAGCTGAAGCGCTGTCGCATCTGGGTGCCGACACCGTCCTCGATGACCGCTGGCTGCACGAACTCGAAATTGCAGCTGCAGCGCCGCTCGATCGTCCGGCACTGGAGGCGCTGGAAGCGCGTCTCGGAGACGCCGTCCCGGCCTTCTTCGTCGACTACGAGGGCACGCTGGCCTCGCAAGCGGGACTTCGGGCCGAGGATCCGCTGACCGGACTGCTGAAGCGGCTCCTCGCGCGGCTGGCCCGACGTTATCCGACGGCGGTGATCAGCGAATGCAATCTGGAGAACCTGCGCGGCGAGCTCGACGTGCCCGGCATCGTCTATGCCGCGAGTGACGGCCGGGAGGTGGAGTTGCCGGAGGGTCGACGCGTGCACCGGGCGGAGTCTGCGGCGGGTACGGCCTGGGACCGGGGCGAAGCGTTGCAGCGGCTGCTCGAAATACTGGGGGTGGCCGGGGACAGGTCCGTGGTCCCGGTCTACCTGGGAGACGACGTTCGGGACGAGGACGCGTTCGCAGCCATCGACGAGCGCGGTATCGGAATCTCGGTCGGACGCTCCCCGGAATCCACCATCGCTCCCTTCACACTGCCGGATCGGGAAGCAGTGTGCCGGTTACTGGCGTGGTTCAGCCGGCAATAAGCCGGCGCGAGATCAATCCCGAGCGAGCGAACGCAGTTTCTCCCGGTCGCAGCACAAGTGTTCGCCCTGCTCCGACGGCACCGGCTGCAGGACGCCGTCCCTCTTCAGCTCCGCGACGACACGGCTGACGCTCTCGGGCGTCACCCCGAGTGCCTCGCCCATGTCCTGGCAGGTGAGGAGTTCCACCTCGCCGTCCGGCAGGCCGTCCTCCACGCTCTCCAGATACAGGATCAGCCGTGCTACACGGCTTCTGATGCGGCCGGTGGAGAACTCGGTGATCCACACATCCGCCTGGCGGATGTGCCCGTGCAGCGACTCCAGCAGATCGATGTAGCGGTGCGGCCGTTCGTCACGCAGACGGCGCAGGTGGCTGGACGGCCAGCATTGAGCGTCCACGTGACCCAGTGTGACGGCGCTGTGGGGAGAGACGGCTTCGTTCCCGTCCATGACCGGCATGCCCAGAACGGAGCCGGGCCCGTAAAGGCCCACGATACGCGCGCGCCCGTTCGGCAGGTGCCGGACGAGCTTCACGAGACCGTCGTGAATGACGTACACGCTCGAGGCCCTGCTGCCCTGTCGGAGCAACGTGGTCTCAGGCCCGAAATGCCGGTCGGAGGACACCGAGACGGGACCGCCGTTGGGTCCCGCGGTCGGATCCGCGTACCCCGAGTCCTTCAGCAAGCGGTTCTCGGGGATCCTCTCCGTCGTATCGATGGTCTGCGTCATCCCGGACATTATCCAGCGTCCCCTTTGCAGCGATTCATCCTGATTCCGGCGACAGTCGATCCCCTCGCGGGAGATGTCTCCTGTCTCCGTATTCAGTGTGGCGGCAGACAGTGCTGCCACCAATACCGGAATCGGGGTATAGGCGTGTCGGGAAACGGTGACTGAGGCCGACGGCTGCGTCGCGCCGGCTGCCGGGCGGGCGCATTGAGAAACCGCAATGTGGGCCGCAGGAGGTACGCGCTACGGTCCGGCCGATGGAAATCAGCAACTACTACGTGCCCGTCGCCCTGATCCTGCCTGTCATCGCAATTCTGGGCATATTGTTCGTTACCCTCGGCATGAGTTTCGTCCTGCGCCGCCGGCGCAGCCGGGAACGGCCGCCGACCGGGGAACGGCGCAAGGACGAGGGCCAGGATTCGTCCTGAGCCGATCCGGCGGCGGCGCCCCCGTATTGCGTCCGCCGCGCCGCCCCCGCATCATCGCGTTGCACCGCCACCCTGCCACGACCGAGGGAGCCCCGATGATCCATCGCACGCTAGACGTCCTCTCCTCCACCGCCACCTCTTTCCTCCGCGGCTTCAACGGCATCCAGGCCCGCCCGGCGCTGGACAAGCCGGAGAAGATGCTGGAGCTCTACGAGTTCGAGGGCTGCCCTTTCTGTCGTCTGGTCCGGGAAGTGCTGACGGAGCTGGATCTGGACGCGGTCATCTACCCCTGCCCGAAGGGCAGCGAGCGCTTCCGGCCCGAAGTGCTCGCCCGGGGCGGCAAGGCGCAGTTCCCGTTCCTCGTGGACCCGAACACGGGTGCCAGCATGTACGAGTCAGCGGATATCATCGAATACCTGTTCGTCACCTACGGCCGGCGCGACGTGCCCCTGCGCTGGCAGGCGCAGAACCTGCAGAAGTTCTCGTCCACACTGGCCGGCATCCCGCGCTTCACTGCGGGCACCCGGGCACGCCCCTCCGCCAGCCGCCCGGAACGCCTGCTTGAGCTCTACAGCTTCGAGTCGAGCCCGTTCGCGCGTGTGGTCCGCGAGCGGCTGTGCGAACTGGAGATCCCCTACATCCTGCGCTCGGCAGGCCGCACGAAGGCGAGCGACTGGGTGCCACCCGTGGTTCGCGACGCGCTGGGCATGGAAGGCCAGCCGGAGCTCGAGAACCGACGAGCGCTGAAGTCCCGCGCCGGGCGCGTCTCCATCCCTTACCTGGTGGACCCGAACACCGATACCGAGCTGGCCGAGTCCGGCGACATCGTGGACTACCTCGACCGCACCTACGGCTGACGCGCGGCGCCACGTCGCCCCTGGGCCATCCGAGGCCCATCCCAGGACCGACCCGGGCCCGCCCCGGCCGTCCTACAGGAAGAACTGGGCCAGGTAGGGGTTCAGCAAGCGGCCGTCCGGGTCGAGCCGCCGGCGCATCTTGCGGAAGAACTCGAGCCGGCTGCCCAGCGAGGCGGCCACCTGGCCGGACGACAGCCCGTCCGTCTGGTCGAGGAACGGGATGCCGTTCCACTTCTCGGCGAAATCGGCGAACTCGAGCACGAAGTCCTGCCATTGCGGACGGGGCGTGCTCACCGCCCGCAGTACGAACACCGGTCCGTCGAACGAGGGCGAAAGCAACGCGCTGCGGTCCTGGGCGAGGCGGTAGCCGACGGTGGGCATGTCGCAACGGAAACGGGTGCGGGCGTAGTAGTCGCGGCAGAATTCCCGATAGGCCTGCACGATCAGCGGGAACTCGGCCGCCGGGAAGCACCAGCTGGAACAGGCGAGCCGGCGGCCGCCCCGGGACCCCGCACGGTCCCCGCCCTGCTCCACCGCCGCGCTGCCGGCGTGGACGGGGGCGCTGAACAGCGTCTGACCCGCCCCGTTGATACGGTCGATCATGCCGTAGCGCAGCGCGGGTATCGGTACGATCCAGGACATGGAGCTGGTCATCGCCGGCAGGATCGTGCTCTCGCCCCAGTCCTTGATCTTCCACAGCAGGCGGTTGACGTGGGTATCTTCGTCGCCGTTGCGCCGGAGCTCGAGATATACCTGATCGCGGAACGGCAGGAGGTAGAAGCGCAGGCCCAGCTTCGAGCCCAGCAGCCGGTCGGTGACGGCGGCGAGCTCGGCGGTGCTGCAGCGGCGCCGCCGGATGGTGAAGGGGCTCATGGGCCGCACCCGCAGCGTCACCTCGTGGATGACGCCGAGCAGGCCGTAGCTCAGCCGGAACATGTCGAGCAGGTGGGGACGGGACGCATCGACGGTGAGTTCGCCGCCCTCGGGGGTGACCACCTTCATGCTGACGACCTGACTCGAGAACAGGCGGGTCCCCACGCCGGTGCCGGGACCGATGCAGGCGCCCGCCACCGCTCCGCCGACCGTTCGGCCCATCAGGTCGTGGCCGCCGGCGAGTTCGAGCCCGTAGCCCGCCAGCTCGTCCGCGAGGCGCTGCAGCCTGAGCCCGGCTTGCACGGTGACATGCTCGTCGCCGACCTCGAGGACCCGATCGAGGGCCGTCATATCGATCACCGTGCCCCCTTCTGCGGCCGAACAGGGAGTCGATGCGCTGCCGGCGCCCATCGGGCGGAGCGGTGCCGGGATGCCCGAGCCCGTCTGCAGCAGGTCCCGCAGTGCCTCCGGACTCTCCGGCCTGGCCACCGGTAGCGCGGGCGTGCGGCGTCCGGGGCGCCGTGGCGTGCTTTGTCGAACGTCGCCGTGGCCATTGCCATGGATATCGCCGTGGATCCAGTCGCGGACCCGGTCGTGGCTGACTGCATCTCTCATCGGTTTCGTTCCTCCGCGGGACGGGTCCCGCCAACGAATTGCGGCACGTGGCTGGTCACCGGTCCCGGTGCGGGAATGAGCGGAGGATGGCCCGGATGGGCGTGGCGCGGCAGGACGCCGCATCGCGCTTCCGTCTGGCAGCTCCGCTGTCCCGGCGGTGGCCGGGGACCGGTGGCTTTGCGACCCGCCCTTTCGGACGGTGTGCCTTTTTCAAACGAAGGCCGAGCGTCGCACGGTGCCGACAGAGTGTCAATCGTGGGCAGAGCCCGACACGTTCCGGCACGGCATGATGTCAAATCGCCGCGCAATTTTGGCCTCGACCAACCGTCTCAGGCCCCCTGCAACGGCCGGCCGGCCTTCGGTTTGCCACTATGCCGGGCCCTCCCCGTTGCTGCTTAAATGCCGTGGGATACCGTCGAGAGTCCGGAACAGAAAATCGGGGAGAGCGATGTACATCAATCCGGAGTCCGTCCTGCGCTGGCTTCACATCCTTGCGATGGTGTACTGGCTGGGCGGCGAGTGGGGCGTCTTCCAGACCTCCTACAACGTGGCGAATCCGAAACTCTCACTGGACGAGCGCCGGCGGCACATGGAGACCGCCTACCGGATCGATATCCTCGCCCGCACGGGCATCATCCTGCTGCTGCCTCTCGGCCTGCACATGGGGTTCAACCTGGGTGTGCACGATTACGGCGGCGGCTGGCTGTGGGTCGTGTGGATCCTCGCCTTCGCGTGGTTGTCGCTCACCTGGGCGGCGTTCGTCTACCGGGACACCGACCGCGGTCTGCGGCTGACAAAAATCGACGAGGCCATCCGCTACGTCGTGATCCCGGCGCTGTTCCTTGCCGCGATCTGGTCGTATCTCACGGACTGGCCCTTCCGCGCCGACTGGTACTCCACCAAGGTGCTCATCTACAGCCTGCTGCTGGTGATCGGCCTGGGCCTGCGTTTCATCATGCGCCACTGGGTGCCGATCTTCCGCGAGCTCGCCGAGAAGGGCCCGAATCCGGCGCTGGAGCAGCGGCTGTCCTCGGAGCTGGCCATCGGCCGCGGCATGGCCTACGTGTACTGGATCGGCATCGCCTCGGTGGCCTTCCTGGGCGCGACCAAGCCGTTCTGAGGCGCAGCTCACGCCGCCATCGGCATTGGCAACGCCGCCGTAAAACCGGGACAATGCGCGCGGGTTGAGCCGGGCGCGTGCGGCGCCATATCGGAGACATGAGCGGAGAAGAAATCAGCCGGATGAGCCTGGACGAACTGCTGGTGCGCAACCGCAGTCTGCGCGCCCAGTTCAGCGACGACCCCGGCCTCCAGGAGGAACTCCAGGCACTGCAGCGCTGGCAGGCGGGACGCCTGGAGCGCACCTACGCGGATCTGCAGGAGCGCGAGCGCTACCGTCCGGGCGTCGAGTTCTTCCTGGAGGAACTCTACACCGACAAGGATTACCTGCCCCGCGACACGCAGCTCGAACGCGCCTCGCCCATCCTGAAGCGGATGCTGCCCGCCCAGGCCCAGGAGTCGATGCGCATGGCCGTGCAACTGGAGGTGCTGAGCCAGGAGCTTGACGGCGAGATGACCCGGGCGCTCGGCGCGGGCACCATGATCGACGAGCAGAGTTACGCCGAGGCCTACCGCACCGTCGGTCGCCGGGACGACCGCGAGCGCCAGATCGGCTTCATCCTGGAAGCCGGCCGGGATCTGGAGCGCCTGGTGAAACTGCCGATGATCTACACCCTGATCCGGATGGCACACGGCCCGGCCCATCTGGCGGGCTTCGGCGCGCTGCACGACTTCCTGGAAGACGGTTTCAGGGCCTTCCGTGCCATGGACGGCGCAGAGGAATTCCTGCAGGCCATCGAGGACCGGGAGACCCGCATCATGGAGCGGATCTTCGCGGAGCATCCGCAGCCTTTCCGCCTCGCCGACGACGAGGCGCCGCCGACGCAAGCGCCGGCCTGACGTCCGCCTACTCGTCCCGCTGCAGGATCTCGATCAGCTCTTCGGCCTCCTCCGGGTCCACCGGATGGAAGCGACCGAGCCCACAGCCGGCCCCCTGCCTGAGGCCGCCCCCGAAGTCGGTCAGCACGGTGATGATGTCGAGATCGCACAGTCGGCCGGTGGGCACCTTGTACATGAAGCGCTCTTCCCGGGCGAGTCCCGGGCAGGCGCGCGGCAGCTGATTGCGATAGATCGTGCCGTCCTTCATGTAGAAGAAGATGTTCTCGTCGTCGACGATCTTGGTGCGGTCCACCCGCGACAGCTGCACGCAACGGACCGCCTCCGGATCGTCGGCGGCGACGTCGGTGGGCTTCGCTTCCCGCGGACCGGTGGCACAGCCTGCGAGCAGCAGTACGGCCGCCGCGGCCAGCGTATTTCGTGGCCAGCTCATGTCCATGTTCATAACGTTCTCCCTGTCCCGGCTCGCGCCGCGTGTACCTGTGCCTGTTGGTATAGTACCGCGTGACCGCAGCCGTCAAGCAACCGGGAGAAGGAGGCCGATTAATGGACAGCGCGAAGCCGGAAAGGATGCTGAAGGCGTTCATGCAGGGACTGGAGAAGCGCAACGCTCACGAGCCCGAATTCATCCAGGCCGTCTGTGAGCTCGCCCGCTCGGTGATGCCGCTGGTCCATGCCAACAGCGCCTACCGCCAGGCCCGCATACTCGAACGCATGACCGAGCCGGACCGTATCATCGTCTTCCGCGTGACCTGGGAGGACGACAGCGGCAACGTGCACGTGAACCGGGCCTGGCGCGTGCAGTTCAATCGCGCGATCGGTCCCTACAAGGGCGGTCTGCGTTTCCACAAGACGGTGAACCAGAGTGTGCTGAAGTTCCTCGGCTTCGAGCAGACCTTCAAGAACAGCCTCACGGGCCTGCCGATGGGCGGCGGCAAGGGCGGTTCCAATTTCAACCCGAAGGGCAAGTCGGACCGGGAAGTGATGCGGTTCTGCCAGAGTTTCATGACCGAGCTGTTCCGCCACATCGGTCCCGACGTGGACGTGCCGGCGGGAGACATCGGCGTCGGCGGCCGCGAGATCGGCTACATGTTCGGCCAGTACATGCGCCTGACCAACGAGTTCGAGGGCGTTCTGACCGGCAAGGGCCTGTCCTACGGCGGCAGCGCGGTGCGCAAGGAGGCGACCGGCTACGGCGCAGTGTACTTCCTGCGCAACATGCTGGAGCGCGCCGACGAACCCCTGGAGGGCAAGCGGATCGCCATCAGCGGCGCCGGCAATGTCGCCCTGTATGCCGCCGAGAAGGCCATCCAGGAAGGCGCGAAAGTGGTCACCCTCAGCGACTCCCACGGCCATATCCGCTGCGAGGCGGGCCTCGAGGCCGAGGCCCTCGACGAGATCAAGGAGCTGAAGTTCCGCGCACGCGGGCGCCTGGCGGAGCTGGACGGCAGGATCAGCGGCATCGTCTACACGGAGGGCGAGGCGCCCTGGGGCGTGCCCTGCGACGTGGCCATGCCCTGCGCCACCCAGAACGAGATCGGCGCGGAGGCGGCCGCCGCGCTGGTGGAGCACGGGCTCATGGCCGTCGTGGAAGGGGCGAACATGCCCTGCACCGAAGAGGCCATCGAGTGCTTCCGCGAGCATCGGGTGCTGTTCGCGCCGGGCAAGGCCGCCAATGCCGGCGGCGTGGCCGTTAGCGGGCTGGAGCAGACCCAGAACGTGGCCCGGGTGAGCTGGCCGCGCAACGAGGTGGACCGGCGCCTGAAGGAGATCATGCGCGACATCCACGACAAGTGCACTCACGAGATGGAGGACGACGGCGGCATCGACTATCTCGACGCCGCCAACCGGGCCGGATTCCGCAAGGTGGCGGAAGCCATGCTGGCCTACGGCGTGGTCTGAAGACGCCCGCCACGTTGCCCGCGTTGTCCGGGCGGGCGAGAATACTGCCATGGAGCTTCCCGATCTGCTCCTCCGCTGGCTCGCCGTCGCCCTTCATGGCCTGCTGGCGGTCATCGGAGCCATACATGCCCTGCTGTACAAGCGCGATCCCCGTTCCGCGCTCGGCTGGATGGTGGTCTGTCTGGCGATCCCGTTCCTCGGCCCGCTCGGCTACTACATGTTCGGCATCAACCGGGTGCGGACGCGGGCGAAGAAGCTGCGCGGCGGCCACTTCCGCATCGGCTACGAGAGCGGCGACATCATCACCGAGGAGGACCTGGCCGAGCACGAACCGGGGCGCGGTCATATCGGCGCCGTGGTCTCCCTGCGTCCGCTGCTGGAGGGCAACAGCGTCAGCGCCCTGCACAACGGCGAGGAAGCCTATCCCGCCATGCTGGAGAGTATCCACACCGCCGAACGTCAGGTGTTGCTCTCAAGCTATATCTTCGAGAACAACGTCACCGGCCGCCGCTTCGTCGACGCGCTGGCGGCGGCGCATGACCGCGGCGTCTCCGTCCGGGTGCTGGTGGACGGCATCGGCGAGCTCTACTCCTGGCCGCGCATCAGCCGGCTCCTCGCCCGCCGCGGACTGCCGGCGGCCCGCTTCCTGCCGCCGCGCCTGCTGCCGCCGACCCTGCACCTGAATCTGCGCACGCACCGAAAGATCCTGGTGGCCGACGGCCGCGTGGGCTACACGGGCGGCATGAACATCGGTGACCGCCACGTCGTCGGCGAGGACGGCCGCCGCCGGGTCGTGGACATGCACTTCCGGCTGGAAGGCCCCGTGGTGCGCCAGCTGGCCGACGCATTCTGGGACGACTGGCTCTTCGCCACCGGCGAGCCGCCGGAGGAGACGCTTGAGGCCGACTGGTCCATAGCGCCGGGACGAAAGCGCTGCCGGGTCATCACCGACGGGCCCAACGAGGATCTGGACCGCATCGCCCTGGTGATGCAGGGCGCCATCGCCGACGCCAAGCGCAGCGTCTGGCTCATGACGCCCTACTTCCTGCCCTCCCGTGAACAGGTGGCCCTGCTCCAGGCTGCCGCCATACGCGGCATCGAGGTGAACGTCATCCTGCCGGCGAAGAACAACCTGATCTACATGCACTGGGCCACACGAAATTCGCTGCTGGAACTGCTGCAGTGGGGCGTGCGCGTGTACTACCAGCCGGGGCCCTTCGTCCACACGAAACTTTTTCTCATCGACGATGACTATTGTCAGATAGGTACGGCCAACGTGGACCCGAGGAGTCTGCGGCTGAACTTCGAGCTGGCCGTCGAGATTTTCGATTCGAGTTTCGCACGCAGCATGATCGAACACATGGAAGTGACGCGGGCCCGGTCCAGGGCAGTGGGCTACCGCGAGATCGCCGACCGCTCGGTGCCGGTGCGCTTCCGGGATGCGCTCGCCTGGCTGTTCTCCCCCTACCTCTGAGGCACGCTGCCGCATGGTCAGACTGACGGAAAACATCGTACTGCCCGACGACGAGCTGGAGATGAGCGCCGTGCGCGCCGCCGGTGCCGGCGGCCAGGCCGTGAACAAACAGTCCACCGCCATCCACCTGCGCCTGGACATCCCCGCCTCGTCGCTGCCCGGCAACGTCAAGCGCCGGCTGCTCGGCCTCGGCGACCAGCGCATCAGCAACGAAGGCGTGCTGGTCATCAAGGCGAGGGAACACCGCAGCCAGCGGCAGAACCGGCGCGAGGCCGTCCAGCGCCTGCGCGAACTCGTCCGCAGCGCCAGCGTCTCCCGCAAGCCACGCATTCCCACCCGGCCCGGGCCGGCGGCGAAGCGGCGGCGTGTCGACGAGAAGAAGCGCCGCGGGACGGTCAAGTCCCTGCGGCGGAGCCCGCCCCGGGAGTGACGGGCACGGCTATCGCGCGCCCGCAGCCATCCTTACCATGGACGAACTATGAGCACTATGGACACCATCCGTTACGGCCGCCCCGACCCGGTCACGCTGCCCGCCCTGCTGGTCGGCGTGCTGCCGATCCTGGTCGTCAACGTCTGCCTCGTGATCAGCATCCAGGCGCAGACCATCCCGAACTGCATCCCCTATCTCGAGGGCTGCACCTCGGTGAGCGCCGCCGGCCGCAATCCGCCGGCCATCTACCTGTTCCGCCTGGTGATGCTGCCGACGGCGGCGACCCTGATCCTGTTCTGGGTCATCAACCACCGCTGGCTGAACCTGCTGCGCGGCGAGCCGGAGACCCGCGGCGCCGTAATCCTGTGGCTGGGTGTGATCGGGGCCGTGTTCCTGGGCGTGTACGTGACCTTTCTCGGCACCGAGGGCGACTTCCAGCGGCTGATGCGCCGCTACGGTATCTACGTGTTCTTCGCCTTCACCGCGCTTGCCCAACTGCTCACCGCCAGGGACATGCTGGCCAGCGCGGCTAAGCGGGCCGACCGGCGCATCCGGCTGCACGCGCTCATCATCCTGTGGCTGTGTGCCGGCATGCTCGCGATGGGTCTGACGAACGTCGTGCTGAAGGCGGTCCTGCCCGATCCTGATCAGGCCGAGAACGTGATCGAGTGGAATTTCGCCATCCTGATGCAGGCTTTCTTCCTGATCGCCTGGCGCTCCTGGAAGCACACGGGGCTGGAGGTACGGATGCTGCTGGGGCCGCGCTGATCAGGCGCTCACGCGCTGCGACAGCAGGCGTTCCAGCTCCGCCACCTCCTCGTCGAGGAGGAAAGCCCGCTGGTCCCGCCAGCCGGTCATCATCGTGAGGCCGGACTGGTTCACGAGCAGGGTGTCACGCTCCTCCGCGGCCAGGACTTCCCAACCGGGCACGACGATCACAGAGCGGACGGTGAGCGCGCGACCGAGCCCGCCCTCGAGTTCCCGGGTGAGCCGTGCTACCACGCCCCGCCAGTCCTTGAGAGCGTGCCGCTCGCCACCTTCGGGCCCGAACACGACGCTGCCCGCCTCCAGGCGGGCCGTGCGTTCCCCGGTCGGCGGCCGGTCGATCACGTGCACGGCGTAGAGTCCGTTCGTGCCCAGCACGACGTGGTCGATGCGCTCGTCGCCGACGGGTACGCAGTGGAACAGATAGTTCCCACGCACCGCCACGTACTCCAGGCGCTGTGCCGTGGCGATATGGGCATCCAGCGAGCGCGCCGCCCGCCGCCGCGTCTGCAGCAGGCCGAGGAGCACCCGCACCTCGTAGGCGGCGACCGCCGCCAGGAACAGCGACACCAGCCACCAGGCCAAGGGATGCAGGTCGGACCACCAGCGCTCGGTGCCGGCGAAGAACAGTGCCACGAAGACGCTCAGCAGGACGAATGCCGCGGCCAGGTGGATGGCCGCGCGGACGTCCGCGTCACGGAGCTGGCGCCGGAACTCGTCACCCGGTTCGCTGCGTATGCGTTCGCCAAGGGGCGAAGGCCTGCGCAACAGCCCGCCGGCGACCAGCCAGCACTTGCTGGTCAGCAGGAACGCGGCGGCGAATGCCGCGCCCGCGGTGAGAGAACTGACGATATGCGGATCCGGATACAGCGTCCTGCCCCTGGTACGGTTACCATCGGCAGTGTATGGCGCGCGGCGCGTGGGCTGTCGTGAACCGGTTCACATACCGGGCCCCGCCCCGATTACATCACTCCGGCTTGCGGAATTTCAGTACCAGGCGGTCTGTGCGGCCCCGTATCTCCGGGTCGTACATGGGCGCAAGGCGCGTATCCTGCGGGTTGCGCAGGACGTCGCTGCGCTCCACCAGCTCGAAGCCGGCGGCCTCGATCTCGCGCACCAGCCGCGCCTCGTCGATGCGATGCAGCCGGCCGATCTCCGGGATCGTGATATCGGGGCTGCCCGCGTGGTCGACCACGCCGAGGATGCCGCCCGTGCGCAGCGCCTCGCGGATGCGCCGCAGCATCCCGGGCCCGTCGATGCGCGGCCACGAGCCGTCGTCGGGTCGGAAATAGATGTCGTGATAGGCCAGGATCAGCAGCGCCACGTCGACGCTCCCCGCCTCCGGCTCGATGTCGCTCACCGGACCGTCCAGGCGTTCCACGTTGGCCAGCCGCCCGCCCGCATAGCGTGCGGCGATCTCCTCGGCCGCATAGTCCAGGTAGGCCTGATTGTTGTGGGCGATCACACGTCCGGAGGGTCCGACGATGCGGGCCGCGATCTCAGTGTAGTACCCGCCGCCGGAGAAGACGTCCAGCACGGTCATGCCGGGCTCGATGCCGAAGAAGGCGAGCACCTCGCCCGGCTTGCGCGCGGCGTCCCGCTCCCGGTCCGCGGCGGGGCGGGCCTCGGCCGCAAGTGCGAGCGATACCGGATCGCTCGCCGCAGCGGCCGGATCGTCCCCGTCATCGCCTGCGCAGCCCGCGACGAGCAGCAGGGCCGTGAGGAGCGCGGTGACCCGCTGAGGGATCACGGCCTCATTCCTGCGCGTCCGCCAGCACGCCGCCCTGGCGGCCCAGCAGGACACCCGGGTTCAGGATGCCCCGGGGATCGGCTGCCCGCTTCGCGCCGGTCAGCATCTCGGCGTAGAGATCGGGCCGTTCCCGATCGTAGCCGGCAGGGCGATGATCGCGGCCGACGCCGTGGTGATGGGTGACGGTGCCGCCGCCCTCCACGACCAGCGCATTGGCCGCCAGTTTGATCTCGCGCCAGTGCGCCAGCATGCGTTCCGGCGTGCTGGCCGCATAGAGCGTGTAGTAGGGAGCCGGCCCGTCCGGATAGACGTGGGTGAAGCGGCAGGTGATCTCGCCGTCACGGCCGGTCGAGCGGCGAATGGCCTCGCGGATGCCCGCCGTGATGCCCGCATGGAAGTCCGGGAACGCCGACCAGGTGCAGGCGGTCTCGAAGGTATCGACGATCACACCGTGGGGCACGAGCACCTCGCGGTAGAAGGGCATGCGCAGGAATGCCTGCCGCCAGGCCGCGGCGGCGGCGTCGCGGCCCCCCTCCCCCTTGCTGTCGCTCCTGCCGCCCTCACGACCGGCGGAGCTCTCCCCGCCCGCCTCGGCACAGATCTCCAGCGCCCGGGCCAGGTTCGCCTCCTGGGGATGATCGGCGCTCTCGAATCCCAGCACCAGCAGCGCCGAACGGCCGTCGCCCACACCGTTCATCAGCGCCTCGCCGGGGTCCAGCAGCCGGCAGTTTGCAGGGTTCAGTCCGCTTCTTGCCACCTGCCGCACCGCCTCGGCACCCGCGGCGAAGCCGTCGAAGCGCACGGTGGCGGAGGCCCGGTGGCGGGGCACCGACTGCAGCCGCATCCAGGCGGCCGTCACGATACCCAGGATGCCTTCGGAGCCGCAGACGAGGCGTTCCGGCTGGGGCCCCGCACCGCTCCCCGGCAGCCGTCGGGTGGTCATCCGGCCCCGCGGCGTCACCAGTTCCACGCTCTGCACGAACTCGTCGATGTGGGTATACAGCGTGGCGAAATGGCCGCCCGAACGGGTGACGATCATCCCGCCCAGCGTCGCCAGCTCGAAACTCTGCGGGAAATGCCGCAGCGTGAGTCCTTCCGGCTTCAGCGCCGCCTCGAACTCCGGGCCCCGCGCGCCGGCCTCGATCAGTGCGCAGCGGTCCTGCCGGTCGACCGCCCGCACCCGGTTCATGCGCGACAGATCCAGGCTGATGACGCCCGGGTAATCGTCGCCCACGTCGGGCTCCACGCCGCCGCAGACGGACGTACCGCCGCCGAAAGGGACCACCGCCACCCCTTCCCCGTCGGCCCACTCCAGGAGCCGCTCCACGTCCGCCGCGTCCTGCGGGTAGGCCACCAGGTCCGGCACATGGGGTACCTGCCTCAGGAAGGCACGGGCGATGTCGGCGTAGCTCTGCCCCATCGCGTGAGCAAGACGGTCGGCATCGTCCGTGCTGACCCGCTCTGCGAGACCGTCCGGCACCTGCAGCCGTGGCGCCGGCAGCTCGAATTGCGCCGCCTGCGGCACCGACAGGGCTTCCGGCAGGCCGCCGAAGCGCGCGCCGGTCATCCGGCGGACGGTCTCCGCCTCCGCTGCGGTGGGTCCCTGCCCCTCGAAGCCCCAGCCCCAGAATTTTCGCCTGGCGCTCATGCAGGCATCCGGCAGGCAGACGGCCTCGATCTAGAAAGCGTCTCAGGAATCATCGGCATCTTTATGAAATATCAGCTTAATGCCTGTTCGGTTACTGCGCTGTGGCCGAACCCCGGCATCCTGGTGAGCACGACGACGGACAAGGCCACGTAGCCCCCGATTGCGGGCCAGACCGCAGGCTCGGCGAACCAGGCGGGTTCGGCCTGGGCGAGCCAGAGGGCGCCCAGAGGGACGGCTACGAGCAGGCGCACCAGTTCCAGCCGCACCGCGCTCGACCGCCCCTCGTTGATCAAGGCGAGGTTGTAGACCAGGAACCAGAACAGCAGGCAGAGGACCAGCGTGGTGGGGAGCGCCGCGGTCGTGAAGACGGCGCCGATGGCGGAGGACGCCAGCACCGCCAGCACGAACTGGACCAGCAGATACGTTCGCGCCCCCGCGGGCAGGGTCGGATCGAACTTCTCGAACTGCTCCGGCACCACGTTGCCCCGCGGCTCGTCCCGCACGTCCGGCGGCCGCCAGCCGGTGCGCCGGAACCACAGCCCGAGCTTGTCGCGCCAGCGGCGGGTGCGCACGGCGTCCTGCCACAGGTCGTGGTAAACGTGCAGGTTGGCGTAAAACGGATTCCAGCTCCTGAGCGGCTTGCGCACGCCGTAGACCACCGGCTCCTCGTCCAGTTCTTCCTGGAAGGTGCCGAACAGCCGGTCCCACAGGATCAGGATGCCGCCGTAGTTCTTGTCGATATAGCGCTCGTTCTGCGCGTGATGGACGCGGTGATTCGACGGCGTCACGAACACCCGGTCCACCCAGCCGAGCTTGCCCACGTGGCGGGTGTGGACCCAGAACTGGTAGATGAGGTCGATGGCGTTCACGGTGATGAAGACCTCGACCGGGATGCCAACCAGGAACATCGGCAGGTAGAAGATCCAGCTCAGCAGGAACCCGGAGCTGGTCTGGCGCAGCGCCGTCGAGAGGTTGTACTCCTCGCTCTGGTGATGCACCGCATGTGCCGCCCACATGACGCTGATCTCGTGGCCGAAGCGGTGAACCCAGTAATAGCAGAAGTCCCAGAACAGGAGCGCGCCCGCCCACATGGCCAGCCCCGCGGGGCTGAAATCGAACAGCGCCATGTCCAGGGTCGCGATCGCGAAGTAATCCAGCACGAACGCGTAGATGGCGATATTGACCACCCGCGTGAACAGCCCGATGGTGGTGCTCAGCATGCCGGTGCTGAGGCTGCCGATGGCATCGTTCAGACGGTAGTAGCCGGTGCCGCGCCAGCGATCGATCGCCACTTCGGCGAGCAGCGCGAGAATGAAGAACGGGACGGCCAGCGCAATCAGGTCCATGGGACACATGATAAACCGGCTCCCGTGCGCGACCAATGTCTGGACGACGCACTACGAGGCCCGGTACTGTCCCGCCACCGTTCCCGGGAGACCCCGCCGATGTACACCGAAAAGGAACTCGAGGCCCTCGCCCGCGCCGCCGCGGAACTCGCCGCCGGTCTGCCTGCCGACCCGCAGCGGGAGGATCCCGCGGCCGATCCGGCCCTCGTGCAGGTGCTGCTGGATACGGCGCGCCGCCTCCATGACAACTTCCCCTACCATCATCCGCTCTACGCGGGCCAGATGCTGAAGCCGCCCCACCCGGCGGCGCGCCTCGCCTACGCCCTCGCGATGACCGTCAACCCGAACAATCACGCCCTCGACGGCGGCCGGGCGAGCTCGGCGATGGAGAAGGAGGCGGTCGGGCAGCTGGCGGCGATGTTCGGCTGGGACACGCACCTGGGGCACCTCACGGGCGGGGGCACGGTCGCCAATCTGGAGGCACTGTGGATCGCCCGTGAGAGGCATCCGGACCGTGGCATCGCCGCCTCGGCCATGGCCCATTACACCCACCGGCGGCTGTCGGACGTGCTGCGGATGCCTTTTACCGAGGTGGCCGCCGACGCCCACGGGCGCATGGACCCGGACGCCCTCGACGCGGCCGTCCGCGCCGGCGGCATCGGCACGGTGGTGGCCACCCTGGGCACGACCGGCACCGGCAGCACCGATCCGCTGCCCGAGATCCTGGAGATCGCCGAGCGTCACGGCCTGCGGGTGCACGTGGACGCCGCCTACGGCGGCTATTTCCGCCTGCTCGACTCCCTGTCCCCGCCGGCAGTCCGCGCCTTTGCCGTCGTGGACCGGGCCGATTCCATCGTCATCGACCCGCACAAGCACGGCCTGCAGCCCTATGGCTGCGGCTGCATCCTGTTCCGCGACCCGGCGGTCGCCGTCCACTACCGCCACGAGTCGGCCTATACCTATTTCACCTCCGACGATCTGCATCTCGGCGAGATCAGCCTGGAGTGTTCCCGCGCCGGCGCCGCCGCTGTCGCGCTGTGGGCCACCCAGCGCCTGCTGCCGCCGGAGCCCGGCGGCGAGTTCGCCGCCGGGCTGGCGCGCTGCCGGCAGGCCGCCGTCGCGCTGCACCGGGCACTCGCCGACGACCCGGCGTTCCTGACGCTGATGCCGCCGGACCTGGACATCGTCGTCTGGGCGCCGTCGGCTGCGACTGCCGGTGCCGTCAGTCGGGCATCGCGGCGTTGCTTCGAGCGCGCAGCCGAAAGCGGCCTGCACCTCGCATTGATGGAATTGCCGTCGCTGCTGGCGGCCCGCTGGTGGCCCGGCATGGAGTTCGACGACGAGTCGGTGACGGTGCTGCGCTCGGTGCTGATGAAGCCCGAACATGACCGCGCGCTGCCGGCCATCCTCGAACATTTGCGCGCGGCGGCCGGCTGAGGGCGCGTCAGCCGGCGCGCAGCAGCAAGCGCATCAGCGCCAGTCCCGCGAAGAAGCTCACGAAAGCCCCGGCGAAGGTGAGGGCGAAGTAGCCCGCGGCGGTCAGCAGATAACCGCCGCGCACGTACTGGACCAGTTCCAGCGTGAGGGTGGAGAGCGTGGTGAAGCCGCCGCAGAAGCCGGTGGCCAGCAGCAGCCGCGCGTTACCGCTCAGGAGTTCGGTACGGGCCGCCATTTCCGCCAGCATGCCGATGAGCAGGCAGCCGAGCAGGTTCGCGCCGAGGGTGCCGAAAGGGAATACGATGGCCTGGCGCTGGAAGGCCACCGTGAGGCCGAAGCGCGCCAGCGCCCCGGCCGCGCCGCCCAGGGCTACCATGATCAGGGCCGACAGACTGGTCATGCCGCGGGCGGGAGTCCGCCTACTCTTCGTCGCCCGCGTCGGTGCCGGAATCCCGGCCCTCTTCGGCGTCCTGCTCCGGGGTGCGGATCTTCACGTCGGAAGGGGCCTCGAATCCGAGCCTGATCTCGTTGCGCCTCACCCTGATCACGGTCACCTTCACGTCGTCGCCGATGCGGATGGATTCACCGGCCTTTCGCGCAAGAATGAGCATGATTGCCTCTGCATCGAGCCCGGGCTCCGTGCGGAGTCTCTGGCGGGCTCCCCTGCAGTATAGGGCATGAGCGGGGCGACCGGCATCCCGCATGCTCGCCCCGGCGTTCAGCTCGATGCGCGGCGCGCCCGTCAGCCGACCGCGAGTCGGCGCTTGGTCTCGGCGTACTCGTCGGCCAGCCGCTCCACCAGGTCCGCCACCGGCAACACCTCGTGGATGCTGCCCACTCCCTGCCCGGCGCTCCAGATGTCCTTCCACGCCTTCTTGTGGGTGTTGCCGCCGCTGCCGAAATCCATGGCGTTCTTGTCCGCCTCGGGCAGATTGTCCGGATCCATGCCGGCCCGGGCCACGCTGGGCTTCAGGTAACTGCCGTGCACGCCGCTGAACAGCGACGTGTAGACGATGTCGGAAGCGGCGCTGTCCACCAGCATCTGCTTGTAGTCCGGCATGGCGTTCGCCTCGTCGGTGGCGATGAAGCGGGTGCCGATGTAGGCCAGGTCCGCGCCGATGGCCCGGGCGGCGAGCACGTCGCCGCCGTTCGACATGCACCCGGACAGGATCACGGTGCCGTCGAAGAACTCGCGGATCTCCTTGACCAGGGCGAACGGGCTCAGGGTGCCCGCGTGCCCGCCGGCGCCGGCGCAGACGGCGATGATGCCGTCCACGCCCTGCTCCGCCGCCTTGCGCGCGTGGCGCAGGTTGATGACGTCGTGGAAAACCAGGCCGCCGTAGCCGTGCACGGCGTCCACCACCTCGCTCGGCGGGCGCAGGCTGGTGATGATGATGGGCACCCGGTACTTCACGCAGGTCTCCATGTCCGCCTGCAGACGGTCGTTGCTCGCGTGCACGATCTGGTTGACGGCGAACGGTGCCACCGGCTTGTCAGGGTTGGCTTGGCGGTAGGCATCGAGTTCGCCGGTGATGCGGTCCAGCCATTCGTCCAGCATGGACTGGGGCCGCGCGTTCAGCGCCGGGAAGGCGCCGACGATGCCGGCCTTGCACTGGGCGAGCACCAGGTCCGGGGTGGAGACGATGAACATCGGCGCACCGATGACCGGGAGACGCAGGTTCCCCTGCAGCAGTTCGGGCAGAGCCATGGATTCTTCCTTCGCAGTGACGAGTGACAGGCGCCGGCGGCCGCCGGGCGCTGCCGCAGCGCATGGTAGGCAGTGCCGCGCGCCGCCGCAAGCAGCGACGGCCTAGTCGGTCTCCACCCGGTACATCAGGTCCACGGCATGCTGCTCGCCCGAGCGGGACTCGAGCCGCAGGCGGTCGCTCAGGTCGTAGCGCACCAGCAGCGTGCCGATGGAGTCGAAGATGCCCCAGGCGTATTCCAGGTAGAGGTCCTCGCTGAGGCGCTTGCCGGCCAGCACCCGTCCGTCGTCGGCACCGCCCTCCACTGCCAGCATATCCAGGCCCACCTCCTGGCTGATCTGGGAGGCGACGGCGCCGGCCCGGGACAGCCCCAGCGACAGCGCGGCCCGGTTGAGGACGTCGCCCTCGGCCGAAGTGGTGCCCGCCAGCGGCCGGCCGGTCAGCAGATAGGACAGGGCCTCGGCTTCCGGCAGCGGCGGCTCGGAGAACACCGTGGAACTGAGCGAGCGCACGGTGCCGCCGATCCGCACGCCGGCCAGCACCTCGCCGGTATCGCGCACCGCGCGGATATCCAGCGTAGGGTTGGTGAGCGGGCCCGAGAACGCCAGCTCGCCGCGCTCGACGGTGAGTTCCTGACCATAGGCCTTGTAACGGGCGTCGACGAGGCTCAGGCGGCCGAATCCCAGCCAGGGCCGCTCGCTGCCACCCGTGAGTCGCAGGGATCCGGTGAGACCCGTCTCCAGGCCGAACCCGCGCAGACGCACGGCATCCCCGAGGGCCACCTCCACCTCGACGAATAATGTCGGGCCGAGCCGAGCCGCGCCGGCTTCGGTGCGGCCGTGCACCACCGCATCCGGGCTCGTGCGCACCGCATCGCCGCCCAATTCGCGCAGCGTGACGTCCGCCTCCGGCACATTGATGGTGCCCCGCACCTCGAGACGGCTCTCGTCGAGCAGGATGTCGAGATCCGGGCTCGCGGTGGCCTGCATGTCCGGCAGCCGGACGATGAGGAAATCCTGCCCTTCCACCGTGAAGCGGCTGACCCAGCCCGCCTCGTCCGCGCGCCGGGTCGTGCCGCGGATGCGCACCGTGCCTTCGCCGGAGCGCGCGCTGCCCTCGTAGTCGACCACGCCCGGCTGGTCCTGCCGGGCCACCAGCTCCAACTCGCTGATCTCGATGCCCGCGTCGGGGAACAGGAACCCGGCCTCGCGCAGCCGCAGCGCGCCGCCGAGGCGCGGCTCGCGGCGGCTGCCCGATATCTCGACCCGCCCCATGACGTGGCCCCGGACCTGGGCCAGTTCCGGCACCAGCAACGGCACCATCGAGAGATCGCGGAAGTCCAGCCGCAGGAGGCCATCCACCGGGGCCGCCGGATCGAACAGGTCCGCCGTCTGCAGCCGTGCCTCTCCGTCGCCCTGCTCGCCCAGGTCCAGGTTCGCCTCGATGCGGGCGGCATTGCGCTCCACCGACGCCCTGGCGGTGAAGGAACGGATTTCGAGCTCCGTCTGTCGGTCCTCGTCCAGCATGACCTCGATGCGGGCGTCCTCTGCGGTCAGATCGGCGCCGCCGTCCAGGACACCTGCCTGCCAGGTCAGATCGGTCCGACCCGCAGCTTCGCCCTCGAAACGCGAGCCGGCGGGGAAAAGCGGTGCGAGCAGCGCGGCGGGTAACCGTCGGACGTCCGCATTTACCCGGACGGCCTCCGCATCACGGGACGCCTCGAGACACAGGGTGCCGCGCCCCTCGCCGGTCAGGCAGGCGCGGCCCAGTGTGATCGCCGGTGGCGCCACGGCCAGGGCGACGGATTCGTCCAGCCGCCAGTCGCCGAATTGCGGCTGGCTGATGCGCAGGGCGCGCAGCTGTCCCGACCATCCCCCGTCAGCCAGGCCGCCGGTGGCCTGCAGGTCAGCTGTTCCGGAATCCGCTTCCAATTCCAGCGCCAACTCGTGAGAATCTGGCGCGCCATTCGCCCGGACACGCAGCGAGGCGAGGCTCACGGCACCGGCTTCGACCTGCGCGGCCACGAGCCGCAACCGTGAGCCCGAGGCCGCGGGAGTCACCTGCAGACTGGACGGCCCGATCGACAGGCCGTCCCAACGCAGACCATCGGTCTCGAGCGTTCCGTCGAGCGCCGGGTCGGCGAAAGAACCGGACAGCGCCACCTCTCCGCGCAGATCGCCCTGCAAGGCCGGCCAGAGCGCCGCCACGCGGGGTGCCTGCACGGTGAGGCCCAGATCGGGCTCCGGCGCCAGGCGCCCATCCAGCGTGAGACGATTGTCCCCGACTGCGAATTCCACGCCCCGGGCGGTGGCCTTGCCGCCCTCGCCGAGCTCCATTTCGCCGCGTCCGGCCAGGGGCTCGCCCCCATAACGGCCGGTCAGTTCCTCGATTCGCAGTATCCCTTCGGGCGTCGCTCCCTCCGGCCATCGGCCCGTGCTGCGGCCGCTGGCCGAGAGCGTCCCCTGCAGCGGCGCCCCCCATGCGCCGGTCGCGAGTTCCCGAAGGCGAAACGCCACGTCCCACCGCCGGGAAGGCAGCAGACCCAGGCGGCCCTCCGCCTCCAGACTCCCCGCCTCGCTCTCGAGCCGCAGGCGCTCGACCTCCAGCGACTCGAGGCTGCCGCGGCCCGCGGCCTGCGCGTTCACGGCGGGGACGCCGTCCGTCGTCAGCCGTGCCTGCGCCTCGGCCGTGTAGGCGTCGAGCCAGCCTTCCAGCGTGACGCGACCCTCGACCACGGCAAGAACCCGGCCGCCGCCCACAGGGAACTCCAGGGTGGCCACTTCGTTCCGGAGCCGGGCATGGAAGCCGGCCTCGTTGAGTTCCACGGTGCCTTCCGTGCGCACCTCTTCGGGCTCGCTCAGCCGGTGCGTCACCGTCCAGGCGTCGGCGTCGCCCTCGATCCGGCCCGACCCCGCCAGAGCCGGCCCGGCCTCGTCGCCCCCGTAGCGCCAGTCCGCGAGCAGCCGGAGCCGGTATGGCGGCACGAACCGGGCCTCGCCCCTGGCATCCAGACCCAGCCAGTCACTATCGAGGACCAGCCGATCCACCTCCAGCCGGCTGTCACGCATCCCGGCCGCCAGGTCGATCACACGGGCCGAGCGGGACCAGCCCGGACCGCTCACCCGTACGTCTTCCAGTCGGCCGTCCTCGATGGCGAGCGGTACCGGCATGCGAAACCGGAACCGGCCGCCGGGTTCCGGCGGCTCCTCCGCCTCCCCCTCCGCGACGGTCACCGAGACACCGCGGGCCCGCAGCCGCTCGAGCCGGATGTCCCGGCGGATCAGGGGCCAGGGGTCGAGTTCCAGCTCCAGTTGCCGCATCTCGACGGTCACCCCCTCGCCCCGCCAGGCGCCGCCGCGAAGCACGACGCCCCCGGCCAGGGTACCGTCCACTTCGCCCAGTTCCAGCGCCGACGGCAGATAGGGTTGCGCCGCCTCCAGGGTCAGGCGCAGGCCGGCGGGCGTCGCCACCACCAGTGCCGTCAGGACGACGGCGGCCGCGATCAGGCCGATCAGCAGGTACAGGATGCCGCGGAACACGCGCATCAGAGGTCGGGCCCCAGGGCGATGTGCAGGCGCACGCTGCGATCCGGGTCGTCGAACGGATGGGCGAGGTACAGGCGCAGCGGCCCGACCGGCGAGCGCCACCGCAGCCCGATGCCGGCACCGACGCTGGGCGACCAGTCCAGCTGGTCGAACGCGTTGCCGGCATCCACGAACACCGCACCGGCGAAGTTGCCGAACAGGTCGTGGACGTACTCCAGGCGTGCGGTCGCCAGGCGGGTGCCGCCGACCACGTTGCCTTCCTCGTCGGTGGGTCCCAGGGTCTGGTAGCCGTAGCCCCGGACGCTGGCATCGCCGCCGGCGAAGAAGCGAAACTCGGGCGGCAGCTTGTCCAGTTCGCTCTTCATCGTCACGCCGAGTTCGGTGCCTGCGATCAGCTTGCCCTTCGGCCCCAGCGGATACACGAAGCGGAAGTAGCCGGAGAACTGGACGAAGCTGGTCGTGGACCCGATGGCCTGGTGCGTGCCCCTCGCTTCCACTCCCACGCTGTAGCCGCGGCGGGGATTGACGTCCCAGTCGAACCGGGCCCGGCTGAACGCGAGCGACGGCAGGACCAGCACGCTGTCGTCGCTGTCCGTGCTCACCTGATAATCCCAGTAGCCGAGTTCGAGACCCTCCGTGCGCAGCCAGTCGCCGCCGAGCTTGGTCACGCGTTTTACCCCGAAGGTCGCACTGTCGGTCTCCGACGTATCGGTGTCTTCGTTGCGCAGGCCCGCGTTGTAGCTCAGCCACTCGACCGTGGGATCGCCGACGGGCAAGCGGTAGCTGGCCGTGAGGAAAGACTCGACGTCCGAGGCCAGCAGCTCGGCCCGCAGGCGGTGGCCCCGGTCGTTCACGCGCATGTTCTCGTAGCCGCCTCGCAGCCGCAGGCCGCCGTCCGTCGAAGCCCCCATGCCCACGTTGTACTCGATGCGGGTCGCCGGCGTGAGGCGCACCGTCACCGGGATGCGGTGGTCGGGCGAGACGCTGAGGTCCGGCTCGATACGCACGCTGCGGAAATACCCGCTGGTGAGCATGGCCTGATAGGCGTCGCTGACCAGGGCCGCGTCGTAAGGGACTCCCTCCGAGAGGTCCAGGAACGCGCGCACCAGACTCGGCTCGAGAAAGTCCTGCTCGACGGTGATCTCGCCCACCCGGTAGCGGGGCCCGGAAGCGAAATGCAGGGTGACGTCGGCCGCCTGCTGCTCCGGCCACACGTCGATACGGGCCGCCGTGAAATCCGCCTCGACGTAACCCCGCTCCGCGGCGGCGATGCGCAGGCGATCCTTGTACGCTGCGTAGTCGCCGTGATGCAGCGGCTCGCCTTCCCGCGGACGGCCCTCCCGCGCTTCGACCAGGAAAGCCGGATCCTCTTCGGCGGCCCCGCCGATGCGGACCTCCACTTCCCGGTAGCGCGTGCGTGGCCCGGCATCGACGACCACGGTCGCCAGCCAGCAGCCTTCACGCTCCAGGTCCAGCGTCTTCTCGAAGGTCGGGCCGTAATAGCCCAGCGCCCTCAGCGCGTCGGTAATCTCCTGGTCCAGGTTGCGGAAACCCCGCCGCACCCGCCAGGCGGGCGCGTCGCAGGGCTCGTCCGCGAGGCCCGCGAAGGACCGGGCGTTGCCGAGGAGTTCACCCTCGATGCCCTCGATGAGCAGCTCGGCCCTGGCGGCGGGCACCGCCAGGGTGGCAATGCTTGCGGCAGCCAGCAGAACGGCCGCGAACAGGCCCGCAATCCCGCCGCTCCGCCTGCCCGCACCGGCGGCGCTTTCGCTCCCCCCTGACGCAGACGCACAGCGGTCCGTCAGAACTCCTCCCCGGTCCACGGCCTCACGTAGGCCGGCGGCAGGCCGCTGTCCGGCGCGCCGGCCGGATCACGGTACCGGTCGCGCAGCAGGGTCTGCCGGCTCCGCATGGGCACGGCCTCGCCGTCGATGAAGACCTGGTCGGGGAAGCTGGTGACTTCCAGCGGGTCGCCGTCCCAGACGACCAGGTCGGCGGTCAGGCCGGGCCGGATCGCGCCCAGTTCGTCGCCCAGGCCGAAGACCTCGGCCGGTGCCCGGGTGATGGCCCGCAGTCCCTCGTGCCAGGGTAGCCCGTGGGCCACCGCGTTGCCGGCCGCCTGGGTCATGTTGCGCGGGTTGTGGCTGTCGCCGGCCGAGAAAACGAGGGTGACCCCCGCCTCGTGCAGCCGCGCGGCGTTCTCCAGGGTGGCTTCCAGCCTATCGAAGTCGGCGGGCAGATTCGCGAGCGGATTCAGTATTACGGGCACGCCCGCGGCGGCGAGCTCGTCGGCCCGCATCCAGGCCTCGGACCCGCCCGAGATCACGAGGCGCAGGCCGTGTGCGCGGGCCAGCGCCAGCGCCGCGTCGATGTCGCTCGCCCGCTCGACGTTGACCACCAGCGGCAGGTCGCCCGCGAGCACGGGCTGCAGTGCCTCGAGGTCCTCCGCACTCACGCTGAGCGTGCGGCGCTCGCCCCGTGCATAAGCCTCGGCGTTGTCCGCGTATTCCGCCGCGTCACGCAGCGCGCTCTGCAGCCGCAGCAGGGCCTCCGCGCGGGAGCCGAACGCGACCGCGCCGCCGGCACTGCCGAGCCTCGCAAACAGGGCGACGCGTTCCCTCGTGACGGAATCCGGATGGCCCGACAGGGAGATGACGGTGCCCAGGCCGGAGATGACGCTGCTGCGTACGCCCGCCTCGTCCGGCGCGGAAGACGTGGGCGCGACCAGCGCCCGGGTGACACCCTCGATACGGTTGATCGCGATCAGCGTGGAGCGCGGATTGATGGCGGGCGCTACGGTGAAGGACGCCGTATAACGCTCACCCCGCTGCACGTGGTCCACCGTGGTGGATTCCAGGCTGATCTCCTCCACGCCCAGCACGCTGGCCGGATCGAACAGCCCGGGTGTAATCACCTTGCCGGCGGCGTCGATCCGCCGGGCCCCGGCCGGGATCTCGACGTCCGTACCCACGGCCGCAATACGCCCGTCCTCGATCAGCACCACGGCCGGCGAGAGCGTGCCTTCGGGGCCCATCGTGTGGACCGTCGCGCCGGTGATCGCGACCGGGATATTGCCATTCGAACGGCCATTCGACCCGTCACTCGACCCGCCGTCCGAACCGGTGGCCGAGGCGACGACAGGGGCGGACATGGCAGCCGCGAGGCAGAGTGCCGTTAGCAGGCGTCCTCTCCGATGATTCGTGCGAGTCATTCCGGGCCTCCTGTCCGCCGAGTGGTGCCGAGCGTGAAATCCGTGACCGGCTGGCGCCCGGGGTCCGTGCGGTCGTAGACCAGCGCGCCGTCGATGTAGACCTCGTCGGCCCGCGTATACACGCTGAACGGGTCGCCGCTCCAGATCACGACGTCCGCCATCTTGCCGGCCTCCAGCGTGCCGGTGACGTCGTCGACGCCGAGGGCGCGGGCCGCGTTGCGGGTGAGCCAGGTCATGGCCACCTCGGGCTCGACCGGGATGCCGGCCCGGTTGGCCGCTGCCATGGCCTTGGCGGCCTCCTGGTTCAGGCGCTGTATCCCCTCGTCGGAATCGGAATGGATAATCGCACAGCCGCCCGCCGCGTCCACCAGCGGACCGTTCTCCCGCACCGCGTCGTAGGCTTCCAGCTTGAAACCCCACCAGTCCGCCCACACGGCGGCGCAGGCATCGTGCTCGGCCAGCAGATCGGCGATCTTGTACGCCTCCACGGCGTGGTGGAAGGCGGTGACGCGGTAGCCGAACTCCTCCGCCACATCCAGCATGATCGCCATCTCGTCGGCGCGATAACAATGGTTGTGCACGAGTATCTCGCCCCGCAGCACACCGGCGAGCGTCTCCAGGCCCAGGTCCCGCGCCGGCGGCTCCCCGTCACCCGCTGCCGCTGCCTCCAGCTTCTCCAGATACGCGGCGGCCTCGATCCACGCCCTGCGATAACCCGCCACATTACCCATCCGGGTGGACGGCGCCTGGTTGCGTTCTCCGTACACCCCTTTCGGATTCTCGCCGCAGGCCATCTTCAGGCCGTGCGGAGCGTCCGGGAATTTCATCTGCTGGACCGTGCGGGAGGGGACGTTCTTTAGCGTGACGGTGCGCCCGCCGATCAGATTTGCCGAGCCGGGCAGGATCTGCAGCGTCGTGACGCCGCCCGCGAGTGCGGTGGCAAAGCCGGGGTCCTGGGGCCAGACCGCATGCTCCGCCCACACCTCGGCCGTCACCGGCGCGGTCATCTCGTTGCCATCCGAATGGGCGGCCAGGGCCGGCGAGGGATAGACACCGAGGTGGGAGTGCACGTCGATGAGGCCCGGGGTCACCCAGCGCCCCTCCGCTTCCACGACGCGGGCGCCCCGGGGCGCGTCGAGCCCGCTGCCGACTGCCGCCACCAGCCCGTCGCGCAGGACCACGTCGGCCTCTTCGAGCCGCTGGCCGGTCCCGGTCAGGACCGTGGCGCCGCGGATGAGCACCGGCCCGGCGGAAGGCGGTTCGTACGTGGAGTCGTAAGGCCGCGGCTGCGGGGCCTCG
Source organism: Lentisalinibacter orientalis (assembly GCF_040706535.1). Taxonomy (NCBI): domain Bacteria; kingdom Pseudomonadati; phylum Pseudomonadota; class Gammaproteobacteria; order Woeseiales; family Woeseiaceae; genus Lentisalinibacter; species Lentisalinibacter orientalis. Next base: position 249,705 of record NZ_JAPDRJ010000003.1, read on the forward strand.
TCGGCGCCGCAGGCCGCGAGCAACAGGGCCGCACAGGCGGCCGAGAGCGTTTTCCAACCGGCTTGCATCGTTTTCCTCGGGGTCGGATGGGAGCGCCAGATCCTAACATGACGACGGCCCGGCACCGCCTTCCCCAACGACGGGTCCGGCGTGTCAGCGAGCGGAGCGGGCCGCCTTGACGGCTGTCAATCGGTCCCGGCTTCGGTATCTCCGTCGGCGGCAGCGCCGTGGCGACCGGCGCCGGCCGCGAAACGCCGGGCACCGGTCGAACTCTCGCCACTGTCCAGGGTGGCGCGGCCGAGGGCGAATTCCAGCGCCATCGCGCCGTCTTCATCCAGGCTCCATTGCCGCAGCGCGCTCAGGCGGTCGTTCCTGAGACAGGTCTGCGGCGCCGCGCCGAGCTCCCTGGCGAGCGCCATCGCCTCGCTGACGGCCTGACCGGGCCCCACCAGCCGATTGACCAGCCCGAAATCCGCCGCCTCCTCCGCGCCGACGCCGCGCCCGGTGAGGATCATGTCCAGCGCCCGGCTCTGGCCGATCAGGCGCGGCAGGCGCACCGTGCCGCCATCGATGAGAGGCACGCCGAAGCGCCGACAGAAGACGCCGAAGACGGCGTCGCGGCTGGCCACCCGCAGGTCGCACCAGAGCGCGAGCTCCAGTCCCCCGGCGACCGCATGGCCTTCCACCGCGGCGATCACCGGTTTCGTGAGTTGCAGGCGCGTCGGTCCCATGGGTCCCGGACCGTCCGCCGCCACCCGGTTGCCGGTGCCCGCGGCGAAGGCCTTCAGATCGGCGCCGGCGCAGAAGCAGCCGCCGGCCCCGGTCAGCACCGCCACCCGTGCCTCCGGATCCCGTTCGAACGCTTCGAAGGCGGCCAGCAAAGCGGCCGCCGTATCCCGATCGACGGCATTGCGATGGGCGGGTCGATTCAGGGTCACCAGCGTGACGTAGTCCTCTCGCTCCACCAGCACGCTCGAGTTTTCTGTCATGACGGCCACACCTCCATGCCGAGTCGAATTCCCGTGACGACCAGGAACACCCCGAACAGCCGGCTGAGCCACCGCCGGCTCAGCCGGTGCGCCACGGCGGCCCCCAGGGGCGCCATGAGGATGGTCGCCGGGATGATGAGCGCCACCGCCAGCAGGTTGACGTAGCCCAGGCTGAACGGCGGCCGGCCCGGCTCGTCCCAGCCTGCGAGCACATAGCCCACGGTGGCAGGCAGGCTGATCACGAACCCGAGCAGCGCCGCGGTGCCCACGGCACGGTGGATGGCCTGGTTGAACAGGCTCAGGGCGGTGACGCCGAAAGTACCGCCGCCGATACCCATCAGCGTGGACAAGGCGCCGATCGAAAACGGCAGGGAAAGCGCGGGACCGCCGCGGGGCACTCCGTCTCGCAGCACCACGTCGTCCAGCGGCAGCCACATCTTCACGCCGAAGATGACGGCCATGACGGCGAAGATGGCAGTGAGGGTATCGCTGTGCAGGCGATCGGCGATGAGCACGCCGGCACAGGCACCGAGGAAGACGGCGGGAGCCCAGCGACGCGCCAGTTCGACGTCGACCGATCCTCGCCGCCAATGGGCGCGGCTCGAGGACAGCGACGTCGGGATGATCGTGGCAAGCGAGGTCGCCACCGCGACGTGCATCGTCACCGCCCCGGCGGTATCGGTGGCGGCGAGGGCCACCAGCAGCGCGGGGACGATGATGATGCCGCCGCCGATGCCGAGCAGCCCGGCCAGGAAGCCGGCGACGATGCCGGCGGCGAGCACGGGCAATGCGAGTGTCAGAAGCTCGGGGCCCATTGCGGCCATCGTGTCCATCGCCTCCACGGGACTCCGTCGGGCTGTGCGCGGGAGTCACGGAGGATGCCCGAGGCCGGGCCTCATTGAAAGCGCCGAGCGCGTCGGCGCGCCCCGATCAGCTGCGCCCGGACTCCCCCAGCAGCGCGCGTCTGAGGTCGGCCGCCCGCGCCTCCGGATGCAGCCAGATGGACAGAAAGGCGGGTCCGAAGTCGGGCTCCGCCACCTCGCCGGTCTTCTCGCCGTTGTGATAGAAGACGGTACGCTCGTCGGGCAGCACGAGGCACGACAGCGTGTCGCCTTCCCGGACGTCGGGCAGCAGCTGCTGCAACCAGCCGAACCAGCGCGGCGGCGCCTCCACACCGAGGCGATCCCACTCCTCCCGGGCGATATCGATCAGCTTCGATGCGCTCACGTCGCGGTGGTAGTAGATCTCGAAGCGGGCCCGCTCGGTGTCCGTCCAGTCACTGAAGCGGCCGGTCTCGGTCGCGAAGGAGGCATGGTAGACGCGCAGGCCGAACCAGTTGTACTCGCCCTGGCCGACCACCTCGAGGCCGTCCGTTGCCGGCCCGTCCGACGCGTCGGCGTCGGCTACAGCCTGACCGGTCGCCAATACCATTGCCAATAACATTGCCGTAAAGATCAGGGGCAGCGACGCCAGCCCCGATAACACGCGCCGGCGCGCTTGCGCCGCCGCCGGGATTCGCCCGATTGCATCCATAGTGCCGGTCTCCTCGAAACCATGCGGTACCATGCCGCTTCCCTACGAGGATTCGACAAGGCGGCGACGGCGGATGCAACCACCCCGCCGGACCGGCGCAAAGACTGGCAGAGGAGAGAGCATTGACGGCTGCGCAGAAGCAGGCCCGCGCCGTACTGGTCGGCATGGGCATCTTCCACCTCGGCTGCCTGGGGGCGTTCTGGACTGGCGTCAGCCCGGCCGCGCTGACGGCGGCGCTGATCCTCTACCTCGTGCGCGGTTTCGGCATCACGGCCGGGTATCACCGGCTGCTGGCGCACCGGTCGTTTCGCGCCGGCCGGCCGGTGCAGTTCATGCTGGCTCTCGCAGGCAGTCTCGCCACCCAGGGCGGCCCGCTCTGGTGGGTGGCCCACCACCGCAGCCATCACCGCTACACCGAGACGGACCGGGACATCCACTCGCCGCGGACCCAGGGTTTCTGGCGCTCGCACATGGGCTGGATGCTGTCCGCCGAGAGCTTCCGCGAGAACGGGGCGAATGCCAGGGACCTCTACCGCGTGCCGGAGCTGAAATTCCTGCAACAGCACTATGTCTGGATCGTGCTCGGCCAGGGCGCCGCCATCTATGCCCTCGGCGCAGGACTGGCCGCGCTCGGCGTGGATACCTCCGGAGCGCAGATGCTCGTCTGGGCGTGGTTCATCGCCACCGTGGCCCTGTGGCACGCGACGTTCATGGTGAACTCGGTCTGCCACCTCTGGGGCAGCCGCCCGTTCGACGCCGGCGACACCAGCACCAATAACTGGCTGGTGGCCGCGCTGGCGCTCGGCGAGGGCTGGCACAACAACCACCACAAGTTCGCCTACTCGGCCCGCCACGGCCTCGAATGGTGGCAGTTCGACCTGACCTGGGTCCTGCTGCGGGGGATGGAGAGGCTGGGCCTGATCTCCGACGTCAGGCTGCCGCGGCGGCGCATGCTGGAACGCGCCCGCGCCGCGGCCGGCTGATCCGGCTGACCCACCTGACGGATCGGCCGTCAGTCGAGCGACAATTCGATCGACGACTGAGCGACGGTTGATAGGGGAAAGGCCGGCGATCTGCCGGCCGGAAAGCGTCCTAGCGGCCGACGACCTGGTCGATCACGAGCCGCGCCGTCTCGCCGCTGTCCATGCGGTAGGTGGTCTCGCCGATCAGGTCACCCTCGCTCTCGCTGATCGAGCCGCCTTTCGCGACCCGGGCCACCAGCTCGACTTCCTCCTGGGTGGAGATCTGTCGTCCCGCCATCATGGCATTGGCGTCGCTGAGCGTGATGGACAGCGGCAGATCGCCGGCCCGGAGGCGCACGGCCGCGATCGGCGGTCCGCCGACGCCCGGCGTACGCGCGAAGACGAACAGCGGCGCATCGGCGGGCGCCTGGGAGGCGAGTTCCGGGCTCAGCGTCACCTGCAGCGGGACCGTGCCCGGCGTGACGTCGGCGGCAGGGACCGGCGGCGCCGCAGGCTCGGGTTCGGGCTCGGGCTCTGGCTCGACAGCGGCGGCAGGCGCCGCTTCCTGCGACGGCATCTCTGCCGCGGCCGCCATCGGCGCCCCGGCATCGCCCTCCCCGGCACCCGCGGCGGCACGCAGCTCGCGAATATTGCTCTCGAGTATCTGACGCACGTCGTCCGGCGGCGCAGTATCCAGGATTTGCTCCCAGCGGTCCGCGGCGAGCAGCCGCTCGCCCCGGTTCGCCGCCGCCAGACCCGCATACCAAAGCGCCCGGGCATTGTTCGGCGCCAGCTGCAGCGCGTTCTCGAACAGCTGACCCGCACGTCCCGTGATGGCCGTGCTGTCGGCGAACAGGATGGCCTCGCCGAGATCGAGCATCACGGCCGGATCGTCGTCGGCCAGTTCGTAAGCGCGCTCGAAGGCCCGTGCCGCCTCCCGGTAACGTTCCTGCGCGCGATAGCTGCGGCCGAGGAATTTCCAGCCTTCGACGTCGTCCGGATTTTCCTCCAGGCTGGCGGCCAGCTCCGCGATGGCATCCTGTGCGTCGCTCGCGTGCGGATTGTCGTTCGTCCCCGCCGAGGCGAGGACGCTGTCGAAATCGTAATCGCTCAGGTACACATAGGTGCCCACCGAGGCACCCAGGAAGGCCACGGCGACTACGGCCGCGAACCCGGCGGAACTGCCGTTGCTGCCCTCGCTGCCCTTGCGCAGCACCAGGTAGAGGGGGGCCGCTGCAACCAGCGCCATCAGGCCGGCTATGGCCCAGAAGATCGTCGTTGTCATAAGTTCACCGGGCCGGGGACCGGCCGCTCTGTCTAGCTTTCATCGTCTAGCTTTCATCGTCGATGGGGAGGCTGGTGCGCCGCTGGATCACCCGGAACAGCACGAACCCGGCAACGAGCAGCAGCAGGACGGGAGCGCCCCACAGCAAGGCCGTGCGTTGGTCGAGCGGCGGCCGGTACAGCACAAACTCGCCGTAGCGGTCGGTGAGGAAGACCAGAATCTCGTCGTTCGACTTGCCCTCGGAGATCATCTCGCGGATCTCCCGGCGGAGATCTTCGGCCAGCATCGCGTTCGAGTCCTTGATGGACTGATTCTGGCAAGTGGCGCAGCGGATCTCGTCGATGAGCTCCTCGTAGCGGGCCTGCGTGGCCGGATCCTCGAAGGCCGGGCCTTTGTCGATGGCGAAAGCCGACACCGTCAGCGCCATGAGGAGCGCCAACCAACCTGTTTTGAGCAATTTCACGAACCTGATTTCCTGGCCTCGGATGTCCCGGTCTCGGTTTTCCTCGCCTCGGCGATCCGCGGCTCGAATTCCTCGCGCCACACCTGCGGGGTCAGCGGGCTCACGTGTTTGTAGATTACGCGCCCCTCCCGGTCGAGCAGGAAAGTCTCCGGCGCGCCGTAGACCCCCCAGTCGATGCCCACCCGGCCGTCGCCGTCGAAGGCATTGGCCGTATACGGGTTGCCCAGATCGCGCAGCCAGCGCAGTGCTGCCGGCCGCTCGTCCCGCCAGTTCAGCCCGTAGATGGGGATGGTACCGGAACGCGCAAGGGCCATCAGGAAATTATGCTCCTGACGGCAGGCTACGCACCAACTCGCCCAGACGTTGACCAGCGCCACCTCGCCGCGGATGTCCGTGTCGGACACGGTCTCCTCCGGGTTGCTGAGTTCCGGCAGGGTGAAGGTCGGCGAATCCCGCCCGATCAGCGGCGAGGGCAGCTCGCCCGGGTCCTTGCCGAGACCCGCCATCAGGGCGATCAGCAGCCCCAGGAATACGGCAATGGGTAGGATGTAGCGAATCATGTTGCCGCCCTGCCCTCCGCGGCCGCCTCCATTGCCCGCCGCTCGGCCGCCGGCACCCGGTAGCGACGATCGGTCATGGCTACTATGCCGCCGAGCGCCATCACGGCACAGCCGAACCAGATCCAGCGGATCAGGGGCTTGTACTGGATGCGGACGCTCCAGGCGCCGTTGCCCAGCGAATCACCCAACGCGACGAACAGGTCCCGGTGCCACCCGGCGTCGATACTCGCCTCGGTCATGGGGCTCTGGCGCACCCGGTACACCCGCTTCTGGGGGGTGAGAACGGTGACGAGTTCGCCGTCACGGCGCACCTCGAACTCCGCCTCCATAGCGTCGTAGTTGGGGCCCTGCACCTCGCGCAGTCCGCGCATGGTGAAGTCGTAACCCGCCACCTGGATGGTCTCACCCGGGCTCGCCCGCATGTCGACTTCCTTGCCGTAGGACATCACCGCAACGACGCCGATGATGAACATGCCGACGCCGAGGTGGGCCAGCTGCATGCCCGTCACGCTGCGGCTCTGCCGGGGGCCGGACCGCTTGCCGAAGAAGCGCATCAGCGGATCCCAGACGGCGGTGAAGCCGACGAAGATGGCCGCGAGCATGCCCGTGAAGATCAGCGGCGTGATACGGCCGTAGATCAGCCAGGGAACGAACAGGGCCAGCGGCACGGCGATGGCCAGCGGTACGCGCACCTGCCGCCAGATGGCCATCTTGTCGCCGCTGCGCCAGGCGGTATTCATGCCGATGCCGATCAGCAGCGCCAGCGGCAGCATCGGGATGATGAAGGCCAGGTCGAAGAACGGCGGTCCCACCGAGATCTTGCCGAGGCCGAGGCCGTCCAGGAACAGCGGATAAAGCGTACCCAGCAGCACCAGCGTGGCCGTGATCACGAGCAGCACGTTGTTCAGCAGCAGGAAGGTCTCCCGGGACAGGGGCTTGAAGCCGGCGTCGGAATCCATCTTCGGTGCCCGCCAGGCGTACAGCGCGAGCGCCGAGCCCACCACGATGGCGAGGAATGCCAGGATGAAGGCGCCGCGGGTCGGGTCGCTGGCGAATGCGTGCACGGAGACCAGCACGCCGGAGCGTACGAGGAACGTGCCGAGCAGGCTGAGCGAGAAAGCGGTGATCGCGAGCAGCAGCGTCCAGCTCTTGAACAGGCCGCGTTTCTCCGTGACCGCCAGCGAGTGAATCAGGGCCGTGCCGACCAGCCAGGGCATGAACGAGGCGTTCTCCACCGGATCCCAGAACCACCAGCCGCCCCAGCCGAGTTCGTAGTAGGCCCACCAGCTGCCCAGCGCGATGCCGATGGTGAGGAACATCCAGGCGGCGGTCGTCCAGGGCCGCGTCCAGCGCGCCCAGTCCCGGTCGAGTTTTCCTTCCAGCATGGCCGCCACGGCGAAGGCGAATGCCACCGCGAAGCCGACGTAGCCGATGTAGAGCATCGGGGGATGGATGACGAGCGCCGGATCCTGCAGCAGCGGATTGAGGTCCGCGCCGTCGGGGGCCGCCGGCACCAGCCGCTCGAACGGGTTCGAGGTAAAGAGCGTAAAGGCGTAGAAGCCGACGCTCAGCAGGCCCATCACGCCGATGACCCGGGCGCCGAAGCGTTGCGGCATGTGGCGCGACGAATAGGCCACGGCGACGGTCCAGGCCGCCATCGCCAGCGTCCACAGCAACAGGGATCCCTCGTGCGCACCCCATACCGCGGCGATGCGGTAGCCGATCGGCAGCATGGAGTTCGAGTTGTTGGCGACGTACAGAACCGAGAAGTCGTTCTGTATGAAAGCCCACGTCAGGCACAGGAAGGAGACCCCCATGAAGCCGAACTGCGCCGCCGCGGCCGGGCGGGCGACCGCCGTCCATTGCGTCTTGCCGAGCTGCGCGCCGACCAGCGGCACGACGCCCTGGACCAGTGCGAGCGTCAGGGCGAGGATGAGCGCGAATTGTCCTATTTCCGGGATCATGGCTTGGTCCGCTCCGGGAAGTGGCCGCTGCGCTTCAGCGAATCGGCGACCTCCGGCGGCATATAGTTCTCGTCATGCTTCGCCAGGATCTTGTCCGCCTGGAAGACGCCGTCTTCCCCGAGGCGTCCATGTGCGATCACGCCCTGGCCCTCGCGGAACAGATCCGGCAGCACCCCGTTATAGCGCACGCCGAGGGAGTTCTGATAATCAGTGATGGTGAACTCCACGTCCATGCTGCCCGAGGCCCGTTCGATGGTGCCTTCCTGCACCATGCCGCCGACCCGGTAGGTCCGCGTCTCGGGCACGTTGCCCGCTGCCACCTGGTCGAGCTCGATGTAGAACATCATGTTCTCCCGGAAGGCGGTCAGGCTCAGGGCCGTGGCAATAGCGAGCCCGGTCACGGCCAGCCCGACGGCCAGCATCCGCTGTCGGCGAGGGGTCATCAGTCTTCCTCCATTGCTTGGATTCTGCGGGCCACGTTCAGCCTGGCGGCTGCGTGGCGGCGTCTTGCCGCGGTCACGTTAAAAACGAGAATGATTGCGGTTAAGGCGAAGGAACTCCATACGTACCCGCCGTAACCGCCCATGGCCAGGAATTCGGTCATCTCTGCAACTCCCCTGCCGGGATACTTTCCCCGACCGCGTTATCGCCGAGAAGTTCACGCTTGACCCAGCGGGAATGGCGCTCGCGCTCGAGCACCTCGGCCCGGGCCCGGGTCAGCAGCACCGCGGCGAAGAACAGGGTGAAGCCGATGATCATGATCAGGAGCGGCGTCAGCATGTTGCCGGTGATCGACGGCTGGTCGAACTTGGCCAGCGTGGCGCCCTGATGCAGGGAACTCCACCACTCCACCGAGTAATGGATGATCGGCACATTGATCACGCCCACGATCGCCAGCACGGCGCTGGCCCGGTCGGCCTTGTTCGTGTCGTCGATGGAGGCACGCAGGGCCATGTAGCCGAGATAGAGGAACAGGAGGATGAGCTCGGAAGTGAGCCGTGCGTCGCCCCACTCCCACCAGGTACCCCACATGGGCCGGCCCCAGATGGAGCCGGTCGCCAGCGCGAGGAAGGTGAACGAGGCACCGATGGGCGCGCACGCCGCTGCCACCGCGTGGGCGAGCTTCATGCGCCAGATCAGGCCGATGGCCGCGCCGGTGGCCATGACCACATAGGCCATGAGCGAGAGATAGGCGGACGGCACGTGCACGTAGATGATGCGGAAGCCGTCACCCTGCTGATAGTCCGCAGGGGCCAGCACCAGGCCCTTGAACGTGCCGACGACCAGGGCGATGGCGGCCAGTACGCCGAACCAGGGGGCGAGCTTGCCGGCGATCCGGTAGAAGTGGGGCGGCGAGCCCAGCTTATGAAACCAAGTCCACATGAGTCCTGTCCTGCTCCTGTCTGCCTGTGCGCGTCAGTCCGCGCTGATCCTCAGCGCTGCCGAAGCCGCGAAGGGTGAAAACGTCATTGTCAGCATGGTGAGTGCCGCGAGAAGGTAGAGCGATCCCCCCGTCGTCTCTCCGTCAGCCGAGAGACTCACGGCTCTCGCACCAAAAATCAATACGGGCATGACCAGCGGCAGCACCAACAGACTCAGGAGCGAATTGGCCTGGCGCAGCCCCACCGTCAGGGCGGCTCCCACCGAGCCGATCAGGCTGAGACTCAGGGTGCCCAGCACGAGCGAACCGGCAAGGATCGGGAGCGACTCCTCCGGTATGAAGAAGGCGACACCGGCCACCGGCGATATGACCACGAGGGGCAACCCGGTCACAAGCCACTGCGCCGCGATTTTTCCGAGGACAAGAACAGACACAGGCTGACCCGATAACAGCAGCTGCTCCAGCGTGCCGTCCTCCCGGTCCTGGCGGAACAGCGAGCCCAGCGACATCAGGGATGCGAGCAGCGCCGCCACCCACAGCACGCCCGGCCCGAACTTCATCAGGAGCTGCTTGTCGGGGCTGACCGCCAGCGGGAACAGGCTCACCACGATCGCGAAGAAGATGAGCGGCGTGGCCATGTCGCCGGGCCGCCGGAATGCGAGCCGCAGCTCCCTGGCGACGATCGTCAGCCAGACATCCCACAGTCCCGCGGGCTCGGGTCGGCTATGCGGTGTCATGACTTCCTCCCGAGTTCGAGTTGCGCGAGCTCGACCCGCTCGACCTCGACCGCTTCGTGGGCCACCAGGACACAGACGCCGCCGCCGATCACGTGTTCCGAGATCAGCTGCTTCACCAGGGCCTTGCCGGCCACGTCCAGGTTGGTCAATGGCTCGTCCATCAGCCACAGACGCGCCTCGCTCAGCAGCAGGTTCGCCAGCGAGGCGCGCCGGCGCTGCCCCGCCGAGAGCCGGCCTGCCTGTATCTCGGACAGCCGCCCGATCTGCAGCTTGTCCATGACCCCGGCCACGGCGGAGGCATCGCGGCCGAAGCGAAGCCGCCGGTGCATCGACAGGTTCTCGCGCAGCGTCAGGTCGTCTTTCAGCGCCGGCCGGTGGCCGCACCAGGCGAGATCCTGGGCATATTCCTGCCGCACGCTCTCGATGCGGTGCCCGCACCAGTACACCTGACCGTCCTCTGCCAGCGTCAGCCCGGCGAGCGTGCGCAGCAACGTCGTCTTGCCGCTGCCGTTCGGGCCGACCACGTGCAGGGCCTCACCGGGACCCACTTCCAGGTCCAGACGTTTGAACAGACACCGGTCGCCGCGGAACAGGGTGAGCCCGTGAGCTTTCAGATGGGGGGCACCGAGTTCAGCCACGGGCAGCCTCCCGCCGGCAGCGGCAACCTGAGGGCTGCCGATGGCCGTTGATGTACCGGCCAGATAAAATCATTATTTTCAGCATTTTAACTAGGGTTTTTAAATCTGAATCTCAGAACGGCCATCGAAGTGTCATTCTGCGCCTGTATACCGGGTGTCAAAGCGTTTACATAAGTTCAGTGTCTGTCGTAAACTGGACGGCCCGCTGCGGCGGGCAGGAGTCCGTAGAAGACGTCACCCGACCAACAACAAAGACGGCAACGTCGGCTTCCAAGCCTTCCGGGGTTTTCAAAGCTTCGAATGAACAGTCGCATACCTGGTCTCGAGCGTGAGCCTTTCGGCATGGACGGTAATTCCCCCGTCTATATCGAAACGCCTCCCATGCGCGACGCCCTTGCGATGATGCACGAAGTCTACCGTGATCCGAAGGGGCTCGGCACGCTCAGCGGCCTGGCCGGAAGCGGTCGACGGACCGTGCTGGAGCAGTTCGCATCCCGGCTCCGGCGCGAGGACGTCTCCGCAGTGGTCGTGGATGGTAACGGAATGGACCGGCTTGCGCTGTTGCGGACAGTGCTTAGTGAGATTGGTTACGAACTCGATACCGTTGCCCCGGACGATCTGTCCAGCATGCTGCGGGTCTTCCTGATTCACCAGTGCCACGCCGGCCAGCCCGTCTTCCTCGGTTTCGTGAACGTCAGCGGCATGCACCCCTCGGCGCTCGAGGAGATCTGCCGGCTCGCCCAGATCACCGCCGCGAACGAGGCGGCTGCCAGACTGGTGCTCGCCTGCGACGATCGCCTGGAGCAGATCATCCGCGCCCCGGCCATGGGACCCGTGCGCGAGCGCATTACCGCCGGCTGCCGCCTGCGCCCCCTCGATCTGATCGAAACCGACGACTACATCGTGCGGCATCTGCGCGCGGCCGGTGCGAGCACCCACACCGAATACCTCACCGACGGGGCCATCGCTCTGCTCTGGCGCGCCAGTGGCGGGCTGCCGGGCGAGATCGAGTCCCTCACCCTGGACGTGCTCCTCGGCGGCAGGCTGCCGGCGGACAAGGAAGAAGTGCGCGAGGCACTCGGGCTCGACGACATAGCGGCGGTATCTCCGGCCGTCGGCGACACCGCCCACGCCACCCGGTCCGAGCCGCCCACCCGTCTGGTGGTGTCGCGGGACGGCGAGATCGTCAGCGACAGGCACTGGCCGGCCGGCCGGGTCCTGATCGGCCGCGACGCCCATAACGACGTCACCCTGCCGAGCCGCTACATCAGCCGGCATCACGCGCTGATCGTGGTGGAAGACGGACGCGCCTGGATCGCCGACCTGAAGAGCATGAACGGCACCTACGTGAACTCGCGGCGGGTCTCGCAGAAGGCGCTGCAGCACGACGACGTCATCTCCATCGGCAATCACCGGGTCAAGTACCTGAATCCGGCCGCCCGCTACGGGGACGCCGCGGAAGAACCGGGACTCGCAGATACCGCCATCATGCGCAGCCTGCAGGAAGTGCGCCACCTGTTTGCCGTGGACGAAGCGGGCGACGACACGGTGCTGCAGGATGCGGGCGAGACAGGCACCGCGGGCGACAAGGCCGGCTGACCGCTCCACTGCCGATCAACGGAATTCCGCCTCGATGAGGCGGTCGATCTCACGCTCGATGTCCTGACGGAAGAACATCAGCGACAGTCCCACCGAAGCGTCGATCACGATATCGTCCTCGTGCACGTCGATATGGCCGCTCAGCGCCGGACGCTCGAAACTGAGTCGGTCGTCCTGCCAGCGGATGCGCACGCCGTATTCCGAAGCCAGCTCGTTGGCGATGCGATTGACCGCGGCGACGGCCTCGTCGTGGCTGAGCCGGTGTCTGCGCCGTATCCGGATGCTGGGCATGGTTCGGGGCGCGTGACGGCTCAGGCGCTGACCGCGGCCGCGCTTTCGAGTTCGTCGAAGGCGGCTGTGATGCCCTCCGCGATACGCGCGGGGTCCGGGATGGCCCGGCGGCCGGTCAACACGCCGAAATGGAGGTTGCCGGCGTAGCTGTAGATGGTCACGTTCATGGACATGCCGGGCGGTATGGTGGAGATGGGGTAACTGGCCGTCAGCCGCGCGCCGCGGATGTAACGCGGCTCGGTGCCGCCGATGACGTTGGAGACCAGCACGTTGCCGAGCGGCGGGAAACGTTCGGACAGGTGTGCGAGATCGCCGATATGCATCAGCGTCTGCACCAGGATGGTATAGGCCTCGGCGGCCTCGACGCCCATCTCGGCATACTCGTGCTTGACGCTGCCGGCGTGCTCGTGGATCTCCTGCAGCCGGGCGAGCGGATCGGATTCGTCCGAGGCCAGTTCCAGCAGCGCGATGGTCACCTGATTGCCGCTGCCGCCCTCGTCGCTGCGCACGGAGATCGGCATCTGCGCCACCAGCGGCTTGTCGGGATGCTCGTCGCGCTCGTCGAGATAGCGCCTGAGCGCGGTGTCGCAGAGGGCGAGTATCACGTCGTTGACGGTCACGCCCTGCTCTTTCGCCAGCGACCTGGTCCGCTCGAGCGGGACGCTGCACACGCCGAAGGCGCGGGCGGCCGTCAGTGGCTGATTGAAGGCCGTGCGCGGCGCCGTGAAAGGCACGGGCAGGTCGCCGCCGCCGCCGAGGAGCCGCCAGCCGTGCCGCAGTGCGAGCTGACTGAGCTGCGGCCCCACCATGGCGAGTCGGCCGAAGGTCTTCGCCGAGCCGAACAGCGTCTCGACGATACCCTTGCGCACGGCCTCGTGTTCGCGGCTGTGCTCGGCATTCGCCCACATCGGCGCCACGTCCTCGTCGGGCGTCTTCGACAGGCTCGCCATCGAACGCCGGGACATGCTGATGCCGTCCATGTAGGCGTGATGGATCTTGGCATAGACGCCGAAGCGGCCGCCTTCGAGCCCCTCGATGACGTAGACCTCCCACAGCGGCGCGTTACGGTCGAGCAGGCGGCCGTGCAGCTGTGCCACCCGGTCCAGCAGGTCCTGTTCCCGGCCCGGCGCCGGCAGCGCCTCGTGGAGGATGTGATCGGCCAGGTCCATGTCCGGATCGACCACCCAGCGCGGCCGGCCCGCCAGCGGGACTTTCAGCTTCTGGTTGAACGGCTCCACCGGCTCGCTGGCCAGCATCTCCGCCACCAGGCTGCGCACGAAGTCCTCCGGCGCATCCGGCGGCAGCTCGAAGACCTGCAGGCCGCCCACGTGACGCGGGCTGTCCTTGGTCTCGAGCAAGAGCAGCATGTAGTCGAGGAGTGACAGCTGCGACATGGCCACCTCGGCGCCGGTTCTCTGTTCAACCGGCGTCGAGGATAACGCGCGATCCCTGCCCCGTCACGTTGCCGTCACCTTGCCGTCACGGACGGCGGCAAGCTCAGCCGGCCTTCTCCTCGACCCTGGCGAGCAGCTCCCGGATCTCCTCGCGCCGGCCCTGATCGGCGAGCGTGCGATCCGGCCGCGCCGGCGCCTCCAGCGCGTGCTCGAGCGCGCGCCGCGCCGCATCGTAGTCCTTCTCCTCGTACAGGAATTCGCCATAGAAATAGTTCGGGTCGATCCCGTCCGGGTTCATGGCGATGGCCTTCTCCAGATATTCCCTCGCCCGGTCCCTGTCGCCGAAGCCGATGAAGCCGCCGGGCACCTTGTAGTACAGCGCGCCGAGACTGGTGTAGACGGAACCCTGGAGGACGGTCGGGTCCAGCTTCTCCGCGGCATGCAGCGCATCCCGGGACTTCTTCGCCAGGCTCATGGCGCCGAACGGTCCTTTCACGCCGGCGTAGGTGCTGAGCACGATGCCCTGCCATACCAGTGGCTCGGCCCGGTCCGGGTGGGCCGCGACCAGCGCGGCCGCGTCCTCGGCGAGGGCCTCGAACGCGTCCTTCTGCTCGCCTCCTTCCAGCTGATAATTGGCCTCCGCCCAGCGTTGCTGGATCTCCCGCAGACCCTGCTCCATGTCTGCCGCCCGGGCCAGGCCCGCGCCCGTCAGGCCGAACGCGAGCATCGCGCCGGTCAGCATGATCCGGGCAGTCGCCCGGCTCCGTATCGTCCGTATCATTTCGTTCACCTCATTGGCTGTGGGTACGTGGACGGAGGTAGGCCTCCACCACCGGTCTCTGCCTGCCGAGCGCACCGTCGACGAGGCGGGGTGCGACCGCATTCAGTTTCACGAACAGGCGCTCGGGCCAGCCGATGAATTGTTCCGGCCGGGAACCGGCCAGCAACGCCATCGCCCGCCGGGCCACCCGCTCCGGGGGATCCATGGCCACCCCCAGTTCCTCGTTCATGCGGCAGGCGGCATCACCGTTCATCGCGGTGCGGGTGGCGCGCGGAGCGAGGTAGAGCACCTCGAGAGCGGTACCGGCGCACTCCCGGCGCAGCGCTTCGGTGAACCCGTGCAGCCCGAATTTCGTCGTGGAATAGACCGCCTGGCCGGGCATGCCGATGGAGCCCAGCACCGAGCCGACGTTCAGCAGCCAGGCCGCCGGCCGTGCCAGGAGATGGGACAGCAGGGTCCGCGTCAGTAGCATGGGCGCCAGCAGATTGGTCTGCACCAGAGCCTCGATGTCCGCCGCGCTCTGGTCGCCGAAGCGGGATAGCGCATTCACGCCCGCATTGTTGATCAGCACATCGATGCCGCCCTCGAAGCCGCGGGCCCGCCGCGCGAGGCGCTCTCGGGCGGTGGCGTCGGTGATGTCGCCAGGCTCGGTCAGGATGGCGGTCCGGCGCTCGGCTGCCCGGGTTTGCTCCTGCAGTTCCGCGGCCAGCGCTTCGAGCTTCGCCGCGTCCCGTGCGCTCAGTAGCAGGTGGGTTCCGGCCCGGGCGAGTTCGGCGGCCAGCGCCGCGCCGATGCCGCCGGTGGCGCCGGTGAGGAGCACACGTCGTCCGGCGAGATTCACGCCACGGCCCTCTCGGTGGCGCTCCCCGCGGCCGGCAACGAACGGAAGATCCCGGCATAGAGGAGGAAGAAGCGGCGCGCGCAGTGACGGACCGCCCGGCGATCCTCCTCGCGCTCCAGCCGGTTCAGCAGACCTGCGAGGAACTTCACGTGCTCCTGATCCACCTCGCCGTGGGAGATGAGGTAGGAGAAGGCACCCTCGGGGAGCCCGAGGCTACGGCCGATGGAGCCTGCAGCCTGTCCCGCGATGGCGATGCTGGTGCCTTCCAGCACGTAGACCATACCGAAGAAGCCCACCGGATTGCCCCGCCCGATCGTGTCCCACGCGTAGCTCACCATCTGCTCGGTCGCGAACCCCGGCGTGCCGTGGCGCACCGCTTCCGGATCGCCGCCGGCCGCGGCGATGTCGTTCAGGATCCACTCCTGGTGGCCGTACTCGTCGTTGATGTAATGGACGATGGCGCCGCGCAGCCACTCGTAGTCGTCGCCGAGACGGCTGCCGCAGGCCATCAGCAGGGGCACCGTACACTTCACGTGGTGATAGGCCTCGGTGAGGAACGCCAGGTACTGCGCCAGGGTCACACGGCCCTCGAGGGCGTCGTGGATGATCGGCGAGCCGAGCAGGTATTCGCGCTCGGCGGCGGTGTGGTCGGCCAGGGCCTGGAAGAAATCGGTCATGCGTTGATCACCTTCTTGTCGGGCGCGGTGGCGCCGTGGATCAGATCGGTCAGCCGGCCGCCGTAGCGCCGGATGAGTGCGTCCCGGCGGAGCCGACCGTTGGCGGTCAGCTCGCCCGTGTCCGTTCGGAACGGTGCGTCGGCCGGCACCCACGCCGATACGCGTGCGTAATCGGGCAGCCGGCGATTCGCGGCGTCGATCGCCGCCTGCACGCCCTCGGCTCCCACCGGAACGGCGGGCACGATGACGGCGGCATTGCGGGGCAGCGCTTCGCCCCAGACCAGCGCCTGCGCGATCGCGGGCTCGTGCACCAGTTCGCTCTCCACCCACTCGGGCGACACGTTGCGGCCGAATGCCGTGATGAACAGGTTCTTCTTGCGGCCCTGCACGTGCAGGAAGCCCTGGTCGTCCAGCCGGCCAAGGTCTCCGGTGGCAATCTCGCCGGTGGGGACGTCGCTGCCGGCGATGCCGGCGTCTTCGCGCACCGGCGCATCCAGATAGCCCTGCATCACCGCGCCCGCCACCAGGATTTCGCCGTCGGGCGCGATCCTGACCCGCGCATGGGGCAGCGGCCGTCCCGCGCTGCCGGGGCGGCTGTCGCCGGGGGTGTTCAGCGACACCACGGAATGACACTCGGAGAGGCCGTAACCCTCGTAGGCGGGCAGTCCGTGTGCGTGGGCCTGCTCCAGTTCGGCCGGCGCCACGCGACCGCCGCCCACCGCGGCGAAGCGCAGGGGGCAGTCGGTCCAGGGGTCGAGATCGGCGGTCCGGTTCAGCGCGGCCAGCATCTGCGGCAGCAGGATCACGCTCTCGGCGCCGCTCTCGCCGATGGCGCGGCGCAGGAGCAGCGGAACGAGACCGCTGGAGCCGCTGAGGCCCACCCGCTCCAGCGCCGGCGCATGGATGGCGGCGCCGAGCAGCAGCGGCACGTAAACCCCCGCGATATTCTCGAGCAGCGTCGCCAGCGGCATGACGCAGAGGTGGCGCCGTACCCCGACCTCCCGCAGGCGGCCGGCCAGGCTCGATGCCACGGCCTCCATTCCATCCTGGCCGAGGCACACACCGCGGGGACTGCCGGTGCTGCCCGAGGTATAGGTCACCTTGGCGATGTCGGTGCGGCCGTTCAGGGCGGTGTCCCGACGGATGGAACGGCGCAGCAGTGTCAGGCCGCCCGCCCCGGCCAGGGGCCGTCGCCGGAAGCCGTGCCCGTCGTCGGCAAAGGCCGCGCCGCCGGCGGCGAGGACCGCATCGACGCCGGCGTCGGTCAGCAGGTGGTCCAGCTGGGTCCGCGTGAAGAACAGTGGTACGGGGACGGCCGTGATGCCGGCCGCCACCATCGCGAGATCGGCGACGATCCAGTCCGGGCCGTTGTCGGCCATCAGGGCGCACCGCCGGACGCGCGCCGCCCGCAACTGGGAGGCGAGCGCCGTCACCCGGGCCTCCAGCGCGGCATAGCCCAGCACGCCGGCCTCCGCTACCACGGCAGCCGCGAGCGGGCGCTCGGCCGCATGGCGGCGCAGCGCGGTGAGCACCACGCTCATGCGCCGGCCTCCCTGATGCGGCACGCGGCGTCGACGGGATTGCACCTGAACCCTGTCGGGCGCTGCAGGTCGCCGACGATCACCCGCGGGTCGTGACGGTAATAATTGCCCCATGCGTCCTGGCGGCCGGCCACGCAGGATTCCCTCGCGGGCGCCAGCTCGCAGCCGGCAAGACCGGCCTTCGCCAGCAGCGAGCGCACGGGCCCGGTGGCGGTGAAGCATACCCAGCCGAAGCCCTGCTGCAGGAGGAACGGCACCAGCTCTCGAAAAAGCGGCACCACCACCTGCCGGCTCTCGACAGCCAGTTGCCCGATCTCCACCACCGCGATTCGCGGCACGGGATGGCCTGCGACGGCCGCGATGGCTTCCTCCACGGGCCGCGAGAGATAGTCCTCGAGGTAGAGTCGTTCCCGCGACGCCGGTCTCAGCCCGATGACGCCGCGGGCGCCGTCGCCGCGGCAGGTCACCCGCAGCAACCAGGGCATGAACTCCTCCACCCGGGCGCCGAAGTGAAGGGCGTAGCAATCCCTGATCTCCGCCTCCAGCGCCCTCCTGCCGGGACTGGAAGGGCCCACCAGGTCGAGGCTCACGCCAGAGCACCGCGGCGCGCCGGGCATCGGCGGCAAACCGTCTCGCATGTCGGTAAGGGGGTGGGTCTGTGTCTTCACGCGGCCTCCTATGCCAGTCGCATCCGTCGGCGTGGTGCCGCCGGCTCGGACCGTTAGAGGCCGCGGCGGAGACAAATCCTTCGCACTTTTCGCAAGCTGCTGTCGCCGCTCGGGTTTTCCGCCCACCGCAACCCACTGCGGCGGGCTCCCGCCTGCAGTAAACTGCGTCCTCGGCTCCGGACGTCCCCGACCCAGGGAGGAACACTGATGACGACAGCGAAACGCATCGCCGGCCTCGCCCGCGTGCTGGCTCTCGCACTGCCGGCGGCGGCTGCGATGGCGGCCCCCCAGCCGTGGATGCGCAGCGACAACCCTCAGGGCCTGTACGTGCTGCTGTCCGTCGGGGAGGAATGCGCGATACGGCGTACGGAGGCGGACCTGGCCGTGCAGACGGCATTCACCCGTCTCGCGGTGCCGCGGGCTTCCGGCTGGGCTCCCGGCGAGCTGTTCCTGACGGCAGAGGTGGATTGCACCCAGACCACGAATTACCCGGACATCTATCTCTACGTCACCCGGGTGGGCTTCGCCGTGAACTACCAGGAGCAGCCGACCTACATGATGCAGTACGTCAGGGCCCGGTATGAGAGCTTCGGCATCGACAGCCTCGACAACATCGACCGGATCCTCACGCAGAGCGTCGAGGCGGCGCTGACGGACTACAAGGCGGCCAACGCCGAACCCGGCGCCGGCGAGACTCAGTAGCGCCCGTGTTGCTTGAAGATGTAATTGCTGAGTTCGATGAACTCGTAGTTCATCCGGCTGAGGGTCTTGTGCGCCGAGCGCACGATGGCGCGCATCACCTTGTAGACGATGCCCGGATGATCCTCCACGAGGCCCTCGAAAACATCCCGCTTCAGGCTGAATACCCGGCTGTCGCAGAGCGCGCGCAGGCCCACGGTATGCGGGGCCCCGTCGATGAAACTGAGCTCCCCGGCCAGTTCGCCGTCACGCAGGATGCCCAGCGTGGCCGTCTCGCCGGCGCCGGCCTGCTTCACCACCTCGAGCTTGCCCTCCAGCAGCACGTGCAGCGAGTCGTCGGTGGCGCCCTCGGTCGTGAGATACTCGCCGTCCCCGAGACTGCGCATCTGCATCAGCGAGGCGAGCGTCGTGGCCTCCTCGTCCGTCAGCTCGGTACCCAGCGATGAGTCGAGGATCAGTCTGGCGGCGTTCTCCATCTTTTTTCCTTGCTTGTCCGGTACGCCCGGGGATGATACGTAATGCGTCGGCGTCTGCGCAGACCCGTACACGGTCGCACAGGCATGCAACCACAGATCACGCCGGGCGCCTATCCGCGTAAACCGCGACCGGCCGCCGGGAGGAACCCGCCACCATGGAAGCCCTTTTCGACACCGTCGAGGCCCGCGTCATCGGCGCCCTGATCGAGAAAGAGATCACGACGCCGGATCACTACCCCCTGTCGCTGAATGCGCTGACGAACGCCTGCAACCAGAAGAGCAACCGGGACCCGGTGATGAATCTCACCGAGACCGAGGTGCAGGAAGCGCTGGATTCGCTGCATCGGAAACACCTGGTGCTGGACCGCAGCGGCTTCGGCAGCCGGGTGGTGAAGTTCAAGCAGCGGTTCTGCAATACCGAGTTCAGCGATCTGCACTTCACGCCCGGCGAGACGGCCATCGTCTGCCTGCTGCTCCTGCGAGGGCCCCAGACACCCGGCGAACTGCGTTCCCGGAGCGGACGGCTGCATACTTTTTCGAGTCTGGGCGAGGTCCAGCAGTGCCTGGAGTCCCTCGCCGGTCGTGAGGAGGGTCCCCTCGTCACCACCCTGCCCCGGGAACCTGGCCGACGCGAGATCCGCTGGGCTCACCTGTTCTGCGGGGAACCCGTGTCTGCAGGGACAGCCGCGCCGGTCGACGCGCCCGCTCCGGCCACGAAGAAGGCGGATGCCACGCTGGAGAGGATCGAGGCGCTGGAGAAACAGGTGGCCGATCTGGTGGAGCGGCTGACGCGGCTCGAGGGTCGGGGCCGGGAGGAGTGAAGGTCCGTGTACGCTGGCGGTCGGTAACGACTGGCGCGAGAATCTATCTGAGAAATATACTATAAATTACGGTTTTTATTAGTTTGGTGCCCGGAGCCGGACTCGAACCGGCACGTCCTTGCGGACAGCGGATTTTAAGTCCGCAGCGTCTACCAATTCCGCCACCCGGGCGCACCGGCACAAAGCAAAGGCCCGGCCTGCAAGTGGGCGACGGGCGCGCGAAACCTTACCAGGGAGGCCCGGAGCCGGCGAACAGCAATTTCAGCCGCCGCCGACTGGATTCTGCCCGTCCTCGTAGACCGGCCTGCGCTGAATTTCCTCTGTAGCCCTCCGCCCGTGTTCCGCGGCGCCGTCCCAGGCTTCCTTGGTGGCACATACCTTTTCGGAGAAGCGCGTCCCGGTCTTCACGATTTCCTTGCAGATCAGCTGCGGCTCGTCAGCCGCACCGCCTGCGGCCCGGGTCTCGCCGGCTGCGGCGCTGTCCGTCTGTGCGACCACGGCCGGGTCACCACCATTGTTCGCGGCACAACCCGCCATCAGGAACAGGGTCCCCAGTACCGATGCCAATAGTCTGATAGTCATCTCGTCCCCTCCCCGATCCAGAAGCAAGATACAAGGCCTGCACCGTTTTGGGACATGCTAGCCGAGGCCGGGTCAGGTGGCAATCGGGCGCGGGACTTTCGGATGCATGGAAGTGGGTGGTGGGATGGAGGCTAGGGTCGGAATCGAACCGGCGTACACGGCTTTGCAGGCCGCTGCATAACCACTCTGCCACCTAGCCATCGTTTGTCCACGGCCCCGGCGGCGCCGGGGACCCGGACCATACCACACAAGGCCCCGCACGGGCACCGGTTTCTCGGGCCGCGAAGGACCCCGGACCACACCCCCGATATTAGGAAATCTCGGCCTCCGCGTGAACACCCTCCACCGGCTCCTCCTCCTCGAGGACATGCTGGGCGTCGCGTCCCGAGCCGAGCAGCACCGCCACCCAGCGGGTGTCGTCGTTGGCCTCCAGACCGATCTTCAGCGTCATGGTGAGCGGCACCGAGAGCAGCATGCCCACCGGGCCGAACACCCAGCCCCAGAACACGATGGAGAGCAGCACCACCAGCGGCGAGATGCCGACGCCGTAGCCCATCATCCGCGGCTCGATGACGTTGGCGTAGAGCACGTTGATGATCAGGTAGCCGATGGCGATGCCCACCGCGGGCCCGAGGCCGAACTGGAGCAGCGCCAGCAGCACGGCGGGTATGGCGGCGATGATCGAGCCGATCACGGGGATGTAGTTCAGCAGGAAGGCCAGCAGCCCCCACAGCAGCGGGAAGTCGAGGCCCACGGCCCAGGTCAGGAGCCAGGCCGAGATGCCCGTGGCCAGGCTGACCAGCGTCTTGATGCCGAGATAGCGCCCGAGGTTGACCAGGAAGTCCCGGAACGCCGCCATGTGCTCCTCGCCCCGGCCGAAGGCGGCCGTGATCTTCACCGGGAAGGTGGAGGCCTCCAGCAGGATGAAGGTCATCGTGAGGAAGATGAGGAGCGTGTTGGTGAGGACGTCCCTCAGCGCGTTCAGCGTATTGGCGGCCATGCCCATGGCCCAGCCGGGATCGATCATGTCGCCCAGGCTCTCGATGGGCTGATCGCTGTCCACTCGCGCCGCGACGAATTTCAGGAACCCGTCCATCATCGCGTCCAGGCGGGCCTGGTAGGTGGGCAGAGCGGCCGTGAACTCGGCGATGGAGGTGCCCACGATCACGCCGAACACGGCGAGGATGAGCATCATCACGACGACGATCAGCAGCACCGCCACCACGCCGGGGATGCGCTGTCGCTGCATGAACAGCAACGGGCGGACGCTCACGAGCGACAGAAACACCGCCAGCAGGAACGGCACGAGCAGCACCTTCGCCGCCTGCATGGCGAAGATGATGATGATGACCGCTGCCACGCTGATCAGCGTGGTCCGGCCTCTGACCAGCGGTTCACTCACAAGCGTGCCTGCCGCGATGCCCTCTGTACCGACCTGCGCCGAAGTTGCCCGAGCGGGCGGGCTGCCGACCTACCGTTGGCCTAGTGTGCCCGCGGCTCCCGGTCGCCGCAATGCGCCACGCGTGCAGCGGATCAGAAACGATAGCGGGCCTCGACGCCGATCATGCGCGGCGGGCTCGGCCAGGCGATGTCCGTGCGCAGGCTCGTGAAGCGGCGGGAGACGTAGTACTCGATCCAATCCTCGTCCGTGGCGTTCTCCGCGAAGGCGGTCACGCTCCAGGCGTCCCCACGCAGGCCGAGGCGCAGATCCACGACGGTGTAGGCGCCCTCCGCGTCACGGCCGTCGATGCTCCAGTAGGTCTTGCCCCGCCGGTCCACGTCGACACGGGCGAAGCCCTGCCAGGGACCCAGCGGCCAGACGTACTCCCCGCTCAGGTTCAGCGTGTACACGGGCGCCCCGGGCACCTCGTTGCCGATCACGTCCGACGGCGGCACCGTGAGCCCCGGCTCGGCGCCGATGGCCTCGATCTCGCTGTCAACGAAACCGTAGGCGAGCGCCAGGGTGAGGCCGTCCAGCGGCCGGATCACCGCCTCCACCTCGCCGCCGAGGATACGGCTCTCGTCGGCGTTGATCAGGGCCTGGGAGCCGAACGGGTCGAACAGGAACCACTGCTGATTCTCGTAATCGATGTAGAACGCCGCCACGTTCAGCACCCGGCTGCCGTCGGCGCTGGCGTACTTCAGCCCGAGTTCGTAGTTGTCCAGGTGTTCCGAATCGAACGACGGCGCGAACTGCACCGCGGGGTCGTTCGCCAGCGTGTTGAAGCCGCCGGGCCGGAACCCCTCGGCATAGGTCGCGAATAGATTAAGGTTTTCGGTGAGAGCATAAGCCAGTTGAAGTTTAGGCTGGAACTCACTGAATTCCTTAACACCATTGGCTAGCGGGTTGTTGGTGTCGTTCTCCCGCCTCACGTCATCGAAGCGCCCGGCCACGGTCAGCTCCAGGCGGTCCGTGAGGTCCGTGCTCACCTGCCCGAATACCGCGCGGGTCTCGTACTGCTCGTTCAGGATGGCCGGCGCCTGGGGCACGAAGAAGGCGCTCCCGGTGCTCCAGTCGCCGCCATTCTGGAAGCCGGCGACGTTCAGGAAGGTCGCGAGCGTGCGGTCGCGCTCCTGGTCGCTGTAGTAGGCGCCGACGATCCAGCGCGGCCCCCCCTCCGCCGTAGACACCAGTCGGAGCTCCTGGCTGAACTGGCTCTGGTTGTCGTCCACGTCGATGTTGAGGAACTCACGGTCCGTCTGATCCAGGTCCTGATCGTTGCGGGACTCCAGGTCGTGCCAGCCGGTGATCGATGTCAGGGTGAACGCATCGAAGTCGTAGTCCACCTTGGCGGTGTAGTCGTCGAAACTGACGCTGGAGACTCCGAGGATATTGGACTGGATGGTGTAGGTCGTGTTGTCCAGCGGGAACGGGAAAGGATCGCCGGGCAGCCGGTTCTCCTCGGTGTCGGCCGAGCCCGGCATGAAATAGCCGGAACCCGCCTCCTGGTCAGCGTACTGATAGCGCAGGTCCACGCTCAGCTGCTCGTTCGGCTCGATCAGCAGCCGTCCGCGCAGCGACGTCGAATCCTTGAAGTCCACGTACTCGCCGAGGCCCTCGTTCAGCAGCTGGCCGTCCCGGTCATTGTTGTAGACCGCCAGGCGGCCGCGCACCTTGTCGGAGAACAGGGGGCCGGAGACGGCGCCCTGCAGGGTGTAGTCCTCGCCTTCCCCCAAGCGGGTCTCGACGTAGGCCTCGAAGTCCTCGGTGGGACCGCGGGTCGTGATATTCACCGCGCCGGCGACGGAGTTGCGGCCGTACAGCGCGCCCTGCGGCCCCCGCAGCACCTCGATCTGCTCCACGTCGTAGAGGTCCTGGGTGGTGACGAGCGAGTTATTGACGGTGACGCCGTCGACGACGAAGGCGAGCGGCGTCTCGCCGATGCCCCGCTGCTGGGTGACGCCGCGAATCGTGATCGTGCTCTGGCCCACCTCCTGGTCGTCGGAAAAGCGCAGGTTGGGCGTCAGCGCCGCCACGTCGTTCATACGCTGGATGGCCGCATCCTCGATGGCGGCCTGGTCGAACACCGTGATGGCGTCGGCAATCTCCTGCAGGTTCTCGCTGCGGCGGCGCGCGGTGACGATGACCTCTTCGATGGCGGCGTCCGCGGCGGCGGCGCCGTCAGTCTTTTCCTGCGCGGTCAGCGGCCCGGCGGCCATCACGGCGAGCAGACAGACGGCAGCGGCGCCGCCGATCCCGGGGGGCAGAGTCATTCTCGAATTGTCCTTTATTCGTCAGTGACTTGATGCGGGCGGAGCCGGCGACGGGAGATTACCAGATCGGACATCACAGGCGAACCGGCAGGCAAGAAAAACGGGCCCCGCAGGGCCCGCGCAGAGGGCGGCCCGTGACCGCCACCGGGGTATGAGGCCTGGCTAGCGCACCAGCCGCACGTAGTGCGCCGAACCGGTCCCGCTCTTGAAGCCCGAGCCCGGAAGACCGTCCGCCAATGACAGGGTATTCGCCTCTGTGTTTCGGATGTACGTGGTAGAGCTCCAAAGCAGGCCGCTCACCGGAGTATCCGGAAACACGACTGTATTGACAGCCGGCGCCGCACACCTCCGTTCGACGATGGTCATCAACTCCTTGATGCCGGGCACCCGCCAATCGAAGAAGCCGGCGAATCCGGTGGTGGCGTTCAGATCCGCCGCCGCCTGCAAAGCTGCCTGCCAGTCGTAGGTGGTCACTCCGCTCGCCGTACACAGATCGTCGGCGTAATCGAGCGGCGTGCCGCCATCGTCCAGGGTGTAGCCCAGGGGACAGCGCTGCCAGCGCAAACCGGTACGGCGGTCCGTGGCTGTGCCGTCGTCGTGCAGCGTGTAGCGCTCCAGGGGCGCGGTCGGTTCGATCCGGTCCTTGCAGGTCTGGGCGGTCGCCCCACCGGCGGTCGCCAGGCCCGCAATCACGATCATCAGTTTTCTCATGGTCGTTCTCCTTGGATTCAGGGCAGGTCGGACAGCCGCGTCCCGCCACGCACCAGACGGATGCGCTGCGTGAAGCTCTTCGGCAGCGCCAGCACCGTGGTCGATGAACTCACCGACGCGTCCATGCGGACCATCAGGGCGCTGGCAGCGTCGGTGGCCACCGGCGTGGAGCTCCAGTAGCCGCGGCCGTCGGGCGGATTGAAGTGATTCGGGAAGTAGGACGTGTCCATGCCGCGCAGCGACTGGTTGCTGAGCCATGCGACAGTGTAGAGCTCATCCGCAGAGGCAAGCCGCCAGTCGTTGTAGCCGCACAGACCCGCCGCGTTCACGGCGGCAACATACTTCTCCGTGTCGCAGTTCACGCCGTCGGCGCAGATGCCGCCGTTGGCGGTGCCGGCGTCGCCGCCGTCGTTCTGGCCACTGGAGTCGTACCAGGTATAGGTGTGGTCGTAGTAACGGAGGTCCGTCGGCTCGTCGGTCTTCACCTCCCAGACGAGACCGGTCACCTGGTCCTCCACGCACTCCCAGGGGGACTGGAAGTAGAGCGCGGCCTGATTGGTGAGTGGCGCGCCCGCCGAATCCAGCTTCAAGAAGGAGAAGCCGAGGGCGCCGTCGGACGGATCGTCAGCCATCACGTCCCTGCCGAATTCCGCATCCTGCCCCGGATAGCCCGTCTGCGGACACGGCACGAGGGCCTGGGTCGCGGTTGCGCACTCCGTCGTACCGCTGTCGTTGATAGCGGCATAGGTGCCGGCACCGTCGTTGTCCAGGATCCTCACTTCGATGGTGACGGGTGCGCCGATCAGCGCCGCGCCGGAGGCGTTGTCGAGCTCCACCTGGAAACGTTCCGTGCCCTCCGTCGCCAGGTCGCCCAGAAGCGTGAGCGGCAGTACGGCCTCACTCTCGCCCGGCTGGAAAACGAGGCTGCCGGAGGCTGACAGGTAATCCTCGCCAGCCACCGCACTTTCGTCGGCGGTGGCATAATCCACGGTGATCGTGGCCTGGGCCGGCCGGTCCAGCGCAATGATCAGGTCCACTACCTGGGCGGCATCGGTCTCGGCGAACTCCGCCGCGTCGAGGGGCAGGAAGGCCGGCTCGTCGTCCACTATGGTGCCGATGCCGACGGATCGACGCAGCCAGGCATTGCCCCCCGGATTGGAGAGGCGCAGGAGCACGCGTTCGTCATACTCGAACTCCGTGTCCCCGTTTACCTCCACGGGCACGACCGCCGCCGTCTCGCCGGCCAGGATGATGAGCGTGCCGGCGACGGCAGTGAAGTCGATGCCGGCTGTAGCACCTGCGCCGACCACCTCGTAGTCCACGGTGATATTCCCGACTGCGGGCAGGGACAGCCCGACCGGAATCTCCAGGGTCGCCACGCCCGCGTCGCCCTCTCCCACTGCCGCGTCGCCGGCCGTGATCGCCCGCCGTAGCGCGTCGGGTCCGGCCCCGGTGTTGCGTACCGCGAGCACGTGCGCCTCCGCCGTGCGCGACTCCGTACGAGCCTCGCCGCTGCCGAAGTCGATCTGCCATGCACCGCGCGGGTCCTCCGTGCCGGTCGTCTCCGGCGTTGACGTCCAGACCGGCTCAGGCGGTGTCCCCGGGAACGCGGACTGATCAATCAGTATCGGTGCCGAGCACGCTTCGGTCAGGGACTCGAGTTCCTTCAGATCGGGCTTGCGCCAGTCTCCGTGTCCGGCCAGCTCGCTGTCCGTCGCGGCGGCCAGGCCGGCCTGCCAGCTGAATACCGTTGCGCCCGAGTCCGGCGAGCAAGTATCGTCGGCCGGGTCGGCCGCTGTGCCGCCGTCGTCCAGCGTGTAGCCGAGCGGACAGCGCTGCCACATGAGGCCGGTGCGTGCATCAGTGACCGTCCCGTCCCGGTTGTCCAGGTAGCGCAGCGGATCCGGCGCCGTATCGCAGCCCGTGATCGGCGTCGGGGCCGGATCGTCCAGGATCTCCAGGAGGATGCCCGTATCGATGTCGAGGGGATCGCCGACGAAGGCTTCTGCCCAGGACTCCGGGCCCGGCGCCTCACCCGCCTTCACCGTGAGTACGTATTCGATGACGTACTCATCGCCGACGTCGACTCCGGCCCGGGCCAGTGGGATGGATTCGCTGTAGAGCGGCACTTCGTACAGGGCGCTGCCCTCGCGGATGTCGGGCTCGACGCCGTCCGTAGCCGGATGCCGCTTCCTCCCGTCCGACCCCAGGTAGGCGGCGATGCCCCCCGTATCGGTGTCGAAGTCGAAATTGTCTTTCCCCGGCTGGCCCTGCATCCGAGACCACTGCCGGTAGATCTGGTAGCGGGTGTAGCCGGTGGTCTGCGGACCGCCGCGGACGGCCAGCCATACCTCGAAATCCATCTCGGCGAAGATCTTCGCGGCGTCGCCGTCCGGGATGTCTATGGGATCGGCCAGGATGCGCACCCGGCTCGGGTAGACGGTGAACTTGGGGTCGGGGGATCCGGACCGCCGGACGTAGGAGCCTTTCCAAACGAGTACGGTCTCGGCATCGACCGGGCTGTCGAGGTCGTTGCCGGTGACGACCCGACCGCGTACCCGTCCGTTCTCGTCGGCATAGCAGTAACCGCCCTGGGCGAGATCGGGCTCGCGGCGGATATCTTCCCAGACCGGCACGCTGAGCTCCAGCGGGAAGGCGTCCGATCCCGACGCCTGCTGGGAGACGCCGGTGTCGGAGCGAACGAGGCCGGTAGAGGCCTTGATGTCGCAGGCGGCGAAAGAGCTCGCGACCACCGCCGCGTGCCCCTGGCCGGCTGTGAGGCTGAGGACGGCCAGGAGGCCGAGCAGGGCCGAAGCCATCGTCCGCTCCGGGGTGTTCGTTTTACCGAGGGGGATCATTGAATCTCTCCGTTGCTGACGAGTCTCACCGCGAGCGCATCCGAACGGTCCGCACCGTCCGACTCGCCGGTGGCGAAATCAACGCTGTGGACGTCGCCGCGGGCATTCGGCTCGGCGCTCCAGTATCGACCGGCCGCGGTATTGGGGAAGAAGGCGGTATCGATGCGGGCGCCGCCGGCGACGCCGTAGTCGACCAGCGAGACGAGTTCGCTGCGCTTCGGCAGCCGCCAGTCGCTGCGACCGCAGAGTCCTCCTGCGTTCACGGCCGCCGCATAGGCTTCGGTGTCGCAGGCGCCGGGCGCGGGGCAGTTGCCGCCGTCAGCCTCGCCCGGATCGCCGGCATCGTCGATGCCGCTGGTGTTGCGCCAGCTGTAGGTGGCGGCGCCGTCGGTTTTCACTTCCCAGACGAGACCGGTGACCTCGTCGCGGACGCAGTCCCAGGGGGAGGCGGCGTAGGCCGCGGACTGGTCGGCCAGGGGCTGACCGCTCGTATCCAGCTTCACGAAGGAGAAGCCCACCCGGCCGTCGCCCGGGGCCGGTGCGGTCACGTCACGGCCAAACTGTGCGTCCTGGCGCGGGAACTGGTCAGTGCCAGCACTCGCATCCCCACAGGGCAGGTCGTCTGCGATCTCCGTGCTGCAGCCGGTCACGCCCGTGTCGTTCAGGCCGGTCCCGACCGGCTGGCTGTCCGCGTCGTCGTTGATGATCCCGCCCGTCGCCTCGGCGTCACCCAGCTCGGCATTCGAGGAGGGATTGCTGAGCGTGACCGTTAGCGTCTCGTCGGGCTCGACATCGGTATCGCCGATGAGGCCGACGACGAGTGTCGCGAGCGTGTCGCCGGCAGGTATGGTTAGGGTGCCCGCCTCCGCCGTGTAGTCGGAAGCGGCGCTCGCGCTGCCGTCGGCGGTGGCATAGTCCACGGTGACGTCGTCCGCCGCCGCCTCGCTGAGCGTGACCTCGAAGACCAGTTCGCCGCCGCTGCCGTCTCCCTCCGCGGCCGAAGCGTCGGCTATGTCTATCACGACGGGAGGCGGAGGCGGTGGCGGCGGTGGATCGTTCGTATCGTCGCCTTCGTCGCTGACTCCATTGCCGCCGCCGCCACAGGCGGCCATGAATACCGTGGCCAGTACCCCGGTGAGGATCGGAAATCTTCGTTTGCGCATGTCGGTGTCCTGCAGTTGTCGGGTCCGCAACTCTGCATACCGGACACGGACGGAAACCGGCTCACGGCGGCGTGCAGCCGGGAGCAACGGCGGGACCGGTGGGGGCTGGTGCTATTCGGCGGGACCGGACGCGGACAGCGCAGCGTACTCGCCCGCCCGCTCGCGGTCGCCCCGGGCCTCGTACAGGGCCACGAGTCGCTCGAGCACCGCCCGCGTCTCGGGATGATCGATCCCCGGGCCGTCGCGGAGCGGCGGCAGAGCCGCCTGGAGGAGACTTTCCGCTTCGTCCAGGCGCCCTCCGTCAAGTCGGCAGCGGCCGAGCCGGGAACGGGCTAGCGCAAGCGGCAGAATTGCCGGTGCAGCAGCCTCGAGGACGCTCACTGCGCGCTCGAGGGGGGCTTCCGCAGCCTCGCAGCCCACCACCCGCAACAGGATTCGACCGCGGTTAGCCTCGACGATGCCGAGATTCGGGTGATCCGGTCCCAGAAGACGCTCGACCCTGACGGAAGCTTCACCGAACAGCTCGGCGGCCCGGGCGTCCTCACCCAGCGACTCGTGCACGCGAGCCAGACCGTTCAGCATGAAGGCCTCGTCGGGGTGACCTTCCGGCTTCGGCCAGAGCTGCGCTCCCACGGCGAGCGCCGACTCGTAAGCCTCTCGCGCCTGCTCGTACAGTTCCCGCTGGTGGAGAACGGTACCCAGGTTGTAGTAGCTCTCGATGAGTTCCGTGGCCGGAGTCTCATAGAGCGCAAGTCGCATGGCGAGTGCCTCTCGCTGCAGCGTCTCGGCCTCGTCCAGGCGGCCCAGCGCCTTCTCCAGGGTACCGAGGGATACCAGACTCTGGGCGAGCTTCTCGTCCGGCCCGGCGAAGGCCGACCGATGCAGCGCCACCGCCTCGCGGTAGTAAGGTTCAGCCCGCTCGGGCTCGCCCTGGCGATGCAGCACACGGGCATACACGATGAGGCTGTCACCGAGCGGGACCGGCGCGCCGATCGCCCGCCGCAGCTCGAGGGCGCGACCCGCGGCGTCCAGCGCCTCTCCGTAGTCGCCCAGCTGCTCCAGCAGGTAGGACTGTGTGTGCAGCGCGTCGGCGTAGGCCGCGGACCACTCCCCGGCGATCTCCCTGCGGAGCGTCGCGACCTCCTCTGCCAATGGCAGCGCTTCCGCGAAGAAGCCGAGACCGACGTAGACGTCCACCACCGCATCAAGCAGATCGGCGCGCACGTCCGGCCTCTCCTCGCTGTCGTCGGTGAGTCCCAGCACGGCCCGCTCCAGTATCTCTCTGGCGGTGAGATCCGCGCCCTGGGAGACGCCAGGGTCCGCCGTATAGAAGATCCCTTTCAGGAATGCCGTCACCGTTTCGGCGCGGTCCCTTTCGGCCGCGATCTCGAGAGACTGCCGTGCGGTGACGATGGCGTGATTCACCGAAACGGCCGTGATGCCCACCAGGAGCGCAGCGGCGACGGCGCCGCCCGCGATGGCAATGCGATGGCGCCGCACGAACTTGCCGAGCCGATAGCCCGCGGTGGCCGGCCGGGCCACGATCGGCAGGCCCTCCAGATGGCGCCGCACGTCGTGGGCAAACTGCTCCACCGAGCCGTAGCGGCGCTCCTTCCCGACGGCCAGCGCGGTAGCAAGAATCACGTCGAGGTCACCGGTGAGGCGCGCGGCAAGACGCCGCGGGTTCGTCCCCCGCCGGGCGGCAAGTTCCTCCGGACCGACGAGGGTGCCGTCAGCCTCCTGCCGGGACCGCAGGACGGCGGCGCTCGCCGGCGGTTCCGTCGCACGCAGCGCCGCCTCGATTCCGGCGAAGGACGGATCAGGGAATTCCCGCGGCGGATGGCCCGTCAGCAGCCGGTAGCAGAGCACTCCCAGCGAATAGACATCGGTGGTTACGTCCACCGCCTCGCCGCGCAGCATCTCCGGGCTCGCGTAAGTGGGCGTGAGGGGACGCCGGGAGAGGCGGGTAACCTCCGCTCCCTGCTCCTCCCGGTCGATGAGCTTCGCGATACC
Source organism: Lentisalinibacter orientalis (assembly GCF_040706535.1). Taxonomy (NCBI): domain Bacteria; kingdom Pseudomonadati; phylum Pseudomonadota; class Gammaproteobacteria; order Woeseiales; family Woeseiaceae; genus Lentisalinibacter; species Lentisalinibacter orientalis. The sequence goes on from NZ_JAPDRJ010000003.1 coordinate 281,046, forward strand.
GAAGTCGAGCAGGCGAACCGCGCCGGCGGCGTCGACGAGCACGTTTGCCGGCTTGATGTCCCGATGGATGACCAGCTTGCGGTGCGCGAACTGCACCGCCTCACAGACCGAGAGGAACAACGCGAGACGGTCGTCGACCGGGAGAGAGTGCTTGTCGCACCAGGCATCGATCGGCCGGCCGTCGACGTAATCCATGACGAAATACGGCGTGCCGTCCCCCGTGACCCCGCCGTCCAGCAGTCGCGTGATGTTCTCATGAACGAGCTTGGCGAGAATCTGGCGTTCGGCAACGAAGCGCTCGCGCGCGGCCGCATCCCCGAGCCCGAGGGGCAGGATCTTCAGCGCCACCTTCGCCTCGTAGTGACCGTCAGCGCGCTCGGCGAGGTACACTGCGCCCATGCCGCCGCGCCCCACGAGACGTAGCGGCCTCCAGCGCCCGACGGTCTCGGGGACGGCGGTCGGCAGGGAGTCGTCGGCGAGCGCGCCGAGGCCGATCCGCCCGGCCAAATCGGCGAAATACGGCTCCGACTCGCCTGCCGCGCCCACCAGCGAGATCACCTCCCGGAGCAGCACGGGGTTGTGCCCGCAGTTTGCGGTCAGATAAGCGTCCCTTGCGTACGGTTCCAGCTCCAGCACCTCGAGGAACAGGCGTTCGGCTTCCGCGGAGATCAGCATCGCGATTTCACTCCCGCCTGCGAATTCCCTGTCCTGACTTACCGGTTCCGGCAGCGTACCGGCTCATTGCCGCGGCATCACGGGACGGCACCGGGCATGAAGTCGGTTTTCATCTCCCGGTACAGCCAGGCACTGGCGACGGCCCATTCCCGCTTCACGGTGGCCGGCGAGATGCTGAGGGCCGCCGCGGTATCGTCGATGCTCATACCGCCGAAAACGCGGCATTCGATGATGCGGCAGCGCCTGGGGCTGTCCAGTTCAAGACGTCCCAGCAATTGCTCCAGCGCAAGCAAATCCTCGATGGTTCGCTCGTCGGCGAGCGGAAGGTCATCGGGCTGCACGGCGGCGCGCTCGCCATGTCGTTTCAGCGCCAGCCGTTTCTCGGCGTAGTTCATGAGGACCTGGCGCATGGCCCGCGAAGCGGTGGCATAGAAATGGCGCCGGTTTTCGTACGATCCTCCGCTTTCAGCCAGTCTCAGGTAGGCCTCATGGATGAGGACCGTGGTGCCGACCGTCTCGTCACCCTGCCAACGCCTGCGGTGGGAGCGCGCGATTTTTCTCAGCTCGGCATAAACGAGGGAAAAGAGTTCCTCGGAGGCGTCCGCGTCACCTCCCGCAGCAGCGGCGATCAATTGCGTGATGTCACTCACGACCGATTACTCCGGCAATCTGGACGACACCTTGTACTGCTTGTTCGACGCGGAGCCGCCCGGCTGCCGGCCGCGTGATAAATAATACCATTGGCCGGCGAAGCGGACGCTGGTGAGGAACGGGGGACGTCCACTCCGCCGAGAACGAAAAAGGCCACCCGAAGAGTGGCCTAAATCGTTGATTTTGTTGGAGCGGGAAACCGGGCTCGAACCGGCGACCTCAACCTTGGCAAGGTTGCGCTCTACCAACTGAGCTATTCCCGCCTAGTCTCGAAGGGACCGCAATTCTAGCGACTCCCGGGGGACTGTCAAGGCACCGCACTCAGCTATTCGCGTTCAGCACCGGCCAGGCCGCCTTGACGTAAGCATACATGGACCACAGCGTCAGGCCCGCCGCCGCCAGCAGGAACAGGAAACCCGCGTCATACACCGGCAGACCGCCGGTATCGAGGTGCCAGACCATGAGGGTCAGGCCGATCATCTGCAGGGCGGTCTTCACCTTGCCCACCATGGACACCGCCACCGTCGTACGCTGCCCGAGCCCCGCCATCCACTCCCGCAGGGCGGATACGGTGATCTCCCGACCGATGATGATGGCGGCCACCAGGGCCAGCGAGATGCGCTGGTCCGTCTGCACCAGCAGCACCAGGGCGACGGCGACGATGAGCTTGTCCGCCACCGGGTCCAGGAATTCGCCGAAGGGCGTGATCTGGCCGAGCTTGCGGGCCACGTAGCCGTCCAGCCAGTCGGTGATGGCCGCGAGCATGAAGACCACCGCGGAGGCCGGGCGGCCCCACTCGTACGGCAGGTAGAACAGCACCACGAACAGCGGAATGGCGGCGATGCGTATCCAGGTCAGTGTATTCGCGGTATTCAGTTGCACGGCAGATCCGTCGCTGTCAATTCGGTTGCGCCTCGCCGGCCGGTTCCTGCTCGGCGTGGAGTACAGTATAAATGCGCTCGGCCAGCACGCGGCTGATGCCGGGCACTTTGGTCAGGTCGTCCATGCCTGCCGCCGATACGCCCTTCAGCCCGCCGAAGTGGCGCAGCAGATCCCGGCGCCGCTTGGGGCCGAGGCCCGGGATGTCCTCGAGCACCGAGCCCCGGCGGGCTTTCGCGCGGCGCGCCCGGTGGCCTGTGATGGCGAAACGGTGCGCCTCGTCGCGGATGTTCTGCAGGAGCAGCAGCGCCGGCGAGCCGGACGGCAGGGTGCGTGGATAGGCCTCCTCCTCCACCCAGAGCTGCTCGCTGCCCGGACGGCGCGCCCGGCCCTTGGCCACCGCCACCACCTTCAGGAACTCCAGATCCAGGTCGGCCAGGATCTCCAGCGCCTGGGTGCGCTGGCCACGGCCGCCGTCGATCAGCACCAGGTCGGGCAGCGGTACCTCGCCCTTTTTCACGCGCTTGTAGCGCCGCTCCAGCACCTCTCGCATGGCGGCGTAGTCGTCGCCGGCGGCCGTGCCCCGGATGTTGAACCGGCGGTAGTCGGATTTCATCGGCCCCTCGGGGCCGAAGACGACGCAGGAGGCCACCGTGGCCTCACCGCCGGTGTGGGAGATGTCGAAGCACTCGAGGCGCTCCGGCACGTCGTCCAGCTCCAGCGCCTCGGCCAGCGCCTCCAGCTGCCGGCGCACCCCGGCGTTGCCGGCGGCGCGCAGATCCGCCCCCTGGCGCGCGTTGGTCGCGGCCATCTGCAGCCAGCGCGCCCGATCCCCGCGCACCCGGTGGCGGACCTCCACCCGGTGTCCTGCCCGACCGGTCAGGGCCTCGCCCAGCAGGTCGGCGTCCTCCACCGCCCGTTCCACCAGGATCTCCCGCGGCGGCGCGGACTCGAGGTAATACTGGCCGAGGAAGGACGACAGCACCTCGTCGTCGGGCGTGTCCGGCGCCACCTTCGGATAGTGCGAACGGCTGCCCAGCAGGCGGCCGTGGCGGACGAACAGCACGGCCACGCAGACGATGCTGCCCCGGCGGGCCAGCGCCACGGCATCGACATCCGTCGCGCTCTCCCGGGAGACCATCTGCTCGGCGTCCACCCGCTTGAGCCGTGCGATCTGGTCGCGGAACTGCGCCGCCCGCTCGAATTCCAGCGCCTCGGCGGCCGCCTCCATGCGCTCCACCAGGCTGTCGATCACGGCCTGGTTGCGGCCCTCCAGGAACGCGATCGCGTTCTGCACGTCCCGTGCGTAGTCCGCCTCGCCGATGTGGCCGACGCAGGGCGCCGAGCAGCGCCGGATCTGATACTGCAGGCAGGGCCGCGAGCGGTTGGCGAAGAAGGTGTCGGTGCAGTTGCGCAGCAGGAACAGCTTCTGCAGCTCGCCGAGGGTGCGGCGCACGGCCCCCGCGCTGGGATAGGGCCCGAAATAGCGGCCCCGGGCGCTGCGCGCGCCCCGGTGGAACGCCAGCCGCGGGTAGGCGTGGTCGGTCACGTGGATCCAGGGATAGCTCTTGTCGTCCTTCAGGAGCACGTTGTAGCGGGGGCGCTCCCGCTTGATCAGGTTGTGCTCGAGGATGAGCGCCTCGGCCTCGGTGTTGGTGACCGTCACCTCGATGTCGCGGATCTCCGCCACCAGCGCCATGGTCTTGGCGTCCTTGGCCTTGCCGCTGAAGTAGCTGCCCACCCGCTTGCGCAGGTCTCGCGCCTTGCCCACGTAGAGGATTCCGCCGTCCCCGTCCAGCATGCGGTAAACGCCGGGCCGGTGGCTCAGGTTCGCGAGGAAACGGCGATGATCGAAGGCGGCGTCGTCCATGATCTCTAGGATAACGGACGGAGCCTGGCTATGGTGATGAGGCTGAATACGGCGGGACGGCGGCACTCGGGCGTCGTCTGAGCCGCGCTGTCAGCCGTCGACGAGTTCCCGCGCGCGACCGATGACGGCATGAAACATCTCCTCGGTCAGACGCCGCGTCTGCGTGTTGTAGCGGCTGCAGTGGTAGGAATCCAGCAGCGTCAGGCCGCCGGGCAGCGCGTGTTCCGCGCCATGGGCGAAGCCGTTCGCGTTCTGCTTCAGGCCGAACGCCTTCAGCACCGCCCGGTGGGCGATGGAGCCCAGGGCCAGCACCACGCCGCCCTCGCCCACCGTGCCGAGTTCCGCCTGCAGATAGGGATTGCACTCGTCCACCTCGGCGGTGGTCGGTTTGTTCTGCGGCGGCAGGCATTTCACGGCGTTGGTGATCCGGCAGTCCGTGAGCTCCAGCCCGTCGTCGGCCGACACCGACTCCGGGCGGCTGGCGAAGCCCGCGTCGTAGAGCGCCCGGTACAGGAGGATGCCGGCGAAGTCGCCGGTGAACGGCCGCCCGCTCCGGTTGGCGCCGTGCATGCCCGGGGCGAGTCCCACGATCAGCAGGCTGGCCTCCGGGTCGCCGAACGGCGGTACCGGCAGCGCGTGGTAGTCGGGGTGCGTCTCGCGCACCGCGGCCAGATGGGCGGCGAGACGCGGGCAGCGGGTGCAGTCCGGGTCGTACTGCTCCGGCGGCAGTTCCATCCGAGGCGCGGCCATCAGTCGTCCATGTGCCGGATCACCGCCTCGCCGAAACCCTTCGTGCCCACCAGCGTGGCGCCCGGAATGAGCTGATCGAGTTCCTGCTCCACATCCTGCTTGCCGTGGGGATGGCTGCCCGCGGGACGCTTCGGTTTGCGGATCGCCTCGCGCAACCGCGCGAGGTCGAAGGTGAGCTCCTTGGCGGCGATGGTGTTCGCCACGCCCTTGATGATGAGATCGGCCGCCTCGGTCCAGCCGAGGTAGCGCAGCATCATCTCGGCCGAGAGGATGAGCGAGCCCGGGTTCACCCGATCCTTGCCGGCGAAGCCGGGCGCCGTGCCGTGGGTGGCCTCGAACACGCCGATGCCGTCGCCGATGTTACCGCCCGGCGCGATGCCGATGCCGCCCACCTGGGCCGCGAGGGCGTCGGAGATATAGTCGCCGTTCAGGTTCAGCGTGGCGATCACGTCGTACTCCTCCGGCCGCAGCAGGATCTGCTGCAGGAAGTTGTCGGCAATCACGTCCTTGACGATGATCTCGCGGCCGGTGCGCGGATTCGCGAAGGCGTGCCAGGGCCCGCCGTCCTTGGGCTCCGCACCGAACTCCTCGCGGGCGACCTCGTATCCCCACTGGCAGAACGCACCCTCGGTGAACTTCATGATGTTGCCCTTGTGCACCAGGGTCACCGAACCGAAGTCGTTGTCGATGCAGTAATTGATGGCCTTGCGCACGAGTCGCTCGGAGCCCTCCCGGGAGACCGGCTTGATGCCGATGCCGGAACTCGAGGGGAAGCGGATCTGGGTGGCGCCCAGCTCCTCCTGCAGGAACTTGATCAGCTTCTGCACCTCCTGGGAGCCCGCGGGGTATTCGATGCCCGCGTAGATATCCTCGGTGTTCTCGCGGAATACCACCATGTTCACCAGGTCGGATTCCTTCATCGGCGTGCTGACGCCGGGGAAGTAGCGGATGGGCCGCACGCAGGCATAGAGGTCCAGGGTCTGACGGATGGAGACGTTCAGCGAGCGGATGCCGCCGCCGATGGGGGTGGTCAGCGGCCCCTTGATGGAGACCACGTATTTCTGCAGCGCATGCAGCGTCTCCTCGGGCAGGAAATTGGCGCTGTCGTAGACCTCGCTGGCCTTCTTGCCCGCGTACACCTCCATCCAGGCGATGCGACGCTTGCCGCCGTACGCACGGCTCACCGCAGCGTCCACCACGTCCTTCATGACCGGCGTCACGTCCCTGCCGATGCCGTCGCCCTCGACGAACGGGATGACGGGCTCGTCCGGCACGTTCAGCCGGAAATCCCGGTTCATGGTGATGACGTCGCCGCGCTCCGGGATCTGGATCTTCTCGTACTGCATCGTGTGTTCCTCTGGACCCGCAAAGAAAACGGCGCCCCCGGGGGCGCCGTTCCTGGGTTACTCCGACAAGGATACTCCAACGACGGCTCAGCTGGCCTCGTCGAACTGCTCCTCTTCGGTGGAACCGGTCAGCGCCGTGATCGAGGACCCCGCGCTCACCGCCTGGGTGACGGCGTCGAAGTAGCCCGCGCCCACTTCCCGCTGGTGGCGGGTGGCGGTGTAGCCGTCCTTCTCCGAGTCGAACTCCGCCTGCTGCAGCTCCACGTAGGCCGCCATCTGGCGCTCCCGGTAGCCCTTCGCCAGCGTGAACATGCTGTAGTTGAGCGCGTGGAAGCCGGCCAGCGTGATGAACTGGAACTTGTAGCCCATGGCCGCGAGTTCCTTCTGGAACTTCGCGATGGTCTTGTCGTCCAGGTTCTTGCGCCAGTTGAACGACGGCGAACAGTTGTAGGCCAGCAGCTGGTCCGGATACTCCTTGTGCATCGCCTCGGCGAACTCCTTCGCCTGCTCCAGGCTCGGCGTGGACGTCTCGCACCACACCAGGTCGGCGAAAGGCGCATAGGCCAGCGCCCGGTCGATGGCCTGCTCCAGGCCCGGCTTAACCCGGTAGAAGCCCTCTGCGGTGCGCTCGCCGGTGATGAAACGCTGATCGCGCTCGTCGATGTCCGAGGTCAGCAGGTTGGCGGCGTCGGCATCCGTACGGGCCACCACCAGGGTGGGCACATTGCAGACGTCGGTGGCCAGCCGGGCCGCCGCCAGCTTGCTGACGGCCTCCTGGGTGGGCACGAGCACCTTGCCGCCCATGTGGCCGCACTTCTTCGCCGAGGAGAGCTGATCCTCGAAGTGCACGCCGGCGGCGCCCGCGTCGATCATGTCCTTCATCAGCTCGAAGGCATTCAGCACGCCGCCGAAGCCGGCTTCGGCGTCGGCCACGATGGGCTGCATCCAGTCGATGGAGTCGTCGCCTTCGGCGTGATGGATCTGGTCGGCGCGCATCAGCGTGTTGTTGATGCGCCGGACCACCGCCGGGACCGAGTCGGCCGGATACAGCGACTGGTCGGGATACATCTCGCCGGCCAGGTTGGCGTCACCGGCCACCTGCCAGCCGGACAGGTAGATGGCGTTCAGGCCGGCCTTCACCTGCTGCATGGCCTGGTTGCCGGTCAGTGCGCCGAGCGCATTCACGAAATCTTTCTCGTGGATGTATTTCCACAGCTTCTCCGCGCCCTGGCGCGCGAGGGAGTATTCCACCTCTACCGTGCCGCGCAGCCGTACGACGTCTTCTGCACTGTAGGGTCGGGTTACGCCTTTCCACCGCGGGTCGCTGTCCCACGATTTCTGAAGCTCCTCGGCTGACATGACACTCATGATTCTCTACTCCTCGCTGACACGCCGTTAGTGGGTTTCGGATGGTACCCGATGGTCACGGCGGGACCATTGGTACTTTCGTCTAATGCGGGCCGGGTCCGCCGGCTCAATCGATCTCCCGGTAGGCCTCCAGCGTCAGGAAGCTCTCGAAGTCGTCCTCGCGGGTAATCTTGTCCATCAGTTCCGCCGCCTTCTCGTAGTTGCCGGCGGCGTAGGTCTCCTCGCCGACGTCCTCTCGGATTTTCACCATCTCCTCGGCGAGCACGGTCTCGAACAACTCCAGGGTCACCGGCCGGCCGTCGTCGAGCACGCCGGTCTCGTGGTGCACCCACTGCCAGACCTGCGCGCGGGCGATCTCCGCCGTGGCCGCGTCCTCCATGAGGTTGTACAGGGGCACGCAGCCGTTGCCGCCGAGCCACGCCGCCATGTATTGCACGCCTACCGAGATGTTGTTGCGCAGCCCCGCCTCGGTGATGCGCCCCTGGGGCACCTGCAGCAGGTCCGCCGCGGTCACCTCCACGTCCTCGCGCTGGCGGTCCACCTGGTTCGGCTGCGGCATGTGGCGGTCGAAGATCTCCATGGCGATCGGCACGAGACCCGGATGCGCCACCCAGGTGCCGTCGTGGCCGTCGGTGGCCTCGCGCTCCTTGTCGGCCCGCACCTTGGCGATGGCTTCCTCGTTGGCCTCCGGGTCGTCCTTGATCGGGATCTGGGCCGCCATGCCACCGATGGCGAAGGCGCCGCGGCGGTGGCAGGTCCTGATCACCAGCAGCGAATAGGAGCGCAGGAAGTGGGTGGTCATGCCCACCTCGTTGCGGTCCGGCAGTACGAATTCAGGGAACTTCCGGAACTTCTTGATGAAGCTGAAGATGTAGTCCCAGCGTCCGCAGTTCTGGCCGACGATGTAATCCTTCAGTGCGTACAGGATCTCGTCCACCTCGAAGGCCGCCAGGATCGTCTCGATCAGAACGGTGACCTTGATGGCGCCCTCGTCCACCACGCCGGCCTTCTCCGCGAAGCGGAACACGTCGGACCAGAGCGCGGCTTCCTTGTGGCTCTCCATCTTCGGCAGGTAGAAATAAGGCCCGGTGCCCCGGCGCTTGAGTTCTTTCGCGTTGTGGAACAGGTACAGGCCGAAGTCCACGAAGGCGCCCGGCACCTCCTCGCCGTCCACCTTCAGGTGCTTCTCGAACAGGTGCCAGCCGCGGGGACGGACGATCAGTGTGGCGATCTTCTCGCCCAGCTCGTAGTGCTTGCCGTTGGGCGCGTCGAAGCTGATGCTGCGGTTCGCCGCGTCGCGCAGGTTCATCTGCCCCTGGACCACGTTGTACCAGTTGGGCGTCATCGAATCCTCGCAGTCGGCCATGAACACCTTCGCGCCGGAGTTCAGCGCGTTGATGACCATCTTGCGGTCGGTCGGGCCGGTGATCTCGACCCGGCGGTCCTGCAGGTCGGCCGGCGCCTCTGTCACCTGCCATTCCGATTCGCGGATCTCGCGGGTCTCCGCGAGGAAATCGGGCATCTCGCCCGCATCGATGCGGGCCTGGCGCTCGTCACGAGCCTTCAGCAGATCGCGGACCCGCGGCGTGAACTCCCGATGCAGGGCGGCGAGGAACTGCAGCGCCTCTGGGGTGAGTATCTCGTCGAATCCCTCGTGCATCGTTCCCAACAGTTCCAGGCCTTCTCCGGGAGACGTATGCGCGGGGTTACTCATGACTCACTCCAGTCCGGTTGATCACACAGGTCCACGGGAATCAATCACTTGCGGGGGAATTACACCCCGGCAGAGGTCCGCGGGACCGTTTTTATTGCGGTGCATCATGATACCGGCCGCCAACAGCCGCTGCAATCCGGAAACCCCTCGAAACGGCTCACTCGCGGCCATCCGGAAGGATTGCCGGGCCGATCCCGGACCGCCCCCGCCGGCTGTTCCCGTCCCCTCGTCGGGGGTATGGTCGCGCCATGCGACTCGTGCTGCTCAACAAGCCCTACCATGTGCTCTCGGCGTTCACCGACACCCGCGGCCGCGACACGCTCGCCGCTTACGTCGATATTCCGGACGTCTACCCGGCGGGCAGGCTCGACTACGACAGCGAAGGCCTGCTGGCCCTTACCGACGACGGCCGGCTGCAGGCCGCCATAGCCCATCCCCGCCACAAGCTGCCGAAGACCTACTACGCCCAGGTCGAGGGCCACGTCAGCGCGGACGCTCTCGCCCGGCTGCGCGCCGGGGTCGACATCCGGGGCCATACGGCACGCGCGCTGGAGGCAGACGCGGTCGACGAACCCGAGTGGCTGTGGCCCCGCGATCCGCCCATCCGCTACCGCCAGCGCGTCCCGGACTCCTGGCTCAGGATCACCATAGACGAGGGACGCAACCGCCAGGTGCGCCGCATGGGCGCCGCCGTGGGCCTGCCGGTGCTCCGGCTCATCCGCACCGGCATCGGACCCTGGGAAGTGCACGGCCTGCAGCCCGGCGAATATCGCGAGCTCCCGGCCCGCGAGGCCTGGCACACGCTCCGCAAACCCCACCGGTAGGAGGGCCTTCAGGCCCGATCCGGCTGTGGGAGGGCCTTCAGGCCCGATTCCTTCTCTCCTGGCCGCCCTGCGGGGGAATCCATCTTGCTCCCGACAAAAGGTCGCGGCGATGGATACCCCCGCATGACGGCCGTGCTCGCGGTGGCCGAAAGGATCTGCCAGTCAGCAACGCCCGCTGACTGGTGCCGTGCCTCTCGGCTACGGGCCCGTCAGCGGGTGGGTAAGGGTTGCGGGGTCGTCCGGGCCGACTGGAGCCGATAGACAATGTTAGGAGCGGCTTCAGCCGCGATCGATCGGGCCTGAAGGCCCTCCTACGGGCTAGCCGGCCTTGCGGTGGGACTCCACGGCGTCGCGGAGGCCCGCGATCAGCATCGCCACCTCCATCGCCTGCTCGTAGTTCAGCCGGGGATCCACCTGGGAGCGGTAGGCGCGCTTGAGATCGGCCTCGGCCAGACCGCGGGCGCCGCCGATGCACTCGGTGACGTTCGCGCCGGTCAGCTCCAGGTGGACGCCGCCGAGGTAGCTGCCCATTTCGCGGTGGATGCGGAAGGCGGCCTTGAGCTCCCCGACGATGTTGTCGAAGCGCCGCGTCTTGAAGCCGCCGGATGTGCTCTCCGTGTTGCCGTGCATCGGGTCGCAGACCCACAGCACCGGGCTGCCCGTGGCACGGGCCGCCTGGATCAGCGGAGGCAGCCCCTCCTCCACCTGTTTCGCGCCGAGGCGATGGATCAGGGTAAGACGGCCCGGCTCGTTGTTGGGATTGAGGATGCCGATCAGCTCCTGCAGCCACTCCGCCGTCATGCCGGGACCCACCTTCACGCCGAGCGGATTCGTGACGCCGCGGAAGTATTCCACGTGGGCACCGTCCACGTTGGCCGTGCGCATGCCGATCCAGGGGAAATGGGTCGTGAGGTCGTACCAGCGGTCGCGCCGCAGCCGCGTCTGGGCCTGCTCGTAGTGCAGGTGCAGCCCCTCGTGGCCCGCGTAGATGTCCGCACGCCGGGTGTGATGGATGGGCCGCCCCGCGATGGACTCGAAGAAATCCAGCGAGTGGGAGATGGCATCGGCGATGCGCTGGTACTCGGCAGCCATCGGCGAATGGCCCACCCAGTCCAGATCCCAGTTCTCCGGGTGATGCAGGTCGGCGAAGCCGCCGTCCACCAGCGAGCGGACGAAATTCAGGGTGAGGGCCGCCCGCTCGTAGCCGCGAAGGATCAGCTCCGGATCCGGCACCCGGTCGTCGGCCGTGAATGGGCTGCGGTTGATCAGGTCGCCACGGAAGCTCGGCAGCGTCTCCCCGTCGCGGGTCTCGGTGTCGGCGGAACGCGGCTTCGCGTACTGCCCCGCCATGCGTCCGATCCGCACCACCGGCTTCTTCAGGCCGTAGAGCATCACCAGCGACATCTGCAGCAGTATCTTCAGCTTCTGCACGATGCTCTCGGAGGTGCAGTCGTCGAAGGTCTCGGCGCAGTCGCCGCCCTGCAGCACGAATGCCTCGCCGCGCTGGGCGGCGGCGATGTGCTGCTTGAGGTTGTCCACCTCCCAGGAGGTGACCAGCGGCGGCAGCCGGCTCAGCCGGGCGACGGCGTCGTCCAGCGCGTCGCGGTCGGGATAAGCCGCCTGCTGGGTGGCCTCGCGGCTCTGCCAGCTGGTGGGATGCCAGTTCGTCTGTGCGGTGCTTCGGGACATTGCGGCAATATGCCACGGGCTTTGCTGCAAAGCAAAACTTTCAGGGATTCGAATAAGTTACGTAAGAAATCGTCGGCCCTTCCCGGGTCCGGGCCCGAATGGTGCGGCAACGCGAGGACGCCGGCCCCGACGGCTCGCCATCGGGGAAACCCTCAGTGGCGACTCGTCCGGTCAGATGGGACAATGCGCCGCAGCGACCCCCATCCCTTTCGTAACTTTAGCAAGCCGGCTCGCGGCCTCGCCGGGTCGGCCGGGAGTGAAAGCCATGAAAGATATCCTGAAGCGGCTCGGTCTGGAGGCCGAGAACCACGGGACCTGGTGCGGCGGCAAGGCCATCGAAAAGGACCCGGGACCTCCGATCGAGTCGATCAACCCGGCCACGGGCGAGGTGCTCGGCAGCGTGCGGGCCAGCAGTGCGGGCGAATACGACCGGCTCATGGTCGCGGCGCGGGAGGCGTTCGCCGAGTGGCGCAACACGCCGGCGCCGGTGCGCGGCGAGGCCGTGCGGCGCGTCGGGCTCGCGCTGCGGGACAACAAGGATGCGCTCGGAAGTCTGGTCACCCTGGAGAACGGCAAGATCAAGGCCGAGGGCGACGGCGAAGTGCAGGAGATGATCGACATCGCCGACTTCGCCGTGGGCCAGTCGCGCATGCTCTACGGCAAGACCATGCACTCGGAGCGGCCCTCCCACCGCATGTACGAGCAGTGGCATCCGCTGGGCGTGGTCGGGATCGTCACGGCCTTCAATTTCCCGGTGGCGGTCTGGTCCTGGAACGCCCTCATCGCGGCGATCTGCGGCAACGTCTCGGTCTGGAAGCCGTCACCCAAGACGCCGCTGGTCTCGCTGGCGGTGCAGAAGATCTGCAACGAGGTGCTGGCCGACCTCTCGCATCCGCCCATCTTCAACCTGTTCAACGACGGCGGCACCGAACGGGCCGAGGCGTTCGTGGACGACCCGCGCGTGGATCTGCTCTCCTTCACCGGCTCCACGGCCGTCGGCCGCAAGGTCGGCGAACGGGTGGCCGCCCGCATGGGGCGCAGCCTGCTGGAACTCGGCGGCAACAACGCCATCATCGTCGACGAATACGCCAACATGGACCTGGCCGTGCCGGCCATCGTCTTCGGCGCCGTCGGCACCGCCGGGCAGCGCTGCACCACCACCCGCCGCGTGCTGGTGCACGACTCGCGCCGGGAGGAACTGAAGGAGCGCCTGATCCGCGCCTACGACCAGGTGCGCATCGGCGACCCGCTGGACGAGAACACCCTGATGGGACCCCTCATCGACAGCCAGGCGGTCACGAACTTCGAGCGGGCCGTCGAGGACATCCTGTCCCACCACGGCAAGGTGCTGTACGGCGGCCACCGGCTGGACCGGCCGGGCTACTACGTGGAGCCGACGCTGGTCATGGCGGAGAATCACTGGCCGATCGTGCAGGCCGAGACCTTCGCACCCATCCTCTATCTCATCGGCTACGAGACCCTGGACGAGGCGCTGGCGCTGCACAACGGCGTCGGCCAGGGCCTGTCGTCAGCCATCTTCACCGACAAGCTGCAGCACGCCGAACGCTTCCTGTCCGCGGGGGGCTCGGACTGCGGCATCGCCAACGTCAATATCGGCACCTCGGGTGCCGAGATCGGGGGCGCCTTCGGCGGCGAGAAGGAGACCGGCGGCGGCCGGGAATCCGGTTCCGATGCCTGGAAAGCCTACATGCGCCGTCAGACGACCACCATCAACTGGGGTACCGAGATGCCCCTGGCGCAGGGCATCCGCTTCCGCATCTAGGCCGCAGGCCGGCCGCCGGGCGCAGCGCCCGGCGGCCCTCCCCTCATTCCTCGCCGGCGTCCTCCGCCGGGGCCAGCAGTCCGTACAGCAGCCCCACCCACTGGGCGGGTTCGAACATGCCCATCTCGTTATGCACGGCGTCGAAGTCGGCCGTGGGGTTGGCGGCCTGCACCTGCTCCAGCGTCATGCCGTCGCCAATCATCGCCTTCACGGAGTCGCGGACCGTGGCCAGCATGTCCCGGTAGGCACGCAGGTCGTCCCGGGTGGCGATCGGGCCGTGGCCCGGGATGATGACGCTGTCCTCGTCGGACATCGCGAGCACCGTGTTCGCCGCCTCGATGACGCCGTCCACCGTACCGCCGCTGCTGCCGTCGATGAAAGGGTACATCTTGTGAAAGAACGTATCCCCCATGTGGAAGACGTTGGCACCGTCGAAGTAAATGACGCTGTCGCCGTCGGTGTGGGCGTGGGGCGTGTGGAACGCGCGGATCGTCTCGCCGTTCAGATGCAGCGTCACCTTGTCGTTGAAGGTGACGACGGGCAGCGCCTCCGGCGGCGAGGCCGGCACTTCCTGGTTGAACGCCTCGAGGAACTGATCCTCGCTCATCCGCTCGCGCACGTTGTCGTGGGCGACGATGACCGCACCGGTCTCGCCGAAGTTCTCGTTGCCGCCCACGTGGTCGAAGTGCCAGTGGGTGTTGAACACGAACTTCACTGAGTTCTCCGTCAGCCCGGCGATGGCCGACTTGATCTTCGGCGTCAGCGGCGCGAACTGGTCGTCGATGAGGAACGTGGCATCCTCGCCCACCGACAGCCCCATGTTGCCGCCACGGCCGGTCAGCATGTAGAGCCCGTCGCCGAGATCCGTGACGCCGATCTCCACGTCGGCCATGTCGTCCTGGGCCTGCGCCGGGCCTGCGGCCACGGCGGTGGCAGCGGCGGCCGCGGCCATGATCATTCTCCACTTCATCGATTCTCTCCTCTCAGCCGGCATCTCGCCGGGCGATACTTTCGAAACGGTTCTTCTCCCGATTCTTCACCACCTGATCGGCGGCGAAGATGGTCCCGCTCATCGCGATGTAGACGCCGGGGCCGAGCGTCTGGGCAGCGGCCGTCGCCATGCCCACGTTGAACACGGCGTCCGTGCTGCGGAAGCGCGCCGGACTCAGCGCGCCGGTGAGCACGATGACGCGCTCGCCGAGCCCATCCAGGGCGAGTGCGGTCTTCACCATGGTGTCGGTGCCGTGCGTGATCACGTAACGTTCGGCCGAGTCGCGCTCGATATAGTCGCGGATGCGCGCCCGGTCGGCTTCGTCAATATCGAGACTGTCCTTGCGCAGCAACGAGACCACTTCATAATCGATATCGACGAGGGCTTCACGCAGGATATGCTCCACCTGGGACTCGCCCACCTCGAAGCGGCTGCTGTCGTCGAAGTAGATCTTGTCGATGGTACCGCCGGTGGTGAGGAACTTGATGAACACGCATGGCGCCCCGTGGTCTGAACAGGAGCCGAAGGTTATAGGCGGCCGCAGCGGGGATCAACGCCGGTCCCGGGCTGATATGATGGCGCGGTGAGAAACATGGCCCGAACAAGAATACTCTGGATGCTGTTTGTCGCGCTCGGCCTGGCCGGGCTGGCAGGCCCGCTGGTCTCCCAGGAGCAGGGTCAGGCTGGCCGCGCGTTGCAGCTGAACCTGGAAGGCGCCATCGGTGCGGCCACGGCGGACTTCATCACCGGCGGCATCCGCCAGGCCGAAGAGGAAGCGGCCGATCTCGTGATCATCCGCATGGATACGCCGGGCGGGCTGGACAGCTCGATGCGGGACATCATCTCGGCCATCCTGAACTCCGACGTACCGGTCGCCACCTACGTGTCCCCCTCCGGCGCACGCGCCGACAGCGCAGGCACCTACATCCTGTATGCGAGCCATATCGCCGCCATGGCGCCGACCACCCACCTGGGGGCGGCAACGCCCGTACCCCTGGCCGGCGGCGGCGGCGACCGGCCGCGGCCGCCCCTGCCCGGCGGCCAGCCCCTGCCGACGGACGGCGGCGACGGCAGCACCGGGTCCGGAGAAACCCCCGCCGCCGACCCGTCGTCCGAGCAGTCAAACGGACAGGCCGCTGACGACGGCGCCGGCAGCGAGAGCGCGGCGGAACCGGAAGGCGGCGCCCAGACGCCGCCGGAACAGTCCGGCGACGCCATGAGCCGCAAGATCCTGAACGACGCCGTAGCCTACATCCGCGGGCTCGCGGAACGCCGGGGCCGTAACGCCGAATGGGCCGAGAAGGCGGTCCGAGACGCCGCCACGCTCACCTCCAGCGAGGCGCTGGAGATGAACGTCATCGACCTCCTGGCCAGCGACGCCGCCGACCTGCTGGCGCAGATCGACGGGCTCGAGGTCGAGCTGCCCACGGGCACCGTGACGCTCGCCACCGGCAACATGCGCATCGACACCGTGGAACCCACCTGGCGGCAGAAGCTCCTGTCAGTGATCGCGAGTCCCGAGATCGCGCTGCTGCTTCTGCTGGTCGGTATCTACGGGCTGCTGTTCGAGGGTTGGAATCCCGGCGCCATCGTGCCGGGCGTGGTCGGCGCCATCTGCCTGCTGCTGGCCGCCTACGCGCTGCAGGTGATGCCCGTGAACTACGCCGGCCTCGGCCTGATCCTGCTCGGCATCGTGCTCATGATCGCCGAGATATTGGTGCCCAGTTTCGGCGCGCTCGGTTTCGGCGGCATCGCCGCCTTCGTCATGGGAGCCATCATGATGTTCGACACGGGTGTCCCGGGCTTCGGTATCTCGCCCTGGTTCGTCATCTTCGTCGTCGGCGCCTTCGGACTGCTGCTGATGTGGGTCATCGCCTACCTGCTGCGCCTGCGGCGCAAGGGCGCCGTTAGCGGCCAGGAGCAGATTCTCAAGGAGATCGCCGTCGCCCGGGAGGACTTCTCCGACCAGGGCGCCGTCATGCTGGAAGGCGAGATCTGGACGGCGCGCACCAGCGAACCGGTCAAGAAGGGCCAGAAACTGCGGGTCGAGCGTATCGACGGGCTCTTACTCGATGTCTCGCCCGCCGGTAACGAATCTGAAACTGACTGAACACGCGAGAGAGGGAATGCCATCATGATGCTCTATATCGGAATCGCAGTCGGCCTCGTCCTGCTGTTCCTGTTCAATGCGATCCGCATCCTGCAGGAATACGAGCGCGGCGTCGTCTTCTTCCTCGGCCGCTTCCAGACGGTGAAGGGACCGGGCCTGATCATCCTGATCCCGTTCCTGCAGACGCTGACCAAGGTGGATCTGCGCGTGGTGGTGATGGACGTGCCCACCCAGGACGTCATCTCCCGGGACAACGTCTCCGTGCGGGTGAACGCGGTCATCTACTTCCGCATCGTGGATCCCGAGAAGGCCATCATCCGGGTCGCCAACGTGTTCGAGGCGACCAGCCAGCTGGCCCAGACCACGCTCCGCTCCGTCCTCGGCCAGCACGAACTGGACGACATGCTCGCCGAGCGCGACAAGCTCAACTCCGACATCCGCCTGATCCTCGACCAGCACACCGACAACTGGGGCATCAAGGTCGCCAACGTCGAGATCAAGCACGTGGACCTGGACGAGAGCATGATCCGCGCCATCGCCCAGCAGGCGGAAGCCGAGCGTGCCCGGCGCGCCAAGGTCATCAACGCCGAGGGCGAGTTCCAGGCAGCACAGAAGCTGGCGGATGCGGCCAAGACCCTGGAGTCCGAGCGCCTGGCAATGCAACTGCGCTATCTGCAGACCCTGCGCGAAATCGCCGGCGAGAAATCCTCCACCATCGTCTTCCCCCTGCCCCTCGACCTGATCGGGCCGTTCATGGACAAGGCGAAGGAGATGATGGCCCAGAAGAAAGAATAGGTAGGAGGGCCTTCAGGCCCGACCCGGATTTCTTCTGGCGTTGGCCCGCCATCGGGTGGGCAAGGGTGGCGGGGACGCTCCTGTGGGAGGGCCTTTAGGCCCGATCAATCGCGGCTGAAGCCGCTCCTAGCATTGTCTACCGGCTCCAGTCGGCCCGGACGACCCCGCAACCCGTGTCCGCCCGCTGACGTGCCCTTAGTCGTGAAAGATTGCACCAGTCAGTAAGCGCTGCTGACTGATGCTCCCTGCACGCCACCGCGAGCACGGCCGTCATGCGGGGGTATCCATCGCCGCGACCTTTTGTCGGGAGCAAGATGGATACCCCCGCAGGGCGGCCACAATAGAAGGGAAGCCCGACAGGAAGAGGTCGGGTCAGCGAGTCACGCCCGTGATGCGGTGCCAGAGTTTCTCCAGGCGCTTCGGCGAGATCTTGCCGCGGGTGCCGAGCTGCTGGGCGAACAGGGACACGCGCAGCTCCTCGATACCCCAGCGAAATTCGTCGATCAAAGCGCGCCGCTCGGCGTCGAGGGAGGCGCGGCGCTGCTCGAGTTGCGCGAGACGGCCGCGGCAGACCGCGATCTCCTGCGCATCCGCCCGGTCCCGGTCCGAGCCGGCCGGCAGTTTCGATGCACGCAGCTCGGCCGCCCGCAGATAGCGCGGCAGGGACTCCAGCGGCTGCGCCGGAGTGGCGCTGAGGAATCCCGGATACACCAGTGCCGCGAGCTGGGCATCGATATCCGCGCGGACGTCGTCCAGCCGCTCGGGCAGATCCGCGGCAGCCACCGCGGCGAGTCGCCGCGCCTCGAGTATCTCGCCGAGCAGGGTGGCCAGTCCCTCGCCCGCCCCCACCAGCTCGCTTCGGCCTGATTCCAGAAGCGCCTCATAGTCGCCGCGGTTTCGCACCGTCGCCCTGCGCTCCCGCGGGAACGCCCGACCGAACGCGGCGGCGACGAAATCCTCCGCCAGCTCGCCGGCGCCGCCCACGCCCGCCCAGGCGAGCTGCAAACGTCGGTCTCCTGTCACCTTCCCGCGTAGCAGTTTCTCCTGCTGCGGCAACGCGAGACGCAGCAGCCGCAAAACGCCGCCGGCATGGACCGTCGCCGCCTCGGTCTCGTCCCTCACGGACTCCACCGTCACGCCGTTCTCACGATCGGCCAGTACCGGGTGGCGTTCCAGACGCAAACCGCCTGATACCTCCTCCTGCACCCCCGGCAGTTCGCCGAAGTCCCAGTCGCGGTGCAGCGTCGGTCGGGCGTCGCCCGACGGAGCGGCGGCCGCCGGCGCTGCCTCTCCGACCTCCCCGCGCAGGGCTTCCAGATCCCGGCCGGCGGCGATCACGTGGTCGGCCTCGTCGGTAACTTCCAGGCGCAGCCTGAGGTGCTCCGGTTCGTCCGCCGTCACCGCCGGTATCTGATCGGGCGTGATACCGAATTCGCCGGCCAGGAAATCGGCCAGCGCCTGCTCCAGTTCGCCGCTGCCCGGCATCACCAGGTAGCGGGCGGCGAAGTCCGCGGCAGTGTCGGCGATGGGCTGCAGCCGCCGTCGCACCGACTTCGGCAACGAGCGCATGCGCAGTTCCGCCCGCTCCGCAACCAGGGGCGGCAGCGCGCGATCCAGCTCGGCCGGCTCCAGTTGCGCCAGCGCGGGCGCCGGCAGCCTCACCGTGGCGCCGTCGTCGGCTTCGCCGGGACGAAAGCGGTAGATGACAGGCAGATCCTGGCCCAGCAGCTCCACGGTGGCCGGCATCTCGGTGCCGCCACCGCCCGGGTCGCGGGCGAGATCCTGTTCCGGGAAGCAGAGTATTTCCGGGTTGCGCTTCGCGGCCTTGCGCAGCCAGCGGCGGAAGCTGCCCAGGTCGACCACGTGCTCCGGAATCTCGCGCTCGTACAGGGCCGCCATTTCGCCGTCGGGGATGAGCAGCGCCCGCCGCGACTCGCCCTCTTTCTCACGGATGCGCGCTATGGCCGCCTGATTGTGCCGCCAGAAGCGGTCACGGTGATTCGCCCTGCCATGCACCAGGGCCTCACGGATGAAGATGCGCCGCGACTCCGCCGGGTCGACGGGCCCGTAATTCACCCGCCGGCCGGCCGCCAGCGCCAGGCCGAACAGCGTGACGGTCTCGCTGGCCTCGACCCGCCCGCGGCGCGGGTTCCAGCGCGGTTCCTCGTAGGCGCGCTGGACGAGGTGGCCGGCCACGTCAAGGATCGGTGCGGGCTCGGTTCCGGCCACGGTGCGGGCGAACAGCCGGCTCGTGCGCACCAGCTCCATCGCGAACACCCAGGCCGGCGGTTTCCCGTGCAGGCCGGAAGAAGGATGCAGGTGGAAGACCGTACCGCGGGCGCCATCGTAACGGGCCGCCTCGTCCCGCCGGCCGATGTGCCCGAGCAATCCGGTCAGCAACGCCTTGTGCAGGGCCTCGCGGTCGCCGGCGCCGTGGGCGACCGGCATGCCGGCATCGCGGCACAGACCGGTGAGCTGGGAGTGGACCTCGCCCCATTCGCGCAGCCGGCGCGGCGAGAGGTAGCGCGCCTCGGCCCAGCGCTCTGCCTGCCGGCGGCTCGTGCCTCGCCGGGCCGCCCGCCAGGCGCGCCAGAGGTTCAGCAGTGACATGAAGTCCGATACCGGATCGGCGAACTCCTCCTGGGCCGCCCGGGCCTTCGCGCCCTCCTCCGGCGGGAAGAGCCGCGGATCCTGGCCGGCCAGCCCCGCCACGATCACCAGCGCGTCGCGCAGCTCGCCCCGCTCCTCGGCGGCCAGCAGCATGCGCGCGAGCCGGGGGTCCACCGGCAGGCGCGCCATGCGCCGGCCCGCCTCCGTGATCTCCCGCGCATCGTCAACGGCCTCCAGTTCGCCGAGCAGGCGATAGCCGTCCTGGACGTAGCGGGCATCCGGCGGATCGATGAACGGGAAGTCCTCCATCTCGCCCAGCCGGGCCGCCGCCATCTGCAGAATGACGCTCGCGAGGTTGGTGCGCCGGATTTCCGGGTCGGTGAAGGCCGGTCGCGCGGCGTAATCCTCCTCGTCGTAGAGACGCACGCAGATGCCCGGCGCGATGCGCCCGCAGCGGCCGGCCCGCTGGTTGGCGCTGGCCTGGCTGACCGGCTCCACCTGCAGGCGCTGGATCTTGCTGCGATACGAATAGCGGCTGATCCGGGCGAGGCCCGAGTCGATCACGGCCATGATGCGCGGGACGGTCAGCGAGGTCTCCGCCACGTTGGTGGCCAGCACGATCCGGCGCCTCCGACCGGGCCGGAAGACCCGCCCCTGGGACGTCTCGGACAGCCGGCCGTAGAGCGGCAGGATCTCCCAGCCCGCCTCGCCCCGGCGGGAACCCAGCCGGGCCCGCTCGAGGGCTTCGGCGGCCTCGCGGATCTCGCGCTCTCCGGGCAGGAACGTGAGGATGTCGCCGTCCGGCAGCTCGCCCATCAGCCGCCGGGCCGCCTCGGTGACCGCATCGGCCAGCTCGGTGTCGCCGGCCGGCGCCTCGTAGCGAATCTCCACCGGATAGCCGCGTCCCGACACCTCGATCACCGGCGCGTCGCCGAAGTGACGCGAGAACCGGCCGGGATCGATGGTGGCCGAGGTGATGATCACCTTGAGATCGGGCCGGCGGGGCAGCAGCCGCTTCAGGTAGCCCAGGATGAAGTCGATGTTGAGGCTGCGCTCGTGGGCCTCGTCGATGATCAGGGTATCGTAGCGGCGCAGATCGTGATCGAAGCCGAGCTCGTTCAGGAGGATGCCGTCGGTCATCAGCTTGACCCGCGTGCCGGGCTCGCTGCGATCGTCGAAGCGCACCTGGTAGCCGATGCCGCCGCCCAGCGGCAGACGGGTCTCCTCGGCGATGCGCGCGGCCACCGAGCGGGCCGCCAGGCGACGCGGCTGGGTGTGGCCGATCATGCCGTCGATGCCGCGGCCGAGCTGCAGGCAGATCTTCGGCAGCTGGGTGGTCTTGCCGCTGCCGGTCTCGCCGCACACGACCACCACCGGATGCTCCCGGACGGCGTCGGCGATCTCCCCCGCCCGGGCGGAGATCGGCAGGGCGTCCGGAAATTCCAGATGGGGCCGGTGCGCCCGGCGTGCCTCCGCCTGCCGCTGCCGCCGGCCTCCCCTGCGCGCCGGCCCGCTCATCACGGCGGCAGGCGCACCGTCACCCGGGCGCCGCCCAGATCCGACCGACCCACCTCGACGCCACCCCGGTACGCTTCGGCGAGTTCCACGACCACGCTGAGGCCGATGCCCTGGCCCGGCTTGGTCTCGTCCAGCCGCCGGCCGCGTTCCAGCAGCGAACGGTCTCCGCCGTCGGGGATGCCGGGACCGTCGTCCTCCACCGTCAGCACCAGCCCCTGCCGCGGCGAGACCCCGTCAGCCGCGCGGGTGGCGGTGACCCGCACCCGGCTCTCGCCCCACTTGTGGGCGTTCTCCATCAGGTTGCCGGCGAGTTCCAGCAGGTCGCCCCGGTCGCCGTAGAACCTCAGGCCCGGCTCCACGTCCAGCTCGCAGCGCAGCCCCCGGTCCCGGTAGACCTTCTGCAGACCGTCCGCGAGCTTGCCAAGCTCCGCCTCCACCGGCACCGGCTCCGTGCCCAGGGTGGCGCCGGTACCGGCCAGGGGCTTGGCGAGCTGGTAGCGCACGATCTCCTCCATGCGGCCCACCTGGTCGGCCAGCGCGTCCCGCCCGCCTTCGCCTTCCAGCAGGGAGCGCATCGCGGCCAGCGGCGTCTTCAGGCTGTGGGCCAGGTCCTGGAGGGTGCGCCGATGGCGCTCGGCACGGGCCCGCTCGCTGTCGATCAGCTGGTTCAGGTTGCGGGCCACGCCGGCCAGTTCGGCCGGGTAGCCGGCGGACATCGCGGGCCGCTCGCCGGCCTCGATCTCGGTGATCTCGGATTCGATCTGCGCCAGCGGGCGCAGCAGCCAGCGCAGCAGCAACGCGAGCGAGGCGAGCAGCAGCGCCGCCACCAGCCCGAACCACACCAGCAGCTGGCGCCGGAAGCTGGCGACCTGGGCGTTCAGCGAATCGAGCCCCGCCGCCACGTGGACGATGTAGGCCTGCACGGTGCCGTCAGGGAACTCCCAGTCGATGCCCATGCTGAGCGCGAGCAGCGGCGTGCCGTCGGTCAGTTCGATGCGCCGAAAGCGCCGCTCGCCGGTGGCCGGCGCCGCGCCCCAGGGGATGTCGATGCCGATGGCCGAGTCCGAGCGCCAGACCGGTCCGTCGCCGCGCCGCACGAGGGCGCCGTACAGCCCGGACCCCGGCGAGCCGAACAGCGGCTCCGGGAGGTCGACGGGCAGCACCAGCGTATTGCCGTCCGCGGGTTCGGCGGCCGCGAGCAGCATGATCATGCGGCTGTCCAGCAGGTCCCGCTCGGCCTCCAGCGCAGCGCTGCGGAAGGCGGAATCCAGTACGCCCACGATGAGGCCGAAGAAGACCAGCAGCAGGAGCGTGCCCGAAACGAGCACGCGGAGCCTCAGTGATTGACCGGGCGACGGCCCGGGGGACTGTCCGGGCGATGGCCCTGGTGACTGGCCGGGCGACGGCCCTGGTGACTGGCCGGGCGATTGCCCTGGTGACTGGCCGGGCGATTGCCCTGGTGACTGGCCGGGCGATGGCCCGGGCGGCCCGGCCGCGGGTCCGGACTCAGTCACCGCCGCCGGTGGACGCCTCGCCGGCGCGCTCCAGTGCGAAACGATAGCCCCGGCCGCGCAGGGTCTCGATCGGCTTCAGCGTGTTGTCCGGATCGAGCTTGCGCCGCAGCCGTCCGACGAAAACCTCGATCACGTTGCTGTCGCGCTCGAAGTCCTGGTCGTACAGTCGCTCGGTGAGTTCGGTCTTGGACACGACCTGTCCAGCCCGCAGCATCAGGTGTTCCAGCAGCTTGTACTCGTGGCCCGTGAGCTCGACGGCGCGGCCGTCCACCTTCAGCTCCTGGGCCGCAGTGTCCAGGGTAATCGGGCCCGCGACCAGCTCTGAGGAAGCCCAGCCGCCGGCCCGCCTCAGCAGCGCGTTCACCCGCGCGATGATCTCCTCGACGTGGAACGGCTTGGCCACGTAGTCGTCCGCGCCCGCGCCGAGTCCGTCCACCTTGTCCTGCCAGCGGTCCCGCGCGGTCAGGATCAGGATGGGATACGCATGGCCTTCCTGACGCAGCGTGGTGATGATCTCCAGGCCGCTCATCTTCGGCAGGCCGAGGTCGACCACCGCCAGGTCCACCGGATACTCGCGGGCGTAGTACAGCCCCTCCTCGCCGTCCTTCGCCGTCTCCACGCCGAAGCCGGCTGAACGCAGCCGGGCCGCGAGGGACTCGCGGATGATCTCCTCGTCCTCGATGATCAGAAGTCGCATAGGGTCAGAGCCGTGTCGATGGCGTATCGATGGCGCACGGATGCCGCGGCGGGCCGGCCTCAGCGATCCCCGGCCGGGATCCGCACGGTGCGCACACGGCCCTCGCGGGTGAGCACCTTGATCACGTGGACCCGGCGCCCGTTCTGCTCCCGGGTCTCGGCCTCGAGGATGCGCCCGCCGTACTCCCGTTTCACCCGGGCCACTGCCTCGCTCAGGCTGACCTCGTCCCGTACGGCCGCCATGCCGGCGGACTGCGGCGGCAGGACGGATCCAGGACCGACCGCATGAGCCGGCGCGGCGGAGGCCGCCACTCCTAGCACGAGGGCGAACAGGAGCGGCGGTGCGAGGCGGAGAGTCTGCTTCATAAGGTGATTTTCGGCCCTGGAGACGGGCTTTGCAACGGAACACGACACGCGTGGGAAATCCGGCCCGTCACGCCCCGCGGACCGCGGCGCCGTCCCTGGCGCCGAAGCCCGCCGTCCGATCGTGCGCCGACTCAGTAACGCACGGGTTCGACTTCCACCCGCACCCGGATGCGGTCGCCCGGATCGTAGTCCGTGCGGGTGGTGTAGGTCTGACCCCGGTAGCGGTAGGTGACCCGGTAGCCGTCGATCCGCTCTTCGGCGTCCGTGCGGTAACGGGTCTCGCAGCGGGTCACCGGCCGTGAGTGCCGCTCGTACGCACCGTAGTCGTCGTAACGCTCGTCGTACTCCCGGCCGCGGCTGGCGCGCTCGTTACCGATGGCGGCGCCCACCAGCGTGCCCACCAGGGTCATCGCATCGCGGCCCTTGCCGTCGCCGAACTGACGGCCGATCACGCCGCCGATGATGCCGCCGGCGATGGTGGCGCCGGCTTCGCTGCGGCGCGGCCTGTCGTGACGGTCGTAGCGGCTATAGTCGTCATAGCGCTCGTCATAGCGGTCATAGCGCGTCTCTTCCCAGCATTCGCGCACCGGGGTGCGCACCCGCACGTGGCGGACGATGGGATCGACATCGACGACCCGGGCGTAGTCGTAGCCGGCGCCATGGTCGCTGGCGGGGCGCCAGTCCCGGCCGGGGTCGGCCAGGGCAGGACCCGCCGACAACAGCGCACCGCCGATCAGGGCCGTCGCCGCGACCGCCGCCGCTGCCGCAGCACTGCTGCGACGGCTGCCGGTGATCCGGCGGACTCGGTTTCGATTGAACATGGCTGACTCCTTCTGCTTCCATGAGCACCCGGGTTCGAAAACCCGTTACTCCCGGGTGTGGGAAGGAGCATAGGCCGGCGGTGCTGAACGGGTCCTGAACGTCGCGAAACGTAACGATCGTCGTCCCGGGGCTGCTCTTGGCCGCCCCCTGGCGCCTTACTTTCGGGGCGCCGCGGCCTCCTCCGCCTTGACCGCCTGCCAGAGGTCTTCCAGCTCGCCTGCGTCCAGCGCGGCCACCGGAGCGCCCCGGGCGGCCGCCGCGGCCTCCAGCGCCCGGAAGCGCCGCTCGAACTTCCGGTTGGCAGAGGCCGCCGCAGCCTCCGCATCCACCCCGGTATGCCGGGCCAGATTCACCAGCGAGAAGAACAGATCGCCGATCTCGTCCTCGATGCGCTCCCGCTCGCCCGCCTCCAGCTCCCGGTCGAGTTCCGCCAGTTCCTCGTCGATCTTGCGGCGCACGCCCGCGGCATCCGGCCAGTCGAAACCGGCGCCCGCGGCGCGGCCCGCCAGCTTCTGGGCCTGCTTCAGCGCCGGCAGGGCCCGCGGGATCCCGTCCAGCAGGCTGGCGGAGGCGCCGTGCCGCTCCTCCCGCTCGGCCGCCTTGATCGCTTCCCAGTTGCGCCGCACGCTGGCCTCGTCGGCCGGCGCTCCGCCGCCGAAGATGTGCGGATGGCGCCGCTCGAGCTTGTCGCTGATGGCACCGGCGACGTCCTGGAAGTCGAAATCCCCGGCCTCTTCGGCCATGCGGGCGTGGAAGACCACCTGCAGCAGGAGGTCGCCGAGTTCGTCTTTAAGGCCTTCCGTGTCGCCGCGATGTATCGCGTCCGCCACCTCATAGGCCTCCTCGATGGTATAGGGCGCGATCGTGGTGAAGGTCTGGCGGCGGTCCCACTCGCAGCCGCTCTCCGGATGCCGGAGCCGGGCCATGATATCAAGCAGTTTCGAGATATTTTGCATTACTTACTGTTTTAAATGTCTTTCCAGTTTGTGATGCAGCGTGACGAGCATCGACGCTGTCGCGCCCCAGATCCGGTGGCCGCCGTAGCGGTATTCATACACCGGTATCTCGGCGCCCTCGAACTCCCGCCAGGCCCGGTGCAGATTGCGCGGGTCCATGAGGAAGTCGAGGGGCACCTCGAAGGCCTCCTCCACCTCCGCCGGGTCCGGTCGGATCGGGAAGCCCTGGTGGATCAGCCCGACCACCGGCGTGACTGCGTAGCCGGTGATGGTCAGGTGCGGCTCCAGGTAACCGGCGATGCGGACGTGGCCGCGGGGCAGGCCCACCTCTTCTTCGGCCTCCCGCAGCGCGGCGTCCGTGACGTCCCGGTCCTCCGGCTCCATCCGGCCGCCGGGGAAACTCACCTGGCCGGGATGATGGCGCAGATCCGGTGAACGCCGGGTGAACAGCACGTGGTAGTCCGCCCCCCGGGCGAGCAGCGCGATGAGGACGCCTGCCGGCGTCTTGCGCCCCGCGAAGCGCCTGCGCAGCGCCTCGGGCACGTCGCCGTAGGCCGAGGGCGGAGTCGCCAGCGTCGGGTCCCGGGGCGCGGCGCTGTCCGCCAGCGCCGCCAGGATGCGCTCGCGCAGCGCGCTGATGCTCATCGACTCAATGCTTTATGCCGCCCCGGGTCAGGTCGGCCGGGTCGAGCAGCCGGTCCAGCTCCTCGTCCGTGAGATCGGTCATCTCGCGGGCCACGTCCTTCACAGGCCGACCTTCGGCGTAGGCCTTTTTGGCGACGGCCGCGCCCTTCTCGTAGCCGATCACCGGATTCAGCGCGGTCACCAGGATGGGGTTGCGGTCCAGCGCCTCGTTCAGGCGGTCGCGGTTGACGGTGAAGCCGGCCACCGCCCGGTCGGCGAGCACGGTCGCGCCGTTGGCGAGCACATCGATGCTCTGCAGGAGGTTGTAGGCCACCACCGGCAGCATCACGTTCAGCTGGAAATTGCCGGCCTGTCCGGCCACGGTGATGGTGGCGTCGTTGCCGATGACCTGGGCCGAGAGCATGGTCACCGCCTCCGGGATCACCGGATTCACCTTGCCGGGCATGATGCTCGAGCCGGGCTGCAGAGCCGGCAGCGCAATCTCGCCGAGTCCGGCCAGCGGCCCGGAGTTCATCCAGCGCAGGTCGTTCGCGATCTTCATGAGGCTGACGGCGACGACCTTCAGCTGCCCCGAGAGCTCCACCGCCGTGTCCTGGCAGGACAGGGCCTCGAAGCAGGAGTCGGCGGTGGTGAACGCTACGTCGGTGCGCTCGGCCAGCAGCGTGGCCACCTTGGACCCGAACTTCGGATGGGCATTGATGCCGCTGCCCACGGCGGTGCCTCCCTGGGCCAGCGCGCAGAGCCGGGGCATGACGGCGCGGATGCGCTCGGCGCCGTGCTCCACCTGGGTCTTCCAGGCGTCCAGCTCCTGGCCGAGGGTGACCGGCATGGCGTCCATGAGGTGGGTGCGGCCGGTCTTCACCACGTCCGCGTTCTCCTTCGCCTTGTCGCCGAGCACCTCCGCCAGGTGCTCCAGGGCCGGCAGCAGCTTCTCCGTGACGTCCAGCGCAGCACTCACGTGGATGGCGGTGGGGATGACGTCGTTGGAACTCTGGCCCATGTTGACGTCGTCGTTCGGGTGGATGTCGTCCACGCCGTACTGCCGCGCCAGGCGCGAGATCACCTCGTTGGCATTCATGTTCGACGACGTACCCGAACCGGTCTGGAACACGTCCACCGGGAAGTGGGCGTCGTGCTCGCCGTCCGCCACGGCCGCCGCCGCCTTCTGGATGGCCGCCGCCCGCGGGCCGGTGAGCAGGCCCAGTTCGGAGTTGGCGCCGGCCGCTGCCCATTTCACCAGGCCCAGCGCGCGGATGAAGCTGCGCGGCATGGTGAGACCGCTGATCGGGAAGTTGTCCACGGCGCGCTGGGTCTGTGCGCCCCACAGCGCGTCGGCCGGGACCTGGAGTTCGCCCATGCTGTCTTTCTCGGTGCGGAATTTGCTGTCAGTCATCGTCTGGCTCTCGCCTTTGCTGTCACGGAGTATGTGGCTCCGGCGGCCGCCCGGAGCGGTCCCGGCCGGGTCTAGGGTGGTGTATGATTCGCGCTTTGCCGAGCCAAGTCCAGGCCGCCTCCCGGCGGACAGAAAGCGGCTGACCGAATATGGAACTGACCACGCTGCGCGCCATCTCCCCCGTCGACGGCCGCTATGCCTCGAAGGCGGCGCCGCTGCGGGACGTCTTCAGCGAATTCGGGCTGATCCGGTTCCGGGTGCTGGTGGAAGTCCGCTGGCTGCAGTTCCTGGCGGATGAGCCGGCCATCGCCGAGCTGCCCCCGCTGCCCGGCCACCTGAAGGACATGCTGAACCGCATCGTCGACGGCTTCGCCGGCGAGGACGCCGCCCGCGTCAAGGCCATCGAGTCCACCACCAACCACGACGTGAAGGCGGTGGAGTATTTCCTCGGCGAGCGCCTGGGCGAGGGCGCCGATGCGGCGCGGGTGCGGAGCTTCATCCATTTCGGCTGCACCTCCGAGGACGTGAACAACCTGGCCTACGCGCTCATGCTGCGCCACGGCCGCGACGACGTGCTGCTGCCGGCGATGCGCGAGCTCGGTGCCTCGCTCGATGCCATGGCCCGCCAGCACGCCGGCCTCGCCATGCTGTCGCGCACCCATGGCCAGACGGCCAGCCCGACCACGCTGGGCAAGGAGATCGCCAACGTGGCCGAGCGCCTGCGCCTGCAGAGACGCGGTCTGCAGCAGGTCGCGGTCCGCGGCAAATTCAACGGCGCCGTCGGCAACTTCAACGCCCACGCGGCGGCGTACCCGGACGTGGACTGGCCGGCGCTGTCCGCGCGCTTCGTGGAATCCCTCGGCCTCGCGCCGAACGCCTTCACCACCCAGATCGAACCCCACGACTGGATCGCCGAGTACTGCCATGCGCTGAGCCGCTACAACACGGTGCTCACCGACCTGTGCCGGGACGTCTGGGGTTACATCTCGCTCGGCTATTTCCGCCAGCGCCGGGTGGAAGGCGAGGTGGGCTCCTCCACCATGCCGCACAAGATCAACCCGATCGATTTCGAGAATGCAGAGGGCAACCTGGGCGTCGCCAACGCGCTGCTGGGCCACTTCGCGGACAAGCTGCCGATTTCCCGCTGGCAACGGGACCTGACCGACTCCACCGTACTGCGCAACCTCGGAGTGGCGCTGGCGCACAGCCTGATCGCCATCGAGTCGGCCCGCCGCGGGCTCGCCAAGCTGCAGGTGGACCCGGAGCGCATCGGCGCCGACCTGGAAGGCGCCTGGGAGGTGCTCGGCGAAGCGGTGCAGACGGTGATGCGCCGCTACGGCATCGACGAGCCCTACGAGAAGCTGAAGGCGCTGACCCGCGGACGACGCATCGACCGCGACGCCATGGCCGCGTTCATCCGCTCGCTGGAGATCCCCGAGGCCGAGAAGGAACGTCTCCTCGCGCTGACACCGTCGACCTACACCGGGCTCGCGGAGAGCCTGGCCCGCTCTCGCTGACCGGCCAGGCATGACCGTTCCGCCGGCGCTGCAACTGCCCGGCTGCCTGACCCAGGCCGGGTTCCTGTCGCGCTACTGGCAGAAGCGTGCCCTGTTCCTGCCCGGCGCCCTGCCCGGCTTCCGCCCGCCGCTGACCGTCGACGAACTCGCGGGACTGGCGTGCGAGCCCGAGGTGGAGTCCCGGCTGGTCTTCACGGAACGAGGCGCCGGCGCCGTACGCTACCGCGCCGAGACCGGCCCGTTCGAGCCCGGGTATCTCGCCGCCCTGCCCCCATCCGACTGGACGCTGCTGGTCCACGACCTGGACCGTCATCTGCCGGAGCTGCGCTCCCTGTTGCTGGCCCCACGCTTCCTGCCGGCCTGGCGCATGGGCGACCTCATGGCGAGCGTGGCCGCCCCCGGCGGCTCCGTGGGGCCGCACCGGGACAGCTATGACGTCTTTTTGCTGCAGGGCGAGGGACGGCGGCGCTGGCAGCTGGGCAGCGGCGCCCCGGCGCGGGCGAGTTCCGGGCTGCGGCTGCTGGAGGATTTCCGCGCGGAGGAGGAATTCGTCTGCGGGCCTGGCGATGCACTCTACGTGCCGCCGGGCGCCGGCCATCACGGGGTCGCCGAGACACTCTGCACCACCTGGTCCCTGGGGCTGCAGGCGCCGCTCGTCCGCGACCTGGCACTGTACCTGGACCTCGATGCCCGGGAGATCGAGCCGGACCGGCGCTACGCCGATCCCGACCTGGTGCCCGAAGAGTGCCGGGGCGGCGTCATCCACCCGGCCGCGGTCCGCCGCTGCCGCGCCGCCCTGCCCGACGCGGCCGGTGTGGACGACGACGATATCGCCGAAGCCCTCGGGCGTCTGGTCACCCTGCCGAAGCCGGGCCATCGCCCGCAACCCGCGACGCCGGCCGAGACCGCCGCGATCGTGGCGGCGGCGGGCGAAGGGCGGCCGCTCCGGGCCGCGCAGTCGGCCTGTTTCCGCGGCAGCGCGGGCCCTGTGCTCTGCGCCGCCGGCGAGTCCTTCCCGGTGCCGGAAGCGGCCTGGCCGCTGGCCTGCCGGCTCGCCGGCGCCGAGGGCGCCGAGGGTCTCGTCATAGCCCCGCCGCCGGACGAGGCGGCCGAAAGCCTGCTCACGCTGCTCGCCCGCCACGGCCTTGTCGAGACACTACCCGGCTGAGAACCGTTCTCATCACGTCATCCGGGCCCGAAAACGTGACGCAGTTGGCACGGTCGCCGGCATCCCCCCGCTTAACATCATCCGTCCGACGGGCGACCCGTAATCCATCAGCCAGCGGACCTGCCAAGGATGAGCGAGAAGAAGGCGAAAGAGCACGAACGGCGCGTCATCTCCACCCGGGAGGAGATGCGCCGGGCGGCGATCGATATCGCCAAGACCGCCAATCGCAGCCTCGCCATCTTCACCCACGACCTCGAGCCGGGCATCTATGACGACCTGGACTTCCTGGAGGTCATCAAGCGGCTGATCCTGTCCCGCGCCTATGCGCGGGTGCGAGTGCTGATCGCGGACCCCTCCCGCGCCATCAAGAACGGCAACCGCTTCGTCGCGCTGGGCCGCCGGCTCAACAGCTTCATCGAGTTCCGCCACGTGCGCGAGGACTATCGCAATCACCGCGAGGCCTATTGCATCGCCGACGGTGGCGGTATCGTCTACCGGCTGGACGCCTCGCGCTGGGAGGGCATCGTCGACCATAACGTGCCCGCGGTCACCGACATGTACCTGACCACCTTCGACGAGATCTGGCACGCGAGCGAGGTGGAGCACGAGTTCCGCCGGCTCAATATCTGACATGAGCGACGCACCGGCCGGCATCGAGACCGACCTTACGGTGGCCGCCGTGGTCGAGCGCGAGGGGCGCTTCCTCATGGTGGAGGAACGCGCCCACGGCGAGATCGTCTTCAACCAGCCCTCGGGGCACCTCGAGCACGGCGAGAGCCTCGAGCAGGCCGTGGTGCGGGAGATGCTGGAGGAGACCGGCCGCGGCTTCATGCCCCGGGAACTCGTCGGCATGTATCGGTGGCGCCACCCGGACAACGGCCGCCACTACCTGCGCATCGCCTTCACCGGCGCCTGCACGGCCCGCGACCCGTGCCGCTCCCTGGACGAGGTCATCGTCCGCACCCACTGGATGAGCCGTGGCGAGATCGCCACGCGTGTCGATAGCCTGCGCTCGCCCATGGTCTTGCGCTGCATCGACGACTACCTCGCCGGGGTACGGCTGGCACCAGGTGATTTCGCCCCGTTGCGGCCGCTGCCCGAGAACCTGGAACGGGCCACCCGTATCGCCGCTGTCGTGTGACCCCGCCTCGCCCGGGCATCCGGCGCCGCGGTAGAATCCACGCATGACGGAAACGGCGCACAAGGGCCGTCGGGTGGTCGTGGGGCTGTCCGGCGGCGTGGACTCCTCGGTGGCGGCACTGTTGCTCGCGCAGCAGGGCTACGAGGTGCACGCGCTGCACATGACCAACTGGGACGAGGACGAGGAAGGCTACTGCAGCGCGGCCGAGGAACTGCAGGACGCGCGGCGGGTCTGCGAGCACCTCGGCATCCCCCTGCACCACGTCAACTTCGCGCCGGAATACCGGGAGCGGGTCTTCGAGGACTTCCTCGCCGACTACCGGGCCGGCTACACCCCGAACCCGGACGTCCTCTGCAACCGGGAGATCAAGTTCGGGGTATTCCGCGACTACGCCCGGCGCCTGGGCGCGGAGCTGATCGCCACCGGCCACTACGCCCGGGTGGAACACCGCGACCCGCCACGGCTGCTGAAGGGCGCCGATCCCGGCAAGGACCAGAGCTATTTCCTGCACCAGGTGGCGGCGGAGGCTCTCGCCGAGACCTTGTTCCCGCTGGGAGCGCTGACCAAGGCCGAGGTGCGCCGCCTCGCCCGCGACCACGGCCTGCCCACCCACGACAAGCGCGACAGCACCGGCATCTGCTTCATCGGCGAGCGGCCGTTCCGGGAGTTCCTGTCCCGCTACGTCGCCGCCGAGCCCGGCCCCATCGTGGACGAGGCCGGCCGCGAGATAGGCCGCCACCACGGCCTGCCCTACTACACGCCGGGCCAGCGCCAGGGCCTCGGCATCGGCGGCCGGCGCGATGCCGGCGAGGCGCCCTGGTACGTCGCCACCCGGGATTTCGCCGCCAATACCCTCGTGGCCGTCCAGGGCCCGGATCACCCGCTGCTCTACAGCGGATCGCTGAGCGCCGCCGCGGTGCACTGGATCGGCGGCCCGCCGGCAGAGCTGGCCGACGGCGGCACCCTGGCCTGCAGCGCGAAGGTGCGCTACCGCCAGCCCGACCAGGCCTGCCGCGTGCGCCGGGGCACGGGGGAAACGATCGAGGTACGGTTCGACTCGCCCCAGCGCGCCGTCGCGCCGGGGCAGTTCGTGGTCTTCTACCAGGGCGAGGTCTGCCTCGGCGGCGGGCGCATCCGCGCCGCGCACGGAACAGCCGGCGATCGTGCCCGCGGCCACGCCGAAGACGAGGCGCGCATGGCCGCTCGCGGACGGCGCGCGGCCTCCTGATCCGTTATAATTGCGGGCTCTGGATCAACCATTTTCCAACCGGCTGCCCGTCACACGGCCCTGTTGCACACACCGGAGGATTTATGAAGGACAGCTTCGGCGCTCGTTCGACGCTCGAGGTCGGCGGCAAGCAATACGAGATATTCAGGCTCGACGCCGTCAGCGAAGGGCACGTCGCCCGACTCCCCTACTCGCTCAAGATCCTGCTCGAGAATCTGCTGCGACACGAAGACGGCCGTGACGTCACCCGCGAGGACATCGCGGCGCTGGCCAACTGGGACCCGAAGGCCGAGCCGAGCCAGGAGATCTCCTTCACCCCTAGCCGCGTGATCCTGCAGGACTTCACCGGCGTGCCGGCGGTGGTGGACCTCGCCGCCATGCGCGACGCGGTGGTCGACCTCGGCGGCAAGGCCGCGGACATCAACCCGCTGTCCCCCGCGGAGCTGGTGATCGACCACTCGGTGCAGGTGGACCGCTACGGCACCGCGAACGCATTGGACCTTAACAACAAGATCGAGTTCCAGCGCAACAAGGAGCGCTACTCCTTCCTGCGCTGGGGCCAGACCGCCTTCGATAACTTCAAGGTGGTGCCGCCGAACACGGGCATCGTCCACCAGGTGAACCTGGAATATCTGGCCCGGGTGGTCTTCGAGAAGGAGGCCGACGGCAGGCTCTCCGCCTACCCGGACACGCTGGTGGGCACAGACTCCCACACCACCATGGTCAACGGCCTGGGGGTGCTCGGCTGGGGCGTCGGCGGCATCGAGGCCGAGGCGGCCATGCTCGGCCAGCCCATCACCATGCTCATCCCGCAGGTGATTGGCTTCAAGCTGAGCGGCCGCCTGTCCGAGGGCACCACCGCCACGGACCTGGTGCTGACGGTGACGGAGATGCTGCGCGAGAAGGGCGTGGTCGGCAAGTTCGTCGAGTTCTTCGGCGACGGTCTCGCCCACCTGCCGCTCGCCGACCGCGCCACCATCGGCAACATGTCGCCGGAGTTCGGCTCCACCTGCGCCATCTTCCCGATCGACGGCGAGACGGTGCGCTACCTCGAGCTCTCCGGGCGCGAGCCGGCGCACATCGAGATGATCGAGGCCTACGCGAAGGAACAGGGTCTGTGGCGCGAGGAAGGCGAGCCGGACGGCTACTACACCGATGTGCTCGAACTGGACCTCGGCGACGTGGAGCCCAGCCTGGCGGGACCGAAGCGGCCCCAGGACCGCATCCCGCTGAAGAACGCGAAGACTCGTTACCGGGAGGTCCTTGGCCCGATGGTCGAGGAGCGCGGCGACAAGGGCAGCGGCGAGGCGAAGGTGAAGATGGAAGGCCAGGAGTTCGAGATGAGCGACGGCGCCGTCCTGATCGCGGCCATCACGAGCTGCACCAACACCTCCAATCCGGCGGTCATGGTAGGCGCCGGCCTGCTGGCCCGCAACGCCCGCGAGCGCGGCCTGACGGTGAAGCCGTGGGTCAAGACCAGTCTCGCCCCCGGCTCCAAGGTGGTCACCGACTACCTGGAGAAGTGCGAGCTGATGGACGACCTGGACGCGCTGGGCTTCTACCTGGTGGGCTACGGCTGCACCACCTGCATCGGCAACTCCGGGCCGCTGAAGGACGAGATCCACGAGGCCGTCGAGTCCTCGGGCCTGATCGGCTGCAGCGTGCTCTCCGGCAACCGCAACTTCGAGGGACGCATCCACCCGCTGGTGAAGATGAACTTCCTCGCCTCGCCGCCGCTGGTGGTCGCCTACGCCATCGCCGGCACCATGGACGTGGACATCTACGCGGATCCCATCGGCGAGGACGCCGACGGCAAGCCGGTCTACCTGAAGGACGTCTGGCCGTCCCAGAAAGAAATCCAGGAGATGATCCTGAAGAACATCGACTCCGAGATGTTCCGCTCGAGCTACGCGGAGGTCTTTGCCGGCGACGAGAACTGGAACGGGCTGGACGTGCCCGAGGGCGAGATCTACACGTGGGACGAGGACTCCACCTACGTGAAGAACCCGCCCTACTTCGAGGGCATGAGCGCCGAACCCGCCGACATCGCCGACATCGGCGGCGCCCGGGTGCTGGCCCTGCTCGGCGACTCGGTCACCACCGACCACATCTCCCCGGCCGGCAGCATCGCCAAGGACAGCCCGGCGGCGGAATACCTGCAGGCGCAGGGCGTGGAGCCGAAGGACTTCAACTCCTACGGCTCGCGCCGCGGCAACCACGAGGTGATGATGCGCGGCACCTTCGCCAACATCCGGCTGCGCAACGAGCTCGCGCCCGGCACCGAGGGCGGCTGGACCCGTCATCAGCCCTCCGGCGACCAGATGAGCATCTACGACGCCTCCTTGCGCTACCGGGAAGACGGCGTGCCGCTGGTGGTCATCGCGGGCAAGGAATACGGCACCGGCTCCTCCCGTGACTGGGCGGCCAAGGGCACCCTCCTGCTGGGCGTGAAGGCGGTCATCGCCGAGAGCTTCGAGCGCATCCACCGCTCCAACCTGATCGGCATGGGCGTGCTGCCCCTGCAGTTCAAAGACGGCGAGAACGCGGAGAGCCTCGGCCTCGACGGCACCGAGACCTACGACATCACCGGCCTGGCCGGGCGTTCCGGCAAGACGGTGAAGGTCACCGCCACGCCGGCCGAGGGCGATCCGATCCAGTTCGAGGCCGTCGTGCGCATCGACACGCCGAAGGAGCAGGATTACTACGCCCACGGCGGCATCCTGCACTACGTCCTGCGCCAGCTCGCCGGCAGCCCGAAGGCGGCCTGATCGGTCTGATCGGTCTAACCGGCCTGATAGCTATCGGCGCGTCCCCGGTACAGATCCCCGCAGCGCTCGTCCGGGCGCTGCGGGAGTCACGCCACCTCATGGTGCTGTGCGGCTCCGGCGTCTCCGCCGAGAGCGGCGTGCCAACCTTCCGCGACGCGATGACGGGGCTGTGGGAGCACTACGACCCGATGCAGCTCGCCACGCCGGAGGCCTTTGCCGCCGACCCGGCGCTGGTCTGGCAGTGGTACCAGTGGCGCCGTCGGCTCGTGCACGAGGTGGAACCGAATCCGGCGCACTACGCGCTGGCGGAGCTGCAGACACTGCTGCCCCGGCTCACTCTGGTCACCCAGAACGTGGACGGCCTGCATCAGCGGGCGGGCAGCAGCGACGTGGTGGAGTTCCACGGCAACCTGCTGACCGATATCTGCTCCGCCCCGGGCTGCGGTTTTCGCGGCGAGGGCCTGGACACAGGCAGTGGCGGCGACGAGACGAGCGGACCGCCGCCCTGCCCCGACTGCGGCGCCGGGCTGCGACCGGCGGTGGTCTGGTTCGGCGAAGCCATCCCGGAGGACGCGCTGGATCGGGCCTTCGCAGCCGTGGCCGACTGCGACCTGTTCTTCTCGGTGGGGACCTCCTCGCTGGTCTACCCGGCGGCAGGCCTCGCCGAGCAGGCGCTGGCGGCCGGCGTGCCGGTGGTCGAGATCAACCCGAACGAGACGCCGCTCACCCGTGCCGCGGATCATGTAATCTCGGGGCCGGCGGGAACCGTTCTGCCCGCCGTGGTCGAATCACTGCAGCAACCGGAACACCAGCACTGAAGGAACAGGGGAAGCGTCAATGGTCCTGGAGAAACTTAAGCCCGGCAAGCTGCCGGCCGGCGCGCGCAACGCCGGACTGATCGTCCTGGGCGTGCTCCTGGTGTTCATGCTGGGGCTGTCCTGGTACTGGTCACGCACGCCTGATCTCTTCTGGGTGAATGCCGAGATCGACGGCGAGCCGGCCCCGGTGGGCTATGCCACGGCGGACACGCTGATCCGGGTGGCCGAGACGCTGCTGGAGAAGCCCGGCGGCTATCTGACCAACGACGTCGCGCCGCCCAGCGTGTTCCTGGACAACATCCCCAACTGGGAATTCGGCGTACTCACCCAGGTGCGCGACCTGGCTCGGGTGATGCGCAACGACTACAGCCGCTCCCAGTCCCAGTCCACCGAGGACCCGGACCTGGCCGTGGCGGAGCCGAAGTTCTTCTTCGACAACAACTCCTGGATACTGCCCACCACCGAGAGCCAGTACCGGGAGGCCATCTCCGGCTTCACGAGCTATCGCGACCGGCTCACCGGCGCGGCGACGCCCGAGGCCCGTTTCTTCGCCCGCGCCGACAACCTGCGCGAGTGGCTGGCCCAGATCGAGAAGCGCCTCGGCAGCCTGTCCCAGCGGCTCACCGCCAGCGTCGGCCAGAGCCGGGTCAACACCGACACCGCAGGCGAACCCGCCGCCGCGGTCAGCCCGGGCGGCGGCGACGAGGTCATCGTGAAGACACCCTGGCTGGAACTCGACGACGTGTTCTTCGAGGCCCGGGGCAACGCCTGGGCGCTGATCCATTTCCTGCGCGCCGCGCAGATCGACTTCGGCGACGTGCTGGACGACAAGAACGCCACGGTGAGTCTGCGCCAGATCATCCGCGAACTGGAGGCGAGCCTGGCGCCGATGCGCAGCCCGATGGTGCTGAACGGGGGCGGCTTCGGCATCTTCGCCAACCACTCGCTGGTGATGGCCTCGTACCTCTCGCGGGCCAACGCCGCCGTGATCGACCTCAGGGATCTCCTCGATCAGGGCTGAGGCGGTACTTCAACAATACCGTCCAACGGATTGTTTTTAATTACTTCCGCGATCTGATTCGCCCAGGTCTCGTAAGCCACGTCCGACGGATGGTAGCCGTCGGTGGCGAGATAGCGGCGCTCCCTGGGGAACTCGCCCTCCATCACGATCACGCGCCCGGGGCGGGCCAGAGCCCGCCGGGCGTCGCAGAGGGCCAGCCCGCGATGGCCCAGCAGCCAGCGCAGCGGATATGGCAGCAGCCTGAACAGATGGAACGGCGGCACGGGTGCCACGAAGATCCGCTCGCAGCGCTCGCCGAGCAGCGACAGCACCGACCCCAGGTCCCGCAGCCAGCGCGGGACGCTGCTCAGTCCGCTGGTGTCGTTGGCGCCGAGCAGGACCACGGCGACGTCGGCGCCCAGCAGGTCCCGGTGCCGGCGCAGTTTCTGCGCGAGGCCTGCCGCGCGGATGCCGTTCTCCCCCACCACCTGCCAGCGCACCGGCCGGCCCTGCTCCCGGTGCAGAGCATCCGCCAGCCGGGGCGCCAGCGCCGCTTCCGGCCGGGTGGCGCCGACGCCCACGGCGGTGGACTCGCCGACCACCAGCAGGCGCAGGGGCGTCTCGCCATCGGAGACATCACCGGAAGCGTCGCCGGGGCCATTGTCGGAGCCATCGTCGGGCCGAACGCCGGCGGCCGTATCGTCGAGCACCGGCGGCAGCCGGACCGCGTTACGCCGAGTCCAGAGGCCCTGCCCGACCGCGATCGGCGCGAGCAGCGGCAGCCCCGCCCAGAAGCGCAGCAGATGGTGCCGCCGGCTGCCTCGTCTCAATACAGCCCCAGCCAGGCAGGCACCCGGGTCCAGGCCTCGCCGAGCTCCCGGTCCAGACGCCGGTAGTCGGGTTCCAGGCGGCCGACCAGCTGCCAGAAACGCCGCGAGTGATTCATGTGCCGGGCGTGGCAGAGCTCGTGGATCAGCAGATAGCGCACCAGCTCCGGGCGCAGGAACAGCAGGCAGTAGTTGAGGCTGATCGTGCCGCGGCCGGAATGGCTGCCCCAGCAGGTGCGCTGGGCGCGGATCTGCAGACGGCTGTAGCCCAGCCCCGTGATGGCCGAGAGCTGCTCCAACTGGCGCCCGAGATGGTCGCGGGCGCGCCCTGCCAGCCAGCGCCGCAGGGCGTCGACCACCAGCGCGTCGTCGGCCACCGGGCCGCTCAGCACCAGCCGGTCGCCGAGGTCGCGGCAGCGCACCGCCCGACCCTCACGGGCCCGGTAGTGCACGGGCCAGCTCGCATCCAGTGCGGGCAGGCGGATTTCTTCCGGCGGCGCCGGGTCCTCGGCCGGATAGCGCACGGCGAACTCGGCACGGGCCCGATCGATCCAGGCCCGGTTCTCGCGCACGAACGCCTCCACGTCCCGCGGCCTGGCACGGCGAGGCGTCACCACCTCCACGCGGCCGCGCGGGAAGACCTTGATGGACATGCGCCGCGCACGGGGACTCTCGCGCACCACGAAATCGTCGGCCGGGACCGACGGCGCCGGCCGGGAGAACAGCGACAGCTGATCCGGCTTCACTGCAGCGTGGGCTCCGGGCCGGCGAAACGCACGATGTCCTCTTCACCAAGCACGCCTTCGACACCGCCGATCTCGGCGTCCTCGCTCACGTAGACTTCCGCGTCGTCCTCGAATTCCAGCACGCCCTCCACGAGGCTGCCCGGCCCGATGATGATGCGCGGCACCCCACCGGCCATGCCGCCGCCGCGGTCGACCCGCAGTCTGCCCGCGATAACACTGCTGCCGCTGAGGGTCACGTCGGCCGATACGGTGGTCACGTCGCCGCCCACCCTCGCGTCGCGCAGGCGTATGCTGCCGCTGACGGCGCCGAGGTCACCGCCGACTTCGGCGCCGATACCGAGCCGGATATCGCCGTTCACGAGTTCGATCTCCCGCTCGACCCGGGCCGACTCACCGAGTGTGACGTCGCCGTTGACCGTATTGATGCTGCGGGCACCGGCGCCGGGGCCGAGGGTGACCGGGCCATTCACCGTATTGATGCCGGCGACGGCGGCGTCGCGATCGACGTTCACGCGGCCGTTCACCGTGGAGAGTTCGCCGGTCACTTCGGCGCCCGGTCCCACGTCGATACGGCCGTTGATGACTGCCGCGCCGGAGCTGCGCTCGCCGGCGGCGATTGCGACATCCTTGTTGACGCCGACCTCGCACCCGCTCGCGGATACGGCCAGCAACAGAGCCAGGACGCACCGGACCGGCGCCGAACGGAACAAACGTGTCTGCATGGTTCTCTCCCCATCCCCGGAAGCGGGACAGGACGAAACCCTGCGGCAAGTCCGCGCGGGCGTCAAGGCCGGTAAAGCGGGTTTCGGCCGGGTTATCTGGTCGATGCGCTCAGTTTCTCGAGCACGGCGCGGGCGCGGCGGTAATCCGGCGCCAGCATGAGCGCGTGCTCCGCGGCATCGCGGGCGGCCAGTACCTCTCCCGCCGCCATGGACAGCTCGGCCCGAACGGCCGCCGTCTCGGCCTCGCCCCAGTCCGGCCGGCCCCGGACGGGCGGCAGGGCCATGGCGTAGCGCTCCGCGGCCCGATCGAGCAGTTTCGCCGGCGTGCCCCAGCCCTCCGCCAGCGACGGCTGGCGCATCAGGCTGACCGCCGCGAGCAGCAGGACACGGGGATTGTCGGGTTCGAGTTCCCGGGCAGCGCGCAGGTGCCGGCGCGCCCGCGTCGCCGAGAGCAGCGCCGTCAGGTTGCGGGAGGCGTCCAGGGCCGCGCAGGCACCCGCCAGCGCCAGTGCGTCGGCGAATTCCTCCTCCGCCTCGTCTGCCGCGGCCAGGGCCTGTTCCTCGCAGCGCTCCAGGTAGGGGCTGTCGGCCCGACCCGCCTGCGGCGCCAGCTCGCCCGCCCGGTAGGCCGCATAGGCCGCCTGGTAGCGCAGCAGCGGCTTCAGCCCGCCGCGCGCCCGCTCGTCCGCGAGCTCCGCGGCCAGCCGGTCGAGGGTGTCGAAATCCGCCTCGAACACGGCGAACTGGATGCGCGCGGCCAGGTCGGACAGCTCGTCCATGTCCACGGCCGACTGTGCCGGGGCCGCCAGGACAAGCCCGACGACGGCAAGGACGATTGCGAGATGCCGCGCGAGATGCCGCGTGAGATGCCGTTTGAGCAATGGGATTGCCATCCGGGAAGCCTACCGCGGATCGCAGCCTCGCCCTGTGCGCCAGGTCACTTTCCGCGCCTCCCGTCGGCCCCGGCCCGAGGCCGCAGCCGCGCCGACTTGTCTGGCGGCAGGGCTGCCATTAGGGTGTGCGTCCACCGGCAGCGAGGCGGACCATGGACCCGTTCGATTTGATCGACATCGGCGCGAATCTCGCCCACGACAGCTTCGACGACGACCGCGAGGCAGTGCTCGAGCGGGCGGCCGCGGCCGGCGTGCGCCGCATCGTCGTGACCGGCAGCAGCGTGGAGAGCAGCGAACGGGCCGCCGACCTGGCCGCGGCCTGGCCGGGCCGGCTGTTCGCCACCGCCGGCATGCATCCTCACCACGCCGACGACTGGGACGAACGCGTGCGAGACGCCCTGCTCGCCGTCACGGCACGGCCGGGCGTGGTCTCCATGGGAGAGTGCGGCCTCGACTATTTCCGCAACTATTCCTCCCACGAGAACCAGCGGCACGCCTTCGCCGAACAGCTGGAACTGGCGGCCCGCACCGACCTGCCCGTCTTCCTGCATCAGCGCGACGCCCACGAGGACTTCCTGGAGGTGCTGACACCGCGCCTGCCGGATCTGACCCGCGCCGTGGCCCACTGCTTCACCGCCGGCGAGGCGGAGCTGGAGGCCTACCTGGAGCTGGGGCTCTACATCGGCATCACGGGCTGGATCTGCGACGAGCGCCGCGGGCTGCACCTGCGGGAACTCGTGTCGCGCATCCCCGCCGACAGGCTCCTGCTGGAGACCGACGCGCCTTACCTGCTGCCGCGCACCATCCGCCCGCGGCCGAAGACCCGGCGCAACGAGCCGGCCTGGCTGCCCTGGGTGCTGGAGACGGTGGCCGAGGCCCGCGGGGTTTCCGAGGAGGAACTCGCCCGCCAGACCACGGCGAACGCGGAGCGTTTCTTCGCCCTGCCCGCCGACGACGGCTGAGCAGCGCCGCCTTCCGGCCCGGCGCCGGGCCGGTCCCGGCAGGCGTCAGTCGGCGAGTCGCCCGACCCGGGCGCTGACGGCCTCCTGGCGCAGCCGATCCCAGTGGGGCATGAACGCCGCCACCTCGCTGCGCTCCCGATTGCGGTCCACCCGGGGGTAGTCGGCGAGCAGCCCGGCCAGGGTCGTCACGTGCCGCGGCCGCCCCTTGCTGAAGTCCGCGGCGTCCGGGAAGACCACCACGCCCTCCACCGGCACGTCGCCCACCACCTGTGCCACGGCGGCAATGCGGTCGTAGAGTGTCGGCTGGGGGTTGGCGAAGGTATAGCGGCGGTCGCCCGCCATCACCGTCCAGTCGTCCATGCGGTCGCTGGCGAAGACCACGCCGGCCACCTCCTTGGTCTCGACGACCAGGACGCCGCGGCCCGTGAGCAGCGCATAGCCGATCTGGATCTCGCCGTCGTCCGCCTTCGGCACGATGATGTCGGTCAGCATCTCGTGGCTGATGCTCGCGAGCTGGCCGGCCGTGGACTGCGCCCGGCGGCGGCGCACGGCCAGCAGCACGAGCAGCGCCACCAGCAGGGCGGCGGCGGCGGCGAATACCGCCCATAGGGCCCACGGCGGCAGGCTGTCGATCACCTCGGTCATCCGTTCCCCTCGAGCGCCCGCCCCAGGGCGGGCAGCGCCGGATCGATCTCCTCGTAGTGCGCGGGCAGCGCCAGCAGGTCCGCCAACGCCGCCGGCACCGGCACGGTGGTGCCGATGAGCGGCTCGACCACCTCGGGGAACTTGGCCGCATGGGCCGTGGCCACCGCAATCCAGTGCCGCCCCTCCCGCCGCTCGGCCGGCAGGATCTCCCACACGTGCATCGCCGTGGCGGTGTGGGGGCACTCGATGAGACCGTAATGCTCGTAGTCCCGGCGGATCTGCTCCCGGATCACGTCGTCCTCCACCACCCGGGCCTCCACGCTGCCGCGCAGCCGGTCCGCCTCGCCGAAGAGATTGCGCAGCCGCTCCATGTTGCTCGGGTCGCCCACGTCCATGGCCGAGGCCAGGGTGCGCACGCTCGGACGCGGCCGGTACTCGCCTTCCTCCAGGTAATCCGCGATGGTGCGATTCGCGTTCGTGGCGAAGACGACGTCGCCGATGGGCAGGCCCATGGCGCGCGCCATCACGGCGGCCAGGCCGTTGCCCAGGTTGCCCGTGGGCACGATGACCGACGAGGCCTCGCCCCGCTCCCGCCAGTGCGCGAGCGCCGCGTGGGCGTAGTAGACGCTCTGGGGCAGGAGCCGGCCGATATTGATGCTGTTGGCCGAGCTGAACCGGTGGCGGGCGGCCAGATCCGCGTCGGCGAAGGCGCTCTTCACCAGCCGCTGACAGTCGTCGAAGTTGCCGCGGACGGCCACGGACACCACGTTGTCGCCCCAGCAGGTCAGCTGCTGCTGCTGGCGGGGAGACACCATGCCGAGCGGGAACAGCACCACCACCCGGAAGCCGGGGCGGCGATGGAAAGCGGCCGCCACCGCGCCGCCAGTGTCGCCGGAAGTGGCCACCAGGATTGTGACCGGGCGCTCGTCGGCGCCCCGCTCGTCCTCGATGCGCTGCAGGCAGGCGGCCAGGAAGCGGGCCCCGACGTCCTTGAACGCCGCCGTGGGGCCGTGGAACAGTTCCAGCACCGACAGCGGCGCGGGGGCGCCGTCCACCGGGCGCAGCGGCACGTCGAAGCCGAATGTCTCGGC
The DNA here is from genome assembly GCF_040706535.1 of Lentisalinibacter orientalis. Classification (NCBI taxonomy): domain Bacteria; kingdom Pseudomonadati; phylum Pseudomonadota; class Gammaproteobacteria; order Woeseiales; family Woeseiaceae; genus Lentisalinibacter; species Lentisalinibacter orientalis. Next base: position 324,537 of record NZ_JAPDRJ010000003.1, read on the forward strand.
GAGCACGTCCGGCAGGGCATCGGCCAGCGCCGAGCCGGCGAAGAATGGCGCGAGCAGCGTCTCCCCGACCTGCGCCGGCGTCTCCGCGCCGTCGAAATCCTCCGGCGAGAAGGTCGGCAGGGTCTCGGGGACATAGAGGCCCCCGTCCGGGGCCAGCCCCGCAACCAGCGCGGAGACGAGATCGGCGGAGCCGTCGGAGCGCGTGCTCCTGAACCTCATTCGGTGTATTCCACGAAGGCCCCGGGCGCATCCAGCGGGTTCACCCAGGACTGGGCCTCGATGCCGGCATCGGCGAATGCGGCCACCATCGCCTCGCGCACGGCCTCGCCGTCGCCCTCCCGCGCCCAGGCGAAAACGCTGGGCCCGCTGCCGGACAGCGAGCCGCCCAGGGCGCCGGCGGCGAACGCCGCGGCCTTCACCGACTCGAACCCGGGCACCGCCACGGCACGCTGGGGCTCGATCAGGATGTCGCGCAGGCAATGGGCGATCAGGTCCACGTCGTCGTTGTAGCAGCCCGCGAGGAAACCCGCCAGGCAACCGTTCTGCTCGACGGCACTGCGCAGCAGACACTCGGCGCCGAGCGAGCGGCGCGAATCCGCCGTGTGCACGGTCAGGTCCGGGTGCACCAGCACGCACACCACGCCCGTGGGCACGGGCAGCCGGATCACCCGGGGCAGCAGACGCGCGGGGCACAGGACCAGGCCGCCGAACAGGCTCGGCGCTACGTTGTCCGCGTGCAGCGCCTTGCTCGCGTAGCGCTCGCCCTCCAGCGCATAGCGCAGCAGCTCCGCGTGCCCCAGGGGCTCGTCCAGCAGTCCGTTCACGGCCACGGCGGCCGCGACGGCCGACGCCGCCGAGCTGCCCATGCCGGAGCCGAGCGGGATGCCCTTCTCGATGCCGAGTTCCACGCCGCCTGCCGGCCCGAAGTCCCGCCACAGCGCGGCCGCCGCGATGCCGGCGGTGTTCCCGGCCGCCTCCCGGGACAGCGCCTCGGCACCGGCGGCCAGCGACGTCGCCGTGATCTCGGCGATGCTCACCCCGCTGCCGTCCGTCCGCCGGGCAGTCACCCGGTCGCCCACCTGCGCCGCCGCGAGGCCGAGCAGGTCGAAACCCACACCGACGTTGCCGACCGAGGCCGGCGCGAACGCCGTCACCCGCGAGACCGGCGCGCTCATTCCTCGCCGCCCACGTAAGCCGTCAGACGCAGAAGATCCGCGAAGATGCCGGCCGCGGTGACCGCGGGCCCGGCGCCCGGCCCCTGGATCACCAGCGGGTTCGCCGAATAGCGTTCGCTCACGAACTGCACCACGTTATCCGTCAGGTTGATGTTAGCGAACGGGTGGCTGCGGTCCAGCTGCACGAGATCCACGCTGGCGTGACCGTCCCGGTCCAGCCTGCCGACGTAGCGAAGCACCTTGCCGTTCTCCCGGGCCTCGTCGAACAGGCGCTGCATCTCGTCGTCGAACTTCGGCAGCTCGCGCAGGAAGTCCTCCACCGAGCCCGACTCGAGTTCCGCCGGCACCAGGCTGCGGATGGCGAGTTCGGAGACGTCGAGCGTGAGCCCCATCTCCCGGGCCAGGATGATCACCTTGCGGGCCACGTCCATGCCGGACAGGTCGTCGCGGGGATCCGGTTCGGTATAGCCGCTGGCCCGCGCCTCGGCGACGATCTCGGAGAACGGCCGGCTGCCGTCGAAGGTGTTGAAGAGATAGGCCAGCGTGCCGGAGAAGATGCCTTCCACGTGATCGATGCGGTCGCCGGTCTCGCGCAGGTCCCGCAGCGCCTGGATGACGGGCAGCGCGGCGCCCACCGTCGTCTCGTAGAAATAGTGCGAGCTGCCTTCCCGGGCCGCCTCCTGCAGCTCCCGGTAATAGTCGTAGCCGGCGCTGAACGCCTTCTTGTTGGGCGTGACCACGTGGATGCCCCGGCGCAGCCATTCCGCGTAGCGCCCCGCCACCTTGTCGCTGGCGGTGCAGTCGATCAGCACGGAGTGCGGCAGGTGATCGGCGTGGATGTGGTCGGCCAGCCGGTCCAGGTCCGTGTCCTCGCCGTGATCGGCCAGTGCCGACTGCCAGTCGGTCAGGTCGATGCGCCGCTCGTCCAGCAGCATCTTCGACGAGGTCGCGATCGCCCGGATGCGCAGGTCCAGGTTGAACTGCTCGCGCAGTCGGCCGGCCTGCTCGGCGATCTGCGCCAGCAGCGTGGAACCCACCATGCCCGGGCCGATGATGCCGATGGAGATGGTCTTGGCCGAGAGGTAGAAGCCGGAGTGCACGGCGCGCAGCGCCCGGGTGGAATCCTCCTGGCGCACCACGGCCGAGATGTTGCGCTCCGAGGAGCCCTGGGCGATGGCGCTCACGTTGATGCCCGCCCGCCCCAGCGTATTCAGGAAGCGGCCGGCGACGCCCGGCGTGCCGGACATGCCGTCGCCCACCACCGCCAGAATGCTGCAGGACGGCGTCACCTCCACCCGCTGGATCTGGCCGCTCTCGAGTTCCTCCGCGAACGCATCCGAGACCACCTGCCGGGCCGTATCCGCCAGCAGCTCCGGCACCGCGAAGCAGATGGAGTGCTCCGAACTCGCCTGGGAGATGAGGATCACCGAGACGTCCGCCTCCCGCAGGGCGCCGAAGATGCGGTCCGCGGTGCCGGGCACGCCGATCATGCCGGCGCCCTCCACGTTCACCAGCGCCACGCCGTCGATGGCCGTGATGCCCTTGATCTTGTCCTCGCCGCCGGAAGCCGCCACCACCCGGGTACCCGGATGATCCGGCGCGAAGGTGTTGCGGATCAGGATGGGGATGCTGTTCGCGACCGCCGGGCCCATGGTCTGGGGATGGATGACCTTGGCACCGAAATACGCGAGCTCCATCGCCTCGTTGTAGGACAGCGTGTCGATGACCTTGGCCTCGGGCACCCGGTTGGGGTCCCCGCTCATGACGCCGTCGACGTCGGTCCAGATGCTGAGCTCGTCGGCGTCCAGCAGCACGGCGAAGATCGCCGCCGAGAAATCGCTGCCGTTGCGGCCCAGGGTAGTCTGCAGGCCCTGCTCGTCTTCGGCGATGAAGCCGGTGATGACGAACACGTCCGGTGTCTCGGCGGGCACCGCTTCGGCGGTACGCCGGCGCGAGACGTCCCAGATCACGCTGGGGCCGAGTTCGGTCTGATGCACGGTCAGGGCGCGGCGCGCATCCAGCCAGTCCACGGCCGCGCCGTCGAATTCCTGATCCAGGAAGGCGGCCAGCAGCCTGGCGGACCACAGTTCGCCGAACCCGGCGGCCACGTCCCGGCTGCGCTGGTCGGCGCTGCGCACCAGCGCGATGGCCCGCAGCAGGTCGCCGAGGTCGCTCGCATCCTTCTCCCAGGCTTGCAGCACGGGGGCCCGGTTCTCCGGCGAGAGCAGCGCCTCGGCGGCCCCTGCGTAGCGCTCGCGCAGCGGCCCGAGCACCTGATCGTGGTCGGTGGTGCCCCGCTGGGCCCCCTCCACCAGGGCCAGCAGCGTATCGGTCATGCCCCGCATGGCCGAAACCACCACGCCCAGCGGGCGTGTGGGCTGTTGTTTCAGGATTTCGGCGACGCGGCGGAAGCACCCGGCATCTGCCAGGCTGCTACCGCCGAACTTGTGAAGCTTCCAGCGCGCGCGTTCCACGGGTTTCAGTCCGTCCTAGGGTAGGAGGGCCTTCAGGCCCGATTTCGTGATCGGGCCTGAAGGCCCTCCTACGGTCAAAAAGTGCGTAATGATAGCGGCATTCAGGGGCTTTCGTCGCGCCCTGAAGGTATCAGGCGCAACCGTCGCGCGGCGGGCGCCGCGTCAGTCCGACTTGCCCCGGGTGACCGGGTGCACGTCGACACCGGGCTCCACGGTCTCGTCAAACACGTCCGGCGCTTCCGGCTTGTGCGCGGCGGTGCGCAGCAGGACGAGCCGGGGCTGGCGGTTGAAGCCGCCCTGGGGCTCGGCACGGGCGATGTTGTGGGCGCCGCAGGCCGAGCAGTCGACCACGCAGAGGTCGCGGGACTCCTCGGATGCCGTCATGGCGGCGAGTTCACCGGCGGTGAAGGGGTGACCGCATTCGAGGCAGGCGGGCTGGTCGGGTTTCGTCTCTTTCCGGCTGATGGCTGTCTTGTTCGGGTCGCTTTGGGCTTCGGCCCCACCCTAACACAAGGCTCATCACCCACGCCTGCCCTCCCTGGGCTATCGGTGGGCCGTCGCGGGACCGCCCCTGGACCGTCGCCGGGCCGTTGCTAGGCCGCGCCGAACACGGCGTCGATCAGGGCCGTGTCCATGTACTCCGTCACCGCCGCGATCCGGCCGTCGCGGATCCGGAAGACCTGACAGTAGGTGTTGTTGTAGGGAGTCCCATCGTGAGTCTCCGCCGTGCCGCGGGTCTGCGCGACCACCGTGTCGCCTTCGGCGACGACGTGCTCGACCTGCGAGGAGATCCCGGCCCTCAGTTGCCCGAACAAGGGCCCGACGAGGTTCTCGAGGAGGGCCTGCTTGCCCGTATACGTCCCGGAGAACTTCGTGGACCCGATGTTCGTCCACGTCACGTCATCGGCCACCAGCGCGAAACAGGCGTCCATATCGCCTCGCGCTCCGGCTTCGTAGAAGTCCAGAACCACCTGCTTTTTCTCGGCTGTTCCCACGCTCTCCCTCCCCGAAGCACGAGCCCGGCTAATGCAATCGCCCGCCGCGCAGAAACGCCTGCCGGTAGAAATCCGCCGACAGGGACTCGACCGTGACCGTCCGCCCGGACGAGGGCGCGTGCGCGAAGCGTCCCTCGCCGACGTAGAGACCCACATGCTGCATCTTGCCGTCGATGGAGAAGAACAACAGATCGCCGGCACGAAGCTCGTCGCGCGGCACCGGCCGCGTTCGCGACCACAGCGCACCGGTCGTGCGTGGCACCGCCCGGCCCGCCTGACCGTATGCGTAATGAACGAGCCCGCTGCAGTCGAAGCCCGCGGGTGTCTGCCCGCCGTAGCGGTAAGGGGTTCCCACCTGCTGGAGAGCGATCGCCGCGGCACGGTCGCCGAGCGTGGTCTGCTGTGAGACCGGACGCACGGGAGCTTCGACGTGGCCGGACGGCAGTTCCGCCGGTTGCCAGGCGCAACCGCCGAGTGCGACAGCGGTGGCCAGAGCCGTCGCCAACGCGGCACTCGATCCGAGTTGCCCGATTCGTCGCAAGATGAGCCGCCTCCGGTACGCGGACGATTCAGAATACCCGGATGGCGATGCCATCGCGAGTGACGGCAGTCTCAGTTTGCGCCAGGATCTCCAGGTCGATTCGAGAAGAGGTTTCCCATGAATCGCGGGAACTCCTTGCGCGCATTGTCCTCGCAGAATCCTCTGATGCGCTCGATCGCCTCGGGCGATTGCGAAAGATCCGCGTGATCCACGGCATTCACTTCGAGAAACTCGGCATCCGCTATGTTCTCCGCGAGGTATCTCCCGAGCCTGATCGGGATCGCGAGGTCACCTGAAAAATGGACCACCAGCGTGGGCACCCGGATGTCGGGCAGCAGGGCGCGCACGTCTATCTCGGCCATCATCTCTACCAACTGGCGCAAAGTGGCGCGCGAGCCCATCAAACGCTCCATCGATTTGTAGGTGTCGTCGTCTATCAGCTCTCGTGAAAGGCTCGGAAACAAAATGTCGCGCAGGGCCCCGGTACCCCAGAGTGTGGCGATTTGTTCGATATGATGCTGTGGAATACCGATAGGGAAGTCTTCACTCTGCGTAAATCGGGCCGTCGTCCCCACCAGGATAAGACCGAGGACCCGATCCGGATGCGAGTGAGCGAAATGAATGCACATCGGCCCGCCCTCCGAGACTCCGACGAGGATCGCCCGCTTTATGCCGGCCGTATCCATGACCGCTTCGATATCGCTAGTGCGATCCTCGAGGGCAGGCGTAGCCAGGGACGGATCCGAGAGACCCTGACCCCGTTTGTCGAAAGTGAGAACACGCGCAAAGCCGGAAAGGCTGCGCAAAAAATCTCGCGAGGCCGGGAGATTCCCCAAGATATTCAGATTGCTGATGATGCCCGGTGTCACGACCAGATCGACCGGACCACTACCCCGCTGGTTGAATGCTATCCGGGTAGCACCGCTTCTTGCGAACCGAACCTCGTCAGGCGATGGCGCAGTCAATTCCTTCAGGGTAAGCCGATCCTGTCCATTGCCCGCCGCTACGTCTGATACCGCGCGCTCCGGCTGCGACTGCACCGGGCTACTTCGGAACAAACGCCGGATTCCTGCCCCGAGAGGAGACAAAACAAAGCCCGCAACGACAATGAGCGCGGCCGACCCGCTCAACAGGGATTCGTTTTCGGATATCCAACGTCCGATATCGGCGAGAATGTCCATAGAGACCGGCACGGCAACAAACTGAAGACCGATCCGATATACCTCAGGCGATTGCGATTTGCCAATTCGCTGATCGTGCCGCCGGCGGATACTGTGCCCGAACGAGCCCGGAATCCGCCGATTCGAGGGCCGAATCAGACCGTCCCGGCCGCCACGACGGGAGATTGGCGATGCAGCATATAAACACTGGCTATTTCCGATTCGTCGCGATGATCGCGACCTCGATGATCGTCATGCTCGCACTCATGTACGTGAACACTTACCAGTGGAGTCACGTGCGCTGGAGCGAAACCCGCTTCTTCATGATGTTCGTGATGGGCGGCGGCATGGGCATCGTGATGCTGAGCTTCATGCTGGGCATGTACCGGAATCGGACGATAAACGTCCTGATCTACTTGGCGAGTGTGCTCGTCATCGCGGTTGCGATCGGGCTCGTTCGCGGCCAGGCGACGGTGCAGGATGCCTCTTACATGAAGGCCATGATCCCCCATCATTCCATCGCGATTCTCACGAGCGAAAGGGCCGGGATACGTGACATTCGGGTGCGGAGACTCGCCACCGAGATCATCGCGACGCAGCGCAGGGAGATCCGGGAGATGGAGTGGCTGCTCGACGACATCCGTCAGAACGGGGTCGCAGCCACCAGGGAGGAAGCGAACGTTCGCCCGGTTCCGACGTTTGAGGGGTCTCGTTAGGGGCGACGACTCCTGTCACTTGCCCATGAATTGTCTTCTTGCGTCCGTCAGCCCGGAGGATAGCAGTACCCAGCCACCAACCAGGGTGCCGCCAATGGGCCACGGAACGCCGACCACGATCCCGGCCAGCAGTGCCTTCAGGGCTGCGCGCCACACCGTATCCCTGCCCCCGCGCCTTTGGGCGAGGAACGCGCCAGCGCTGCCGAGCAGGAAGCCGACCACCGTCACGGCGGGCGTCGCCAGCCATGCCGAGAAGACGTTCGAAGAGAACAGGACCCAATCCAGTGCGAGAATCCAGACACCGGTCGCGGGCAGGAAAAAGCGCTGCCGCTGCGGATGGAAAAGCCAGCTTATTAGGCCATAGCGCATTGTTTTCATTGGGAAATTGGTGGGCCGTGTAGGATTCGAACCTACGACCAATTGGTTAAAAGCCAACTGCTCTACCAACTGAGCTAACGGCCCGCCAGGTGGCCGGGGACCCGGCCGGGAGGCGGCATAATACCGGAAGCCGCCCGGATCAGAAAGTCGTGCCCGGAAATGGCTGCGGATCAGGCCTTTTCGTCGCCGTAGCGCGTGGGATCGGCGACGCCGGCCTCCTCGAAGCCCTTGCGCCGCAGGCGGCAGGCGTCGCAAACGCCGCAGGCGCGGCCGTCGTCGTCCGCCTGGTAGCAGGAGACGGTGAGCGAGTAGTCCACGCCCAGTTCCATGCCGCGGCGGATGATTTCCGCCTTGCTGAGTTCGATGAGCGGCGTGTGGATGCGCACCGCCTTGCCTTCCACCGCCGCCTTGGTGGCCACGTTGGCGAGTTCCTGGAAGGCCATGATGAATGCCGGCCGGCAGTCCGGGTAGCCCGAGTAGTCGACGGCATTCACGCCGATCCAGATGCCGTCGGCCTCGATGACCTCGGCCAGCCCCAGTGCGAGCGACAGGAATACGGTGTTCCTGGCCGGCACGTAGGTGACCGGGATGCCTTCCTGGGGCGTCTCGGGCACGGCCAGCGCCGGATCGGTGAGCGCGGAGCCGCCGATGCCGCCGAAATCGACGCTCATGCTGCGGTGCGAAGCGGCGCCGAGGGTCTCGGCCAGCCGCGCGGCGGCGTCCAGTTCGGCCGTGTGGCGCTGGCCGTAGCGCACGCTGAGCGCGTGGCATTCGCAGCCGGCGTTCCTCGCCATGGCCAGTGTGGTTGCCGAGTCGAGTCCGCCGGAGAGGAGGACTACCGCCTTGCGCGCACCGTCCGCCATCAGCGCCCCGGCACGTCGCCCCACAACACCTTGTGGAGCTGGAGTTGCAGTCGCACCGGTGCCCGGGCTTCCAGAATCCAGTCGGCCAGTTCGTCCGGCTCCACCTGCCCCCACGACGGGGAGAAGAAGACCGGACAGCGCTCGGTGAGACCGTGCATGTTCACGCGCTCCAGCGCCCAGTCGAAATCCCGGCGGTCACAGATCACGAACTTCACCTGGTCCCGCGGCGTGAGCAGGGCCACGTTCTCCCAGAGGTTGCGCTTCGCCTCGCCCGAGCCCGGCGTCTTGATGTCCACCACGCGGGAGACGCGCTCGTCCACCTCGGCGATATCGAGCGCCCCGCTGGTCTCGAGCGACACCGAATAGCCGGCGTCGCAGAGCGCGGTTAGCAGCCCGAGGCAGTTGGGCTGGGCCAGCGGCTCGCCGCCCGTCACGCAGACGTGGCGGGCCGGCCATTCCCCCACCCGCGCGAGGATCTCGTCGTAGCCGTGCCACTCGCCGCCGGTGAAGGCGTAGGCCGTGTCGCAGTAGCGGCAGCGCAGCGGGCAGCCAGTCAGCCGTACGAACACGGTCGGCACGCCGGCGGTCAGCCCCTCGCCCTGCAGCGAGTAGAAGATCTCGGTGAGGCGCAGGCGTCCCGCGGCGGGCAGCTCGTCTCTGATGGTGAGGGTCGCCGCCATGGCCCGGGCGTCAGCGATTCTCGGTGTCCATCCGCTCCAGTCGCTGGATGGCGAGGCGTGCCGCGGTGGTGTCCGGGTACTCGGAGCGCACCCGCGTGAGGGCGTTCCGCGCCGCCTCCCAGCGCTGAAGCTCGTAGTTGCAGTAGCCGATCTTCAGCAGCGCGTCCGGCACCTTGCCCGAGCGCGGGTATTGCGCGACCACCTTCTCGAAGGCCGGCAGCGCCTGTTTGAACTTCTGCGTGACGTAGTACGACTCCGCCAGCCAGTACTGGGCGTTGTCTGCCAGCTCGCTGTCGGGATAGGTCTTCAGGAACTCCTGGAAGGCCGTCGCCGCCTCCTCGTAGCGCCCGTCCTTGAGCAGCTCGAAGGCCGCCTGGTAGTTGTCCCGGTCCGAGCCGGAGGGCATCGGCAACTGTCCCGGCGCCAGCCGGCCCTCGCCGCCCGAAGACTGCTCCAGGCGCTGGAGCCGCTGGTCCAGGTCCACGTAGAGGTCGCGCTGGCGGCTCGCCGTCGACTCGGCGCCGTGGGCGAGTTCCTCGATCATCCCGCGCAGCTCCGCCTGTTCGGCCTGCAGGGCATCCACCCGCGTGACCAGCTGTACCAGGCTGTCGTTCTGCACCACCCGCTCGACTGCGGCCAGGCGCCGGTCGAGCTCGTTGAGCTTGAGCAGCACCGGATCCTCTTCGGGCGGTACCGTGGCGCAGGCCGATACCAGCAGGGTGAGCGCGACGGCGGCGCTGGCTCTGTGTCGTCGTTTCATTGGCATTCTTTCATCCGTGTTGGCCCCGATCTTCCCCGTCAGTCCTGATAGACGATCTCAACGCGGCGGTTCTTCGCGTAGGCCGACTCGGTGCTGCCCGGCTCCGCGGGCCGCTCCTCGCCGTAGCTCACCGTGGTGATCTGCCCCGCGGAAGCCCCCTGGATCAGCAGGATGCGGCGCACGGCCTGTGCGCGGCGCTCGCCGAGGCCGATGTTGTACTCGCGTGACCCCCGCTCGTCGGCGTGCCCTTCCAGGCGAACCTCAATACGCGGGTTCGCGGCCAGGTTGCGCGCGTGGGCGGCCAGCAGGTCGGTGAACTGCGGCTGCACTTCGCTGCGGTCGAATTCGAAGTAGACCACCAGATCGTCCAGGTAGGCGCGGGTCTCGTCGTCCAGCCGGTCGTCGGCGATGGCGCTGCCCGCGCGCCCGCCGGCGCTGCCGGCACCGGAACTGCTGGCGCCGGAGGCGGTGCCCGGCGGCACATCATCCACCGTGTCGGTGGCGGGAAGCGTGTTGGAACGGCCGCCGCAGGCGCTCACGGCGAGCGCGAGTACGGCCACGGCCAGGATTCGGTTCATCTTCATCTCGGTTCCTCGGTTGGAAAGCGGCTCCGGTCACTCTCGTCGGGACGGGGCCGCTGGGACATAAAAATCAATAGATTACAGGCATTAATCAGATTTTACCTAATAATTTCGCCGGAACGGCGACCAGACCGGTTCACGCACGTCGCCTCCCGTGGAGGCGAGCCGCTGCTTCACCGTGCCGTCCACCGAGACCGTGGCCAGCACGCCCCGGTCGCCCTGCCGCGTGGCATAAATCAGCGTCGCTCCGTTGGGCGCGAAATCCGGCGACTCGTCCAGCCTGCCATCGGACAACACCTGGAACAGATCGTTCTCCAGGTCGTACACCGCAATGCGGTAGTTGCCCCGGTCGTCGTGGACCACGGCGAGCTTGCTGCCGTCCGGGGATATCCTCGGGCGCGCATTATAGCGGCCCTCGAACGTCACGCGACTGGCATTGCCGCCGTCGACGCCGACCCGGTAGATCTGCGGGCCGCCGCTGCGGTCCGAGGTGAAATAGATGGACTTGCCGTCCGGCGCCCAGGCGGCCTCGGTATCGATGGCCGGGTTGGTGGTCAGCCGCCGCTTCTCGCCGCTGGCCACCGTCAGCAGCCAGATATCCGGGTTGCCGTCGGCGCCCGACAGCGTCAGCGCGATGCGCCGACCGTCCGGCGACCAGGCCGGCGCGCCGTTGATGCCCTGCTCCTGGGACAGCCGCTGGCGGTTGCCGGTCCTGAGCGTCTGCACCCACACGGCCGAACGGTTGCCCTCGAAGGACACGTAGGCGATGCGCCGACCGTCCGGCGACCACGTGGGCGACATGAGCGGCTGGGCCGACTCGACGATGGTGTACTGGTTGGCGCCGTCCGCATCCGAGACGATCAGGCGATAGGTGCGGTTGGTGGCATCCTCGCCCTCGGCGGTGATGTAGGCGATGCGGGTGGCGAACACGCCGGGAATGCCGGTGATCTCCTCGAAGATCATGTCCGCCGCCCGATGCGCCGCGAGCCGCAGGCCCCGCTTCGAGGCGGGCATGCGGTAGCCCACCAGCTGCTCGCCGCGCAGGATGTCGAACAGCTGGAACTCGATGGTGTAGTCGTCCTCGGCCTCGCGGACCAGGCGTCCGACCACGATCAGGTCGCTGCCCACCATGCGCCAGTCGTCGAAGTCGATCTCCACGCCGCGGGTGGGCCGCGCCAGCATGTCGCGCCGCTCCAGCGGCTCGAAGCGCCCGCTGCGGGCCAGATCCGCGCCGATCACCGCCGCGACGTCCAGCGGCGCCTCGCCGGGACCGTCCCAGCCGAAGGGCACCACCGCCACGGGCACGGCCTGGCCGGCGCCCTGGGTGATCTCGATGGTCAGCTCGGCCCGGGCCACTCCGGCACAGGCCATCAGCGCGATGAGAATCAGCGCTCGTTTCATTGTGTGTGCTCCAAGCGAAGGGCACCCGCCTCCGGGCGGGCGCCGTCGCCACTATTGTTCAGGTCTGAACATGAATCGCAAGTTGCGCTCGAACAGGCTGCGGTCCGGCGGCGGCGGCAGCGGCGAGGACTTCATCACCGCCGCCTCGATGGAACGGCGCACGGTCGCATCCGCGTTGCACTCGCCGAAGCGCACGTTGACGATGTCGCGGCTCGGTAGCTGGGTCAACAGCACCTCGCATTCGATGCCCGAGCCGGCCGTCGCCGGCTTGACCCAGTTGCGCTCCACCGTCTGGCGGATCACGGTGATGTACTGGTCCAGCAGCCCCGACTCGACGGCACTGCGGCGTTCCTCCTCCGCCTGCATCAGGCGCTGCAGCTCCGCCTCGCGCTCCGCCTGGCGGCGCGCCTCCTCGGCCTCGCGGCGCTTGCGCTCCTCTTCCTGGCGCCGGCGCTCGGCTTCTTCCTTCTGCCGCTGGATCTCGGCGAGTCTGGCCTCCTCTGCCTCACGCTCGCGCCGGATCCGCTCCAGCCGCTCCCGCTCCTCGCGGGCGGCCTGCTCTTCCGCGGCCTTGCGGGCCGCCTCCTCGGCCAGCCGCTGCTCCTGCACCTGACGCTGGCGCTCGGCCTCCGCCGCCTGCTGCTCCGCCCGCTCGCGTTCCCTGCGGGCCTCCTCCAGCCGCTGCTGCTCCTGCTCGCGCTCGCGCCGCGCGGCCTCCGCCTGTTCGCGCAGCCGCTGCTCTTCGGCCGCGCGTTCCCGGCGATCCCGTTCCTCGGCCTCCTCGAGCTCGCGCATCTGCTCGCGGATGGCCGCCTCGTCCACCACCGTGGCCTGCAGCGCCACCTGCTGGGGCGGGTTGTGCGGCCGGTGGAAGTCGACGCCCACGAGCAACGCTGCCAGCACGGCTGCGTGCAGCAGTAACGATACCGCCAGCGGAATCAGGTTATCGCGCAAAATCCGGCCTGCCTCTCCTCAGTCGAAGGTAGTCTCGTCCAGCGGGTCCGTGATGAAACCGACCTTCTCTGCGCCGCCCTGCTGCAGCAGCACCATCGCATTCACCACCCGTCCGTAGGCCACGGCCTGATCGGCCTTGACCAGTACCGGCGTCTCCGGCCGCCGACGCAGCACGGCCGCGGTGCGGGCGATCACGGTGCGCGCATCCACGGGCGCGTCCTCGTTATCACCCGCGTTGAGATACAGGTTGCCCTCCCGATCGACCGAGAGCACCAGCGGGAGTTCATCCTGCGTGAGTTCCGGGTCCAGCGGCTCGGCCGCGGCCTTCGGCAGCTCCACCTCGATGCCCTGGGTGAGCAACGGCGCCGTCACCATGAAGATGATCAGCAGCACCAGCATCACGTCGATGTAGGGCACTACGTTGATCTCGGCCATCAGGCGCCGGTTCTTCGCCATGGCTACTGCCCTCCCGTGGCCGCCCGGTGCGCATGGCGCTCCAGGATGGTCAGGAACTCCTCCACGAAGGTCTCGTAGCGGCTCTCCAGCCGGCCCACCTTGTCGGCGTAGCGGTTGTAGAAGATTACCGCCGGGATGGCGGCGAACAGGCCCATGGCCGTGGCGATCAGCGCCTCGGCGATGCCGGGCGCCACCGCGGTCAGCGTGGCCGTCTGGGTGCCGGCACCCAGCGCGCTGAAGGAGTTCATGATGCCCCACACGGTGCCGAACAGGCCGACGTAGGGGCTGGTCGAGCCGATGGTAGCGAGGTTCGCCAGCCCCTGCTCGAGGCGCTCCACCTCGCGGGTCTGGGTGACGCGCATGGTCCGCCGCGCGCCCTCCACCAGTTTGTCCGGCGCGACACCCTCCTGGCCGCGCAGCCGCCGGAACTCGCGGAAACCGGCCTCGAAGATGCCGGACATGCCCTGCGGGCTGCCGCTCTGGCGGGTGAGGTCCTGGTACATCGAGGACAGGTCGCCCCCGGACCAGAAAGTGGCCTCGAACTCGTCGGCGATGCCCACCGCGCTCGAGATGGTGCGGCGCTTCTTGACGATGATGAACCAGGAGAAGACCGACGCCGCGACCAGCAGCGCCATGACCGCCTGGACGACGATGCTCGCCTCGAGGATGAGTTGCAGAAAGGAGAAATCGGTAGTCATCCGGTGGAAACCTCCAGCAGTGTCCGGGGCAGGCGTGCCGGGCGATAGGAATCGGCGGTGATGCAGGCGGCGCGGGTGGTGCCGCTGCACAGCAGCTCGCCGTCGGGGCTGCCGCGGCGGATCTCCTGCGCCATCTGGAAACTCGCCCGGGCTATCTCTTCGAGCTCGACGCTCACCCAGAGTTCATCGTTGAAGCGGGCCGGCACCAGAAATCGCGCGCCCGTCTCGACCACCACGAAAAGGCGGTTCTCCTCGGCGCGCAGCCGGTCCTGCTCGATGCCGCGGGCGCGCAGCCACTCGGTGCGGGCTCGCTCCATGTATTTGAAGTAATTCGCGAAATATACCAGCCCCTGGGCATCGGTATCCTCGTAGTAGACCCGTACGGGCCAGTGAAACGCGCCGTCGGCGCCTGCCTTTTCGGTATCCATGGGCGCCTCCGGCGACTAATCGAACAGGGGCAGATCGGGGGGCACCTCGGATTCGGGCGCCGGCAGACCGAAATGCAGGTAGGCATTGCGCGTGGCCACCCGGCCTCGCGCGGTGCGCATCATGAAGCCCTGCTGGATGAGATAGGGCTCGATCACGTCCTCGATGGTGCCCCGCTCCTCGCCGATGGCCGCCGCCAGGCTCTCCACGCCCACGGGCCCGCCGTCGAACTTCTCGATGACGGTCAGGAGCAGTTTGCGGTCCATGGCGTCGAAGCCGTGCGGGTCCACCTCGAGCATGTTCATGGCCGCCTGGGCCACGGCCTCGGTGACCACGCCGTCGGAACGCACCTCGGCGTAGTCGCGCACCCGGCGCAGCAACCGGTTGGCGATGCGGGGCGTGCCGCGGGAACGCGCGGCGATCTGGCGCGCGCCGGGCGGCTCGATGGCGAGATTCAGGATCTCGGCGGAGCGCGTCGCAATGGCCTCCAGGTCGCCGGTGGTATAGAACTCCAGCCGCTGGACGATGCCGAAGCGGTCCCGCAGCGGCGAGGTGAGCAGCCCCGCCCGGGTGGTGGCACCCACCAGCGTGAACGGCGGCAGGTCGAGCTTGATGGAACGGGCCGCCGGGCCCTCGCCGATCATGATGTCCAGCTGAAAGTCCTCCAGCGCCGGATACAGCACCTCCTCGACGACCGGGCTCAGGCGGTGGATCTCGTCGACGAACAGGACGTCGCGTTCCTCCAGGTTGGTGAGGATGGCGGCCAGGTCGCCGGGGCGCTCCAGCACCGGGCCCGCGGTCTGGCGCAGGTTCACGCCCATCTCGTTGGCGATGATGTGGGCCAGCGTGGTCTTGCCGAGGCCGGGCGGACCGAAGATCAGCACGTGATCGAGCGCCTCGCCACGCTTGCGGGCGGCCTCGATGAATATCTCCATCTGCTCCTTGACGGCGGACTGCCCCACGTAGTCCACGAGGCGCTTCGGCCGGATGGCCCGGTCGAACACGGCGTCCTCGCCGCTCGCCGCGGCGGCAATGAACCGGTCCTGTTCGGTATCCCTATTCCCGTTCATCTCCTCACCGTGCCGCCTGACGCAGCGCCTGGCGGATGATCTCCTCGGCGCTCAGGTTCTCCGTGTCCACCTGGCGCAGCAGCTTCGCCACCTCTGCGGCACGGTAGCCCAGGGCCATCAGTGCCGTCGAGGCCTCGCCGCGCGCATCTTCCGGCGGCACAGTGCCCGGCGGCGCCCCCGCCACGCCGGACGGGCCGACAGCGGCCACGCGGTCGCGCATCTCGACGATCAGGCGCTCCGCGGTCTTCTTGCCGATGCCCGGCACCTTCACGAGGCTGGCCGTGTCCTCATATTCCACGCAGCGGCGGAATCCCTCCACGCTGATCCCGGAGAGGATGGCCAGCGCCATCCGCGCGCCCACGCCGCTCACCTTCAGCAGGTTGCGGAACAGCGCCCGCTCCTCCTCGGTGGCAAAACCGTACAGCTGCTGGGCGTCGTCGCGCACCAGCAGATGGGTCAGCAGCCGCACCTCGGCGCCGGTCTCCGGCAGCTGGAAGAACGTGGACATCGGCGTCTCCACCTCGTAGCCCACGCCGCCCACGTCGAGCACGATCCACGGCGGCTGCTTGGCTTCCAGCCGCCCGCGCAGCGAGCCGATCACCGGCCTGCCCCCGCCACCCGGGTGTTCAGCCGCCGGCTGTTCGAGTGGCAGATGGCAATCGCCAGCGCGTCCGCGGCGTCGGCCTGCAGTTCGCCCTTGAGGCCCAGCAGCATGCCCACCATGCGCGCCACCTGCTCCTTGTCCGCGCCGCCCAGCCCGGTCACGGCCTGCTTCACGGCCCGCGGCGCGTACTCGTACAGGCTCACCGTGTGGACGAAGGTGGCGCAGATCGCGGCCGAGCGGGCATGACCCAGCTTCAGCGCGCTGTCCGCGTTGCGATGGACGAACACGCGCTCGATGGCCACCTCCTGCGGCTGCCAGGTCTCCAGCACCTCGCCGATACCGGCATAGATCTGCGCCAGCCGGGAGGGAAAATCGTCTCCGTTGGTGCGAATGACCCCGTGCTGCACCCAGGCGATGCGGTCGCCGGTGGTCTCCACCACGCCGTAGCCGGTGAGGCGGGAACCCGGGTCGATCCCCAGGATGCGCACGGGTGCATTCATCGCGCCCGCCGCCGCGCCGCCCGGTCAGGCCGCCTCTCAAGCCGATTCATAGGCCTCGTCCGGGATTTCCGCGTTGGTGTAGACGTTCTGCACGTCGTCCAGGTCCTCCAGCGCCTCCAGCAGCTTCACCATGCTGATGGCCTCCATGCCCTCCAGGTCTGCGCTGGTCGAGGCGCGCATGGTCGTCTCCGCCTCCTCCGGCGGGAAGCCTGCGCCGACCATCGCGTCGCGCACCGACTCGAACTCCGCCGGGTCGGTCAGCACCTCGATGGAGTGATCCTCGGCCACCACCACATCCTCCGCAGCCGCTTCGATGGCTGCCCCCGTGATGGCGTCCTCGTCGCTGCCGGGCGGATACAGGAGCTGGCCGCAGTGGTTGAACAGATAAGCCACAGAGCCGTCCGCGCCCAGATTGCCGCCGTACTTGGAGAACGCGTGGCGCACGTCGGCCACGGTGCGGTTCCGGTTGTCCGTGAGGCAGTCCACCATCACCGCGGCGCCGCCCGGGCCGTAGCCCTCGTAGCGGATCTCCTCGTAGTCGTCGCCCTCGAGATCGCCGGAACCGCGCTTGATAGCGCGCTCGATGTTGTCCTTCGGCATGCTCTGCGCCTTGGCCTTGTCGACGGCCAGACGGAGACGGGGGTTGGCGTCGATGTCGCCGCCGCCCATGCGGGCGGCCACGGTGATCTCCCGGATCAGCCGCGTGAAGAGCTTGCCGCGCTTCTTGTCCTGGGCTCCCTTGCGGTGCTGGATGTTGGCCCATTTGCTGTGACCGGCCATGTCAGTCTCGCTCCTCTCTCGTGCCGATCAGAAACGGAGCTGGATGCCGACGTGGAGGCCGTTGTCGATGAGCGCGTCGCCGCGGTCGTCGAAGTCGGCCTTGCTGTAGCGGGCGCCCAGGTAGATGTCGGCCTCGCGCAGCACGTTGTAGCTGAGGCGCGCCTCGAACTCCTGGTAGCCGTCGGCACCGCTGAAGGCCAGCACGTCCGGCGCGAAATAGAGGTGGCCGCTCACGGAGAACCGGTTGTAGGTGGGCAGCGTATAAGCGAGGAAGCCGCCGAGGCCCACCACGAATCCGCTCTCGTCCAGTCGGTCCGCGTTGGTGTAGAAGAGCTTGCCGCCCAGTCCTCCCCGCACGGGGTTGCGGCCGCCGGAGGCCAGGTCCACCAGGTGCAGGCCGAGGTGGCCCACGTCGCCCCGATCCTGGTGATGGAGCCAGCCGGCGTCGAACTGCAGCTTGCGCTCCGGCACCTGCCAGGCATAGGTCAGGCGGGCAGCATCGTCGTTGACGTTGATGTCCAGGTCGGCGGCGCCGGCAGACGGCGCGGCCATGAGCAGTAATAGCGCCAGCACGAGCGGCGCCCGTTTCAGCATGGAAAGCATATGGATCCTCGAAGATTGCAGGCGTAGTACCCAAACGCGACGCCCGGTCAGCGTTTATGATAACGATATTCAGCACTTGAGACATCCACGATACGACGATCGGCCATGGACGCGAGTACGGATACGCAGGGCGTGAAAAGTGAGGGATCCGCCAGTCTGGCGGACGAGCTGGGGCAGCTGTGCACTGACGCGGGTCAGCCGGCCGCCGGCGCGCGCTGCCGCGAACTCGCCGCCCTGGTCGCCGGCCTCGGCATGGAGCCGGAGATCGTCGCCGCCGCCGCCATTTACCCGGCGGTGCAGGCCGGTGTTCTGGACCTGGACGAGGTGAAACGGCGCTATCCGGGCTCCGCCGCCGCCCTGTGCGCAGACCTCGCGCAGCTCACCGACATGAGCCCGGAGCTGCACGGGCAGGATCCGTCGGATTTCGCGCCGGACCAGGCGGAAGGGCTGCGGCGCATGCTGCTGGCCGCCGTCCGCGACGTGCGCGTGGTGCTGGTGCGCCTCGCCGACGTGCTCCTGTCCCTGCGCGAAGCGAAGGACGCGCCAGCCGAGACCCAGCGCCGCATCGCGGCCCAGTGTCGGGACATCTACGCCCCGCTCGCGAACCGGCTGGGCATCTGGCAGCTCAAGTGGGAGCTCGAGGATCTCTCGTTCCGCTTCCTGGAGCCGGACGCCTATCGCCGCATCGCCCGCCAGCTCAAGCAGCGACGCGAGGAGCGCGAGGCCATCATCCGCGAGATGCGCGAGCGGCTGCGCGCCGAACTCGACGCAGCGGGCATCGAGGCGGAGGTATCGGGGCGCCCCAAGCACATCTACAGCATCTGGCGGAAGATGCAGCGCAAGGACACGGAGCTGGACAAGATCTTCGACGTGCTCGCCGTGCGCATCTTCGTCAACGACGTGCGCGACTGCTACGCGGCGCTCGGCATCGTGCACAACCTCTGGAGCTACCTGCCCCAGGAATTCGACGACTACATCGCCAACCCGAAGAAAAACCTCTACCAGTCGCTGCACACGGCGGTGATGGGCCCCCACGGCCAGCCGCTCGAGGTGCAGATACGCACCCACGAGATGCACCGCCATGCCGAGCTGGGCGTGGCGGCCCACTGGCGCTACAAGGAGGGCGGCTCCGGCGCAGGCGCCTTCGAGCAGAAGGTGCGCTGGCTGCGCCAGCTGCTCGAGCCGTCCGAGGCCGAGGCGGGCGACGATTTCGTGGAACGGGTGCGCGAGGAGATCATGGAGGACCGGGTCTATGCCTTCTCGCCGAAGGGTGACGTGGTCGATCTGCCGGCCGGCGCCACGCCGCTGGACTTCGCCTATTCCGTACACACCCAGGTGGGCCATCGTTGCCGGGGCGCCCGCGTGAACGGGCGCATCGTGCCGCTGGGCTACCAGATCCGGAACGGCGATCAGGTGGAGATCATCACGGCCTCGAAACCCTCGCCCAGCCGGGACTGGCTGGTGCCCCGGCTCGGCTTCCTCGCCTCGGCCCGCAACCGGGCGAAGGTGCGCGCCTGGTTCCGCCACCAGGACCGGGAACAGAACCGCAAGCAGGGCCGGGAGATCCTGGAGCGGGAGCTCTCCCGCTTGAACCTGAAGTCACTGCCGGTCGCCGAGATCGCCGCGCAGCTGAAGCAGGAGAATCCGGACGCGCTCTACGTAGCCCTCGGCACGGGCGATCTCACGGCCTCCGCGGTGGCGAATGCGGCGCACCAGCTCACCGCGCAGGAACCGGAGCCGTTGCCGGTCCGGCGGCGCCGGCGGCGACCCTCGGAGGGCGGCGGCGACATCCGCGTGCGCGGCGTGGGCGATCTCATGAGCAACCTGGCCCGCTGCTGCGGCCCGGTCCCGCCGGA
Source organism: Lentisalinibacter orientalis (assembly GCF_040706535.1). Lineage (NCBI taxonomy): Bacteria > Pseudomonadati > Pseudomonadota > Gammaproteobacteria > Woeseiales > Woeseiaceae > Lentisalinibacter > Lentisalinibacter orientalis. The sequence continues at coordinate 344,208 of NZ_JAPDRJ010000003.1, forward strand.
GCCGATCCTGGGCTACATCACGGTGGGACGCGGGGTGAGCATCCACCGCCGGGACTGCCGCAACCTGCTGCGCCTGATGGAGCAGCAGGCCAGCCGCATCATCGAAGTGGAATGGGGCGAGGACGACGAGGCACGCTACCCGGTCGAGCTGCGCATCGATGCCTGGAACCGGGACGGCCTGCTGCGGGATATCTCCGGCGTGCTGAGCGACGAGCACATTGGCATCATCGGCACGCGTTCGGACACCGACCGGCGCAGTCGCAAGGCCAGCATCGAGCTGAGCGTGGAGGTGCCGGATCTCGAGACGCTGAGCCGCACGCTCAGCCGCCTGGAACGCCTGCCGAACGTGATCAGCGTGCGCCGGGACGCCTGAGCGGCGCGGTTGCTCAGCGGTTGATGGCGTGGATCGCCATGCCGTCGACGGCCAGTGCGGCCTCGTGCACCGATTCGGACAACGTCGGATGCGCGTGCACGGTGCGCTGGATGTCCTCGGTGCTCGCCGAGAACTCCATCGCCAGCACGAGTTCGCCGATCAGCTCGCCGGCCATGGGGCCGACGATGTGCACGCCCAGCAACTCGTCGTCGTCGGAGGCTGAGACCATCTTCACCAGCCCGGCAGTCTGCTCCATGGCCTTGGCCCTGCCGTTGGCGGCGAACTGGAAGGAGCCGGTCTTGTACGGGCGCCCGCTCTCCTTCACCTCGGCCTCGGTACGGCCCACCCAGGCCACCTCGGGCGCGGTGTAGATCACCGACGGGATGGCATTGTAGTTCACCTCGGCGACCTTGCCGGCGATGAGGTCCGCGGCCATGACGCCCTCCTCCGTGGCCTTGTGCGCGAGCATCGGGCCGCGCACGCAGTCGCCGACCGCATAGACGCCGGAGACGCCCGTGCGGCACTCCTCGTCCACCTTGACGAAACCCTTCTCGTCCAGCTCCACGCCGGCGTCGTCGGCCAGCAGGCCCTCCGTGTACGGCCGGCGGCCGACTGCGACGATGACCTTGTCGAATTCCAGCCGCTGCTCTTCGCCCTTTTCCTCGAAAACGAGGGTGACGCCGTTCTTGCCGGACTCCGTGCCGGTCACCTTCGTGCCCAGGCGGATGTCGAGGCCCTGCTTCTTGAACTGGCGCTGCGCGGCTTTCGCGATGTCGTGGTCCGCCATCCAGAGGAAGTCCTCCATGGCCTCCAGCATCACCACCTCGGCGCCCAGCCGGCTCCAGACGCTGCCGAGCTCCAGGCCGATGACGCCGGCGCCGATGACGCCGAGGCGCTTCGGCACGCTCTCGAACTCGAGCGCGCCCCAGGAGTCGACGATGGTCTCGCCGTCGAAGGGCACGGCGCCGAGCTCCACCGGCGCGGAGCCGCTGGCGAGGACGACGTGGTCGGCTTCCAGGGTCTGCGCGTCGCCGCCGTCCTTCGGCGTGAACTCCACCTTGCGGCCGGCCAGCAGCTTGCCGTGGCCCACCAGACCGGTGACCTTGTTGGACTTGAACAGCGCGCCGATGCCGCCGGTGAGCTGTTGCACGATGCCGGCCTTGCGCTTCTGCATCGCGGCGAGGTCCAGCTTCAGCTTGCCGGTGCCGATGCCGTGGGTGGCGAACTCGTGCTCCGCCCGGTGCCAGAGCTCGGAGGACTCCAGCAGCGCCTTGGACGGAATGCAGCCCGCATTCAGGCAGGTGCCGCCGAAGGCATGGCTGCCATCGTAGTTCTCCCACGCGTCGATGCAGGCCACGTTCATGCCGTTCTGCGCGGCGCGGATGGCCGCCGGATAACCGCCGGGTCCGCCGCCGATCACGATTACGTCGTACTTGTTACTCATTCCCTGTCCTGATTGTCTCGTGTGTGGGTCCGCCGCGGCAGACGCCGGTTCAGACCTGCAGCAGCAGGCGCGCCGGATCCTCCAGCGATTGCTTGATGCTGACGAGGAACTGGACGGCCTCGCGGCCGTCGATGATGCGGTGGTCGTAGGTCAGCGCCAGATACATCATCGGCCGGATCTCCACCTTGCCGTCCACGGCCATCGGCCGCTCCTGAATGGCGTGCATGCCGAGGATGGCGCTTTGCGGCGGGTTGAGGATGGGCGTCGACATCATCGAGCCGAAGATGCCGCCGTTGGTGATGGTGAACGTACCACCCGTCAGGTCGTCGATGCCGATGTTGCCTTCCCGCGCCCGCTTGCCGTAGTCGTTGATGGCCTTCTCGATGTCCGCCAGGCTCATCCGGCCCGCGTCCCGCAGCACCGGCACCAGCAGGCCACGGTCGGTGGACACGGCGATGCCAATGTCCTGGTAGTCGTGGTAGATGATGTCCTTGTCTTCCACGGAGGCGTTGACCACCGGGAACTTCCGGAGCGCCTCGACCGCGGCACGCACGAAGAACGACATGAAGCCGAGCTTCACGTCGTGCTGATCGGCGAAGCGGTCCTTGTAGCGGGAGCGCAGCTCCATGATGGCCGACATGTCCGCCTCGTTGAACGTGGTCAGCATGGCGGCCGACTGCTGGGCCTCCACCATGCGCTCCGCGATCCGCGCCCGCAGACGGGTCATCGGCACCCGCTCCTCCGTGCGCCCGCCCGACGCCGGGTAGGCCTCGCCTTCGGCCGGCGTATCCTCCGGCGCGGTATCGTGATCCAGCGACTCCAGATGCCGCTGCACGTCGGCCTTGGTGATGCGCCCGCCGCGGCCGCTGGCCTCGATGTCGTCCGGGTCGAGATCGTGCTCCTCGATCATGCGCCGCACCGAGGGGCTGAGCTTGCGGGCGCCGCGGCCCTCTTCCCCGCCTTCCTCTTCCTCCGGCTCCTCGTCGGCCTGCTTCCTGCCGCCCGCTTCGTCTTTCTTCTCCGACGCCTCGGCGGCGACCTTGTCTTTCCCGTCTTCGTCGTCCTCGCCGGCGGCCTCGTCGCCCTTGTCGGCTTTCTCGCCTTTATCGCCCTGTTTGGCTTCGGCGCCCTTGTCAGGCTCGCCGCCGCCTTCGCCTTCCTCGAGCAGCGCCAGCACCTCGCCGCTGGTGACCGTCGTGCCGTCGCCGATCTTGATCTCCTTCAGCGTGCCGTCGGCCGGCGCCGGCACTTCCAGCACGACCTTGTCGGTCTCCAGATCCACCAGGTTCTCGTCCCGGGAGACGCGGTCGCCCTCCTGCTTGTGCCAGGAGACGAGCGTGGCGTCCGAGACGGATTCGGGTAACTGGGGAACTTTGACTTCGATGCTCATTGTTCGTGGATTCCGATGGTTTTGCGTGTTGACGTTGGCGGGCTCAGTCGTCGCCGCCGGTCTCCAGGCCCAGCGCGGCCGCGACCAGCGCCTCCTGCTGCTTCACATGCAGCTTGAAAATGCCCGAAGCCGGCGCCGCCGCGTGGGAACGGCCCGCATAGAACAACGTGTGACGGGAGCGCAGCGGCTCCTGCAGGCGATGGCGGATCTGGTACCAGGCGCCCTGGTTCTGCGGCTCCTCCTGACACCAGACGACCTCTTCGGCCCGGGAGTAGTGCTGCAGGATCTCGGCGTACTGGTCGATGGGGAACGGATACAGCTGTTCGATGCGCACGATCGCGACGTCGTCGATCTCGTGTTCGCGGCGCGCCTGCAGCAGGTCGAAGTACACCTTGCCGCTGCAGAAGATCACCCGGTGCGCCTTGTCCGGCTCGATGGCGTCCACCTCGGGTATCAGCGTCTGGAAGCGGCCCTCGCTCAGGTCGGTGAGCGGCGAGACGGAGAGCTTGTGGCGCAGCAGGCTCTTCGGCGTCATCACGATCAGCGGCTTGCGGAACGAGCGCAGCATCTGGCGGCGCAGCATGTGGAACATCTGCGCCGGCGTGGACGGCACGCAGACCTGCATGTTGTGCTCGGCGCAGAGCTGCAGGAAGCGCTCCAGGCGCGCCGAGGAGTGCTCCGGGCCCTGGCCCTCGTAGCCGTGGGGCAGGAACAGGGTCAGGCCGCACAGCCGGCCCCACTTCGCCTCGCCCGAGCTGATGAACTGGTCGATCACCACCTGGGCGCCGTTGCAGAAGTCGCCGAACTGCGCCTCCCAGATCACGAGAGCGTTGGGGTCGGTGGTGGAGAAGCCGTACTCGAAACCCAGCACCGCCTCTTCGGAGAGCAGCGAATCGATGACGGTGAACGCACCGGGCCGCTCCGCGATGTGCTTCAGCGGCACGTACTCGCGCGCGTCCGGCTGGTTGTGCAGCACCGCATGGCGATGGAAGAAGGTACCCCGGCCGCTGTCCTGGCCGGTGACCCGCACGTCGTAGCCGTCCTCGATCAGCGAGGCGTAGGCCATGGTCTCGGCAAAGCCCCAGTCCATCTCCAGCTCGCCCTGCCCCATCTTGCGCCGGTCGTCGATGATCCGTTTGACCCGACTGTGTAGCTCGAAGTCCTCCGGCAGCGTCACGATGCGCTCGGCCAGTGCCTCCACCCGCTCGCTGCCGATGGCGGTCACGATCTGCTGGTCCCAGTCGGCATCCCGGTAACCGGTCCAGTCCACCGTGAACTCGTTGCCGATCATGCCGAGTGCCGCCTGCGGCACGGGCTGGCCCTCGTCCAGCCGGCTGCGGTAGGCATCGGTCATCTGCTTCAGCGCGTCGTCGTCGACGATGCCGGCCTCCTTCAGCTGGCGGGCGTAGATCTCGCGGGTGGTCGGGTGCTCGCGGATGCGACCGTACATCACCGGCTGCGTGGCCGCCGGCTCGTCGGCCTCGTTGTGGCCGTGGCGCCGGTAGCAGACCAGGTCGATGACCACGTCCTTCTTGAAATGCTGGCGATAGGCCAGGGCCAGCCGGCTGACGAACACCACGGCCTCCGGGTCGTCCGCATTCACGTGGAAGACCGGCGCCTCGATCATCTTGGCGACGTCGCTGCAGTAGGGCGTGGAGCGGGCGTCGGACGGGTCGCTGGTGGTGAAACCGATCTGGTTGTTCACCACGATGTGCACCGTGCCGCCGGTGCGAAAGCCCCGCGCCTGGGACATCTGGAACGTCTCGGTGACCACGCCCTGGCCGGCGAAGGCGGCGTCGCCGTGGATCAGCACGGGCAGGATCTCGTTGCGGTCCAGGTCGCCGCGGCGCTGCTGGCGCGCGCGCACAGAGCCCTCCACCACGGGATTGACGATCTCGAGATGCGACGGGTTGAAGGCGAGCGCGATGTGGACGTTGCCGCCGGCCGTGCGGATGTCCGAGGAGAAGCCCATGTGGTACTTCACGTCGCCGGAGCCGGAGAGGTTCTCCAGGTCCACCTTGCCCTCGAATTCCGAGAACAGCTCCTCCGGGCTCTTGCCGAGGAGGTTGACCAGCACGTTGATGCGGCCTCGGTGGGCCATGCCGATGACCACTTCCTTGATGCCGCCCTCGCCGCCGCGCTGGATCAGGTCGTCGAGCAGCGGGATCAGGCTCTCGCCACCCTCCAGCGAGAAGCGCTTCTGGCCCACGTAGCGTGTGTGCAGATAGCGCTCGATGCCCTCGGCGCGGGTCAGCTGCTCCATCAGCCAGCGGCGCTGCTCCACGTCCAGGTGGTCCTCGGCCATGCCGCGCTCGAAGCGCTCGCGCAGCCACAGCCGCTCCCGCGCGCGGGAGATGTGCGCAAACTCGGCGCCGATCTTTCCGCAATAGATCTTGCGCAGCAGCGCGAGTATGTCGCGCAGCTTCATGCGCTCGTGGCCGGTGCCGGCGAGGCCGCCGGTGTAGAACTCGTCGTCGAGGTCGGCGTCGCTCAGGCCCAGGAAGTCGAACTTGAGGACCGCCGGCACGTGGCGCTCCTGCAGCCCCAGCGGATCGAGATCCGCGATCTGATGCCCGCGCAGGCTGTAGACCTGGATGAGACGCGAGACGGCGGCCTGCTTCTCGCTGGCCGTTACCGCCCGGGTGCGCCCCCGCGAGACGGCCGTGCCGGCGCGTCCGTTGCCGCCGGCGGCCAGCGAGCGCTCGCGGAAGGCATCGCGGATGGGGCCGTGGGGCACCTCGCCGTCGGCATCCGGGGCGATATCACCGAAAAAACGCCGCCAGCGCTCGGGAACGCTGTCCGGGTCATCGAGGAATTGCTCGTAGAGGGCCTCTACGGCACTGGCATTACTGCCAAAGAGCGGCGAGGACGCGTACTGCTCTTTCAGCGACTGTGACATAGCAAAAGGAACCCCGCAGGGGCCGCATGGCAGCCCGCAGCGAACAGCATACAGCGGTCAGCGGTAAATGACGGTAACTAAGCCGCTAGTTTAGCGGATGGGCTTCCCGCAGGGAAAGCACCGGGTCACGTCCCCGGACGAATCCGCCTAGATGATGCCCAGCGCCAGCAGGCCGAGATACTCGTAGCAGATCAGGCACGCATAACCGCAGAAGAAGCCGGTGATCAGCAGCCCCACCCGGACCCGGCGGAAAAGGAGCACCCGGCTGGTGTAGACCAGCAGCATCAGGCCGAGTCCCGTCAGCGTCAGCTTGATCACGACGAACCACTGGATATCCGCATTGATCAGGACGCGCATGACGGGGTTCGCCTCCACCGCGCCGTGCTCGAGCAGCCGCAGCGTCAGGAACGCATCCGTCGCGCTCATCGCCATCACGCCGATGCCGAGGAACAGGAGCCACGGATGGTGCCAGTCGCTGAACGGGTGCCGCCGGTCGCCGTCCCGCCGCGCCCGCCGCCGCCGGGAGCGGAAGAAGCCGTGGAGCACCGTGCGCCAGCCGAATCGTCGCCTGTCGTCCCCCCGGCGCTCCAGCGGCGCAGCGCCGGCGGTGACGGGAATGGTGACGGGAGGACTGATTCGGCGCATGGTTCCGGTTCTCCTTTCGGATCGGCTCTCGGATCGGCACGTGCACCGCAATGATGCAATAACCGGACCGTTTCCGGATTGTCGCCGACCCACAATGGCTTAGCCGCTAGGGGGTCGCCCTGGCGGCCCTCGTTTGTAAGAATGTCCGACGCCGCTCAAGGTGGCCGGAGGCGGCGTCACAGCGACACACTAATTCCAGAATAGACCTGAATAACCTTATGCAACTGGTTGCAAGAAATGAAGAAACTAGGCTCCGGTCTTCTGTTGGCCGGATGGCTGATACTCACGGCGGGTTGTAGCGGCATGCCGGACGGAACGATACCTGCGGCCGACCGGGCCGAAGGCGCCGGCGGCGTGTCCATTGTGTGGGAGGAGCGCGGCCGGCGCGCCGGCGCCCCCACGCTGGTGCTGATCCATGGCTGGAACTGCGACCGCCGCTACTGGGAGCCCGCGATGGCGGTGCTCGAGGACGACTATCACCTGGTCGCAGTCGACCTGGGCGGACACGGCGAGTCGGGTGCCAACCGCCAGGCCTGGACCATCGGCGCTTTTGGCGAGGACGTGGCCGCCGTCGTGCGGCAGCTGGATCTGAAGCGGGTGGTGCTGGTCGGGCACTCCATGGGCGGGCCCGTGGCCGTGGAAGCGGCGGGCCGCCTGCCAGGCCGGGTGGTCGGCGTCGTGGGCGTGGACACCTTCCAGGCGGTCGAGGAGCGGCCGCCGGACGACCTGGATAACCAGCTGGAACCGTTCCGACGAGACCTCGGCAAGGCGCTGCGCATACTCGACCCCGTGTTCTTCGCGCCCTCCACCGAGCCGGAACTCGAAGACTGGATACGGCGGGACATGGCGGCGGCTCCGGTCGGTGTCTCGGTGCCGGCGCTGGAGAGCCTCGTGCGCTACGACGAGTCGGCCGCCCTGAGCGCGCTGGAAGTTCCGGTCGGCACGATCAACGCCGATATCCGGCCCACCGATGCCGAGGCACTGCGCCGCGCGCAGCCCGGGTTCGAGCTGGTGATCGTCGAGGGCGCCGGGCACTTTCTGATGATGGAGCAGCCCGAACGCTTCGCCCGGGAGCTGCGCCGCCTCATCGACAGCTGGACGGCCGTGATGGCGACGGGCTCCGCCGCCACCTGAGCCTCATTCGTCGGAAGCCTGCAGCATCCAGGCGATCAGGTCGCGGCGATCCTCCGGCCGGCGCATGCCGCCGTAGCTCATCCGGTTGCCCGGCAGGAACTGCCAGGGGTTGGTGATCCAGGCGTCCATTGCGCGGGGCGTCCAGACGAAATCCGCCTCGCTCAGCGCTTCCGAATACGGGAAGTCCTCGACGGCCGCCGTGCGGCTGCCGAAGATGCCGTGCAGATTCGGCCCGGCGAGATTGCTCCCGCCCTCCTCGATCGTGTGGCAGGCCCGGCACTGCAGGTACAGGCTGCGGCCGCGCTCCAGATCCGCGCCGGCATAGGCCGGCTGGGCGAGATACTCGGCGGCGGACAGCACCGTCTGCTCGCCCAGCCCGGCGGCGGTCACCGCCGGCTGGCGATCGGCGCTGTCCGGCCCGGCCCCGCAGCCGGCCAGAAGCAGCAGCAGGATCGCGGGCGCAAGGGTGCGGTTCCGGCTTCCCGCCCGTCTCATGCGCGCCGGCCCTCTACCGCCCGGCCGCCGCGGAACCACTCCATCATGGCCGCGGCGTCGGTGACCTCGCAGTAGCGCTTGCCGACGTCGGCCAGGTTGGACTGATGCGGGCCCTCGTCCACGTCGCCCGTGCAGTCGGTCGGCACGAACACCCGGTAGCCGTGCGAGAAGGCATCCACCACGGAGGCCCGCACGCAGCCGCTGGTGGTGCAGCCCGTGACGATCACCGAGTCCACGCGCTCCTTGTGCAGGAAGGTGGTCAGCGGCGTCAGGAAGAAAATGGAGGGCGCACTCTTTGCGAAGTTGAAATCGTAGTCGGGATCGTCCACCCGCGGGTCCATGGCGGTGCAGGGATGGCCGAAGTAGAACTGGTCGTGCACGGCCTGCACCTTCCAGTGCGGCACGTCCCGCGGGCTGTCGTAGGCGGTGAAACACTTCGCGACCGGCACGCCACATTCCCGGGCCACCCGCAGCAGTTCGGCGGTACGGTCCACGGCGCGGTCGATCATCGGCAGCCCGCCGAGAGGATAAGCGTCATCGGTGAAGGCGAGCTGGAAGTCCACCACCACCACCGCGGGCCGTTCTCCGTACTCGATGACGCCGCTGCTGTAGCCCACTTCACGGTACTTGTCGCTCATCTCGCCTCCCTTGCCGTCTTCACCCTGCCGTCTTCACCCTGCCGCCGGGTCACGCCGGATTCTAACCCGGCGCCGGCGGCCCGTTCAGCCGCTGCGCACCAGCCGGTACACCGTCTCTTCCATGCGCGTCACGCCACGCTCCGCGAAACGCCGGTTGTCGGCCAGCATGTCCATGCCAGAGGCGAGGACCTCCACCGCGAAACGGCCGGCCGCCAGGTCCCGGACCTCGGCCTGCGGCACGGAGAACGGCGGCCCCTCCATCTCCTCCTGCGGGTAATCCAGGCCGATCAGCAGCACCGGCGCGCCCGCCGGCAGCAGCACGGCCTGGCGCTCCATGTAGCGGCGTCGCAGCGCAGGCGGCAGGGCGACCAGTGCCGCACGGTCGTAACAGGCATCCAGTCGGCCGGTGACGGCCGCATCCAGAGCGAAGTAGTCGCCGCAGAGTATGGTGATGAGCCCATGGGACCAGATCTCGAAGGGTCCCGCGTGACGGCGTGACGGCATGATGCCGGCGCCGTCGAAGAATGCCTCGACGGCCAGCGGGCTCAGCTCGTTGGCCACCACCCGGTAGCCGTGCTCGGCCAGCCACAGCAGATCCAGGGACTTGCCGGCCAGCGGCACGAACACGCGCGCGCCCGCCGGCAGCCCGAACCCGGGCCAGAACCGTGCCAGGTGCGGATTGACCGCGTCGTTGTGGAACCCCGTCCTGCCGTCCTGCCAGCGCTCGTGCCAGGCGGCCTTCTCCTGCTCGAGATCCGGCTCGAGGTCCGTCGCCGCCCCGCTCATGCCATGACGACGATCTGGCCCACTCCGGGCGGCATGTCGCCGGCGAGCGTCCGCTGATAGACCCGCTCCAGCGGCTCGTCGCCGCTGTCCTCGCGAATCTCCAGCCAGTCACGCGAAGCCTCCAGGAACGCCTGCCAGGCGGTGGACACACGCTGTTCGATGCCGCCGGGACCCCAATCCTTCATCCGCTTCTCGACCCACGAAGGGGCGAAGAACAGGGTCGGCTTCGGGCCCGGCAGCTCGCCCCCGCCCGCCGCCTGATCCCAGTGGGAGGCGCCGACCGAGCAACTGTAGGCGAGAGACTCTCCGTAGTGTTCGTGGATGGCGCGGCGCAGCCCGGTATTGCCGGCGAAGTCGACCAGCAGGGTGCGATGTTCGCCCGGCAGTTCGTGGATGGCGTCGTAGGGGTGCACGGTGTCGTAGCAGCCGAGGCCGTTGACGAAGTCGATGTTGGACGGCGAGGTCAGACCGCGGATCTCGATGCCCGGCTTGCGGTTGCGGTGCAGGAGGAACGCAAGGCCGAACGCCGTCTTGCTGGAGGCGCTGGTGAGCACCGCCTCCCGCGCCCCGAAGAAGTCCGCCTCGGCGAGGAAGTCGTCCAGCAGGAACGAGGTCATGAACAGCGGCCGGTACAGCATCTGCTGCGCCTCCAGCGCCTCCCGGTAGGCCGGGTCAGCGCTGGTCCGGGTGTAGCGGTTGTACACCTCCGGCAGCTCACGGCGGTGCGCAGAGACGTCCGAGAACCCGGACTTCCCCACCCGCCCGGGCCTCACCTTCACGTGGCTCGCCATCGGGTAGTAGCCATAGAAGCGCTCGCCGGGCTCGATGCCCTCGCAGCGCGAGGCCACCACGTCGGCGAATCCCCAGACCGGGACGATGCCCCAGCCCTCCTCCTCCGCCGGGAAGAAATCCCAGTAATGCATGGCTTCCCCGAACACGGCGTAGGTGATGTTGTTCGCCGTGAAGGCGTAGCGGTCCACGGAGAGGAGCACCTCGCCGTCGCCCACGGACGGGAAATCCCGCTGCACCATCCGGGTTTCGTCGAGACGGTCTTTTCTGACTTCGAATACCTTCATGAGCGGACTCCGGCGGGGGATGCACACGGCAGGGGAAACGCGCCCCGGACAGGATTCGAACCTGTGACCCTCAGATTAGGAATCTGATGCTCTATCCTGCTGAGCTACCGGGGCCCTGCCGAGGCCGCATTCTAGCAGAAGCTTCCGCAGGAACAGCGGGGCGCCGGCCGCCCCCACCCGCGCCTCGGCAACCGGTATCATGAGCGGCACGAGACCCCACGGAGATCCCACGGAGACCCCATGACCCTCCGCATCAGAGATGCCGAACCGGCGGACGCGGCCATCATCGCGGAATTCAATCGGCTGCTGGCTGCCGAGTCGGAAGACGTCACGCTGGACCCGGAGACAGTGGCCGCCGGCGTGGCGGCCCTGCTCGCCGACCCTTCGCTCGGCCGCTACTGGCTGGCCGAACTGGACGGCGAGATCGTCGGCCAGATCATGACCACCCGGGAATGGAGCGACTGGCGCAACGGCATGCTGTGGTGGATCCAGAGCGTCTACGTCCGCCCCGACGCGAGAGGCCGCGGCGTTTTCTCCGCCCTGTACCGCCACGTCGAGACACTGGCCCGCGAGACGCCCGGCATCGGCGGGCTGCGGCTCTACGTGGACGATCGTAACGACCGGGCCCGGCGCATCTACCAGGCCATGGGCATGGAGGACGGCGGCTACCGGGTCATGGAAGACATTTTCGAGAATCACTGAGGAGCACCCAGCCATGCTGAAGCCTGGAACACGCGCACCGGAGTTCACGCTGCCGGATGCGGACGGCAATCCCGTCTCGCTGTCCGACCTGCTCGCCGACGGACCGCTGATCCTCTATTTCTATCCGGCCGACTTCACGCCGGGCTGCACGAAAGAGGCCTGCGACATCCGCGACATCCACGGCGAACTCGCCGCGGCGGGACTGCAGGTGACCGGCGTGAGCCCGCAGGACGCCGAGAGCCACCGGCGCTTCCGCGACAAGCACGGCCTGCCCTTCAAGCTGCTCTGCGATACCGACAAGGAAGTGATCCGACGCTACGACGCGGACGGGCCGCTCGGCATCGGCGTGCGGCGCGTGACCTACCTGATCGCCCCCGACGGCGAGATCGGCGACGCCGTGCAGGCCGATCTCATGATCGGCAAGCACCGCAGCTTCATCGAGAACGCGATCCGCCTCAACGCCGACGGCTAGGATGGCCAGGACGGCCGCACAGGCCGGGCCGGAGTCAGCTCATTCGCCGTAGACGGTCACCGCGAGCTGCCGCCGGTGCCCGGCGTGGCGATGCTCCCAGAGGTAGATTCCCTGCCAGGTCCCGAGCAGCAGGCGCCCGGCGCCCACCGGCAGCGTCATCTCCGACTGGGTGAGGACCGTGCGCACGTGGGCGGGCATGTCGTCCGGGCCCTCCGAGCGGTGGCGGAACATCGGATCGCCGTCGGGCGCGACCCGCTGCATGAAGCGCTCCAGATCCTCCCGCACGGCGGGGTCGGCGTTCTCGCACAGCATGATGGAGGCACTCGTGTGGCGCAGGAACAAATGCGCCAGTCCGGTCTCGATGCCGCTCTCCGCCACCGCCGACTCCACCTCGCCGGTGATGTCCAGCGTCTCCCGCCCCGACGTCCGGAACTCGATCGTCTTCTGCCGGAACATGGTTGTGATCTCCGCTCGCACTCGGTTTAGAATCCCTTAACCTTACGGTGGAAACGGAGCGGCTGAAAGGGGCGCTCCCTGGGAGTCGCGCATGACACCGGCCCGATATCGGAAGCTCCGCAGAGTCCTCGACCGGCGTCAGCCCGACCTCACCCTGCTCACCGAGAACGTCCACAAGTCCCACAACATCTCCGCCATCCTGCGCACCGCGGACGCCGTCGGTATCTACGAGGCCCATGCCATCTCCGAGGGCGGCGAGGTCCCGCGCCATCACATGGCCTCGGCGGGCTCGCGCAAATGGGTGGAGATCCGGCCACACCGTGACCTCGGCTCGGCGCTGCGGCATCTGCGCAGCGCCGGCCATCAGATCCTCGCCGCCCATTTCTCGGACACCGCGGTGGATTTCCGCGACATCGACTACACGGGGCCGACCGCAGTCCTGCTGGGCTCCGAGCTGTGGGGCGTCAGCCGCGAGGCGGCGGACTCGGCGGACCGGCACATCGTCATCCCGATGGAAGGCATGGTGGCCTCGCTGAACGTCTCGGTGGCCACCGCCCTGATCCTCTACGAGGCGCAACGGCAGCGGCAGGCGGCGGGCCTGTACGAGCAGCGCCGGCTGGATCCCGAGCTACATCGGCAGAAGCTGTTCGAGTGGTGCTATCCGGAAGTGGCCGACCAGCTGCGCCGGGAGGGGCGGCCCTACCCTGAGCTCGACGAGGAGGGTTATCTGCCGGCCGGCCCCGGCTCCGCCTCCGCCTGAGGCGGCGGCTCGCCGTACTTGAAGCGCAGGGTCTTGGTCTTGCCGAACCAGGGTATCGAGACCACGTAGAGATTGTCGTACTCGTTCTCGGCGATGGGCGGCACGTTCTTGCTGCCGCCGAGCTCGGCGATGAGCTGGGGGATGGTGTCGCTGTGAGCCACGACCAGGATGATCTTGCCCTTGTGCTCCCGCAGGATCTTCTCCAGCACGCCGACGATATCTCCGGCGTTGTAGAGCACGGGCGTGATCTCTAGCCTGTCGGCCAGCGGGCGCGCCGTCTGCTGGGTGCGCCGGTACTGGGTGGCGTAGATATGATCCACGCCGGCCACCACGTCGGCATCGCCGAGCACTCGCGCGAGCAGCCTCGCTCGCTGTTCGCCCTGCGCGCTCAGGCCCGGATCGCTGGCCGGCTCGGTCGCCTTCTCGGCATGGCGGACGAACAGGATGGTGGTGGTGGCCTGGGATTCGAAGAACCAGGCGAGTCCGACGGCGACGAGCACGAAGCCCGTCATCGAGATCAGGCGTTGGCGGAGACGACGGCGTTTCGAACTGCTGGCTGCCACGCGCGCAAGCTTACGCGGTTTTGCCTTGGCAGGCTACGGCGCCTCAGCGTCGCTCGCGGCGTCGTTCCTCGAGGTCCACGACCCGATATTCGCCTTCGATGACCCCGCTACGAGCCGTCGTGCCCTGCTCCCGTTTGCCGAGTTTGCGGCGCAGCCACCACAGCCGCAGCCCGACCACGCCGGCCAGCACGAACAACGAGACGAGGAACACGGCCAGCACGACCAGGCCGAGCAGCATGGCCGCGCCGAGCGCGAGAAAACCGAGCACGACGATGACGCCGTTCAGCAGCGGATTCGTCGTGGGGAACGTGAACGTGCGGGACGTGGCGCCGTAACCGCCCTGGTGACCCTGGTACCGGCGGCTCACTCCGCGCCCTCCTCCGTCTCGTCGATACGGCTGTAGAAACCCTCGAACCAGGGCTGCCAGGTCTCTCCGTCATCGGTCGACTGCTCGAAGTACTGACGCACGCGGCCGTCGGGCAGCGGCGTCCACAGGCCGCGGAACGCCACCGTCTGCTCGCGGCTGACGTAGTGCAGCGTGCCGGAGAGGGCCATGGCCCCGCCCTCGTCGAGACCACCGCGGATGGTGATCTGGGTGCCGCCGCTGCCGTTCCAGACCTGCACCCACTCGCCAGCGGCCGGGTCGTAGTAGTTCACGCTGATGCCGCTGCCGCCGCCTGCGCTGGTCCACTCCTCCAGCAGCGCGCAGCCATCGGCTCGCTTCGTGATCCGGTTGGTACCCGCGAGATCGCCCTTGGCCGTGCGCACCTCCCAGTTCCCGACCCAGAAATCGAACTGGGCGAACTCGGGGCGTTCGGTGCAGGGGCGGGGGCGTTCCTGTGTTTGCTGTTGTGCGTTGGCCGGCAGAAACATACCGGAAATCAGAGCAAGCAAGAGAACTGTCGCGGCGAATTTGGCCGTGGTGATCATAATGGGATGCGACTGGTTGGGGAGCCGATAGTTCAATGCAGTGAAGTCGGCGATGGCGGAGAGGGTGTCACTCTACCTGTCTCGTAACGTGCTGAAGGCATTGTGGTTTCTTGCGATCACAATTTCTGTCCTACACACTCACCTACATATCTTCTGTTGCTACCTGCCCTTTTGACCCCTGCTCCGACCGCCTTAGCCGCCTTGTCGCGGGCCTTGCCGGTTTCAACGGGTGGAATTTTTTCCACACCTTGACCCCCGCGAGACATCCGCTCCTTCGCCCGCTTGGCCTCGACCCCTCGCCCTGCCATCGCCATATCTGCCCGACTCGCAGAGAAACGCATCACCGTGCGGGGCAAGATTATGGGTCTAGAAAGCGCGATCTCCCCTTCACTGGTACCACCCTACCAGCGTCCCGCAGATCGGCACACACGCGCTCACAGAGGGGCTAGAAACGAAAACGGCGGAAGCCTGCATAGACTCCCGCCGCTTCGACCTGGGCAACTCTCAGGCTCGCGCCTTCATTCCCTCGGCCTCCATGACGCTCAGCAGTGCGAGCACGTCATCCAGTTCACGGCGCAGCAGATCGGCCAGCAGGATAGCCCTGTCGTCCGTCGCCTCCCCTACTACGTGTTCCAGCAGATCGTGCGCGAGTAGCCGGGAGCGATTCGCCCCAGGTATCAGCGCCTCGGCGCAGCGTGTCTGAGACTTCAGCCAGCCCGGTGCGGGCGCTCGGTGTGAGAACCGCGGTTCACAGTGTTCGGTCATTGCTTCGTCCTCCGTGGTTGCAGATCAGAGCCGCACGGCTCGCATCCACTCTCCCACGGATCGTGTTAAGCATGCTTTGAATCGCGAACAAAATTTCAGCCGGTGCCGGCAGGGTGTGAACAACTGTTCTCGGGCGGGGTGGGTACCATTGGTACCCTGCTGGCAGGTGGGTACAAATTGTACCCTGTCTACCGTGGTAGACAGCTCACCGCTTGCCGGGGACCAGCATCGGGTTTTTGCGGTGAATCGCCTCGATGGCCTCTTCCAGCCGGTGCAGGCGCGGCACCAGGTCGGCCAGTTCTTCGACTCGGGCCTGCTTCTCCACGTTCGCCAACATGACGGATGCGCTGTCTGCGTCGATCTCGCCGGCCAGCATGGCGTCCGTGATCCGCTCGGCTTTCTGAGCGGGTGTGGCCTTCGCGGGCAGTTCCAGGCGGATGAATGCCCCACCCTTGCTCGGACTCGGCAGCGTCTTGTCGAGGATGGCGCGGCCTGCCGATACGTCGCCCTCCTTCGCGGCCCGGAGCATGGCGGCGATCACGTCGGGCAGGTCTTTCTCCATCGCCTCGCGGAAGCGGATGCGGGAATCCTTGATGCCCTTCGGTCGGCCCTTCGGGTTGCCTGATTTGCCCTTCTGAAACGGCATGGGGTCATTGCTCCCGGCCTGATCCGATCAACGCTCCCGCCATGACGATCTCTTCGCCACGCTCCCGCCAGTACCGACCATCATCGTGCAGGTCTGCCAAGGGCAGCACAGCGCGCACAGTGCCCGTTACCGGGTCCAGCCGTGCGAAGCATCCATCGGCCACCCTGCCGTCCGTGTCCAGCAGTCCAGCGCGTCGGTACGCCTCGCGGGGGTGCGGCTTCGGCTCGCCGGTCCAGCCGATATAGCGCCGCCAGCCTCCCCGCATCCAGTCCTCGGGCACAAGCCCGGCCAGCTCGTCCGTCAGGTCCAGCCACCGATCCGGCGCGTGCTCGCGTGCATCGCTGATGAGGCCGGCAATCTCGGCGTACAGAATCCAGGGTTCGCCTTCCTGCAACTGCCCGGTGTGGCGCATCTGCGCCGACTGCACGGCCATGTCACGGACCACCATCGCCACCTCTTCGCCGGTCAGCGTCACCAGCTCGTCCGCCATCGGGGCCGGCGGCTCTTCGTCCGGCTTCGGGGGCGGCGGTGGCGGCTCGGCCAGATAGGTTTCGAGCCGGATCAGTTTGGCGTGTGTACGGCTCATCCGGTGCGTTCGTTCGTCGGCTGATTCTTCGGACCCAGCCCGAAGAAGTTGGAATCGTGAGTGATCCGCAAGGCACCGGCCAGCGATTGCAGACCGCTCGCCAAGTACTGGTAGGAGGCACTCTCACCCTGGATCTCGGCGGACTGCGCAGCGAAGGCACCAGCGCGCCGGGTGAAGGCCATCTGAGTCTCGAACTCTCGGATAGTCTCGGCCCGCAGCTCGTTCACTGAGCGGCTTGCCACGTCCACGTTGCCCGCTGCCGCGCCTGCCCGTTGAGCGCCGATAATCAGATCACGGTCCCGGCCCAGACGCCTGATCCGCTCTTCCGTGGCGAGCCTTTCCTGCTCTGCTGCCTTATCGCCCTGGCGGCGCGCATCGCTCGCGGCCTCTGCGGACGATATGGCTCCGTACAGGCCGGCAGCCGCGCCGACCCCTGCAATGACTGTAGCGACCATCAGAGCATCCTCCTGTACGTTGTTTCGCACCGCTCATAGTCGAGCGGCACACGATCACCGAATGAACTCAGGACAAGGTATTTGCAGCCCTTGCCCTTCGCCCAGCCCTCCATCGCAAACGCCAGCGCCGTGCCGATTCCCTGACCCCGGAAACGGGGTGCCACGAACCAGAACGCCTCTATGGCGTAGAACGTCGAGTAGTCGAACCAGACGTGCTGCATGACTGCGCCGGCAGCACCAACCGCCTCGCCATCCAGCTCCGCCACGAATGCCACACGGTCGGGGAACTTCTCATCCATGCAATGCCCGAGCGTGTCACCGACCGAGCGCGGATTGTACGGCTCATCGGAGAACGGCGACTCCTGATGAAACGTACGAAAGAGGCGCAGCAGGTGCGGAACGTCCGCCTCTTCGACCGTGCGGACCTGTACGGGTGCAGTCGTCCGCGCCTCTGCCGCCGCGCTCACGGCTGACCGTCCGCGATGGCTTCGTCCACCAGCTCAAGCCGGCGAGCGTTCGTCAGCTCCGTAGCCAGCGCACTGATCCACGGAAGAATCTGCTGCAAGCGGGCCGCTGCCTGCACGTTGCCATGCCGGGCCTGCTCTGCCAGTACCTCGCGCTCGGCCGTCAGCTCACTGTGCCGTGCATTGATCTCTGCTGCTGTTGCCATGTCGTCATTCCTCTGTCGTGATTGATGCGGGGTTCGTGTTCATCGCCACGCCGGGGCGCTCGGGTGCGCGGCCCTTGCCCTCGGCAGCGACCAGGTCGGCGACTTCGGCCATTACCTTGTCGCGCTCCCAGGGCCACAGATCGCCGGCATTCCAGTAAGCGTGATCGGGGTCCGCGAAGATGGCGTCCAGCTTCTCCGTCGCCTCTTCCGGGCCGATCTTCGGCGCACTCTCTTCGGGCTTGCCCTCCGCGATGCGCTGAAGCTCGAGCACTTCGTCCAGGGCCCCGCGTCGGCGCTTCGGGTCCCAATGACCGTGATACGGATGGCTGTCGTCATCCATGATTTCGTGCAGACGCTCCCGCGCCTGCTCCGGTGTCAGTTTCTTACGCGGCATTGTCGAACCCTCCCGACTTGGCCGTGGCGCTGTCGCACCGTTCGGTTTCCAGTTGCGTGAATGCTGCCGCACCGTGCGCCCCTCGGCCTATTGCGCCGGGGCCTCGGTTGGCGCGGTCGATCTCTTCGACCCGGAAGAGCCGGTCCACGATCTCCCCGGCAAGGCACAGCACGCCCTCTCGCAGATGCGCGGTGCCGTACCACGTACCGGACAGGCGCAGCTCGTCGGACGTGTCGATTGCCACGATTCGGTCGATAGCCTGCCGGCACTCCCGCGCCGCCTGTGCGGCCCTCTCGACCATCTGACGGCGCTCGGCTATCAGATCCTCGATCCGCTGGCGCTCGGCCTGGCGCTCGCTTTCCTCGGCCTGCTGGCGGGCATCCGAGAGTTCATCGCGCAGCCGGCCCACCTCGGCGATGTTCTCGTCCAGGCGGACTTCGGCGGCGCGGGCCGCAAGCGTGGCCTTGTCCACGTCGCGTTTGTTCGCCTTGCCCTCGGAGTAGGCCAGCAGCAGCCGGTTCTCTTCGGTGCGTGCCGCCTCTCGGGCCTCGCGCAGCTCGTAACCGCGCTCGGTGAGTTCTTCGACTTGCCGCTCAAGGGCGGCGACTGATTTCTGTTTCGGCATGATGCTGTCCTCTAGCCCCAGACTATGCGGGCCTCTCGCTCGTTGACCTCGGCAGCCTGCGCCGTGGCTTTGTGATCCTTGTCGGACAGCCACAGGTTGACGTGCCGCTTGATCCCGTTCCGGGTCTTGCGCTTCGCTTCGTTCGATTCGTTCCATGATGCGCAGCGGGCCAGCTCGGCAACCACGTCGATATTCCTGTACGCCTTGCGCCATACCGACAGCAGGTGCGCATCCGGTGACCACTGCGTACCGTCCTTCAGTGGAATGACGATATCGGTCCCTTCGTCTGCTGCCTCTTCTTCAGCTTCTATATTTACTTCTTTTCTTATGTGTATCCCGTGGGATACCACCCCGGTATCTGGTGGGATACCACCCCCGGTATCTGGTGGGATACCACGCCCCTCTTCGGTGGTATCTGGTGGGATACCGTTCGGTATCTGGTGGGATACATCCTCGGGGCCATCGACGTAGAGCACGCGATAGGTATTCCGCCCGGCGACCTCTTCGGTTGCCAGATATCCGAAGTCGATCAGCTCGTGGATCGTCCGGGTGACCAGGGGGCGCGTCGTGGCCGACCACTCCGCGATGCGGCTATGGCTAGCGAAACAGTGATGCCCGTTCTTGCCGAACTGGTCCGCATTGGCGATTGCCGCCAGCACTCGCCAGTGCGTCAGCTTGAGGCGCTTGTCCTGAATCGCTCGCATCGGTATCGCTGCGAAGAATGACTCCGTGCGCCGTGAGTCAATCGGGGTCACGGTCGCACGCTGAGGGTTTTTCGGTATACTGCCCATGCTTCCTCCACCATCTGAAGCAATCCAAGCGCCGCCGGCCCCTCACAACCGGCGGCGCTTTTGTTTATGCGGCCTGAGACTGCTGCCCGCTGCTGTCGCGCTGCTGGATCAGGCTTTCGATGTAGGCGTCCACCTCGGACTCGACCCAGCCGGATGCACGCGGCCCCAGCTTCACCGGCTTGGGGAATCGGCCCTCGGCAATGGCTTCGTAGAGCGCGCTGTGGCTGTGGCCGGTGCGCTTCAGCACCTCGGGCTTGCGGAGAATCCTCATCGTCGTCACCTCTCGACCTATCCGTGATTGTTTACGGCGGGTTGCCTTAGTTCGGGATCAACCGTAGCCGTTTTCTAATAGATGGTCAGCGGGTAATAACGCGGGTTTCTCCGTGAAATAGACAGGGCCATGAGCGCACACAGACGTGCGCGCTGCGGGGGATCGTGGCGCGGGTGGACTACTTGGCTTTCGAGCGCAGCCGCGTGACCTTCGCCGTTGCCGGCTTGCTGGTGTAGTTGCACCAGTCCGTCATCAGCAGGGTGCGCTTCTTCAGCAGTTGGCCGCGTCGGTATGCCTGCTCCGTGGCGTTCGGGATCGTGTGCGCCAGGGCTTGCTCGGCAACCGCGTGGGGGTAGTCGGTCGCCTCTGCGCACCAGTCGCGGAAGCTGGACCGGAATCCATGCACGGTCACGTCATCCCGGCCCATGCGGCGCAGTACCTTCGTCATGGTCATGTTGCTGAGGGGCTTGTCAGGATCGCGGCCCTTGAACAGATACCCGGTGTCACCGTGGGCCTTCATGCCTTCCAGCACGGCCACAGCGGCATCGCAGAGCGGTACCTGATGCTCCTTGCCGGCCTTCATGCGCTCGGCGGGCACCGTCCACAGCTTCGCCTTCAGGTCGATTTCATCCCACGTCGCGCCGATCACCTCGGACGTGCGAGCGGCGGTCAGCACCGTGAACTCAAGAGCGCGGGCGGCGATGCCTTCGACCTCCCGTAGAGCCTGCATGAACGCCGGCACCTCGGCGTAGGGCATGGCCGGGTGGTGGCGTACCCGCTTCACCCTGGACGCAGCCGGCAGCAGCTTCTTCAGCTTCCCTTGCCAGCGGGCGGGGTTCTCACCGTCGCGCAGCTCTAGGGCGGCAGCGTAGTCCAGCACGGCCTCGATGCGAGCGCGGACCCTTGTGGCTGTCTCCGTCTTGGTAGACCAGATGGGCCGCAGCACTTCCAGCACCGATACCGTGTCCACGTCCTGCACGTCCGTGTCACCGATCACCGGGTAGGCATAGGTGTCGAGCGTATTGCTCCACTGCTTCGCGTGCTTGTCCGAAGTCCAGCCGGCCCGGTTCGACTCGATGTAGGCCACTGCGATCTCGCGGAAGGTATTGTCTGCCGCGACCCGACCGCGACGGCGGCGTAACTCCGTCAGAGGATCTAGCCCTTCTCGCTTCCACTGGCGAAGCTCCTTCGCCGCCTCTCGGGCTTTGGCAAGGGTCACATCGCGCACGGGACCGAGACCCACCCACACGTCCTTGTAGCCGCTCTTCGCTGACGCTTTAGGCACCTTGTAACGGTACAGCCAAGATTTCACGACAGGCGGCATCTTGCGGCCATCACCTGCCTCTGCCGCGGACCGTTTGACTTGCAGATACAGCCCACCTCCATCCGCGTAAATGCCGGGCTTGTTCTTTGCCTCCACACCCTTAGCCGAAAAGGGCTTCGCTGCCTTACCTGCCATTATTCCACCTACATATTCACCTACCCTTACAAAGCAGATTGTAGCGGACATTACCGGACGGATATAGACCTCAGATGTGCGGATTACCCTTATTTTGTAGGGTTTCGTGGACGTACTCGGATGGCCGAAAATAAGGTAGTGGCGGAGAGGGTGGGATTCGAACCCACGAAGGGCTACTAACCCTTGCCGGTTTTCAAGACCGGTGCATTCAACCGCTCTGCCACCTCTCCGGTGCGTGGCATTGTGGCGCCGCGCCGACGGCGTTTCAACTGCGCGCAACCCTTTGGTTATACTGGCCGCATCTTGCCGCGCCGGGGACACCGCTCGAATCATGAAGGCTGAACGCCGCGCCCGACTCCGATGGCCAGCCTTCCTCGGTCTCGTGTTCTGCGCACTCGCGACGGCAGGCACGGGCGCCCTGGCGCAGACGGGAGAGGCCTTTTCCCCGCCCGCCGCTCTGGAACGTCTGCAGTATCTCGCCGGACGGCTCGAGGCCGGCGAGCGCGACAAGGAACTGCTCCGGGAGGCACAGCGGGAAGCCGAGGCGCTCGGCGAGCGCGGCCGGGCCTGTGTCCGCAAGACGTCGCCGGAGGTCGAACGCCTCACCGAACAGAACAAGATACTGGAAGACGTCGATCCCACCATCGACACCTCGCTCTGGGATCAGCGGGTGCGCATCCGTAACGAACTCACGAATGCGCAGGCGCGTCTTTCGACCTGTCGCGAGATCGTCAATCAGGCCTCGGATCTGAGCGATCTGGTGGCCGAGATTCAGGCGGAGATCTCGGCGGCGTTCCTGTGGGAGCGCCGCAGCACCATCATCGGGCTGATCCGCGCCATACCGCAGACCGTGCAGGACTGGCCGTCGCGTCTGCGCCAGACCGCCAAACTGGACCTGCAGCCCGGTGTGACCGAGGCCGGCCTGCTCTGGCTGCTGCTGGCCGCCGCGGTCGTCTCGGCCGCTGCGGGGCTATTCATCCGGCACCGGTTCATGCGCTGGTTCCGGGCGGTCACGGAGATCGACGATACGCCGCGGCTGAAATACCTGTTCCCGAAACCGCTGGCGAACTATGCACCGCTGCTGCTGGAGGGTGCCGCTCTCACGTCGGTGCTGTTCCTGACCATCCGCGGGGCGGACTTCGACCTGGCGGCCATGCGGCTCGCTGGCGCCCTCTTCCTGTTCGGCGTCGGCGCGGTGATCATCGACTGGGCGACCGGCCCGCTATCACCGTCGGCCAAAGTCCCCGGTCTGATACCCGATCACGTGCAGCCGCTCCGGCTGCGCATGCGAGTGCTGCTGGTCGGACTGGTGTCGAGCTACGTCGTGCTCGGCCCCGGCTGGCTGGGGCCCCGCGCCACGGTCGGCGACAACCTGCTGCACGTGCTCCTGCTGCTGGCCGTGGCGCTGTCGCTGCTGTCGGTGCTGATCTATATCCGCCGCATCCCGGGCCTGCAGGGGCGCTTCCGCTTCCTCCGCTTCGCCGGCATCACCGCCGTACTGGCCGCCGTGGGCGCCGCCGCGCTCGGCTATCACAATCTGTCGAGCTTCATGATCCACGGCCTGGTGCGCACGGCGCTGGCCCTGTTCGCGTTGTGGATACTGCTCTGGCTCGTATTCCGTGCATTCGAGGGCCTGGTCGAGGGCGAGGCACCGCTGGCCCAGCGTGTGCGCGATCTGCTCGGCGCGGCCGAGCGCGAATCGCGCACCAGCTTCGGCTTCATCCAGCTGGTGATCGATCTGTTCCTCTGGATCAGCTTCATCGTCTACGTCATCTACGTCTGGGACAGCTCGGGCAACACGCTGGACCGGCTGGAGTACCGCATCTTCGAGGGCTGGGAGATCGGCCAGCTGGAGCTGGTGCCCTCGGAGATCGTCAAGGGTCTCCTGATCCTCACCGCACTCATCGTCGTGACTGGCTGGATAAAGCGCTGGATCGACCGGCGCTGGCTGCGGCACATGGCGCTCGACCGGGGCGCGCGGGATGCGCTGGTGACCCTGTTCGGATACGTCGGCGTGGTCATCGCGATACTGATCGGACTGAACGTCGCGGGCATCGACCTGACCGGCCTCGCCTGGTTCGTCACGGCGCTCGGCCTCGGTATCGGTTTCGGTCTGCAGGCCATCGCCAGTAACTTCGTCTCCGGGCTGATCCTGCTGTTCGAGCGTCCGATCAAGGCGGGCGACTTCGTCACCGTCGGCGGCACCGAGGGCTTCGTGCGCCGGGTGCGCATCCGCGCCACGGACATCGAGACGCTCGACAACCAGAACGTGCTGGTGCCCAACTCGGAGCTGGTCTCGGGCCGGGTGACCAACTGGGTGTTCCGCAATCCCCAGGGGCGGCTGCGCATCGAGGTGGGCGTGGCCTACGGCTCCGACATCGAAAAGGTGCGCGACATCCTCGAGACCATCGCCAGGGAACACCCCGAGGTCATCACGGACGGGCGCGCGCCGGCGCCGCGGGCGCTGTTCATGGCCTTCGGCGAGAGCTCGCTGAACTTCGAGCTGCGCGTGCGCATCAAGCGCATCGAGCGCCGTTTCACGGTGATCAGCGACATCAACTTCGGCGTCGACAAGGCGTTCCGCGAGGCCGGCATCACCATCCCCTTCCCGCAGCGCGACCTGCACCTCATCTCCCTGCCGGAGCAGGCGAAGATGGACGCCGCCGCAGAGGCACGGCGTGAGCACGAAGCGGAGCCCGCGCCGGCGAAACCACAGACGACGCCGCCGGTGCACCCGGAGGAGATGACCCGCAGCCACACTCACGAGATCCGTCTCACGAACCGGCTGGAGACGGTCTGGAGCACCGTCACCGACGAGAAATGGCTGGTGCGCTGGTACGCACGGGATGCGGCGGTGGAGCCGCACATCGGCGGCAGCTACCGGGTGGAATTCGAGGACGACTCCGTGCTCGAGGGCCGCATCGATATATTCATGCCGCCGCGCCGCATGCGCGTGGTGATGGTGCCGCCTGAGGGCGACGAGCACCTGCCCACCGGCCCGATCACCGAGGAATACATCATCCGCGAGGCCGACGAGGCCGTGGTGCTGACGATCAAGGTGGCCGGCATCCCGGCGACGGAAGACTGGGAGGAGTACTACCGCGGCTCCGAGGAGCGCTGGGAACAGGCGCTGGCCGAGCTGCAGAAGGTGCTGAAGAACCGGGCCACGGCCCGCTGAACCGTCAGGCGAGCAGGCGCGCCGGGTTCCGGCGCCGCAGGCTCGTCAGGCAATAATCTCCCGGCCGCCCATGTAGGGCCGCAATGCCTCCGGCACGTCCACGCTGCCGTCTTCCTGCTGGTAGTTCTCCAGCACGGCGATCAATGCCCTGCCCGCCGCCACGCCGGAGCCGTTCAGAGTGTGCAGCGGTTCCGGCTTGCCCGTCTCCGGATTGCGCCAGCGGGCCTGCATGCGGCGCGCCTGGAAGTCCGTGCAGTTGGAGCAGGAGGAGATCTCGCGGTAGCGGCTCTGGCCCGGCAGCCACACCTCGATGTCGTAGGTTTTGGCCGCGGAGAAGCCGGTGTCACCCGCCGACAGGGCCACCACCCGGTAGGGCAGCTCCAGGCGCTGCAGGATCTTCTCGGCATTGCCCACGAGCTCCTCCAGCGCGTCCCAGGACTGGTCCGGCGGCACGATGTGCACGAGCTCCACCTTCTCGAACTGGTGCTGGCGGATCATGCCGCGGGTGTCCTTGCCGTGGGAGCCGGCCTCCGAGCGGAAACACGGCGTGTGCGCGGCCATCTTCAGCGGCAGCTCGTCGGCCTCCAGTATGCGTTCGCGCACCAGGTTGGTGACCGGCACCTCGGCCGTGGGGATCAGATAGAAATCCCGCTCGTCCTCGATGTGGAACAGGTCCTCACCGAACTTGGGCAGCTGGCCGGTGCCGAGCAGTGCCTCGCCGCGCACGATGTAGGGCACGTAGACCTCGCGGTAGGCGTGCTCGCCGGTGTGCACGTCCAGCATGAACTGGATCAGCGCCCGGTGCAGCCGCGCGATGCCGCCGGACATCACCGCGAAGCGTGCGCCGGATACCCGGCTGGCCGCCTCGAAGTCGAGCTGTCCGTCGGCCTCGCCGATGGCAACGTGGTCCCGCGGCTCGAACGAGAACTCACGCGGCTCGCCCCAGCGGCGGATCTCCACGTTGTCGTCCTCGGTGTCGCCGTCCGGCACGGAATCGTCCAGCAAGTTCGGCAGGCCGAGCTGCAGTGCCTCCAGCTCTCCCCGCACGCGCTCGAGTTCCTTCTCCGCCGCGTCGAGACGGTCGCCGAGATCCTGCACGGCGTCCAGCAGCGGCTGGATGTCCTCGCCCTTCGCCTTCGCCTGGCCGATGGACTTGGCGCTGCGGTTGCGCTCCTGGCGCAGCTCGTCCGTCTCCACCTGCAGGCGTTTGCGTTCCTCGTCGGCCTGCAGGAAGGCTTCAGCGTCGAACCGGAATCCGCGCCGGGCCAGATTGGCCGCGACGGCTTTCGCCTCGTTTCTGAGTCTCTTCGGGTCGATCATGGCTGCGGCTCGTTGCGGGCTATTCGTCGTTGGTCGTCTTGCGAGGCGGCGCTCGGTCCTGGCCGGCTTCCCGGTCCCGGCGGCGAAGCTCTTCCAGCTTCTCGCCGATGCGCTGCTCGAGGCCGCGGGGCACGGGATGATAATACTTTCGCCGCGGCATTTCCTCGGGGAAGTAGTCCACGCCCGGCGCATAGCCGTCCGGCTCGTCGTGGGGATAGCGGTAGGCCTTGCCGTAGTCCAGTTCCTTCATCAACCGCGTGGGCGCGTTGCGCAGATGCAGGGGCACCTCCAGCGAGCCGTAGCGCTCCACGTCGGCCTGCGCCGCCTTCATGGCGGTGTAGACCGCGTTGCTCTTGGCCGCGCAAGCCATGAATACCACCGCCTGCGCGATGGCGAGTTCTCCCTCGGGGCTGCCGAGCCGTTCCTGGGCCTCCCAGGCGTCCAGCGCCGTGCGCAGCGCCCGCGGATCGGCACAGCCGATGTCCTCGTTCGCCATCCGCACCACCCGGCGCGCGATGTAGAGCGGGTCACAGCCGCCGTCCAGCATGCGCACCAGCCAGTACAGGGCGGCGTCCGGGTCCGAGCCCCGCACGGCCTTGTGCAGGGCCGAGATCTGGTCGTAGAAGGCCTCGCCGCCCTTGTCGAAGCGCCGGCGTCCGCCCGCGATGACCTCGGCGACCACGCCGTCCGTGACGCTGCCCTCCTCGCCCGCGAGGTCGGCGCAGAGCTCGAGCAGGTTCAGTGCCCGGCGCGCGTCGCCGTCCGCCGCTTCGGCCAGCGTCTGCAATTGCTCCGGCGTGAGCAGTACCCGCCCGGCCAGGCCCCGCTCCTCGTCCGCCAGGGCCCGCTCCAGGATGCGCACCAGCGCCGCCCGGTCCAGCGGCCGCAGCACGTAGACCCGGGCCCGGGACAGCAGCGCGTTGTTCAGCTCGAAGGACGGGTTCTCGGTGGTCGCGCCGATGAAGGTCAGCGTGCCGTCCTCCACAAACGGCAGGAAGGCGTCCTGCTGCGCCTTGTTGAAGCGGTGCACCTCGTCCAGGAACAGCACCGTCGCCTCGTCGAAGTCTTCCCGCGCCTTGCGGGCCTCCTCGACGGCGGCGCGGATGTCCTTGACCCCCGCCATCACCGCCGAAAGCGCAATGAACCGGGCCTCCCCCTGCCGCGCCACCATCCGCGCCAGCGTGGTCTTGCCGCTGCCCGGCGGACCCCACAGCACCATGGAATGGATGCGCCCCTCGGCCACGGCCCGGGGCAGCGGGCTGTCGGGGCCGAGCAGATGCTCCTGGCCCGCGAACTCGGCCAGTTCCGCCGGCCGCATGCGGTCGGCCAGCGGGCGGCTGTCGCCGCGACGGCTGCGTTCGCCGGCAGGCTCAGGCATGGCGGCCTCCCGGCAGCAGGGATTCCAGCCGGCGGCACCAGGCACCGGCGCCGGCGGCGGCCACCGCCAGGCCGACGGCGATGCCCGCAGCGTTGGCGGCCATGTCGGCCAGGTCCGCCTGGCGATAGCCGGTGCGGCCCTGGGCGAACTCGATGGCCGCGCCCAGCAGGAGCAGCCCCACGGCCACCAGCGGCCAGTGGCGGCGCTCGTGTACGCCGCAGAACCACAGGGTGAGGGTCAGGTAGGCGCCCGCATGCAGCCACTTGTCGAAATGGTCCGGCGCCTCCGCGAGCTCGGGCCAGGGGATGAGCGAATTTACGGTCAGCGCGACGACGAGCGCGTAGCCCGCCGCCTGCCACCAGCGACGGTAGCGAAGCGCGGCCACCGTGTTCACCCGCTGCCTGTCGCCGTCGGTGTGGCCGCGGATGACTCCCCGACGCCGATGACGTCCACCCCCGGCGGCGGCTCGAACGTGAACAGCGCGGCGTCCAGGGAATCGTTCGTGACCAGCTCGGTGAATTCGATGCGGGTGACCTGGCCCAGTGCGTCGGTGAGTTCCATCATCTCCAGCTCGCCGCCCGCAAACGACAGGCTCACGGCGCGGAAGTCCGATTCCGGCGCCACCGGCTCCAGCCGCAGCCAGTCACGGCCGTCCCGGCTGTAGGAACCGAGATAACGGAACGCCTCCAGGGCGGCGGCATCCCCGCCCAGCAGCATCGCCGGCGACTGGCTCAGCGAATCCGTCTGCTCGCGCACCGTGACCTGCTCGAAATCCGCGTCGTAGAGCCAGATCTTGTCGCCGTTGGCGACGATCAGCTGCTCGTACGGCTCGGTATACTCCCAGCGGAAGCGGCCCGGCTTCAGGATGGCGAATTCGCCGGCCGAGCGCTCCACCGCCTCCCCGCGGGTATCGAACAGCACCTGCCGGAATTCCCCGCGGATGGTATCGATGTCCGCGAAGAACTGGCGCAACTGCGCCGGCACCCGCGTCTCGTCGCGCAGGTCTTCGCGCCCGGCGGCGCCCGGATCGGCCTGGTCGGCCTGATCGATCTGTCCGGCCTGATCGGCCTGATCGGTCTGCCCGGCCTGATCGGCCTGATCGGTCTGCCCGGCCTGATCGGCCGGTGCCGCCGCCGGGTCCGCATCGCCCGACTGCGCCTGCAGCGGGGCCGCAGCCGGCAGCGCCGCCAGCAGGGCGGCCGCCACGGCCGTGATCAGTGCTACCCGGATTCTCATCGTTTTCTCGATCCCACATTCAGTCCTCGGGCGGCGGCGGCGCGAGCACCTCGCGCGAGCCGTTCGCCTGCAACGGTCCCACCAGGCCGGCCTCTTCCATGGCTTCCACCATGCGCGCGGCCCGGTTGTAGCCGATCTTCAGGCGCCGCTGGACCCCGGAGATCGAGGCCTTGCGGGTCTCGGTCACGATGCGCACCGCCTCGTCGTAGAGGGGGTCCTGCTCGCTGTCCACGCCCGCGTCGCCGGCGCCGCCGATATCCGGCATGCCGGGTATTGGACTCGTGGGGCCGCTGAGAATTTCATCGATGTAGTGCGGCTGGCCGGCCTTGCGCAGATATTTCACCACCTTGTGGACCTCGTGGTCGGCCACGAAGGCGCCGTGCACGCGCTCCGGCATGGAGGTACCGGGCGGCAGGAACAGCATGTCGCCGTGGCCCAGCAGGTTCTCGGCGCCCTGCTGATCGAGGATGGTGCGCGAATCCACCTTGGCCGAGACCTGGAAGGCGATGCGGGCCGGCACGTTGGCCTTGATCAGGCCGGTGATGACGTCGACGCTCGGCCGCTGGGTGGCCAGGATCATGTGGATGCCCGAGGCGCGGGCCTTCTGGGCCAGCCGCGCGATGAGCTCCTCCACCTTCTTGCCGACGATCATCATCATGTCGGCCAGCTCGTCGATCACCACGACGATGAACGGCAGCGGCTCGAGGTCCGGCGCCTCGACGGGCTTGTCTTCGTCCACCAGCTCCGGCGGCTCCCAGGTGGGATCCTTCAGAGGCTCGCCCGCGTCGGCGGCCTCGCGCACCTTGCGGTTGTAGCCGCCTATGCCGCGCACGCCCAGCGCCGCCATCAGCTTGTAGCGCCGCTCCATCTCGGCGACGCACCAGCGCAGCGCGTTCGCCGCCTCGTTCATGTCGGTGACGACGGGGGTGAGCAGATGCGGGATGTCCTCGTAGACGGAGAGCTCCAGCATCTTGGGGTCGATCATGATCAGCCGCACGTGCTCCGGCTGGGCCTTGTAGAGGAGACTCAGCACCATCGCATTGATGCCGACGGACTTGCCGGAGCCGGTGGTGCCCGCGATCATCAGATGAGGCATGCGGGACAGATCCGCCACCACGGAGTTGCCGCCGATGTCCTTGCCGAGCGCGAGCGTCAGCGGCGAGGCCATCTCGTCGTAGACCTTCGAGCGCAGGATCTCGCCGAGTGTGACCAGCTCCCGGCTCTCGTTGGGTATCTCTAGCCCGATGTAGGCCTTGCCGGGGATTACCTCCACCACCCGCACGCTGACCACCGAAAGCGAGCGTGCCAGGTCCTTGGCCAGGTTGGAGATCTGGGCGGACTTCACGCCCGGCGCCGGATCGAGCTCGAAGCGCGTGATGACCGGCCCCGGATGCACGGAGACCACCTCGACGTCGATGCCGAAGTCCTTCAGCTTCAGCTCCACCAGGCGCGACATCGCCTCGAGCGCGTCCTCGGAATAGCCCGAGCTCTGCTTCGGCGGATCGTCCAGCAGGCTCAGCGGCGGCAGCTCGCTGGCCCCCGGCGGCTCGAACAACGGCACCTGGCGCTCCTTCTCGGCCCGGTTGCTGGTCTCGAGCGCCGGGATCACCGGCTCGATGCGGGGCTTGGGCCGGCTGGCGGTGCGCTTCTTCTCCGCCCGCACCACCTCCTGACGCTCCTGCTGCGCGCGCCGACCCCGGGCCCGGTCCCGCAGCCGGTCGAACAGCCCGACGAGCCGCTCCCAGCCCTCGAGCGCGAAATGGCCCACGTGGTCCATCACCGCCAGCCAGGAGAATCCGAGGAACACCGCCACGCTGCCGACCCAGACGGCGAGCAGCAGCAGCGTGGCGCCGAGCGTGCCCATGAGCGACTGCAGGCCGCCGCCGACCAGCTGCCCGACCACGCCGCCCGCGGTCTCGCGCAGCTCCGCGGCGGCGAAGTGCAGCGTGCCGAGGCCGCAACTGGTCGCCAGCGTCAGCAGGAAGCCGGCGAAGCGCAGCCCGAATTCGGCCCGGTCCAGGGGCTCGGGATTCCGGCGCTCGCGGAAGATCAGCCAGCCGGCGAACAGCATCATCACCGGGAACAGGTACGCCGGCGCGCCGAACAGCATGTAGCTCAGGTCCGAGAACCAGGCCCCCACCGTGCCGATGCGGTTATGGATGCGATCCGCCCCGCCGGCCTGGGAGAAGGCCGGATCGGCCGGGTGATAGGTGGCCAGTGCCACGAACAGGATGATGGCGAGCGCGCCGAAGACCCACAGCGCCGCCTCCCTCAGGGTGCGCACGAGGGGTGCCTGCACGGGCGCGCGGGGACCGGTGCGTGACTGTTTCAGACGCGTTGCTTTCGCCATAGTGGGAATTATGTCTCGGACGGAGCCGCCTACGATAGGTCGCGGGCCGGCGCCTTGGCAACTTCGCGGCAACTTCAGCACAACTTCGACGCGGCCGGCGGCCGAGCACGGGATTTTGCCGACCTCGGCCGCAATCCCATAAACTCGGTCCCTCTGATCGACCGGGGCCGCCACGGTTCCACCAGGGTTCCGCCCGGTCACCGACGCACCGAGAGCACGAGACGCGGAGCAATTATGACTGAGACGAGACACTGCCGGGTACTGATCCTCGGCTCGGGGCCCGCCGGCTATTCGGCGGCGGTCTACGCGGCCAGGGCCGGACTCGACCCGGTGCTCGTCACCGGCATGGAACAGGGCGGCCAGCTCATGACCACGACCGACGTGGACAACTGGCCCGGCGACGTGGAGGGCCTGCAGGGCCCCGGCCTGATGGACCGCATGCTCCGCCACGCCGAGCGCTTCGACACCGAGATCATCAACGACCACATCCATACCGCGGACATCACCCGGCGCCCGTTCACGCTCCAGGGCGACTACGGCACCTACACCTGCGACGCCCTCATCATCGCCACCGGCTCCTCCGCGAAGTACCTGGGCCTGCCGTCGGAGGAGGCCTACAAGGGCCGCGGCGTCTCGGCCTGCGCCACCTGCGACGGCTTCTTCTACCGGGGCAAACCCGTGCTGGTGGTCGGCGGCGGCAACACGGCGGTGGAGGAGGCGCTTTATCTCTCCAACCTGGCGTCGAAGGTGACGCTGGTGCACCGGCGCGACAGCCTGCGGGCCGAGAAGATCCTGCAGGACAAGCTCTTCGCCAGGGCGGACGAAGGCAAGGTGGAGATCGTCTGGGACCACGTGCTCGACGAGGTGCTGGGCGACGACGGCGGCGTCACCGGCGTGCGCATCCGGGACGCGGCCCACGAGCACGCCACCCGCGAGATCGACTGCGACGGCGTGTTCATCGCCATCGGCCATAACCCGAACACGGAGCTGTTCCGCGAGCAACTCGAGACCCGCAACGGCTACATCGTGGTGAAGTCCGGCATCGACGGCAACGCCACCGCCACGAGCGTGCCGGGGGTTTTCGCCGCCGGCGACGTGGCCGACCACGTCTACCGTCAGGCGATCACCTCGGCCGGCACCGGCTGCATGGCGGCGCTGGATGCGGACAAGTACCTCGAGTCCCAGGAGACGAACCAGTCCCGGGAGGCCGCGGCTTAAGCCGTGGCCGGCCCGCTGCCACGCGAAAGCGACACCGGCATCCGCATCCATGCCGGCATCGACGAGATCGCGCCCGCGGCGTGGAACGCGCTGGTCGACCCGCGCTATCCCTTCCTGCGCCACGAGTTCCTGGCGGCGGCCGAGCGCCACCGTTGCGCTTCCCCCGAAACCGGCTGGACCCCCTGCCACGTGGCGCTGTACGAGGCAGGAGAACTCGTCGGCGCAGTGCCGCTGTACGAGAAGACCCATTCCTGGGGCGAGTTCATCTTCGACTGGGCCTGGGCGGACGCCTACCGCCGCGCCGGGCTCCCCTACTACCCGAAACTGGTCGCCGCGGTCCCGTTCACGCCGGCCACCGGTGACCGGCTGCTGACCCGCGGCGACGGGGCGCAGTCCCGACGCGCCGCGCTGGCGGCCGCCGTGATCGCCCATGCCCGGGAGCGCGACCTGTCGTCGGCCCACGTCCTTTTCCCCATCCGGGAGGAACTGCCGGCACTCGAGGGCGCCGGTTTCCATGCGCGCAAGGACTGCCAGTTCCAGTGGCGCAACCGCGACTATGCCGACTTCGACGACTTCCTGGCCGACTTCAGCTCCGCCAAGCGCAAGAAAGCGAGGCGCGAACGCCGCCGCGTGGCCGAAGCGGGCATCGGTTTCCGCAACCTGGCCGCCGACGAGCTGAGCGAGGCCGAGTGGACCGAGGTATTCCGGCTCCTGAGTTACACCTTCATGCGCCGGGGCAACGTGCCCTATCTCAGCCTGGAGTTCTTCCTGGAGCTGCGCCGCACGCTACCGGGCGCCCTGCGGGTGATCGTCGCCGAGTCCGACGGCGCCATCGTCGCGGCGGCCGTCTTCTATCGCGGCAGCGATACGCTGTACGGCCGTTACTGGGGCAGCGACGACGACTATCACAGCCTGCACTTCGAGACCTGCTACTACCAGGGCATCGAATACTGCATCGCCGAGGGGATCGTGCTGTTCGAGCCCGGCACCCAGGGCGAGCACAAGATCCGCCGGGGCTTCCTGCCGACGGCGACCTGGTCCGCCCACTGGCTGGCGCATCCCCAGTTTGCGGCCGCCGTCGGCCGCTATCTGGACGAGGAGCGGGCGCACGTGGACGACTACATCGAGGCGGCCGCGGAGCATTCTCCGTTCCGCAGCGACCTCCGCGCCGACTGATCCGCCCGGCGCCGCCACGATGTACCGCATCCACTGGCTGTCACGACACGACCCGCCGGACGCGTTCCCCGACGCCGAACTCGCGCTGCGCGATCCGGACGGCCTGCTGGCCGCCGGCGGGGATCTGTCGGCGGAGCGGCTGCTCGCCGCCTATGAGCGGGGCATCTTCCCCTGGTACGAGGAAGGCCAGCCGGTGCTGTGGTGGTCCCCTGACCCCCGCGCCGTGCTCCGCCCGGACGGCATACACGTCTCTCGCAGCCTGCGCCGCAGCCTGCGTCGAGCGGGCTACGCCGTGACCTGGAACCGGGCTTTTCGGCGCGTGATGGCCGCCTGCGCCGAGCCGCGGCCGGGCCAGTACGGCACCTGGATCACTGCGGCGATGGAGGAGGCGTTCGCCGAACTGCACGCCCGGGGCTGGGCCCACTCGCTGGAAGTGTGGCAGGGCGACGAGCTGGCCGGCGGCCTCTACGGCCTGGCGATCGGCCGGGTGTTCTTCGGCGAGTCCATGTTCAGCCGGCGGACGGACGCCTCGAAGACCGCCATGGCCGCCCTCGGCGCCGAGCTGGTCCGGCGGCATTTCGCCCTGATCGATTGCCAGGTGGTTTCACCCCACCTGCTCAGCATGGGTGCGAAGACCATGCCCAGGCACGACTTCCTCGACCTCCTCCGCCGCCATTGCGCCGGGCGCCGGAAACTCCGGGATGCGCCCGCGGAGCCGCTTCCGGCGCGGGCGCTGGCCGCTCCGGGCCGCGTTGCAAACGGGGTCTAGTTTCTGCACAATGCCGGCCTCCCAGCGAACCGAGGTGTGCCGAACACGTGGCGAAAGAAGATGCCATTCAGATGGAAGGAGTCGTCATCGAGACGCTTCCCAACACCACATTCCGTGTGGAACTCGAGAACGGTCACGTGGTGACCGCCCACATCTCGGGCAAGATGCGCAAGAACTACATCCGCATCCTCACCGGTGACAAGGTCACGGTGGAACTGACGCCCTACGATCTCTCCAAGGGCCGCATCGTCTACCGCGGACGGTAGCCTGATAATGTAGGAGGGCCTTCAGGCCCGATCCATTTTGCCGAATCGGGCCTGAAGGCCCTCCTACACTCCTACTCGGAATCCTCCGGCAGGTGGGCCAGCTCGCGGCGCACCGGCTCCGGCTTCAGCTCCAGATCCCCGTCTTCGCTCACCCGGATGCGTACGTGCCCGCCTTCGGCCAGCTGGCCGAACAGCAGTTCCTCCGCCAGCGGACGCTTGATCTTCTCCTGGATCAGCCGCGCCATCGGCCTCGCGCCCATGGTCGGGTCGTAGCCGCGCTCGGCGATCCAGGAACGGGCCTCGTCGTCGAGCTCCAGTGTGACGTTGTTGGCGGTGAGCTTCGCCTCGAGCTCCACCACCAGCTTGTCGACGACCCGGGCGATGGAGGTGGCGTCCAGCGAGGCGAACTGGATGATGGCGTCCAGCCGGTTGCGGAATTCCGGCGTGAACGTCTTGTTGATGATCGCCAGCGCGTCGCTCGAGTGATCCTGCTGCATGAAGCCGATGGAGCTGCGGCTCACCTCCGCCGCGCCGGCGTTCGTGGTCATCACCAGGATCACGTTGCGGAAGTCCGCCTTGCGGCCGTTGTTGTCGGTGAGCGTGCCGTGATCCATGACCTGCAGCAGCAGGTTGAAGACTTCCGGATGGGCCTTCTCGATCTCGTCGAGCAGCACCACCGAGTGCGGGTTCTTGCTCACGGCCTCGGTCAGCAGGCCGCCCTGGTCGTAGCCGACGTATCCCGGCGGGGCCCCGATCAGCCGCGACACCGTGTGCCGCTCCATGTACTCGGACATGTCGAAGCGCACGAGTTCGATGCCGAGCGAGAGGGCCAGCTGTCGCGTGACCTCGGTCTTGCCCACGCCGGTGGGACCGGCGAAGAGGAAACTGCCGACCGGCTTCTCCTCCTCGGTGAGGCCCGAGCGCGCCATCTTGATGGACGACGCCAGCGCCTCGATGGCCGTGTCCTGGCCGAAGATGACCAGCTTCAGGTCCCGCTCCAGGTTCTTCAGCACGTCCTTGTCGGAGGCGGATACGCTCTTCGGCGGGATGCGCGCCATGCGGGCGACGACGTTCTGGACCATCTCCGCCGTCACCGTATCGCCGCGCTCCGCCGCCGGCTTCAGCCGCAGATTCGCACCGGCCTCGTCGATGACGTCGATGGCCTTGTCCGGCAGATGGCGGTCGTTGATATGGCGCGAGGACAGCTCCGCGGCCGCCTCCAGCGCGTCGGTGGCGTAGCGCACGCCGTGGTGCTCCTCGAAGCGGCTGCGCAGCCCCTTCAGGATCTCCACCGTCTCCTCCACCGTCGGCTCCGGCACCTCGATCTTCTGGAAGCGCCGTGCCAGTGCGTGATCTTTCTCGAAGATGCCCCGGTACTCCTGATAAGTGGTGGAGCCGATGCAGCGCAGCTGTCCGTTGGCGAGCACGGGCTTGATCAGGTTGGAGGCGTCCATGACGCCGCCGGAAGCCGCACCCGCGCCGATCACGGTGTGGATCTCGTCGATGAACAGGACGGCGCCCGGGTCCTCGCGCACCTCGGCCAGCACGGCCTTCAGCCGCTTCTCGAAATCGCCCCGGTACTTGGTGCCCGCGATCAGCGCACCCATGTCCAGGGCATAGATGGTGCAGTCCTGCAGTACTTCCGGGACCTTCTCCTCGACCACCATCCGCGCCAGGCCCTCGGCGAGCGCGGTCTTGCCCACGCCGGCCTCGCCCACGTACAGGGGATTGTTCTTGCGCCGCCGGCAGAGTATTTCCACCGTGCGCTCGATCTCTATGCTGCGGCCGATCAGGGGGTCGATGCGCCCCTCCTCGGCCAGCCGGTTCAGATTGGTGGCGAATTTATCGAGCGCCGACGAGCCGCCCTCGGGTTCGACGCCGGGCTCCTCCTGAGTAGCCTCGGCATTCTCGCCGCCTTCGTCACCGATCTTCGTGATGCCGTGGGAGATGTAGTTCACCACGTCGAGGCGCGTGACGTCCTGCAGGTTCAGGAAATAGACCGCCTGGGACTGTTTTTCGCTGAATATCGCCACCAGCACGTTCAGGCCGGTGACCTCCTTGCGCCCGCTCGACTGCACGTGGAAGACCGCCCGCTGCAGCACGCGCTGAAAACCGAGCGTCGGCTGGACATCGTTCTCGTCTTCCAGCGACACACGCGGGGTGGACTCGTCGATGAATTCGGTGAGTTGTGCGCGCAGCTTCGCCACGTCGGCGTCGCAGGCCCTCAGCACGTCGTGTACCTGGGGTACGTCCAGCAGCGCGAGCAGCAGGTGTTCCACCGTCATGAATTCATGGCGATTCTCGCGCGCCGACTGGAAGGCCTCGTTCAGGCAGAATTCGAGTTCACTGTTCAGCATAGTTGGTTACGACCGTCCGTCGTCGAAGTAGTTCTGAGGCTCAGGCCTCTTCCATGGTACACAGCAGCGGGTGCTGGTGCTGTTGCGCGTAGCCGTTCACCTGGGCCACCTTGGTCTCGGCAATCTCGTAGGTATAGACACCGCACACGCCTTTCCCCCGCGTGTGCACCTCGAGCATGATGCGGGTCGCCTTCGGCCGGTCCATGCCGAACACCCGCTCCAGCACCTCCACGACGAATTCCATGGGTGTGAAATCGTCGTTGATCAGGACCACACGGTACAGCGGCGGGCGCTTCAGTTTTGGCCGGGATTCCTCGACGGCCAGACCGGTGTTGTCCTGCTGATCCTTGTTCGGTGTCTCTTCGCTCATGATCCGGTGAGGAGCTTCCTGCTGTTCGACGATGACGCCCGCGGGCCGGCGATGCCCGACTACGGATTATATATATGCGGCCGCCTGTGCCGTTGACAACCCGCGGCGGCGCACGTTCCCCGGCACGGGTACCGCCCCGCCGGAAGCCGCGCCAGCGCTCCGTTTGCGCCGATTTTTTAGGTAGTTACCACCTTGTTCGGTGATATGCTGACCCTTATCATGCCTCCGGTGCGTTAGACGGAGCGGGATGCTCTCCGGGCGGGGGGCCAGACAAGGCGCAGGGGTGCCGCGCAAACCCATGAATGCGGAAATGAAACTGGCGGAGCTCAAGAGCATGAGCCCTTCGGATGCGGTGTCGGCTGCGGGCCGCCACCTGCCCCGGTGGGTGGCGCTCGCGCTGGTCATCGCCATCGGCTGGCAGCTCGCCTCCATGATCTGGATGCTCGTGCCCGCCGGCGAGGAGGACGACGTCGCACCGCCGCCGGCCGCATCCCCTGCCCCGTCGGCGTCCAATACCCGTGTCAGCGGCATCGACGTTGCCGGCATCGTCAACGCACACCTGTTCGGCGAAGCCTCCGCCGATGCGCCAGCTCCGGTCCAGTCGGAGATCGACGACGCGCCCGAGACCCGCCTGAGCCTGACCCTGAAGGGCACGGTGGCGGCCGACGATCCGGCCTATTCGCTGGCCATCATCGCCGACAGCCGCGGCGACGAGAAGGTGTATTCCATCCGCGACAGCATCCCCGGCGGTGCCTCTCTGCATGCCGTCTACGCCGACCGGGTGATTCTGAACCGCGCGGGCACGCTGGAGGCACTGAAACTGCCCCGCGAAGCCGAGGGCCAGACGGTCAACCGCAGCCGCCAGACCAGTTCGGCGCGCGTGGCGACGACGTCGAGCCAGCCCAGCGTGCAGCAGATGATCACGGACAACGCAGTCCAGCTCATGGACGTCATCCGTCCGCAACCCTATTTCGCCGACGGCCAGCAGCGCGGCTATCGGGTGTACCCCGGCCGTGACCGCAAGAGCTTCGCCGCGCTGGGCCTGCGGCCCGGCGACCTGGTGACCGCCATCAACGGCACGCCCATGAACGACCCCCGCACCGGGATGGAGGTATTCCGGACCCTCGGCGACGCCACCCAGATCACGGTGACCGTGGAACGCAACGGTCAGTCCGAACAGCTCACGCTCAGCACCAGCCAGCTGGAACTGGGCGATGACGGAAGCAGATGAAGACGGCAGTGAACATGCACAACGAGAACAGCCACACCCGCAATTCCCTCACGGCGCTGTTGCGCGCATCCCTCGCGGCGGCCGCGCTGGCGGTATGCGGGCTGGCCGTCGCCCAGAACGCGACGATCACGCCCAATTACAAGGACGCCGACATACGCCAGATCATCGAGGCGGTGAGCGACGTCACGGGCCGCAACTTCATCGTGGATCCGCGGGTGAAGGCGCAGGTCACCATGCTGTCGTCCACGCCGATGTCGGCGGACGCGTTCTACGAGACGTTCCTCTCCATCCTGGATGTCTACGGTTTCGTGGCGGTGCAGAGCGGCAATGTCGTGAAGATCCTGCCGGATGCCAACGCGCGCCAGATACCCGGCGCCGAGACCTACTCCGGTGACGCCGCCAACGACGACATCGTCACCCAGGTCATCGAGGTGCAGAACATCGCCTCCGCTCAGCTGGTGCCGATACTGCGGCCGCTGATCCCCCAGTACGGCCACCTGGCGGCGCATCCGCCGTCCAACATGCTGATCATCTCCGACCGTGCCGCGAACGTCCGGCGGCTGCTGCGCATCATCGGCCGCATCGACCAGGCAGGCGACGAGGACATCGAGGTGGTGCCGCTGGAGCACGCCACCGCGGGCGACGTCGTCCGGGTGCTGACCTCGCTGGCGCAGGCCCAGCGCACGGAGGGGGCGGGCCAGATCGGGCTGGTGGCCGACGACCGCACGAACAGCGTGCTGATCAGCGGCGAGAAGAACCAGCGCCTGAAGATGCGCACCCTGATCGCGCACCTGGATACGCCGCTGGAAGACGGCGGCAATACCCGCGTGCGCTATCTGCGCTACGCGAACGCCGAAGAGCTATCCACAAAGCTGCAAAGTCAGTTCACGGGCGCCGGCGCCGGCGGCCAGGGCGCTCAGGCCGCAGCCCAGGGCGGCGGTCTTGCCGGCGCCGCCGGCGGCCCGGTGCAGATCTGGGCAGACGAGCTCACCAACGCCATGATCGTCACGGCGCCGCCGAAGGCCATGCGCGCCATCATGGCCGTGGTCGACAAGCTGGACATCCGCCGGGCCCAGGTGCTGGTGGAGGCCATCATCGTCGAGATCACCGCGGACAAGTCCGCCGAGCTGGGCGTGGAATGGGCGGTGGACGGCAGCGCCGACAACAACGCCATCGGCATCCAGAACTTCCCCTCCTCGGGCGTGAATCTGCTCGGGCTGGCGGGAGCCGCCGCCGGCGGCGGCGAGGATGCGGCGAATGCGTTGTCCGGTCTCGGCTCGGGCATCACGCTCGGCGTGGGGCGGATTTCGGAGAACGGCACGAGTTTCGTCGCGCTGCTGCGCGCCCTGCAGGGCGACGCCGACACCAACATCATCTCGACGCCCACCATCGTGACCATGGACAACGAGGAGGCATCCATCGAGGTGGGCCAGGAGGTGCCGTTCCTCACCGGGCAGTTCACCAACACCGGCGCTAATACCGGCGCGGTCAATCCGTTCCAGACCATCAACCGGGAGAGTGTCGGCACGAAACTCGAGATCACGCCGCAGATCAGCGAGGGCGAGTCCATCGTGCTGAAGATCAACCAGGAAATCTCGAGCATTGCCCAGGGCGCCACCGGCGCGGTCGACCTGGTGACCCAGGAGCGCAAGATCTCCACCTCGGTGATCGTGGAGAACGGCGGCATCCTGGTGCTCGGCGGCCTCATCGACGACACCATCCGCGAGAGCGACCAGCGCGTGCCCGTGCTCGGCAGCATCCCGGTGCTGGGGAACCTGTTCCGCTCCCGCTCCACGAATACGGTGAAGGCGAACCTGATGGTATTCATCCGTACTTCCATCCTCCGCAACCCGGAACAGACGCACATGGCGACCGAGGAGAAGTACAACTACATGCGCGACATGCAGCAGGAAGAGGGCCGCATCCGCCTCATGCCCGGCAAGACACGGCCGACGCTGCCGCCGCTGGAGACCTACGAGCCGAGCGAACCGTCCGAGCGTCCCGGCAACATAATGTCCGGGGAGGACATCGACGAATGAGTGAGATGGAGACCACGGAACTGAGTCTCGCCGAAGAGATCCCTGCGACGGAACCGCCGAAGATCGGCGACCTGCCGGAGAAGCGCCTGCCCTTCTCATTCGCCAAGCGCCACGGGGTACTGATCCGCGACTACGCCGACGGCAAGGCCGACGTGATCTGCCGGGTCGGCGTCTCGCCGGTGAGCCTGGCGGAGGTGCGCCGCTATGCCGGCGTGCCGCTGAAGCTTACCCGCGTGACGGCGGAGGCCTTCGACGCCATGTTGCGACAGGCCTACGAGGGCGGCAGCAACAACGCCATGCAGATGATGGAGGGGCTCGGCGACGACACGAACCTCTTGCAGGTGGCCCAGGAGCTGCCGGAACCCTCCGACCTCCTGGAGAGCGACGACGACGCGCCCATCATCCGGCTGATCAACGCCGTGCTGACCGAGGCGGTCAAGGAGAACGCCTCCGACATCCACGTGGAACCCTACGAGAACCGGCTCGTCATCCGCTTCCGCGTGGACGGCGTGCTGCGCGAGGTACTGGAGACCCGGCGCGCGGTGGCCCCGCTGATCACCTCGCGCATCAAGGTCATGTCGAGGCTCGACATCGCCGAGAAGCGCCTGCCCCAGGACGGCCGCATCTCGCTGCGCATCGCCGGGCGTGCCGTCGACGTGCGCGTCTCCACGATCCCGTCCGGCCACGGGGAACGGGTGGTGCTGCGTCTGCTGGACAAGCAGGCGGGACGCCTGGATCTCAATTCGCTGGGCATGGACCAGGCCTCCCAGCGCACCATGGACGAGCTCATCCACAAGCCCCACGGCATCCTGCTGGTGACCGGCCCCACCGGCTCGGGCAAGACCACCACGCTGTATGCGGCGCTGGAGCGCATCAACGACAACAGCCGAAACATCATGACGGTGGAGGACCCGATCGAGTACTACATCGACGGCATCGGCCAGACCCAGGTGAATACCAAGGTGGAGATGACCTTCGCCCGGGGACTGCGCGCCATCCTGCGCCAGGACCCGGACGTGGTCATGGTCGGCGAGATCCGCGACCTGGAGACGGCCGAGATCGCCGTGCAGGCGTCGCTGACCGGCCATCTCGTGCTCTCGACCCTGCACACCAACACCGCCGTGGGGGCGGTGACCCGCCTGCGCGACATGGGCGTGGAGCCCTTCCTG
The DNA here is from genome assembly GCF_040706535.1 of Lentisalinibacter orientalis. Taxonomy (NCBI): domain Bacteria; kingdom Pseudomonadati; phylum Pseudomonadota; class Gammaproteobacteria; order Woeseiales; family Woeseiaceae; genus Lentisalinibacter; species Lentisalinibacter orientalis. The sequence continues at coordinate 385,690 of NZ_JAPDRJ010000003.1, forward strand.
CTGTCGTCCAGCCTCATCGGCGTCCTGGCCCAGCGCCTGGTGCGCGTGCTCGACGACGACACCAAAGTGCCCTATACGGCCCGGGAGTACGAATGCCGCGTCCTGAAGGCCGACCCCGACAACCCGCCCACCATCTACCGGGCCGGCGACGTCGAGGACGGCGGTTTCCGCGGCCGTACAGGCATCTACGAACTGGTGCCCGTGGACGATCACATGCGCACGATGATCCACGACGGCGCCGGCGAGCACGAACTGGAGAAATACGCCCGCAATCTCAGCCCGAGCATCCGCGACGACGGTCGCACCAAAGTCCTCTCCGGCGTTACCACCCTGGAGGAGGTACTCCGGGTTACGCGGGCTGACTGAATCCGTCCGGGACCGGCCAGGTGGGAGCATTCGAATACGTCGCGCTCGACAGCGCCGGCAAGGAGAAGAAAGGCGTTCTGGAGGGCGACACCGCCCGGCAGGTCCGCCAGCTCCTGCGCGAGCGCGCGCTCGTGCCCCTCGAGGTCTCGGAAGTGGCCGAGAAGGAATCCGCGCGCCAGTTCTCCGTGGGGCTGCGCCGCGGCTTCTCTGCGACGGAACTCGCGCTCGTCACCCGGCAGCTCGCCACGCTCGTCAACTCCGGCATGCCGCTGGAGGAAACGCTGCAGGCCGTGGCCCAGCAGACGGAGAAACCGCGCACCCAGAGCATCCTGCTGGGAGTGCGCGCCAAGGTCATGGAAGGCCACACGCTCGCCGACGGGCTGGAGGAGTTCCCGCAGGCGTTCCCCGAGATCTACCGCGCCACCGTCTCGGCGGGCGAGCAGTCCGGTCATCTGGACGCCGTGCTCGAGCGGCTGGCCGACTATACGGAGACGCGCCAGGCACTGCGCCAGCGCATCACGAACGCGCTGGTCTACCCCATCGTGCTCGTGCTGATGTCGCTCGGCATCATCGCCTTCATGCTCTCCTACGTCGTGCCCCAGGTGGTCGGCGTGTTCGAGACCACCGGCGCCGAGCTGCCCATCCTCACCCGGCTGCTGATCGGCATCAGCGATTTCCTGAGGGAATGGTGGTGGCTGCTCATCGCCGGAATCGCCGCCGTCGCGTTCGGCGTGTGGCGCTTGCTGAAGCTCGAGGGGCCGCGCCGGCGCTATCACCGCCTGCTCCTGCGCCTGCCGCTGATCGGCCGCATCACCCGGGGTGTCAACACGGCGCGGTTCACCCGCACGCTCAGCATCCTCGCCGGCAGCGGCGTGCCCGTGCTGGAGGCGCTGAAGATCTCCGCCGAGGTGATCATGAACGTGCCGATGCGCGAGGCCGTGCAGGAAGCCTCGCTCAGGGTGCGCGAGGGCGGCGCCATCTCCCGCTCGCTCGCCGCGAGCCGCCTGTTCCCGCCCATGACCATTCACCTCATCTCCAGCGGCGAGTCCAGCGGTCAGCTGGAACAGATGCTCGGCCGCGCCGCCGACAACCAGGAGCGGGAGATGGACGGGCTCATCACGACCATGATGGGGATCATGGAGCCGCTGCTGATCGTGTTCATGGGCGGCGTGGTGCTGACCATCGTGCTGGCCATCCTGTTGCCGATCTTCCAGATAAACAATCTCATCCAATAGCCGAATTCCCGCATAAATACAAAAAGTTACGAGTTTTGTAAAAACTGTGGCCCGCCCTGTTGCGCTGGCACCCCCATTCGGGATATACATGCGCCGAACGTGACATAAACTCTCTGACACGAGCCGGCGCGGGGGCGCTCCCATGGACGAGACGTTGATGCAGTTGGAACGGGAAGATCCACTCGACGTGGACGACGAATTCGAGGATGAAGATATGGAGGATGCGGATCTGTCCGCAGAAGACGACGCTGACGATGATAACGTCGGAGAGTTATCCGTCGAGATCAACGTCGAACAGCTGGTCGCCGAGATTGAGGGCTCGCAGTCCGGCGGCACCGGCAGCTTCGCGGCGCGTCGCCGGCTGGAGGAACTGATGGAGCAGAAGCGCTTCGAGCGTGCGCTGCGCGACATGGACGACTGGGACTTCGACGACTGACTCCGACACTTCAGTGGAAGTCCCGCGAGCGCACGGCCAGACTCCCCAGCAGACCGTTGTGCTCCGTCAGCCTCCTGGCGATGACATGGACCACCTCCCCCTCTATCTGTACCTCGCCTTCCACCCCCATCAGCCGCGCCGATAGCAGCGCACGCCGCTCGGCCTCCGCGGTCGCCTTCCACACCACCAGATTGACCTGACCGGTCTCGTCCTCGAGGGTGACGAACGTGACCCCGCTCGCGCTCCCCGGCCGCTGGCGGGTCACCACCAGCCCGGCCACCCGTACCCGCGTCCCGTGCCCGGCTGCCGGCAATTCCTCCGCCGTGATGTAGCGCCGACGGCGGAAACGCTCCCTGAGCAGCGCCATCGGATGGCGCCCCAGGGTCAGGCCGAGGCTCTCATAGTCGGCGCGCACGTCCTGCCCCTCGGACGGCCGGGCGAGGAGCGGCGATGCCTCGTAGCGGGTCATGGACCGGAACAGCCCCTCCGGAGCCTCCACGCCGGCCACGTCCCAGCGGGCCCGGAAGCGGTGTCCCGCGAGGGTGGCCAGCGCACCCGCCGCGGCCAGGGCGGACAGGGCGGCGCGATCCAGCCCCGCCCGCTCGGCGAGGTCCTGCACCGAGCCGAACCGCCCCCCGCTCTCCCGCGCCGCCACCAGCGACTCCGCCGCGGCCGCGGCGAGCCCCTTGACCCGGTCGAATCCCAGCCGCACCGCGGCCGTGTCGTCCTCGCGCCGCTCCAGCGAGGACTCCTCCCGGCTCGCGTTCACGTCCACCGGGCGCACGTCCACGCCGTGGCGCACGGCGTCCTGCACCAGCTGGGAGGGCGCGTAGAAACCCATGGGCTGGCTGTTCAGCAGCGCGCACAGGAACGCCGCCGGCTCATGGCATTTCAGCCAGGCGGAGACGTAGACCAGCAGCGCGAAGCTCGCCGAGTGGGACTCCGGGAAACCGTACTCGCCGAAACCCTGTATCTGGTTGAAGATCTGTTCGGCGAATTGCTCGCCGTAGCCCCGCTCGCGCATGCCGGCCTTCAGCTTGTCCTCGAAGGGGCCGAGCCCGCCGCGGCGCTTCCAGGCGGCCATCGCCCGGCGCAGCCGGTCCGCCTCGCCGGGTGTGAAGCCGGCCGCCACCACGGCGAGTTCCATCACCTGCTCCTGGAATATCGGCACGCCCAGGGTGCGCTCCAGCACGCCACGGACCTCCTCGCTGGGGTAGCTCACCGCCTCTTCGCCGCTGCGCCGGCGCAGATACGGGTGCACCATGTCGCCCTGGATGGGACCGGGGCGGATGATGGCCACCTCGATGACCAGGTCGTAATAACAGCGGGGCCGCAGCCGCGGCAGCATCGCCATCTGGGCGCGGGACTCGATCTGGAACACGCCCATGGTGTCCGCCGCCGAGATCATGTCGTAGACCGCCGGGTCCTCCGCCGGCACGCCGGCCAGGTCCAGCTCGCGGCCGTCGAAACCGCGCATGAGGTCGAAACAGCGGCGGATCGCCGTCAGCATGCCGAGGCCCAGCACGTCCACCTTCAGCAGTCCCAGCTCCTCCAGGTCGTCCTTCTCCCACTGGATGACGGTGCGCCCCTCCATGGCGGCGTTCTCCACCGGCACGAGCTCTTCCAGCGGGCCGTCCGAGATGACGAAGCCGCCCACGTGCTGGGACAGATGGCGGGGAAAGCCGATGAGCTCGCGCACCAGCGTGAGCAGCCGGCGCATGCCCGGGCTGTCCGGGTCGAGGCCGGCCTCGCGCACACGCTCGGGGTCCACGTGGCTGCCGTCCCACCACTGCATGGCGCGCGCCAGCCTGTCGGTCTGCAGCGAGGAGAGGCCGAGCGCCTTGCCCACGTCGCGCATCGCGCTGCGCGGCCGGTAGGTGATCACCGTGGCCGCCAGCGCGGCATGCTCCCGGCCGTACTTCGCGTAGATGTACTGGATCACCTCCTCTCGGCGCTCGTGCTCGAAATCCACGTCGATGTCCGGCGGCTCGTCCCGCTCCTTCGAGATGAAGCGCTCCACCAGCGTGGACATCCGCTCCGGGTCCACCTCGGTGATGCCGAGGCAGAAACAGACCGCGGAATTGGCGGCCGAGCCGCGCCCCTGACAGAGGATGCCCCGGGAGCGCGCCCAGGCCACGATGTCGTGCACCGTCAGGAAATAAGGCTCATAGGCCAGATCGGCGATGAGCGCGAGTTCGTGCTGCACGAGGTCGCGCACCTTGCGCGGGGCACCGTCCGGCCAGCGCCGGGCCATGCCCTCCTCCGTCAGGTGCGCCAGCCAGCTCGCGGCGGTATGGCCCGCCGGCACCAGCTCCCGGGGATACTCGTAGGCGAGTTCGTCCAGGGAGAAGTCGATGCGCTCCGCCACCGCGACCGTCTCGCGCAGCAACGCCGGCGGATAGAGCTCGCCGAGGCGCGGGCGCGAGCGCAGGTGACGCTCGCCGTTGGGATGCAGGGCGAACCCCGCCTCGGCCACGGGCACCTTCAGCCGGATGGCCGTGAGCGTATCCTGCAGAGCGCGGCGGCCGCGGCGATGCATGTGCACGTCGCCGGCTGCGACCAGCGGCAGGCCGGTGCGCCGGGCGAGCCGGCCCAGCCCGTCCAGCCGGGGCCGGTCCAGCCCGTCGGCGGCGAGCTCCGCGGCGATCCAGCAGCGGCCGGGGAACAGCCCGGCGAACCAGTCGCCGTGCCGGCTGCCGCCGAGGTCCCGGCCCGGCAGCCACAGCACCAGGCAGTCCGGCAGGCCGTCTTCCAGGTCTTCCCGCTGCAGCCGGTAGGCACCTTTCTCCGCATTGCGCCTGCCCCGGGTGATCAGCCGGCACAGCCGGGCATAGCCGCGGCGGCTGGCCGCGAGCGCCACCAGCGCCGGCCCGTCGGCGAGGCGGAATTCGGCGCCGACGATGAATTTCAGGTCTCGCCCGCGGGCCGCGCCGTGGGCACGCACCACGCCGGCCACCGAGCATTCGTCGGTGAGGGCCAGCGCGGTGTAGCCCAGCGCGTCCGACCGCTCCACCAGTTCTTCCGGATGGGAGGCGCCGCGCAGGAAAGTGAAATTGCTGACGGCGTGCAGTTCGGCGTAGCGAGAGGTCATCTCAGCCGAAGATGCCCTGCAGATACCATCCGGCCGGCGGGCGACGCTCCCGGAAGACCCAGAGCCGCGCGCCGGCGCCCGTCTCGGCCACGTAGTAATCCCTGGCCGTGTCCGCGCCGTCCCACCAGCCGCTCTCGATACGCTCCGGCCCGTCCACGAACTGCAGCGGGCCGTCGTGGCAGGGATGCCCCTCGTGCACGGCGAGCCGCTGGGGCTGCGTCAATATCCACAGCGGACGCTCGAGCAGCAGATCATCGCCCTCTCCCCGGTCGGCGACCGCGGACAATTCCCGTACCCGGCTCCAGGGTGACGGCCCCGCACCGCCGCCGCCCGCCAGGCCCTCCAGGGGGTCGACCTCGTCCCAGGCCTGCTGGGGCCGGTGCTCCGCGAGACTCCTGAGCCCGCGGACGGCATTCTCGCCCAGCCGGGCCCGCAGGCTCTCCACCAGCCGGGGCAGCCCGCCGTCATGCCGGCCGGCCTGGCCGGCCTGGCCGTGTATCAGCGGCAGAGCCGTCGTGTCGCCCTCGCGGTGCTCCAGGCGTCCCGTGGCGAGTTCCACGGCGATCGCCGGCGCCGGCAGGCGGAGGCGCTCCAGCCGGATGCCGAGCAGGCTCCGCCAGTGCTCCACATCGCAGCAGGCATCGCTGAAGCCCAGGGTGAGCGGCGTCGCCCCGCCGCGCAGATGGAAGAAGCGGAACCGCAGACGCCGCGCCGCCCGCTGATGGCGCAGCAGGAAGTCCTCCAGGGAGGCCAGCAGGCGCGAGCAGCCGGCCGCGAGCAGCGCCTCGTCCCGGGTCTCCTCTCCGAGGTCTATCTGTTCGCGGAATTGCGGCGGACCCGTGTAATGGGGCCGCGGGTCCGGCAGCCGGCCGAAGGCCCGGTCCAGCGCCTGCAGCCGCGCCGCGCCAAAGCGCCGGGCGAATCCTTCCCGGGGCAGCCGGCGGCACTCGCCGATGCTCGTCACGCCAGTGCCCGCGAGCCCCCGCAGCACCGCCGCCGGCCATCCGGTGACCCGCAGATCCAGCGAATTGAGATGCCGTGGCAGTTCCGCCACACCCTCCACCCGGCCGCCGCCGTCCCGCGAGAGCCAGAGCGCCGCCAGCGGCGTGGGGGCCACGCAGACGAGGGGCCGGTGCCCCCGTTGCCGCAGCCCCTCGACGACCAGCCGGCAGAGACGATCCAGACCGCGGAACAGACGCAGGCTGCCCTGCACTTCCAGCAGCAGCGCATCCGGGCCCTCCAGACTGACCAGGGGACTGAAGCGTCCCGCCCAGTCAGCCAGGGATTCCAGCAGGATGCGCTCGCGCCGCGGCCGACGCGAGACGGTGAGGAGTTCCGGTACCAGTGCCAGGGCGGCGTTCAGCGTCTGGCCGGGCCGGATCCCGGCCGCCGCGGCGGCCCCGTTCGCGAGATGGACGACGACCTGCCCGCCTTCCTCTTCCATCACCGCCACCGGCCCGGCCGACGCCGCGGACTCACCCAGTGCCTCGAGGGCGATCCCGGGCAGACGGATGCACAGCCACAGCTGCGAGCGGCGCTGCCGCGAATACGAAGGAGACGGGTCTTCGGCCGGCGGTTCTCCACCACCGAGGGGCAGCGGCTGCTGCCGGGCGGGTCCGTGCGCGGCCGTTACCCGCCCCCGTTCAGGCCGGGGATGCGGAGACTCTCCTGCTGCCGGCAGGGCGGAATCGGGCTCGGGCGGCGATACCATGGAGAGGCGGCCACGTCGTCAGCCCGAACCGGCGCGCCCGCCGACGCCCACCGCTGCCGCGCTCTCCTCCAGGCCCTCCCCCGGCGGGCGCACCAGCGGCAACGGACTACCGCCGTCCCGGCCGTCATAGTCGCTCACCAGCGCGGGCCGCGCGCCGCGTACCTTGAACAGGTCCACATCGGTGCCGTTGCTGCCGGGGCGAAGCATCAGCCGCAGCGCGGCAGCGGACGCCTCCCGCCTGGCGGCGGCCGGCCGGAAGGCGATGGCCCAGCTCTCTCCCCTGCCGGCCGCGAGCTGCAGCCGCCGGCTGGTGCGCTCGTCCATGCGATTGATCCAGGCCAGAACCGCCACACAGGTGCCCGAAGTCAATGCCTGCTCCATCGCCCAGAGCGCTTCCTGATCACGGGCCGGATGGATCAGCAGTACCCGGGAGACTTCCAGCCCCCACTGCATCAGCGCCGGTGCATAGGGCACATGGGGCGGCGCGATCCAGACCACCCAGCCCTCACGCTGCCGGCACAGTGCGGAGAGCGCCGGCATGAACAGGCGCAACTCGCCGATGCCGCAGGCGGCGGACAGGGCTTCGGTGAGCGAGGCGAGCGGCCAGCCGCCGCCGGGCAGGCAGGCGTCGAGCTTGCGGTAACCGGTGGCCGCCACCCGGCCGGCCTGACCCTCCCGCACGGCGCCCTCGCTGCCGCGCCAGAGCCGGTAACTGCCGAGTAACTGTTCGAGGGCTTCGTCCACGGGAGCGGGAGACGCGTCAGTGCACCGGCATGCCGTCGCGGATGACGCCGACGACCACGCCCTCGATGACCAGCGGCTGATGGGCGAGATCCACCCGTATCGGGGCGAACTCGCTGTTCTCCGGCATCAGCCAGACCATGGTGCCTTCCTGCCGGTAGCGCTTCACGGTGACCTCGTCCTCCAGACGGGCCACCACGATCTGGCGACTCCGCACCTCGGGCGTGCGGTGCACGGCCACCAGGTCCCCGTCCAGGATGCCCACGTCCTTCATGCTCATGCCCTGCACCCGCAGCAGGTAATGAGGCTTCGGCCGGAACAGGCTCTTGTCGATCTGGTAGTGGGCCTCGATGTTCTGCTCGGCCAGGATGGGCTGACCGGCGGCCACCCGCCCGACCAGCGGCAGGCCCATCTGCTCGCGCAGGGAATCCTTCAGCTGGATGCCGCGGGAGGTGCCGGGCCTCAGTTCCAGCACGCCCTTGCGTTGCAGCGCCCGGAGGTGCTCCTCGGCGGCGTTGGGTGAGCGGAAACCCAGCTCCTCGGCGATCTCGGCCCGGGTGGGCGGCATGCCCGTTTCGGCGATGAAATCCTGGATGAGTTTCAGAATCTGCGACTGGCGTGGGGTGAGATCGGCCATGGTGTTATCCTGTATGCATGCCCAGATACTGTGATTATATACAGGTTCGGGTCCGGCGCAAGTTTCTCTGGCTCATCCTGCCCGCCGCCCTCCTGGCCGGCGGCTGTGCCACCCTTTCGGAGACCGAATGCCGCCAGGCCGACTGGGAAGCGCTGGGAGAAGCCGATGGCGCCGCCGGCTATCCGCCCGACCGCATCGAGGAACACCGGGAGGCCTGCGCCGAATACGGCATCGTCCCCGCCGAGGACGCCTACGCCCGCGGTCGCCTCGCCGGCCTGGACCGGCTGTGCACGGTCCCCGGCGGCCTTGCCCACGGCCGTGCCGGCCGCACCTATCAGGACGTCTGCCCGCCCGGCTACGAGGAGGACTTCTACCGCGGCTACCAGGTGGGCCGGCGCATCCATCGGGTGAGCGAGGATCTGGACGATGCCGAACGGGCGGTACGACAGCTGGAATTCGACCTCCAGCGAGGCGACCTGACCGACGATCAGCGCCGTTCGATCTACTACCGCCTCCGCAATCTCGAGCGCGACCGTGATTCCCTGGAGCGCGAACTGGCACGGCTGGAGGACGAAGCCCGCCGGCTGCTCAGCGAACTCTGACGGACAGCGCCGGATACCTGTCGCAAAACGCAGACAAATCAAATGCCTCGGAGCGAAAAAAAACCGCCCTCGATGCCTGATTACGTTGAACACTGACCGCGTTTAATAAATAATACGCTTGTTTTTAATGCCTCCAATAGGGGAAAAGCATATGAAGAGAATCGCAACGAAACTCGGCGCCGTCGCAGCCACGATGCTGCTGGTCACCGGTTGTGCCAACCAGACCGCTCTCGACGAAGTGCAGGCGACCGCCGAACGCGCTGCTGCCGACGCCGCTGCTGCGAAGTCGGCTGCAGAAGCCGCACGTTCCGCAGCGGACCGTGCCAGCCAGATGGCTTCCAGCGCTCAGAGCACCGCCAGCCAGGCGCTGTCGGCCGCACAGGGCGCGCAGAGCTGCTGCGATGCGAACCGCGAACGCCTGGAGCGCATGTTCCAGAAATCGATGTCCAAATAATTCGCAGGTTCAGAGATTCTTCAACGCCGCGCTCGTCGCGGCGTTTTTTTGTCCGCAGGATTCGTCCGCGAGTCCTCCGCCCTTCCGACGGGCTAGTCCTGGTCCGCCACCAGCGTCTCGCCGACGCCGGCCGCGTCCACCCGGCGCGGTATGCCGTCGGCGGCGTGATGCAGCGCTTCCACCCGGTCCCAGTCCACCTCCACCCGACGATCGCCGGTGGCCGCCACGTAGAGTTCCGTCAGCCGCGTGAGAGTGCTGACCGGCGCCGGGTCGTCCGTCTCCGCCGGACTCTCCAGCGGCTCGTGGGCCTCCATCAAGAGCTGCCCGTCGTACCAGCCGAACTTGTAGGGCTCGTCGATGATGCGCACCGGCGTCCCGGTCGGGATACGTTCGAAGGCGAACTCGATGTCTTCGGGGAACATGCGGATACAGCCGTGAGTCACCCGCATGCCGACACCGGCCGGCCGGTTCGTCCCGTGGATGAGGTAGCCGGGGATCGCCAGACGCATGGCGAACTGCCCGAGCGGGTTGTCCGGCCCCGGCGGCACCACCCGCGGCAGTGAGCGGCCGTCGGCTTCGTGCTCCTTGCGCACGGATTCGGGCGGGTACCACGCCGGGTCCCGGGCCTTGACGGTGATGCGCGTCACCCCCAGCGGCGTCTCCCAGTCCATGCGGCCGATGCTGATCGGGAAGGTCATGACCGTGCGCGTGCCGTCCGCCTCCGCCGGCGGGAAGTAATACATGCGGTACTCGGGCAGGTTCAGCACCACCCCTTCCCAGGGCACGTCGGGCAGGATGAAGCGGGCCGGCAGGACCACCTCGGTACCGTCGCCCGGCAACCAGGGGTCCACGCCCGGATTGGCCCGGACGATGTCGTAATAGCCGAGCCCGTGACGGCGGGCGATGTCCAGCAGCGTGTCCCACTCGCGGGACTCGACGGTCGTCACCTGCCCGACCACGGTATCGCCGTTGTCCGGCAGGTCGAAAACTTCGCCCCGTGCCGGCATCGTGACTAACAGACCGAGCGTCGCCATAGCGACCAGGCCGAGCCTCCCTGCAACCGTCCTCATCGAGCGGATCTCTGCGCAACGCACCGTGGGGTGCAACGGCGGAGATTCTCCCAGATATCCCGCATCCGGTCGACGGGCCGGCGTTGACCGCCTCTCCGGAGTCGCCTACCTTTCCCTCGTGCCCCTCCCCGGCCCCACGACCGCGAGCGAAGCCCATGAGCGTGAAAATCAGCCTGTACATCAGCGAGCGCGATCTCCAGCAGTTCCGCAAGGCCATGAAAGGCGCCCGCGCCGCGGCGAAAGACGCCGACGAGGCGGAGATCGTCAGGGCCACCCGGGACGTGATGGAATCCCTGCACCCGGGAGCGCTGCCGGACTTCGTCCGCGAGCGGCTGCCGCGCCTGCAGGCCATGTGCGCCATGCTCGAGGACGAGGAATGGGCGCTGCCTGCGACGGAACGGCTGAAACTGCTCTCCGCGCTGATCTACTTCGGCGACCCGGAGGACCTGATCCCCGACGACATGCCCGGACTCGGCTATCTGGACGACGCCATCATGATCGAGCTCGTCCTGCGGGAACTGAAGCACGTCATCGAGGCTTACGAGGATTTCTGCGGATTCCGGGACAACTATTTCCGGCGCTTCAAGGTGGGCACCGACGCGGCGACCCGCCGCGAGCGCATCGCCGCCCGGCGCGAGCAGTTGCACGACCGCATGTTCCGGCGCACCCGTCGCGACCGGGAGACCGCCGCCGTACCCGCTCCGCTCTGGTAGAGCGGCCGGGCCCTCAGTAGCGGATCAGCGCCGAACCCCAGGTAAAGCCGCCGCCGAACGCCTCCAGCAGCAGGGTCTGGCCGCGCTTGATGCGCCCGTCGCGGATCGCCACGTCGAGGGCCATCGGCACCGAAGCAGCGGAAGTATTGCCGTGGTCCTGCACGGTGAGCACGACGCGTTCCATGGGCATGTCGAGGCGCTTCGCGGTGGCCTGGATGATGCGGATGTTCGCCTGGTGGGGGATGAGCCAGTCGATGTCGCTCTTCGACAGGCTGTTGGCGGCCAGCGTCTCGTCGACGATGTTGCCCAGGGTCTTCACCGCCACCTTGAAGACCTCGTTGCCACGCATGTGGATGGCGGCTTCGCCCCGCAGCATGTCGTCCAGCTTCTCGGACGGACCCGCCGGGTAGTACAGCAGGTCCTTGTACTGGCCGTCGGCACCGAGGTGAGTGGAGACCACACCCGGTTCCTCGGCCGGCTTCAGCACCACGGCGCCGGCGCCGTCGCCGAACAGCACGCAGGTCTGGCGGTCGTCCCAGTCGGTGATCCGGGACAGCGTCTCGGCGCCGATCACCAGCGCGCAGCCGGCCGCGCCCGTGCGCACGAACTTGTCGGCCACGCTCAAGGCATAGATGAAACCGGTGCAGGCCGCCTCGACGCTGAATGCGGCGCAGTCGTGGATGCCCAGCTTCTCCTGCACCAGACAGCCCACGTTAGGGAAGACCCGGTCCGGCGTGGTGGTGCCCACGACGATGAAGTCGATATCGGCCGGGCCGACGCCGGCGGCGGCCATGGCTTCCCGCGCGGCGCCCACCGCGAGATCGCTGGTGTACTGGTCGTCGGCGGCGATGTGGCGGCGCTCGATGCCGGTGCGCGTGCGGATCCACTCGTCGGTGGTCTCCACCATCTTCTCCAGCTCGGCGTTGGTGAGGACCCTGTCGGGCAGACAGCGGCCGGTACCCTCGATGCGCGAATATTTCATGCGGCTTCCCGTTGCAGCAGACGTCCGATCTGGGACGGCACGTCGTGCTCGACCTCCACCACCGCCGTCTCGATGGCGTGCAGGAAGGCCAGCTCGTCGGCGCTGCCGTGACTTTTCACGACGATGCCGGTGAGACCGACCAGACTCGCGCCATTATAGTGCCTGGGATCCAGCCGGGCGCGCAGCCGGCCGAGCACGCCCCGCGCCGCGAGTGCCTGCAGCTTCGAAAGCCAGGTCTCGGTGAAGGCCGCCTTCAGCATCTCGGAGATGAAGCCGGCGGTCCCTTCCATGGTCTTCAGCGCCACGTTGCCGGTGAAACCGTCGGTCACCACCACGTCGGTCTTGCCGGAGATGATGTCGTTGCCCTCGACGTAACCGACGTAGTTCAGCCCGCTGGCGGCGAGCAGGGCCGCCGCAGCCTTCACGGTCTGGTCTCCCTTGATCTCTTCCTCGCCGATGTTGAGCAACGCCACCCGCGGGTTCTCCAGACCGCGCACGTCTGCCGTCACGACCGAGCCCATCATGGCGAACTGGAACAGCTGCTCGGCCGTGCAGTCGGCGTTGGCGCCGAGGTCGAGCATGTGAACCGAACCGCCGCGCGCGGGCATCTCGGCGAGGATGGCCGGCCTGTCGATGCCCTCCACCGTCTTCAGCACGAACTTCGCGATGGCCATCAGCGCGCCGGTATTGCCCGCGCTCACACAGGCCTGGGCCTCGCCCTGCTTCACCAGATCGACGGCCACGCGCATGGACGAGCGCTTCTTGCGGCGCAGCGCGTCCACCGGCGCATCGTTCATCGTGACGATCTCCGGGGCATGCCGGACGGCGAGACGGCCGGCGGCATCGTCACCGGCAGCGGCGACGAGCGGCTCGAGCACGGCTTCGTCGCCCACCAGCGCGATGGCCAGGGCAGGATGGCGCCGCAGCGCCTGCCTCGCCGCCGCCACCACGACGCCGGGACCGAGGTCCCCGCTCATGGCATCCAGGGCGATGGTGAAATCGACGGCCTGCATGAGTGTGGAGAGCCGGTCCGGGGTTCGCCCCGCGCCGGCTCAGGCAGGAATCAGTCCTGCTCTTCCACGACCTTGGGCTTGACCACCTGGCGGCCCCGGTAGAACCCGTCGGGGCTCACGTGATGACGCAGGTGAGTCTCGCCGGTGGTGGGCTCCACCGAGAGCGTCTCGCCCTTCAGCGCGTCGTGGGCGCGGCGCATGCCACGCTTGGAAGGTGTCTTGCGACTTTTCTGAACGGCCATTTTCAGGTCTCCAAAATAGTGACCCGCCGGCAGCCCTGGAGCATCAGGCGGGATCGGTTTCGAATCGATTGTAAGTCATATGAGCATCCGGCCAGCCGGTCACCCACGCTAATCCTCGTCTTCTTTCAGCAGCGCCTTCAGTGCGCTGAACGGCCGCTGCGTGTCCGGCTCGGCTGCCGCGTCGTCCGCTGCGTAGTGCTCCGTCACCAGGCGGCAATGCGAACGGTCCTCGTGCATGAGGGCCAGCGGCAACGCCAGCAGCAACTCCTCCTCCACCAGGTCGAGCAGCCGCACGCCGCGGCCCTCCACCGGCCAGACCTCGAAGCCCGGCAGGGCCTCGTCGGTCATGTCGGCGTCCGGCAGCAGGAACGCGATGTCCGCTTCCAGCGCTAGCTCCATCATTCCCAGGCATCGCTCGCAGACCAGCGGCAGCGTAACCCGCGCTGTGCCGGTAACCGCCGGCACCGGCTGATTGCCCTCGACCTGCCGGCGCTCGAAACCGAGTTCGACCGCAAGCGGCCGGCGTTCCCAGTCCCCGGGCACCTCCCCGTCGCACCGCGTCAGCACCTCGCGGACGAGTGCCGCCAGACGATCCGTGGAGCCCAGCGGAATGGTATCCCTGATCTCCTCACGTCGGGCGGCCAGCGCGTCGGGCCGCACCGCCTGAAGCATGGGGCTGGACATAGCCGGCGGATGATAAGAGCCTTGACCCCTGCTGTCAAAGAAAATGCGGGGCCATGCAGAGGCCCGCGAGCCCGTACAGGTGACTGATCGAGAATGGAAAATCCCGCTCCGACCGACGTCGTCCTCGCCTCCTCCTCGCCCTACCGGCGCGACCTGCTGGCACGGATCCTGGGTCGCTTCGACTGTGTGGCGCCCGAGCTGGACGAGACCCCGCTCGACGGCGAAGCCCCCGCCGCGCTGTCGCTGCGGCTGGCACGGGAGAAGGCCGCGGCCGTCGCTTCCCGGCACGCCGGCGCAACGGTCATAGGCTCCGACCAGGTCGCGGTGCTGGAAGGCCGGGCCTGCGGCAAGCCCGGCAGCCGGGACGCCGCCATCGCCCAGCTGCTGGCGGCGCGCGGCCTGCCGATGCGATTTCTGACCTCGGTCTGCGTCATCCATGGTCCCGGCCGCGAGGAAAGGGTGCATACGGACGTCACCGAGGTGCGCTTCCGGCATTTCGAGCGGGCGCTCGCGGAGCGCTACGTGGACCGGGACCGCTCCTGGGACTGTGCCGGCGGCTTCAAGGCCGAAGCCAGCGGACCGGTCCTGTTCGAGCGCATCGAGAGCCAGGATCCGACAGGACTCGTGGGACTGCCGCTGATCTGGCTCGCCCGCACGCTCGAGGATCTCGGCGTCCCGCTGCTCTGACGACCCGTCAGCTGCGGCGTTCTTTCAGTCGCGCCAGCACGGCGTCGAGCTCCTCGGGCAGCGGTGCGGTGAACAGTCGGTCGTTGCCGTTGCCGTCGACGAAGCCGATGGACTGGGCGTGCAGGAACAGCCGCCGCAGCCCCAGCCGGGCGAAGCGCGCATTGGCCGCCTCGTCGCCGTATCGCTCGTCGCCCAGCACGGGATGCGCGCAGGCTGCGGCATGCACCCGGATCTGGTGGGTGCGCCCGGTCTCCGGCTGCGCCTTCAGCAGGGTGCAGCTGCCGTAGGCCGCCTGCACGCTGAACCGGGTACGTGACGGCTTGCCTGCTTCCTGATCCACCTGGACGTGACGCTCGCCGCCCTTGCGCCGGTGCACCGCCAGCGGCAGATCCACCGTGCGCGCGCCCAGCTGCCAGTCGCCGGCGACCAGCGTCAGATAGACCTTCTCCACCGACCCCTCGCGGAACAGCGCATGCAGTTCGCGCAGCGCGCTCCGCTTCTTCGCCAGCACGAGACAGCCGCTCGTCTCCCGGTCCAGCCGGTGCACCAGCTCGAGCACCTTCAGCTCCGGGCGGCCGGCGCGCAGCGCCTCGACCACGCCGAAACTGATGCCGCTGCCGCCGTGCACGGCGACGCCGCTCGGCTTGTTCACGACCAGCAGCCGCTTGTCCTCGTACAGCACGGCAGAGAGCAGCCGCTCCACCAGGCCGCGGTCGGGGCGGCCCGCCTGCGCGGGCTCGATCGTGACCGGCGGCAGGCGCAGTTCGTCACCGGCACAGAGCCGGTAGTCGGCCTTCACACGGCCGCCGTTTACCCGCACCTGCCCCTTGCGCAGCAGGCGGTAGATACGCGGCTTCGGCAGGCCCTTCCACTCCCGGGCGAGGAAATTGTCGATGCGCTGACCGGCGTCGTCGGCGGCGACGGCGAGCTTTCTCACGCCATGGCGCACCGGAGCATTGCCGGGGCCGGAGTCGGTGGAGGACTTATCGAAGGAGGACAATAACTTAAGCCGATTGCTGAAGGCGCAAGAGGTTGCTATATTACTGACCGGTCACGGTCCCGTACTCCGCTATCGTACCGGATCGGACGGATTCAGCGGGGCGCCCCCGTCAACCCGGAGTAATTTCCCGGTACAGAGACAGGGACGCCATTGTTCAGAGGCCCCGGATTCGGGGGCCGTGCGTGGTCGCGAGTCGGCCTGCAGGCCGGGGGACACCCGAGCATCTGAGCCGCCAGGGTTTCAAGGGTTTTTCATGATCATTGCCGCGCTGCTGTCGATCATCGCGCATCGACTCGGCAAGTCTTATCTGAAGTACGAGGTCGACCCCGGATGCCTCCGGCCGGTCGCCGCATACCCCTGCCCGTCCCGGTTCGCTCGGCCAGTCCCGGCAGCAGACACCGACTCGCCGCCCGCACAAGAAATCAAAGCAGGGCAATATGAAAAGAATGCTGGTGAACGCAACTCAGGAAGAAGAGTTGCGCATGGCGCTGGTCGACGGCCAGCGGCTCTACGACCTTAATATCGAGACACCGTCACAGGAACGAAAAAAAGCCAACATCTACAAGGGCAAGATCACCCGGATCGAACCCAGCCTCGAAGCGGCCTTCGTCGACTACGGGGCAGAACGGCACGGCTTCCTGCCATTCAAGGAAGTCTCTCCCGAGTACTACGTCAAGGAGCCCGAAGGCAGCGGCCGTCCCGGCATCAAGGACGTGCTGCGCGAGGGCCAGGACATCGTGGTCCAGATCGACAAGGAGGAGCGCGGCACCAAGGGCGCGGCGCTGACCACCTTCGTCAGCCTGGCGGGGCGCTTCCTCGTCCTGAAGCCGAACAAGCCGAAGTCAGGCGGCGTCTCGCGCCGCATCGTCGGCGAGGACCGCGAGCAGATCCGCGAGTCGCTGGAAGAGCTGGAGATTCCCGACGGCATGAGCATCATCGTGCGCACCGCGGGCATCGACCGTTCCGCCGAGGAACTGAAGTGGGACCTGGACAACCTGTTCGCCGTGTGGGAGGCGATCCTGAAGGTGGTCGTCGAACGACCCTCCCCGTTCCTGATCTACCAGGAATCGAACGCCATCATCCGGGCGATGCGCGACTACCTCACGAACGACATCGGCGAGATCCTGGTCGACGATACCAAGGCCTACAACGAGGCCCGGGAGTTCGTCGAGCGGGTAATGCCCCACAACCTGCGCAAGCTGAAGTACTACGACGACGCGGTACCGCTGTTCACCCGTTATCAGATCGAGAGCCAGATCGAGTCGGCCTTCGCCCATTCGGTGATTCTGCCCTCCGGCGGCAGCCTGGTGATCGACCACACCGAGGCGCTGGTCTCCGTCGACATCAACTCGGCACGGGCGACCAAGGGCGAGGACATCGAGAGCACCGCGCTCAACACCAACCTGGAGGCAGCCGACGAAGTGGCGCGCCAGCTGCGCCTGCGCGACCTCGGCGGACTCGTCGTCATCGACTTCATCGACATGGGCCCGCAGAAGAACCAGCGCGAGGTCGAGAACCGGCTGCGCGAGGCCGTGCGCATGGACCGCGCCCGTGTGCAGATCGGCAAGATCTCGCGCTTCGGGCTGCTGGAGATGTCCCGTCAGCGGCTGCGGCCATCGCTCGGTGAATCCAGCCACCAGATCTGCCCCCGCTGCAACGGCACCGGCAACATCCGCGGCGTGGAGTCGCTCGCGCTGGCGATCCTGCGGCTGGTCGGCGAGGAGGCGCGCAAGGAGCGCACCGCGAAGGTCATCGCCCAGTTGCCGGTCGACGTCGCCACCTACCTCCTGAACGAGAAGCGGGACTGGGTGCAGAATGTCGAGGACCGTAACGAGGTCGAACTCCTGCTGGTCGCGAACCCGGACCTCGAGACGCCCAACTACTCCATCCGCCGCGTGCGTGACGACCAGACGCTGCTGCCGGAGAACACCGGCGTCAGCTACGAGCTGGCAGCCGTCGACGGCGAGGACGAGATCCCCTCCTGGCAGGCGGACAAGAAGCCGTTGGAGAAGCCGGCGGTGACGGCCATCGTCCCGTCCGCCCCTGCCCCGCCGCCCCAGCGGCTGGCGGAAGACCCGTCTCAGGGTCCGCAGGGACCCGGCCTGTTCGTCCGCCTGTGGCGTTATCTGTTCGCCACAGGCGACGAGGACAGCGGCGGCAGGAAGACCCGCGGGAAGCGGGACTCGGGCAAGCGCCCGGCCTCCTCCCGGTCCCGCCAGGGCAGCACTGGCGGCAAGAGCGGCAAGAGCGGCAAGGCCGGCCAGGGCAAGCAGCAACAGGCCCGCAAGGATGGCGACGACCAGCGCGGTCGCGGCGGCAAGAAGAGCGGCGCGCGCAAGGGCCGCAAGACCGACGGCAAGAGCCAGCAGGCCGAGAAACCGCAGAAATCCGCCGCGGATGGCAAGGAGAGCGCGGACGACAAGAAGGCCCAGAACCAGGGCCAAGGCCAAGGCCAGGGCCAGAACGAGGGCCAGCAGCAGCAACAGAAAGGGGCCAGCGGCGAAGGCAGCCAGAAGAAGCGCCGCGGCAGCCGCGGGCGCGGGCGTCGTCGCCGCGGGCCGAGGCAGGACGGTCAGCAGCAGACCGGCTCGGGCGAGGCCGGCGGCGACAAGACGGTCGACGAGGGCAAGCCGCAACAGGACGCGAAACCGGAATCCCGGCGCGGCGCCGACGGCGGCGACGCGCGGGCCGCCGGCGAGAGTTCCGGCGACCGTGGCCGCTCGGAGAAGCCTGCGGCGGCGGCGGATTCCGGCGCGGCGGACAAGCCGTCGGCCGAGGCAAAGCCGGCGCCTGCCGGAAAGCCGGCGGCGGCGGAGAAATTCGCAGCTCCCGACCGTGCAGCTCCCGAGGGCAAAGCCGCAGACAGGAAAGACCGGCCGGACCAGGCGGGCGCAGCCGCGAAACCGGCCCCCGCCAATGGCGACGGCACTGGCGATGGCACTGGCGACAGCGACGGCGGCAATGGTCGAGGCCGCGGGCGCGGCACCGATGCCGGCACGAAGGAGGCGAACTCACCGCCTGCCGGACGCGAGGCGGCGACGGGATCCGAGCCAGCAGAGAAAGACGCCGGCCGCCAGGCAAAGCCGGCGGACCAGGACAAGCTCCTGCCGTGGGAGATGCCCATCCGCTCCGATCCGGACAAGCGCTACACCGTCTGGTCCTCCACGCCCGAGGACGACGGCGACAAGCCCTGAACGACCGGGCGGGCCCGGGTCGGCGGGAGCCGGCTCAGGCCCGCCCGAGCCTCGCCCGGACGTCGCGCAACAGTCCCTGCGCGGCGTCTTCCACCAGGTCGAGCACCCGCTCGAAACCCACCGCGCCGCCATAGTAGGGATCCGGCACCTCCTGCCGGGCGGGGTCGCTGCCGAACTCCAGGAACAGGCGGATCCTGCCGTGATGGTCCTCGAGGGCGGCACCCAGCAGGATCTCGTGGTTGTCCCGATCCATCGCGAGGACGTAGTCGAAACGCTCGAAGTCCTCCGCCGTCACTCGTCTCGCCGACTGGCCCGAGAGGTCGAAGCCCCGCCGTTCCGCCGCGGCGGCCGCCCGCTGATCCGGCGGCTCGCCGGTGTGGTAGGCATGGGTACCGGCGGAGTCGATGTGCACGAACTCCTCCAGTCCCGCGTCGGCCACGAGCTTGCGGAACACGCCGGCCGCCGTGGGCGACCGGCAGATATTGCCCATGCAGACGAAGAGTACGTTTATAGTTGAGGGTTTTTCCATAAGCCTTTGTTTATATGATTATTCCTTTCCGGAACGCCCGCCGAAATCCGGGGTGTCCGACAAGGCTTGTAGCCAGAATTGTACCCACAAGCAGGCGCACAAATTTGAAGATACCGGGCCCGTATCCGTCGACTTGTGCGTTATGCCGACGATATCGATCAATTGGGTCCTGCTATTCGAACGACTCGGGCCATTTTCTCGACGTATGATAAACGCTCAAAATCTGGATCTCTTTCCGCTTGATACGATACGCAACGATATAGGGTATGCCGTGAACGACGAATTCGTGTGTACCCCGCACTCGTCCTTCCCTACCCATCCTGGAATGATCCCGCAGCTGATCCACCGCTACGCGAAGGTGTTGCGCGACCTCGAATGCCGCACGTGGATTCTCTCTCGCGATGTATTCCTGAATTGCGAGCAGAGCTTTCGCAGCCGGCGTCGTCCAACGAACGCGCACGATTAAGCGTCTTTGTATTTGTCAAATATCGCGTCCATCTCAGCATCTGAGACAAATCGACCTGCATCCGCGGCTTTGATGCCTTCCTTGATCCGCTCATCCTGCCAGGCCAGCAGATCCAGATATTGGTCGATCGCCTGGTTTACCACGTAATTTCGCGACCGGTCCTGCTGCTCGGCCAGCTTATCGAGCTTTCTGATCTTCTTGGGGTCAGTCCGAATACTGAATGCTTCCGTGGTCATGTCCTATCGCCTCGGCGGTTCATCGCAGTTCATTGCGGTTCACAATGGATACAAAGTAATCATAGCGCAAAATCCCCCTGAAGCGAGCGCAAGCAGCACGGTGGTTGGAAAAGTAGCTGTAGAGACCAGGCCGATATTGAGATACGCCGCGAACACTCCTGCTCAGTTGCGGACCGCCGCAATGCCGGCATGGTCGGACGGTGGCCTTGCCTTGAACCTGAACCGGGCGTTGGCTTGACGCGTCCTGATCCGGGCATTCTCGTCCGTTCGTGCCGATGGCGCGCTCGACGCAGACATTTCGGACCGCGGGATTCTGTAACATCGAAACCGGGCGGACCGGAGAGAAGTGATTGCCAGCGTGAAGGTCGTCTGCGCACCCGACAGCTTTAAGGAATGCCTCTCCGCCACGGAGGCCGCGGCCGCCATGGCCGACGGTGTGCGTCGCGCGCTGCCCGACGCCGAGGTGGACGTCTGCCCGGTCGCGGATGGCGGCGAAGGCACCGTGGAGGCTCTGGTGACCGCCCTCGGCGGGGAATACCGCGAGACTCCCGTAACCGGTCCCTGCGGCGAGCCCGTCGTCGCCTGCTGGGGACTGGTGGATGACGGCACCGCGGTCATGGAGATGGCCGCGGCCGCCGGACTGCAACTCGTGCCGAGGACCCGGCGGGACCCGCGCCGCACGACCACCTTCGGCGTCGGCGAACTGATGCTCGCCGCCGTCCGTGCCGGAGCCCGGCGCCTGATCGTGGGACTGGGGGGCAGCGCCACCGTGGACGGCGGCTGCGGCATGGCCCAGGCCCTGGGGTGGCATTTCCGCGATGGCAATGGCCGCGTGCTCGAATCCCCTCTGTCCGGCGGCGACCTCCTCTCCATCCTCCACGTCGAGACCGGCGGCGCGGATGCGGCCCTCGCCGGCGCGGAGGTCATCGGCGCCTGCGACGTGGACGCGCCGCTGCTCGGACCGGCGGGTGCGGCCACGGTCTTCGGGCCGCAGAAAGGCGCCGACCCGGACGGCGTCGCGGCGCTGGAGGATGGGCTTACCCACCTCGCCCGCCTCGTGCGGCGGGAGCTGGGCGCGGACATGGCCACCCTCGGGTACGGCGGTGCCGCCGGTGGTCTCGGCGCCGGGCTCGCGGTATTCGCCCGCGCACGGCTCGAATCCGGCATCGAGCGCGTGCTGGAGACCTGCCGCTTCGACGAGCGTCTGCAGGGAGCCGATCTCTGCCTGACGGGGGAAGGCCGGATCGACGGGCAGACCCTCGCCGGCAAGGCCTGCCTGGGCGTCGCAAGGGCCGCGGCCGCCCGGGGCGTGCCGACGGTGGCGCTGGTCGGGGCCGCGGGACCGGACGCCGACGCCGTCCTGTCCGCCGGCCTCGACGAATGGCGGCTGATCGGACCCGGCCTGACAACCCGCGAGAGCATGCGGCGCGCCTCCTCACTGCTGGCCGCTGCGGCGGGCCAGGCGGCGCTGGACTACGCCGTCGCCCGCTGAAGGTCAGAGTCGCTCGGAGAGGATCTGCCGCACCCGTTCCAGATCCGCCACCGTATCGACGCCCGGTGCGGGCAGTTCTCCGGCCACGCCGACACGGATGCGCAGGCCGAGATAGAGGGCACGCAGCTGTTCCAGCCGCTCGGTGAGCTCCAGTTCCGCCGGCGCGGCGTCCACCAGGCGGGCGAGCGCGCCACAGCGGTAGGCATACAGGCCCAGATGGCGGAGCGCGTGACGGGGCGCCACCCGCTCCGGCTCGGCGGTGGAACTCCTCGGCCACGGGATCGGCGCGCGGCTGAAATACAGCGCATGGCCGGCCTCGTCCGTTACCACTTTCACCACGTTGGGGTCGTGGAACTCGTCCACGTCGTGCAGATGGGCGGCCAGCGTGGCGATGTCCGCCCCGCCCTGCGCCAGCAACGAGGCCGCACGGCCGATCAGCGCGGGCGGCATGAGCGGCTCGTCCCCCTGCAGATTGATGACGATCGTCTCGTCGGACCAGCCCCGGCTGCGGGCCACCTCGGCGATGCGGTCGGTGCCCGATGCGTGATCCTCGCGGGTAAGGACCGCATCCGCTCCGAATGCCTGCGCCGCTTCGAGCACCCGCTCACTGTCCGTCGCGACGATCACGCTGTCGGCTCCGCTCTCCCGCGCCCGCTCCCACACGTGATGGATCATCGGCCGGCCCGCGATGTCCGCGAGCGCCTTGCCGGGCAGCCGCTCGGAGGCGTAGCGCGCCGGTATGACCACGTGGAATGACACGAAGACACCGTCGTCGGCTTTACTCTCGGCGGGGTTCTCGGAGCTATGATTCATCGCGCCGCATCCAGTCGCTCATCCAGCTTCTCCAGGAATGCATCAGCGGTCGCCGCCTCGATGTCGACGCTCACCGGCACGTACCAGTGGCGCCGGCCGGCGCGCTCCGCCACCTTCACCGCATCTTTCTCGGTCATGAATACCGGCAGGGCGTCCGGCGGGTCCAGCTCCTGCCGCGACGGCTCGGCGTGGTCTGCGAGCGGGTGCTCGATCACCTTCATTCCGGCGTCGCGCAACATGCGGAAGAACCGCGCCGGGTTGCCGATGCCCGCGATCGCATAGACCGCCTGACCGGAGAACTCCGCCAGGTCGCGCCGGGAGCCGTCGGCCAGGTTCACGGCCCCTTCCGGGCGCAGGGTGAAGCCGATGGCGTGATCGATACCGGTCAGGCCCTGGCTGAAGACTTGGTCGACGGTGTCGAGCCGAGCGGGCGGCTCGCGCAGCGGGCCGGCCGGCAGGCAGCGGCCGTTGCCGAGACCCCGGTCGAAATCGACCACGGCGATCTCGAAGTCCCGGGCCAGCCGATAATGCTGCAGGCCGTCGTCGGCGATGATCACGTCGGCGCCCGCCTCGACGGCGGCTCTGGCGGCGGCCACCCGGTCAGGATGCACGTACACCGGGCAGCCGGCATGGCGGGCGAAGATGAGCGCCTCGTCCCCCACCCGCGCCGGGTCGGAACCGGGCTCCACGCGCAGCGGCCGCGGCCCCGGGTCGCCCCCGTAGCCACGGCTGACGATGCCCGGCCGACGGCCGCGCTCGGCGAGCCGGCGCGCCAGCCACAGCGTCAGCGGCGTCTTGCCGGTACCGCCGACGTTGATGTTGCCCACGACGATCACCGGCGCGCCCGCCCGGTGCCGCGGCAGCACGCCCGCCGCGAACAGGCGCCGCCGCAACCCTACCAGCAAGGCGAACAGCGCGCCCAGCGGCCGCAACAGCAGGCCGCCGGAGCCGTCGCCGTACCAGACGTCTTCCAGCCGGCGGCGCATCCTCAGGCCTGGCTATCGCTGAACTGCATGCGGTGGAGCATGGCATAGGGCCCCTCGCGCTGCAGCAACTCCTCGTGGGTACCGGTCTCGATCACCCGGCCCGCCTCCATGACGACGATCAGGTCGGCGTTCTCGATGGTCGACAGCCGGTGGGCGATTACCAGCGTCGTGCGATCCTCCATGAGTTCGGACAGCGCGCGCTGGATCCGCCGCTCGGATTCGCTGTCCAGCGCGGACGTCGCCTCGTCCAGGATGAGCACGGGCGCGTTCTTCAGCAACGCGCGGGCGATCGCGATGCGCTGGCGCTGACCGCCCGAGAGCAGCACGCCACGATCGCCCACCACCGTCTCCAGCCCCAGCGGCAGCTCCCGCACGAACTCCATCACGTAGGCATGCTCCGCCGCCCGTTCGATGTCCGCACGCTCGACCCCGCCGGCCGCGCCGTAGGCCAGGTTGTTGGCAATGGTGTCGTTGAACAGCACCACGTCCTGGCTCACCAGGCTGATCTGCGCGCGCAGGCTGGCCAGGGTGTAGTCGCGCACTGGGCGCCCGTCGAGCAGGATCTCGCCCGAATCGGTCTCGTAGAAGCGCGGCAGCAGGCTCACCAGCGTGGACTTGCCGCTGCCGGACCGGCCGACGATGGCGACGGTGCGCCCGGGCTCCACCGTGAGGTTCACGTCCCTCAGCACCACGCCCTTCTCCTCGGCGTAGGCGAAACTGACGTCGCGGAATTCCACCTTGCCGGCCACCCGGTCCGCTTCCCAGGTGCCCGTATCCTGCTCCGCCTCCATGTCCAGCACCTCGAACACGCTGTCGGCGGCGGCGATGCCCCGCTGCAGCGGCGCATTCATGTTGGTGAGCCGGCGCAGCGGGTCGAGCAGGAATACCATTGCCGTCATGAATGCCGTGAACGTGCCCGGCGTGAGTTCGCCGGCGAACGACTGCACGCCGGCCACGTACACCACGCCCGCCACGCCGACGGCGAACAGCATCTGGGTCACGGCGATGCCGCCGGCCTTCGCGGCCACCAGCTTCATGTTCAGGCGGCGGTTGTTCTCGTTGGCGTCGCCGAACCGTCGGCGCTCGTAGTCCTGGCCGTTGAACACCTTCACCACCCGATGGCCCTGCACCGCCTCCTCGGTCACCTGGGTGACGTCGCCCACCGAGTTCTGGATGCGCTGGGAGTAGCGGCGGAAGATCTTGCTGAGGTAGCCGATCAGCACCGCGATCAGCGGCACCACCAGGGCGACGAAGGCGGTGAGGATCAGGCTCTGGTAGATCATGACCGCCAGCAGCGAGATGATCTTCAGCGTGTCGCGGATGAGCACGGTGACCACGTTGGTGGCGGACTCGGCCACCATCTCGATGTTGTAGGTCATCTTCGACAGCAGCGGCCCGGACGAACGCGTATCGAAGAACGAGGCAGGCAGCACCAGGTACTTGTCGAAGGTCTCGGCACGCAGCTTGGTGATGATCTGGCGCCCGATCCAGCCCAGGCCGTACTCCGAACCGAAGCCTGCGATGCCGCGCACGAGGAAAGCGGCGACGAAGGCGATCGGCATCCAGGAGGCGACGCTCTCGTTACGCGCGAGCAGCGTCTCGTCCATCAGCGGCTCCATCAGCATCGCGATGCCGGCTTCCACCAGCGCGGAGAGCGCCATGGCGATGCCGGCCAGTATCAGTACCAGCCGATGGTGGGCGGTGTAGCCGAGCAGGCGCCGATAGACGGAGAGCCCGTGAGAGTCGACGGAGACCACGGCCATGTCCGTTCAGTCCTCGCCGGCGACCGTGGCGATGTCGATCTTCACGAAGCCCATGCGGCCGGCGACGTCCATCACCGTCACCACCGACTGGTGGCGGGCATCGGCGTCCGCGACGATGGTGA
Organism: Lentisalinibacter orientalis; assembly: GCF_040706535.1. Lineage (NCBI taxonomy): Bacteria > Pseudomonadati > Pseudomonadota > Gammaproteobacteria > Woeseiales > Woeseiaceae > Lentisalinibacter > Lentisalinibacter orientalis. The sequence continues at coordinate 410,955 of NZ_JAPDRJ010000003.1, forward strand.
CCGGCAGACCGGTGTCGCCGCCGGAGACCTCCAGCAGGGCGCGGCGCAGCGTGACCGGGCTGTTGTTGACCAGCTCCCGCCCGTTGACCAGGAAAGTGCCGGCGGCGGTGATGGCCACTTCCAGGCGCTCGGTCTGCGCCGCCGGCGCCTCGCTCTCGGCCTCGGGCAGCGTGATGGTGAGCCGGGACTCCTTCACGAAACTGGTGGAGACCATGAAGAAGATCAGCAGCAGGAACACGACGTCGATCAGTGACGTCAGGTTTACCTCGGGCTCCTCCTTCGATCGGGTGGCGAGATTCATGGCTGGCGCTGTCCCGCATCGCGCCGCCGCTGCACGGCTTCCACCAGCTTCAGGGCCTCTTTCTCCATCTGCACGACCAGCGCGTCCACCCGGCTGCGGAAATAGCGATAACCGATCAGCGACGGGATGGCCACGGTGAGTCCAGCGGCCGTGGTGATCAGCGCCTCGGAGATGCCGCCCGCGAGCGCGCCGGGATCGCCGACGCCCTCGGTGGTGATGGCCGTGAAGACCTCCACCATGCCGACCACCGTGCCGAGCAGCCCCAGCAGCGGCGAGATCGCGGCGATCGTGCCGAGGGTATCCAGGTAGCGCTCGAGCTCGTGGACCACGTGGCGGCCGGTATCCTCGATGCTCTCCTTCATCACCGCGCGGTCGCGATTGCGATTGACCAGGCCCACAGCCAGGATCTGGCCCAGCGGCGAGCCCTGGTGCAGCGACTGGATGTGGCTCTGGGTGAGCTCGTTCTTCTTGATCCAGCCCCAGACCCGGGCCGTGAGGTCCTGCGGGACCACCCGTTCCTGTTTAAGGGACCAGAGCCGCTCCAGCATGATGCCCATGGCGAGGACCGCGCACAGGATAATGGGCAGCATCAGCCAGCCGCCGGCTTTGATGATTTCGACCATAATCCAAGGCTGCGCCAGAAAACGGAAATATACCTGCTAGGAACTGCCGGGACCAGAAGCCTCGGCAGGCGGCGCCGGCGACCAGAGCCGCCGTCGCGACTCCCTGCGCGCAGCGATTTCCGCCTCGCGGCCGTCACGGCAGAGCGTGACCGCGAGCGCCCCGTAGTCGCCGGTGCTCATCACGCGGGCCCCGCTCGCCTGCCAGCGGCGGGCGACGGCAGGACGCGGGAACCCCCAGCGGTTGCGCCAGGCCGCCGTGGCAATCGCGAAACGCGGCGTCAGCGCATCCACCAGCGCCGCGCTGGACGAGGTGGCGCTGCCGTGATGCGGCATCAGCACCACATCCGCCCGCTGCAGCCCGCCCGCCGCCAGCAGCCGCCGCTCGCTGTCGCGCTCGACGTCGCCCGGCAACAGCAGGCGGCGGTTGCCGGCACTCACCTCCAGCACGCAGGAGCCGTCGTTGCCCGCGGCGCCCGCGGCAACCGGCCAGAGCACGCGGAAGCCGATGCCGTCCCAGGACCAGTGGCCGCCGCGCTCGCAGGCGGCGGCGTCCACGCCGGTCAGCTCGCCCGGCTCGCCGCTGACCACCTGCGCCACGGGCACGGCGGCGGCGACGCTTCCCGCGCCGCCCGCGTGGTCGTTGTCGGCATGACTCAGCATCAACAGGTCCAGGCGCCGCACACCGAGCGCGCGCAACGCCGGCACGACCACCCGCTCCCCCGCATCGGAGCCGCTGGCATAGGCCGGCCCTGCATCGTAGAGCATCGCGTGATGGCGCGTGCGCACGATCACGGCGAGGCCCTGGCCGACGTCCAGCACGTCTGCCCGGATGCAGCCCGGAGGCACCCCGCTCCCCCGCCACAGCAGCAGCGACAGGCTCAGCCACACCGGTATCCAGCGCCCCGGCAGGCAACGCGGCAACAACAGCGCGAGCGTGGCAACGGCGGCGAGCGCGATCACGATCGGGCCGCGGCCCGGCGGCTGGTAACCCGCGCCCGGCAGCCCGGCCAGCCACTGCAGCAATGCAAGCACGAGACCGAGGGCCTCGTGGGTCAGCGTCAGCAGCCAGGCTGCGGGACCCGCGAGGATCCCGCCCGCGGCGGCCGCGGCGCCGCCGACCAGCGTGGCCGGCACCACGAACAGGCCGAACGCCGGGATGGCCACGAGGTTGGCCGGGATGGCCGACCACGCGACCCGGTCGAAGAACAGCAGCGTCAGCGGTGCCAGCAGCACCCAGAGCCGCCACTGCAGGGACGCCAGGGTGCGTAGTCTGCCCACCGCCCCGGCGTCATTCCCGGCCGAGGCGTCGCTGCCCGCGATCGCGAGTATCGCCGCCACCGCCCCGAAGGAGAGCGCGAAACCGGGCGTGAGACAGTCGAGCGGCTGCACCAGCAGCACGACGATCAGCGCCAGCGCGAGCCCGGTAACGGGCCCCAGCGGCCGACGCCAGCGGCCGGCGAGCACCACGGTCCCGAGCATCAGCAGCGCCCGGCGCACCGGCGTGCCGAAGCCGGCCAGCAGGCCGTAGGCCGTGGCCGCGGCCAGCGCCAGCAGCGCGGCGCGGTCCCGTCCGCCACCGCCGGGCAACCGTCCCGCCAGGGCGAAGACCAGGCCGGCGACCAGCCCCACGTGCAGCCCCGAAATGGCCATCAGGTGGGAGGTACCCGTCGCCTGGAACAGCTCGGTGGACGCCCCATCCAGGCGATGGCGGCTGCCGGTGGCCAGCGCCACCATGACACCGCGGCCGGCCCCCTCCGGGAGCACGGCCGCGAGGGCGCTCTCGAGCCGCGAGCGCCACCAGGCCAGCCGCCGCGGACCGGGTCCGCCGAGCCGCCGTCCCTCGCCGCGTACGTAGCCGGTGGCACCGATGCCCCGCGTGAAGAGCCATCGCTCGTAGTCGAAGCCGCCCGGGTTGACCAGGCCGCGGGGTGCGCGCAACACCACCGTGAAGCGCCAGCGCTCGCCGATGCGCGGCATCGTCTCCGGCTCGTACCAGTTCAGCCTGATCCGTGCCGGCAGGGCCGGATCGGTGCTGAGTGCCACGAAGGTCACCGCCCGGCCGCGAAGACGGGGAAAGTCCTCGATCACGAACGTTGCGGTCGTCTGCAGACGGTCGTCGGCTGCAGGCAGGCGGTCGGCCAGCTGCCAGTGGGCATGCAGCGCGAACCAGGCCGCCCCGGCCAGGGCGACGGCCGCCAGCCGCGCCGGGCGCAGCAGCAGTCCGGCGACGCCCAGTGCAAGACCCGCGAGAATCAGCCACAGCGGCGGCAGGGCGGGCAGCCGGGCCGCGAGCAGCATGCCCGCGAGCAGGGCGAGAGCCGTGCGCGCCATCGTCGGAATCCCCCGGCCCGATCCGTTAAGATGGCCGCGCCCGGACACCGCGCCCCGCAGGGATCATGCCCAGACACTTCTTCCGCCGCCTGAACTTCGACCGCCACGCCGTGGCCCGGCAGTGGTACATGCGCCCGTTCGAGCGCATCCTGCACGAGCCGCGCATCTGGAGCACCCGCCGACGCAGTATCGTACCGGGGGTCGGCGTGGGGCTGTTCTGCGCGTGGATCCCGGTGCCCGGGCACAGCATCATCGCGGCGCTGGTCGCGCTGGCCCTGCGGGTGAACATCCCTGTCGCCGTCCTCGCTACGCTGATCACCAACCCGGTGACCATGGGGCCCTTCTACTATGCGGCGTACCGGGTCGGCGCCGCCATCCTGGAGATGCGGACCCGGGCCAACGTGGACATCCCCGCCGACTCGGTGACGGAGATGATGGGCGTCTGGCAGCCTTTCCTTTTGGGCTGCTTCATCCTCGGCAGCGCCACCGCCGCCGTCGGCTACTTCTCGCTGAACCTGATCTGGCGGCTGTCGGTCAGCGGCTACGTGCGGGCGCGGCGCCGCCGCGCGGACCGCGCGGCCGGCGATGACGGCGACGGGCCTGACGAAAGCGACCTGCCCTGAAAACCGTCAGGCGGCCGCCAGCCGGCCGTCCTTCAGCTCCAGCTGCCGGTCCATCCGCGCCGCGATCCCGAGATCGTGGGTCACGATCACCAGGCTCGTGCCGTATTCCCGATTCAGCGCCAGCATCTGGTCCAGCACGTGCTCGCCGGTATGCCCGTCCAGATTGCCGGTGGGCTCGTCGGCGAGTACCACCCGCGGCCGGGTGATCAGCGCCCGGGCCACGGCCGCCCGCTGGCGTTCGCCGCCCGACAGCTCGCCGGGCTTGTGGTGCGTGCGCTCGGCGAGCCCCACCCGGGCCAGAAGTTCCCGCGCGGATTCCAGCGCGCTCGCGCGCTCCACCCGCCGGATCAGCAGCGGCATGGCCACATTCTCCTGCGCCGTGAACTCCGGCAGCAGATGGTGAAACTGATAGACGAAGCCGATCGCCTCGTTCCGCAGCCGGCCCCGTTCGCCGTCACCGAGCCGGTGCATCGCCCTGCCGCAGATGCTGATCTCGCCGGCGGTCGGCGCATCCAGCCCGCCGAGCAGCTGCAGCAGCGTGGTCTTGCCCGAGCCGGAAGCACCGACGATGGCCACCCGCTCGCCGGGCGCCACCGTAAGGTCGACACCCTCCAGCACGGTCAGTTCGCCGCCCGCTTCGCGGAAGCTGCGTTTCAGTCCCCGGCACTCGATGACCGGCTCCATACCTTCCGTCAATGTGCTCTTCCCTTGCCTATCCTCTATGTGCGCCGCGGCCTCTGCCGCCGCCGTTTCTGCCCGCCCCGCCCGGAAATCAGTCGAATCGCAGGGCGTCCGCCGGGTCGGTGCGCGCGCCCCGCCAGGCCGGATACAGCGTGGACAGCAGCGACAGCGCGAGCGCCACGCCGCAGATCAGCGCCAGGTCGCCCGCGCGCAGGTCCGCCGGCAGATCGCTGATGAAATACACGTCCGGCGCCAGGAACTTGAAGCCCAGCGCCCCCTCGGCGAAACCCACGATCGTCTCCAGATTCAGCGTCAGCGCCGCGCCCAGCGCGAGGCCGACGCCCGTGCCGATCACGCCGATGATGGCGCCCTGTATCACGAACACGGACAGGATACCGCCGGGCGGTGCGCCCAAGGTGCGCAGTATGGCGATGTCGCGCTGCTTGTCCTTCACCACCATCACCAGCGTCGAGACGATATTGAAAGCCGCCACGGCGATCACCAGCAGCAGGATCACGAACAGGATCGACTTGGTGATCTTGATGGAGCGGAAGAAGCCGGAGTGCCGCCGCGTCCAGTCGCTGACCAGGAGGCCGCCGCCGAGCGACGTCGCCACCTCGCGCACGATGGCCGGCGCGCCGAAGAGATCGCCCAGCGCGAGCCGCAGGCCGCTGACGTCGTCGCCCAGACGGAACAGCCGGGCGGCGTCATCGATATGCATGAAGACCTGCCGGCGGTCGAACTCGTACATGCCGGCGCGGAAGGTGCCGGCGACGGTGAAGCGGCGCATGCGCGGGATCAGGCCGGCGGGCGTGACCACGCCTTCGGCCAGCATCAGCAGTACCTGGTCGCCGGTTGCGACGCCCAGCGCGTCGGCGAGGTCGACGCCGAGGATCACCCGATAGCCGCGGGGCTGCAGGTCGGCGAGCGAGCCCGCCCGCATGAGCCTCTCGATGCCGGAGACGTCCTTCTCCCGGGCGGGATCGATGCCGCGGATGGCGACGCCGCTCATCGCCGCGGCACCCGCCACGAGCCCGCGGCCCGAGACGAACGGCGCGACGGCCTGCACCCGCGGGTCGGCCAGCGCCCCCTCGGCGAGCCGCTGCCAGTCCTCCAGACGGCCGGCCGGTCCCTCGATGGTGGCCTCCGCCGACATCGCCAGGATGCGTTCCTGCAGTTCGCGCTCGAACCCGTTCACTACCGACAGGACCACGATGAGGACCATCACGCCCACGGCGATGCCCGCCATCGAGATCAGGGAGATGAAGGAGACGAAGCTGTTGCGGTGGCGGGAGCGCACGTAGCGCGTGCCCACCAGCCACTCCCAGTATCTTGCGCCGGGCGATTGCCCGGAAACACCCCTAGTCATAGCGCAGCGCCCTCGCCGGCGCTACGGCGGCCGCGCGCCGCGCCGGATACAGGGTGGCCAGGCCCGTGAGTCCCAGCGCCGCCGTGGCGATCGCGATCACGTCGGCCAGCTGCAGGTCCGAGGGGATCTCGGTGACGTAGTAGACGTCGCCGGGCATGATCTGGAAGCCGAAGGTCTGCTCCAGCACCGGCACGATCACCGGCACGTTCACGGCCAGCAACGTGCCGAGCGCCACGCCGCCGATGGCCCCCACCCAGCCGATCACCAGTCCCTGGGTGAGGAATACGCGCAGCACGCTGCCGGGGCTCATGCCGAGCGTCCGCAGGATGGCGATGTCCGTCTCCTTGTCGGTGACCACCATGACCAGACTCGCCACGATATTGAAGGCGGCGACGGCGACGATGAGCGAGAGGATCAGCGACATCATGGTCTTCTCGAGACGCACCGCACGGAAGTAGCTCGCGTTCTCCCGGCTCCAGTCGCTGGTCTCGTAGCCCTCGCCGAGGCTCTCCTGCAGCGCCGCCGCGGTTGCAGGCGCCTGCATGACGTCGTCGGTCTTCACCCGGATACCGCTTACCGCGTCGCCCAGCCGCTGGATGGCCGCCGCGTCTTCGAGCGCGACCAGGGCCAGCGAGGCGTCGTGGTCCTGCAATCCGGCTTCGAACACGCCGGCCACGTGGAAGCGCCGGAGTTCCGGGCGAACCTCGCCGTCCGTCAGCCGCGGGATGAGCAGCATCACCTCGTCGCCCACCCGCACGCCCAGATTGATCGCCAGCAGGCGGCCCAGCACGATATTGAAGCTGCCCGGCTCCAGCCGTCCGAGCCGCCCCGATACCATGCTGGCGGCGGCGGTCGAGACCCCGCTCTCGAGCGCCGGGTCGATGCCGGTGACGAACAGGGGCTGCAGCCCGGCGCGGGACCGGGCCATCGCCTCGAATTCCACGTACGGTGCCGCCGCCAGCACCCCGGGCTCGGCGCGCACCCGGTCGAGCACCTGCGGCCATCGCTCCAGGGTGCCGTCGGTGCCCGTCACCGAGGCATGGGCAGTCATGCTGAGCAGGCGGCTGCGGAGCTCGTTCTCGAAACCGTTCATCACCGACAGGATGACGATGAGCGCCGCCACGCCCACCGCGATCCCGATGGACGAGGCCAGCGTGATGAACGAGACGAAGCGGGTCCGCCGGCGCGCACGCAGGTATCGGAGTCCGATCGCGAGTTCCAGCGGTCCCTTCATGCCGGCCATGACGAGGATTAAACCACAAGCGCTGTCGGCTCACCCGGCGATGTCCACCTCCAGCGGACGGTCCAGGCGGATGCCCTCGGGCGTGACGCTGGCACCCCACGCGAGCACCTGCACGCCCTCGGCCGCCGCCGCGGCGAGGGCCTCCGCGTAGGCGGGATCGATCTCGCGGGCCGGCGCGACCACGTCCACGTCGCCGCGCTGCACGCAGAAGACGAGGACCGCGGCATCGCCGGCCCGCCGGCGCCCGGCCAGCATGCGCATGTGCGCGGACGCCCGTGCGCTGACGGCGTCGGGGAACACGGCGCGGCGGCCGCTGACCGCCGCGGTGACGTTTTTGACCTCCACCCAGCAGGGCGGCTCGCCGTCGAGCAGGAAGTCTGCCCGGCTGCGCGAGTCCGGGTATCGGGCCTCCCGCCGCAGGCCCCCGTCATGCGCCGGGCGGCCGGCATCGCGGTCCGCGAAACGATGCGCGCAGTAACCGGCCAACTCGGGGATGCGGCCCGCCTCCAGCGCCTCGCCCACGATGGCGTTGGTGCGTCCGGTGTGGATGCCCACCAGGGTGCCGTCGGCTGTCTCCACCAGTTCCCAGGTCCAGGCGTAGCGGCGCCGCGGGTTGTCGGAGTGGCTGAGCCAGACGCGGGAGCCGGGCTCGGCGCAGCCGGTCATCGCCCCTGTATTCGGACAGTGCACGGTGCACGCCTCCCCGGTGTCGGCGAATTCCGCGTCGGCGAGAAAGCGCTTGTAGCGACGCAGCAGACGGGCCTCGCGCAGCGGGCGGTCGAACTCCACAGACGGCTCCCTACAACAAAAATTCCGGCAAATCTACGCACTACGACATTTTTCCTCAATGCGGCCGGTGCTATATTCGACCCGGTTTCGAAGCGGAGAGCCGCCATGCAGAGCCTGAAACTGACGCTTGCCGCCCTGACGACGGGTCTGGTGCTGGCCATGCCGATGACCATGCTGATGACCATGGGCAGCGCCGCCCACGCGGAGAGCCTCGACATGGACACCGGCAGTGCCATGCTCACCGGCGGCGACCGACCCACCCGGGGTATGACCATGCAGAAGGTACAGTCCGACTGGGGACAGCCGAAGATGCGCCGCGCGCCGGTCGGCGAGCCACCGATCACGCGCTGGGAATATCCGGAGTTCGTGGTCTATTTCGAGCACGACCGGGTGATCCACGCCGTCCTGAAGCGCGGCAGCGCCGGCTGACGACGCCTCCCGGGCGTTCTACCTGACCTTCTTCCGCCCACCGCCCCGGCCACGGCCCGGCGGCGGCAACGACAAGCCGGTTGTGAGATACTGACGGGCCGCCTGCACGCGGCCCGCGTTGTTTGCGGGCTGCCTGCGGGCGGCCTTTTTCATTATGACGGCAACACTACGCAGACCGGATTTGCCTGCAACCGGCGCATCGCCCGTGCGCTGGGGCGGACTCGTGGGCGAGGCCGACGCGCTGGCCATCGCCGAGGCGGCGGCCCGTCATCCGGGCCCGGTGCTCGCCGTCGCCGCCTCCGCGCGGGAGGCCGACCGCCTGGAGGCGGCGCTGGGCTTCTTCGCCGACGCCGATACCCCGGTGTTCCACTTCCCGGACTGGGAGACGCTGCCCTACGACAGCTTCTCACCGCACCAGGACATCGTCTCCGAGCGGCTCGCCACACTGGCCGGCCTGCCGGCGCTACAGCGCGGTATCGTCGTGGTCGCCGCACCGTGCCTGATGCAGCGGCTGCCGCCGACGGACTACGTGACGGCGCGCGCGCTGTCGCTCAGCACGGGGGAGACCCTCGACCGGGACGAGTTCATCCGCGGCCTGGAGGCCGGCGGCTACCTGCGCGTGCCCGAGGTCTCGGAGCACGGCGAGTTCGCCGTCCGCGGCGCCATCATCGACCTGTTCCCCATGGGTTCCCGCGAGCCCTACCGCATCGACCTGTTCGACGAGGAGATCGACACGCTCCGGGCCTTCGATCCCGACACCCAGCTCTCGGGCGAGTCGCTGGAGAAGATCGAGATCCTGCCGGCCCGGGAGGCGCCGCTGGACGAGGATGCCGTCCGCGGCTTCCGCCGCCGCTACCGGGCCCGCTTCGCCGGCGAGGCCGCGCGCTCGCCGATCTACCGGGACGTATCGGAAGGCATCGCCCACGGCGGCATCGAGTACTACCTGCCGCTGTTCTTCGACGAGACCGCGACGCTGCTGGACTATCTGCCGCCGTCCACGCTGATCACCGCCGGCGCCGAACTGGACGACTCGCTGGCGGCTTTCCGTGCCGAGATCGAGGAACGCCATGCACTGGTGTCGCTCGATCCGGATCGCCCCGTCCTGGAGCCGGACGAGGCTTTCCTGCCGGTGGACGCCGTGCGCGAGCGGCTCGCCGGACGTCCGCGCATCCTGCTGTCCGCCAACAAGCCGCTGCCGGGCGAAGGCGAGGACTTCGGCGCGAAACCGGTGCCCGTGCTGCGGCTCGACAGCCGGCGGGAAGAGGCGGCCGGCGCCCTGACCGCCTTCCTGGACGGCTTCGACGGCCGGGTGCTTTTCACCGCCGAGTCGGCCGGCCGCCGGGAAGCCTTGGCCGACCTGCTCACCGACCTGAAACGGGCGCCGGCCCGGGTCGCCGACTGGCACGAGTTCACGGCCACGGACGCCCTGCTGGCCATCGCACTCGGCCCGCTCGAGAACGGCGTCATCCTGCCCGCGGCGGGACTGGCCATCGTGCCGGAGCAGAGCCTGTTCGGCGAGCGGGCCCGGCAGACGAGCCGGCGGCGGCGCGCGAGCCGGGACCCCGAGAACATCATCCGCCAGCTGAGCGACCTGCGCGAGGGAGCGCCGGTCGTGCACGAGGAATATGGCGTGGGCCGCTACGTGGGCCTGTCGACGCTCGAGGTCGGCGACATACCGGCCGAATTCCTCACGCTGGAATACGCGGACGGCGACAAGCTGTACGTGCCGGTGCACTCGCTGCACCTGATCTCCCGCTACACCGGCGCCTCCCCGGAGAACGCCCCGCTGCACCGGCTGGGCAGCGACCAGTGGGGAAAAGCGAAGCGAAGCGCCGCGGAGAAGGTGCGCGACGTCGCGGCCGAACTCCTCGACGTGTACGCGCGCCGCGCGGCACGGCCCGGTCATGCCTTCCGCCTGGACGAGCACGACTACCGGGCGTTCGAGGCCGACTTCCCGTTCGAGCCCACCGAGGACCAGCAGCGCGTGATCGACGAGGTGCTCGCCGACATGCGCACCGCGAGCTCGATGGACCGGGTCGTCTGCGGAGACGTGGGCTTCGGCAAGACCGAAGTGGCGCTCAGGGCCGCGTTCGTCGCCGTCCAGGCCGGCAAGCAGGTGGCCATGCTGGTGCCGACCACGCTGCTCGCCCAGCAGCACTATCAGACGTTCAGCGACCGCTTCGCCGACTGGCCGGTGCGCATCGAGGTGCTGTCCCGGTTCCGCTCCCGCAAGGACACCGACACCGTGCTGGCCGACGTGTCCGCGGGCAAGGTGGACATCGTCATCGCCACCCACAAGCTATTGCAGCACACCTCGCTGTTCCGGGACCTCGGTCTCGTGATCGTGGACGAGGAACACCGCTTCGGCGTGCGTCACAAGGAAGCGCTGAAGGCGCTGCGCGCGGACGTGGACGTGCTCACGCTGACCGCCACGCCCATCCCGCGCACGCTGAACATGGCGCTGGGCGGGCTGAGGGAGCTGTCGCTGATCACCACGCCGCCGTCGGAACGCCTGGCCGTGAAGACCTTCGTCAGCCAGTGGAACGACGCCATGGTGCGGGAGGCCTGCCTGCGCGAGATCAAGCGCGGCGGCCAGGTCTACTTCGTGCACAACCGGGTGGAGGACATCGAGCGGGTGCGCCAGAAGCTCGCCGAACTGGTGCCGGAGGCCGACATCCGGGTGGGGCACGGCCAGATGCCGGAACGCGAGCTCGAGCAGGTGATGCTGGATTTCTATCACCGCCGCTTCAACGTGCTGCTGTGCACGACCATCATCGAGAGCGGCATCGACGTGCCGACGGCGAACACCATCGTGATCAATCGCGCCGACCGCTTCGGCCTGGCCCAGCTGCACCAGCTGCGCGGCCGGGTGGGACGTTCCCATCACCGCGCCTATGCCTACCTGATCGCGCCGCCGAAAGGCGCCATGACCGCCGACGCGGTGAAGCGGCTGGAGGCCATCGATTCGCTGGAGGATCTGGGCGCCGGCTTCGCGCTGGCCAGCCACGATCTGGAGATCCGCGGCGCCGGCGAACTGCTGGGCGACGAGCAGAGCGGGCAGATCCAGGAGATCGGCTTCGCGCTGTACACCGAGATGCTGCAGCGGGCCGTGGAGAGCCTGCGCCGGGGCGACCAGCCGGACTTCGACAAGCCCCTGCACGGCGGCGTCGAGATCAACCTGCACTGCGCCGCCCTGCTGCCCGACGACTACGTGCCCGACGTGCACCTGCGCCTGGTGCTGTACAAGCGCATCGCCGGCACCGACAGCGCCGACGATCTGCGCGAGCTGCAGGTGGAACTCATCGACCGCTTCGGCCTGCTGCCGGAACCGGCGCGCCGGCTGCTGCAGGTGGCCGAGCTGCGTATCGCGGCCGAGCCGCTGGGCATCCGCAAGATCGACGTCGGCCCGGAGGGCGGCTCGGTGCAGTTCGGTCCGGAGCCGGCCGTCGAGCCCATCACGCTCATCGAGCTCATCCAGGAGCCGGGCAGCATCTACCGCCTGAAGAACGACGACCGGCTGAACTTCCGCGCGCCGCTGCCCGAAGTGGACGATCGGGTGGGGCATCTGCACGCGCTGCTGGGCCGTCTGGCCGCTGGCGCCCGGCCGGAGGCGATGGCAAGCTAGCGCCATGGTCACACCGGGCACAGCATTCACCGGGCTACGCTGCTTCCGAGCCGCCCTCGCGCCGGCCTTCGCCGCGGTGCTGCTGCTGGCCGCGGGCCCGCTCCCGGCCCAGGAGCAGGCGCCGCCCGGGTCGGCCGACGGCGTGCCGGCCGATACCGGGGCCGAAGAGCCCCTCGAGCAATACCGGGTGGAGCTGATCGTCTTCGAGTACGGCGACTCGCTCGCCGGCAGCACCGAGGACTGGTCCGCGCCGCCGGACCCTGCCGACGACACCGCAACCGGTGACGAGGCAGACGCCGGGAGCGAGGCCCACGCCGAGGCCGCCGAGAGCGGCGCTCTGCGGGGCGACCGCCTTCCAGAACGGCCCGTCGCGGACGCCGCCTCGCCCGGGGCATCGGCCGATCCCGAGGGCGAGACCGGCATCGACGCGGATCAACCCGAACAACCGGTCTTCCGTTTCATGCCGCTGCCGGAAGAGGAACTCGAACTGGGCGAGATGTATCGGCGGCTCCGCAATACGGACGGTTACCAACCGCTGCTGCACATCGCCTGGCAGCAGCCGGGTTACGATCCGGAGACGGCGCGGCCGCTGGCGCTGTCCCGCCTTGCGGAGCTGCCGGAACGCCTGCAGGGCGAGGCCCGGCTGTACCGCTCGCGCTTCCTGCACCTGGAGCTGGACCTGGAACTGTGGTCGCAGCCGGGGCGGTCCCTGCCCGCGCCGGAGACGACAACGGCCGAGCCGCTATTCCCGGACCGGGGGCGGCGGGACGCCGGCGAGCCGCTGGACGCGCTGGAGCCCGACGTGTACCGGCTCAGCGAGCGGCGCAAGCTGCGCAGCGGCGAACTCCACTACTACGACCATCCCCGCTACGGCGTGCTGGCGAAGGTGACGCCGGTGGAAGTGGAGGAAGAACCCGCCGGGGAAGCGTCGGGCACCGGCTCGGGAGCAGCGGCGGATCCGGCGCCCACAGACGCCTCGCCTGCGCCCGACTGACGCGTTCAGTGCTCGGCCGACGAGGCCAGGGCTTCCATGACGAAATCGTTGGCGTCCTGCTCGGCGTCGGGCAGCGCGGCGGTGACCGTGCAATGGACCGTGACGAACCGGCCCACCGGCGAGTGCGGGTGATGGATGCCGAGTTCACGTACCTGACGGGTGATGGAATCGGCGAAGGCGCGCACCGCGGACTCGTCGCCGCCGTGGACCAGTGCCACGATGCAGTCCTCCTCCAGCCGGGAAGCGATATCGCTGGCCCGGCGCAGGCGCCGGGTAATGCAGCGGGCGACCCGCCGGATCATCGACTCGGTGGCATGCCGGCCGAAGGTATCGAGATAGGCTCCGAACGCCTCGATGCGGAAGACGAGCAGGGACAGACGGTGGCCCTCCCGGCGGGCCAGCGCCCAGTCGTGGGTCAGCACGCCGTCGAAGAACGCGCGCGGCGCGAGTCCCGTCGACGCGTCCCGCCTCTCCGTCGCCGGCAGTGCCTCGGCGGGGTCCGGGGGACCGTCCGCCGCCTGTGCCTCGCCCCTGCGCAACGACAGGTGGCAGGCCGCGTATTCCTTCCCCTCGGACGCCTCCAGCGGCGTCACACACAGGGACAACGGCGGCCCGGGCTCGTCCGGCATGCCCGGATACACGGTGAGATAGATCGGCTCGCGGTCCGCCAGCGCCTGCGCCACCCGCGGCCAGTCGTCGCGGCCGCCGACCTTGTGCAGGATGCTCTTCAGGCTCTGGCCCGACACCTCCCCCGGGCTGAGCCGCGCCAGCTCGCCGAACGCCGGGTTGAAGAACACGGCCTGCCAGTCCTCGCCCTGCCTCGTCACCACCATCATCCCCTCGGGCAGGCCGAGCAGCAGTGACTCCAGCAGATTCTTGGACAGTGACTTCATCGGTTCTCAGGCATCCTCCGGCGACGGCGCTGCGGCGCTGACGACCAGTGCCAGCGCCACGCGGCTGGCCGCTTCGGCGCCACGAGTGAGGTTCTCCTCCAGGTCCGCGTGTATCGCCGCCTGGCCCCGTCCGGCCGCGCGATTGACCAGCACCGCCAAACAAGCGTATTCGAGCGCGAGCTCCCGTGCCAGCACCGCCTCCGGCATGCCCGTCATGCCGATGTACTCGACGCCGTCCCGCGCCAGCCGGTCCACCTCTGCCCGGGTCTCGAGCCGCGGACCCTGGGTGACGCCGTAGATCCCGCCGGCGCGGCACGGGATGCCCAGGGCGGCGGCGCGGCCGATCAATACCTGGCGCAGGGCCGCATCGTAGGGCTCCGTGAAATCGATGTGCTCGAGCGGCCCGGACTCGCCGTCGAAGAAGGTGGGCTCCCGGCCCCAGCTGTAATCGATGAGCTGGTCCGGCACGGCCAGCGTGCCCAGCGGCGGCTCCGCGGGTATGACGCCGACGGCGTTGACCGCGATCACGCGGCACACGCCGAGCTGGTCCAGGGCCCAGAGGTTGGCCCGGTAGTTCACCCGGTGGGGTGCGATGTCGTGCCGGTCGCCGTGGCGGGACAGGAACCAGAACCGCTCGCCCTCCGCGGCCAGCTCCATCAGCGGCGCGGACGGCGGACCGAACGGCGTCGTCATCTCCCGCGTGTCGACCACCTCCACGCCGGGCATGCGCTCCAGCCCGGAGCCGCCGATCACGGCAATTCCGCTGTCCTTCGTCCCTTCCTGCATTACCTCGCCCATTACCTCGCCCATTACCTCGCCCATTACCTCGCCCGTTACCTGGCCTGCTACAAGGGTTCCTCGAGAGCGTACAGGCCCGGCAGCTCTCGCCACCGTCCCTGATAGTCCATGCCGCAGCCGACGATGTAGCGGTCCGGCACCAGCAGGCCGACGAAGTCCGGGCTGAAGCGCGCTGCGCGGTCGGGCAGATCCTTGACGGTCAGCACGCAGGTGAGCACCTCCTCGGCCCCGGCCTCGCGGCAATGATTCGCGACGGCCGCCAGCGTGACGCCCTCGTCGAGGATGTCGTCGACGACGAGCACCGACCGGCCCGCGAGCGGCGTCTCCGGCACGGCCTGCCAGCGCAGCTCTCCGCCGGTCGCACCGCGGCCATAGCGCCCTACCCGCAGCGTGTCGTTTACGTGGGAGATGCCGAGCCGGCGGGAGATCTCATTGGCCGGCATGCGCCCGCCCTCCAGCACGGCGACCAGCACGGGCTCGCGGCCGGCCAGGCGCGCGCTGATGTCGCCGGCCAGCCGATCGAAGGCGGCAGCCACCTCCTCCGGGCTCGCGATACGCTCGGCACCCTCGGGGATGCGCACGTCGCCGCCCTTGCCGCAGGAGGCGTCGTCAGGCATCGAGTTCCAGCACCGGTCGGTCCATGGCCTCCGCGAGTTCGGCGTGCAGCGCCTGCCAGCGCTCGCCGCCCAGCAGCCGCTGGCGGCCGGTACGCCGCCGCCCGTGGAAACGGGCCAGGCGGACGAGGCTGGGCGGATTGCGGTAATCGCCGAGGCCCTCGGCCGTCGCCTCGGCACGTGCCCGGTCGTTGCAGACCAGCACCATGTCGCAGCCGGCATCCAGCGCCGCCCGCGCCCGGCGCGACATGCTGCCGACGCTCTCTGTGGCCTTCATGCTGAGGTCGTCGGAGAACACGGCGCCGTTGTAGCCCAGCCGCCCGCGCAGCTCCTCGCCGATCCACCAGCGGGAAAAGGTAGCCGGGCGGGCATCCATCTCGCTGTAGACCACGTGGGCCGTCATGATGCCGGGTACGCCGGCGCGCACGAGTCGCTCGAAGGGCTTCAGGTCTTCCATGATCTCGCCGTAGGGACGGCGGTCGACCGGCAGTTCCTCATGGGAGTCCGGCACCACCGCGCCGTGCCCGGGATAATGCTTGGCCACCGCCGCCATGCCGGCGTCCTGCATCCCGTGCATGTAGGCCGCCGCGAGTTCGCCGGCCGCCTCCGGGTGGGCGTGGAAGGCCCGGTCGCCGATGACCTCGCTGAGACCCCAGTCGAGATCGAGCACCGGTGCGAAGGAGAAGTCGACACCGACCGCACCCAGCTCGGCTGCCAGCAACCAGCCAGTGTGGCGGGCGAGCCGTCGGCCGGTGTCCGGATCCACGTCATAGCGCCGCCCGAGCCAGCGGGCGGCCGGCAGCTCGGTGAAACCCTCGCGGAAGCGCTGGATGCGGCCGCCTTCCTGATCGACGGCGACCAGCAGCGCCGGCGTGCGCAGCCGGTGGATCGCCTCCGTCAGGGCGGTCAGCTGATCCGGCGAGGCATAGTTGCGGCTGAACAGGATCACGCCGCCCACGGCCGGATGCATCAGGAAATCCCGGTCCGCCGGCGTCAGTTCCGTCCCTTCGATGTCCGCCATCAGCGGGCCGAGTGACATGCGCCCTCCGTCGTTCCTGCCGAAGATCTCGCCCCCGTCCGACAAAATACTTCAGCATCTGAGTCTAAAACTCTGAACTTCATCATATTCTGTCGAATACCGCGACGGATTCCATGTGGCTGGTATGGGGGAACATATCCAGAACGCCGGCCGCAGACAATCCGAGACGCCCCGGGGCGGTCAGCGTGCCCGCGTCCCGCGCCAGGGTGCCCGGGTGACAGGACACGTACACCAGCCGCCGCGGCGGCCGCTCGGCGAAGTGCCGTGCCAGCGCGTCCGCGCCCGGCCGCGCGGGATCGAGCAGGACCCGGTCCCAGTCGGAACGCAGCCAGTCCTCGCCCGGATCGGGCTCGGCCAGGTCGCGGTTCAGGAAGGCGGCATTGCCGAGGCCGTTAGCCGCCGCATTCTCCTCCGCCCGTCGCACCAGATCGGTGCTGCCCTCGATGCCCAGCACTTCGCCGGACCGCCTGGCCAGCGGCAGCGTGAAATTGCCGATGCCGCAGAACAGATCCAGCACGCGCTCCTCCGGCCCGGGCTCGAGCAGCTCCACCGCCCGGGACACCAGCGCCCGGTTCAGTGCGCCGTTCACCTGGATGAAGTCCAGCGGCCGGAACCGGATCGACAGGTCGAACTCGGGCAGCTCGTAGCGGAGCGGCTCGGGCAGGCCGCCGTCGGCATCCGGCAGCGGCCGCACCGTGTCCGCCCCGCCGGTCTGCAGGAAGAAGCGCAGCTCGTGCGCCTCCGCGAAGCCCCTGAGCCGCGCCTCGTCCTCCGCCGACGGCGTCTCGAGCACGCGCAGTACCAGCGCAGTGAGGTTGTCGCCGACGGCCACCTCTATCTGGGGGATCTGCTCGCGCACGGACAGCCCGGAGATCAGCTCCGCGAGTTCGCCGAGCAGCCCGCCGACGGGCTCCGCGAGGACCTCGCAGCGGCCCGTGTCGGTGACGTAGGGCTTGAAGCGCTCCCGGAAGCCCACCAGCACCCTGCCCTTGCCCTGGACATAGCGCACGCCCAGGCGGGCCCGGCGCCGGTAATTCCAGGCGGGCCCGCGCAGCGGCTCGAGCACCCGTTCCGGCGTGACGCCGCCGATGCGCTCCAGGTTGTCGAGCAGGACCTGCTGCTTGGCCTCGATCTGACGCTCGGCGGCCAGGTGCTGCAGCGAACAGCCGCCGCAGATGCCGTAGACCGCGCAGCGCGGCTCCACCCGATCCGGCGAGGGCTCCAGCACGGCCTCCAGCCGAGCCTCGTCGAAGTTCTTCCGCCGCCGCAGCCGCAGGAAGCGCACCCGCTCGCCGGCAAGGGCGCCGTCCACAAATACCTTCTTGCCGGGCACGTTGGCGATGCCCCGGCCGTCGTGGGTAATGCCCAGGATGCCGGCCTCTTCCGGCTCGCGCTGCTTCTTCGCCATTTTCTTCGCGATGGCGCAGGCCTCAGCGGCCGGCGGCACCGTCCCAGGCCTCGAGGAACTCCGCGAAGTGTGCCTCCCCGCTCTCGCCGAGGCTCCGGCGCACCCGTTCGTATTCCTGCTCGAGGTCGGCCGCCGACATACGGCCGCGCATGAACTCGAAGCGCAGATACACCAGGTAGGTGTTGACGACGTCGGTCTCGCAGTAATTGCGTATGCCCTCGATGTCGCCGGCCTGCCACGCGCCCCAGACCTTGTCGCCGCTCATGCCGAGCTTGCCGGGGAATCCGAGCATCACGGCGATGTCGTCCAGGCCCGCCCGGGCGCGGGCCTGATAGCCGGACAGCACGTCCATGAGATCGATATGGCGCCAGTGGAAGCGGCCGAGGTAGTTGTTGTAGCGGTAGTCCCGCTCGCTGTCGCCGGTCTCCCAGTAGCGCGACGCCACCACGCCGTGCATTAGGGCCCGGTAATGCAGCACCGGCAGGTCGAAGCCGCTGCCGTTCCAGGACACGAGCGTGGGTGCGAAGCGCTCGATGCCGTCGAAGAAGCGGGTGACGATCTCCGCCTCGTCGGCATCCGGCTCGCCGAGGCTCCAGACCCGGAAGCTGTCGCCGGTCCTGAGCGCCACCGAGATGGCGACCACCCGGTGCAGATGCAGGGGCATGAACTCCGTGCCGGCATCCTGCAGCCGCTTGAAGGTCATGGCGGTCGCCACGTCGTCGTCGGACAGGTCGCCCAGATCCCACAGGCGCCGCCCCGCCTCGATGTCGGGTATGGTCTCTATATCAAAGGAAAAACAATGCATTAAGCTATCTTCTTAATTTGACTTATCATCCACTGGATCATTGACGGGCGGCCCGTCTGCCCTCTCCGCGACGGCGAATGCAAGCACCAGCCCCGCCTCGTCGGTGAGGCTGACGTGGGTGTTGCCGATGCCCAGCTGGCGGCAGACGGCCTGCCCGCGCTCCGAGAAGATCACCACCGGACGCCCTCGGGGATCGGGCACGAAGCCGGCATCCCGGATCCACATGCCGTGGGCGAAACCGGTGCCCATGGCCTTCACCACCGCCTCCTTGGCCGCGAAGCGCATCGCCAGGAATCGCACCGGGCGCTTGTTGCGCCGGAACAGCTCGGCTTCCCGCGGCATCAGCAGCCGGCGCACGAAATGCTCCCCGAACCGCTGGTAGGCATCGGCGATACGGGAGATCTCGACGACGTCCGTGCCGACGCCGAATATCAAGAGCCCCGCGCTCCCTGCATCAGCTCGCGCATGCGCGCCACGGCGGCGCCGAGTCCCTCGATGACGGCACGGGCGATGATGGCATGGCCGATGTTGAGCTCGACGATCTCCGGGATGGCGGCGATCGGCCCCACGTTGTGATAGTGCAGGCCGTGCCCGGCGTGCACGGTCAGGCCGTTCTCCGCCCCGAAGCGCGCGGCCTCGCGGATGCGCTCGAGTTCCCCGGCCTGCTCCGCACCGTCCGCCTCCGCGTAGGCACCCGTGTGCAGTTCCACCACCGGCGCGCCGCAATCGTAGGCCGCCCTGAGCTGCTCGGGATCCGGATCGATGAACAGGGAGGGACGGATGCCTGCCGTGGAGAGCTGCAGCACGGCGTCGGTCACCTCGTCACGACGCGAGAGGACATCGAGGCCGCCCTCGGTCGTGAGCTCCTCCCGCTTCTCCGGCACCAGGCAGCAATCGGCGGGCCGCAGCTCGAGGGCGATGGCGATCATCTCCTCCGTGACGGCCATCTCCAGGTTCATGCGCGTCTGCAGCGTCCCGGCCAGCACGCGCACGTCCCGGTCCTGGATGTGGCGCCGGTCCTCGCGCAGGTGCACGGTGATGCTGTCGGCGCCCGCACGCTCCGCGATGAACGCCGCCTCCACGGGATCGGGATAGCGCGTGCCCCGCGCCTGGCGCAGGGTGGCCACGTGGTCGATGTTCACTCCGAGTTTCAGTGTCTGCATCTCGCTGTCTTCCTGTCCGGCCGGGCGCAGACCGGCTCCGGCCCTAACGGGCCTCGCCGTCGCCTGCTTCGCTGCGCCGGCGCATCGCGCGCATCACCCGCCGGCTGCTGAGCTCCCTGCCTTCCAGGCAGTGCTCCAGCGCCACCTGCAGGATACGGCGCGCCCGTTTCAGGAGCACCGGATCCTCCAGCCGTTCGGCGGCGATGTCGCGGAGTTCGGCGCCGCTGTACAGGGAGGCGTCGGGGCCGTCCGCGGTGACCCGGGCGACGCCCTCCGCCGCCTTCACCCGGTACCAGGCGTCGTCCTCCACCGGCAGGCCGGTAACCATATCATGCTCCAGATCGAGGCCGTAGCCGATGGCGCGCAGCAGCCTGAGCTCGAAGCAACGCAGCGTGAACTCCACGTCGAGACGGCTGGTCAGGCCGGTCACCGCCGCCTCATAGGCGGCGTAGACGTCGGGCTGGGCGTCGTGGCGATGGGTGAGCTTCAGCACCAGCTCGTTCACGTAGAAACCGGCCATCAGCGCATCGCCGGAGAGGTCGGGCAGCCGGCCGGCCGCCTCCACGCCGGTCAACGTGCCGAGGTCGCCGGCGATGGACCAGGACAGCTCCAGCGGGGCGAAGGGTCGCAGTACCCCGCGGTAGCGCGAGCGGGCGGAGCGCACGCCGCGCGCCACCAGGCCGATGCGGCCGTGGTCCCGGCTGAAGATCTCGATCAGCTGGCTCGAGTCCCGGAACGGCCGGCTGTGCAGCAGGAAGCCGGGCTGGGAGGCGATGCGGGAGCGCTGGCTCACCGGGACTCGTAACCGAACTCGCGCAGGCTCTTCTCGCTATCCGCCCAGTTCTCGCGCACCTTGACCCACAGCTCCAGGTGCACGGGCGCGCCGAGCATCCGTTTCAGCTCCCGCCGGGCCGCGGTGCCCACCGCCTTCAGGACGCCGCCGCCCCGTCCGACCACGATCCCCTTGTGGGACGGCTTGTCCACGTACACGACGGCGTGGATCTCGTAGCCGGTGCGGCTGCGGTCGAACTTCTCGATGACCACGGTGAGCCCGTAGGGCAGTTCGTCGCGCAGCCTCAGCGTCAGCTTCTCGCGGATCAGCTCCGCGGCCATGAAGCTCTCGCTGCGGTCGGTGACGGTGTCCCGGTCGTACAGCGGCGGCGAGAGCGGCAGGTAGCGCGGGATGAGCTCGAGCAGTCGGTTCACGTTGTCGCCGGTGCGCGCCGAGAGCGGCACGATCTCGGCGAAATCCGCCTGGTCGGCGACCCGCGCCAGCGTCTCCAGCAGACGCTCCTTCGGCCGCACGAGATCGGCCTTGTTGGCGACCGCGATGACGGGGTGACCCGAGTCGCGGATGCGCTCCAGCACCATCTGGTCCGCCCCGCGCCAGCCCCTGGCGTCGAAAAGGAACAGCAGCAGATCCGCCTCCGCGGCGGCACCGGTGGCCGCCCGGTTCATCGCCCGGTTGATGGCGCGCGGCTGGTTGCCGTGCAGGCCCGGCGTGTCCACGAAGATGATCTGCGCGCCCTCACGCTCCGTGATGCCGTGGATGCGGTGGCGGGTGGTCTGGGGCCGCGGCGTGACGATGCTCACCTTGCGGCCGACGATGCGGTTGATCAGCGTGGACTTGCCCACATTCGGCCGCCCGACGACGGCCACGAAACCGCACCTGTGGTCCTGTTGCTGTTGTTCCGACATGGGGTCCTACGATGGGGTCCTACGATGGGGTCCTACGATGGCGAACCGGCGCTCAGCGAGGCAAGCAGCCGGCGCGCGGCCTCCTGTTCGGCCTCCCGGCGGCTG
This sequence comes from Lentisalinibacter orientalis, assembly GCF_040706535.1. NCBI lineage: Bacteria > Pseudomonadati > Pseudomonadota > Gammaproteobacteria > Woeseiales > Woeseiaceae > Lentisalinibacter > Lentisalinibacter orientalis. The sequence goes on from NZ_JAPDRJ010000003.1 coordinate 432,486, forward strand.
GCACCGCTCGCCGTCGCTTCGCCTTCGGGCTGCACCAGCCGGCAGCGTACCTCGAAACGCTGCGCGTGCGCCGGTCCGCTGGCCCCGGTGAGCTCGTAGGCGGGCAGCGGCAGGCCGCGGGCCTGCAGCCATTCCTGCAGGCGGGTCTTCGGATCCTTCAGGGAATCGCCCTCGGGCAGGTGCTCGAGCCGGCGCGCATAGAGCCGGCGCACCACCCGCTCGGCCTCCGCGTAGCCGCCGTCGCGGAAGATGGCCCCCAGCAGCGCCTCCAGTCCGTCTGCCAGGATGGAGTCCCGGCGGAAGCCGCCGCTCTTCATCTCGCCGGAGCCGAGCTTCAGGTGCTCCCCCAGGCCGTGCTGGCGGGCGATCTGCGCCAGGGAATGGTCGCGCACCAGGCGCGAACGCAGCCGGCTCAGTTCCCCCTCCTCGGCGTCGGGGCGCAGCGAGATGAGGGCGTCGGAGATAACGCAGTCGAGCACCGCATCGCCCAGGAACTCGAGCCGCTCGTTACTGCGTCCCGGCGCGCTGCGATGCGTGAGCGCGCGCTCCAGCAGTGTGGTATCGCCGAACTCGTAGTCGAAGGTCCGCCGGACCCATTGGGTGATGTCTTCCAAAGCCCGCTGCGGCGCCCCTCGATCCGCTGAGATCAGCTGCGGACCTCGACGGTCTTGTTGAACTTCACGGCGAACGAGATATTGGAGATGAACGGCGTGCGGTTCTCGTAATCGGCCTCGATCACATAGCCATCCGCGATCTTCTTGATGCTGAGATCCCGCTCGCTGATGATGTTGATGCTCTCGATGTCGAAGCGCCGCGACAGAGAACGCATCAGGTCCTGCCGGGTCGGGCCCTGCCCCTCGAACTCGTCCTTCACCCCGTCGAGCACGCTCACGATCTTCATGTGCTCGAGGTAGACAGGCACCAGGCGGATGCCGGCGAACACGAACAGGCCGACGAAGGCCACGAGGATGAGCATGCCGAGTGTCGTCATGCCCCGCTGCCTGCCGCCGCAATCGATGTGACGAATCTCCACCATATCCGCCTCCGGAACCTGCTGGGAAAGCGTTATGTCACGCGATATTAACCGATCACGCAGTGACCTGCGCCACATTATCGGATTTTATCGCCGATGCGATCCCAGCGCGGCCACTCGCCCCAGCGCCAGTTGAGCCAGATGCGGCTGGCCCGCCCCACCAGGTTGTCCTCCGGCACGCAGCCCACCTGCGGGAAGCGGCTGTCCCGGCTGTTGTCCCGGTTGTCGCCCATCATGAAATAGCAGGCCTCGGGCACCTCGAAGCGGTAGACGCCCGACAGCGGGCTGCGCTGGAGCAGGACCAGGTGTTCGTTATCGCCCAGCCGCTCTATGAACAGCTGGCCCGCCTCGCCGTCCTCGGTCCAGCGCGCGGCGGCCTCCATCTCGACCGGCTCGCCGTTGATGAACAGCCGATGATTGCGGTACACGATCTCGTCGCCGGGCAGTCCGACCACGCGCTTGATGTAGTTGATGTCCGGGTTGGAGGGCAGCCGGAAGACTGCGATATCGCCCCGCTCCGGCCGGCCAGTTTCCACCACCTCGGTGTGCAGCACCGGCAGCCGCAGGCCGTAGGAGTACTTGGAGACGAAGATGAAGTCTCCCACCAGCAGGGTGGGCACCATGGAGCTCGACGGGATGCGGTAGGGCTCGAAGGCGAACGAGCGTATTGCCAGCACCAGCAGCAGCACGGGGAAGAATGAGCGCGAATACTCCACGATCTTCGGCATGCCGCCACCGGCCTCCGCCCCCGCGCCGGCGCGGCGCCCGCGGCCGGCCAGCGCCCACACGAGCCAGATCACGCCGGTGATCAGCGTGGCCAGTACCAACAGCAGTGACAGGTCCAATTTCATTTCCGCACGACGATCCGGTTGAGCACCTTACTTCTCCACCTGCAGTACGGCAAGGAAAGCCTCCTGGGGAATCTCCACGGAGCCCAGCTGTTTCATGCGCCGCTTGCCCTCCTTCTGCTTCTCCAGCAGCTTGCGCTTGCGGCTGACGTCACCGCCGTAGCACTTCGCGGTCACGTTCTTGCGCAGTGCCTTGACCGTGCTGCGCGCGATGACGTGGGCGCCGATCGCCGCCTGTATGGCCACCTCGAACATCTGCCGCGGTATCAGTTCCTTCATCTTCTCCACCAGTTCCCGGCCCCTTGGATAGGCCTTGTCCCGATGGACGATGACCGACAGCGCGTCCACCTTCTCCTTGTTGATCAGGATGTCGAGACGCACGAGATCGGCCGCCTGGAAGCGGGCGAAATGATAATCGAAGCTGGCGAAACCGCGGCTGGCGGACTTCAGGCGGTCGAAGAAGTCGAGCACGACCTCCGACAGCGGCATCTCGTACTCCAGCGAGACCTGGCCGCCGAGGTAGAGCATCTTGGTCTGCACGCCGCGCTTCTCGATACACAGCTTCATGACGGCGCCGACGTGCTCCTCGGGCACCAGGATGCCGGCGACGATGATCGGCTCGCGGATCTCGGCGATCTCGCCGGTCGGCGGCAGGGCGGACGGATTGTCCACGCTGATTATCTCTCCGCTCACGGTCAGCACTTCGTAGACGACGGTGGGCGCCGTGGTAATGAGGTTGATGCCGTACTCGCGCTCGAGCCGCTCCTGCACGATCTCCATGTGCAGCATGCCGAGGAAGCCGCAGCGGAAGCCGAACCCGAGCGCCACCGAGGTCTCGGGCTCGAAGTGCAGCGCGGCGTCGTTCAGCCTGAGCTTCTGCAGCGCCTCGCGGAAGGTCTCGTAGTCGTCGGACTGGGTCGGGAACAGGCCCGCGAACACCCGCGGCTGCATCTCGCGGAAGCCGGGCAGCGGCTTGTCGCAGGGCCGCTTGTCGATGGTCAGCGTGTCGCCGACGGGCGCTCCGTCGATCTCCTTGATGCTGGAGATGACGAAGCCCACCTCGCCCGCCTCCAGCGTTTCCGTATCGAGCATCTTCGGCGTGAACTTGCCCACGCGGTCCACCTGGTGGGCGCGGCCGGTCGACATGACGCGGATCTTGTCCCGGTTCGTCAGCGTGCCGTTCACCACCCGCACCAGACAGACCACGCCCACGTAGTTGTCGAACCAGGAATCGACGATGAGTGCCTGCAGGGGCGCTTCCGTGTCGCCCACCGGCGGCGGTATGCGGGTGACCAGCGTATCCAGCAGCTCGCGCACCCCCTCGCCGGTCTTCGCGCTGACCAGCACGGCGTCGTGCGCCTCCAGACCGATGATCTCCTCGATCTCGTTGATCACCTTCTCGGGCTCCGCGGCCGGCAGGTCGATCTTGTTCAGGACGGGCACCACCTCGAGCCCCTGATCGATGGCCGTGTAGCAGTTGGCGACGCTCTGCGCCTCTACGCCCTGGGCGGCATCCACCACCAGCAGCGCGCCCTCGCAGGCGGCCAGCGAACGGGAGACCTCGTAGGAGAAGTCCACGTGGCCCGGCGTATCGATGAAGTTCAGCTCGTAGACGCGGCCATCCGTCGCCGTGTACTCCAGCGATACGGTCTGCGCCTTGATGGTGATGCCCCGCTCGCGCTCCAGGTCCATCGAATCCAGCACCTGGGCGGCCATCTCCCGGTCACTCAGCCCCCCGCAGATGTGGATGATGCGGTCGGCCAGGGTGGACTTGCCGTGGTCGATATGGGCGATGATCGAGAAGTTGCGGATATTCTTCATATAAGCGGAGTCGACTCAGGATGGTGCGCGGGGAGCCGGCTCGCGGTGCCCGGGCGGGCCCGGATACCCGAGAGTCCCCGGGGCAGCGCGGATTATAAACGGCCCGGGGGTTCCGGTTCGCCGATTTCAGTGGGTGCGCCGCACTGATCCAGGTATTCCAGCACCCGCGCCCGGTCCAGTCTGGCCTCGCAGAGCACCCGGCCGTCCGCCTCGAGCACCGGCACGCGCAACCCGTAGCGCTCGACCAGGTCCGGGTCGCGGTCCACGTCGCGCAGGTGGAGGCGGACCCGGCCCCGCGTCAGCGGCATCAGTTCCTCGATGAGGACCTCGCACAGGTGACAGCCGCGCCGGGTAAATACCGTCAGCTCACGCATCCGCGGCGGCCTCCGCCGATCCGTCCACGAGCAGGCGGGGATGGCAGCGGCCGTCCGCGTCCAGACGCCGCGATACCCCCCGGGCCAGCGGCAGAGCCGCCGCGAATCCGCCGAACGCGAGGCCGACAGCGGCAGGCTCGCCGAGACCCAGCAGGGTCGCCGCCACGCTGCCCGCCAGCAGGCCCGCGAGCGGGATGCCGTAGACCGCAACGGCGGCACCGGCGAGACCGCGCTGCTTCATGGCCACGCGGACGGTGTCGCCCGGCGCCGGGCGGTAACCCGGGGGCCTGGTCAGTATCAGCCGGCCCTCGCCTGCGCGCGCCGCCGCGAAACCGAAACCGCAGCCCTCGCCGCGGGCGCAGCGCGCGCAGGCGCCCGCCGCTGCCACCCGCACCGCCACGCTCTGCCCGTCGACCGCCTCGACCCGGCCGTCGCGGACCAGCAGTCCGTCGCTGTCACTCACCGGCAGGCGCGGCGGCGAGAGAATTGGCGATCATCCGCACCGTATGCCCCGGCACCTCGCCGATCACCGTGACCTGGTGTCCGTTGACCACGGTGCCGAAGGCGTAGGCGGCGCCGATACGGGAGGCGCCTTCGAGCTTGCCGCCCGCCTGCTGCCCGGCCTCGACGAAGACGGACACGCTGGCGACGCCGTCGGAATAGACGATGTGGGCCACCTCGCCCTCGCTGTCCGGGAAACGCTCCGTGCCCGCGGAGACCAGCCGGAAGCCGCTCGGCACTTCCCGGGCCTCGAAGCCGGTGGGATTGACGTCGTCGCGCCCGGGCGTCTGCCCGGCGTCCCGCACCCAGGTGAAACCCTCGATGTCCATCGACGGGCGAAACGCCGAGGCCGGGATGGGCTTGCCGATGGTGATCTCGGCGAAGCGCATCTCCTCGACGATGTCGCCGCCGGTGCCCACCACCTGACGCCGCAGCGGCAGGGCGGAGGCCTTGTCCAGCCAGAGTCGGTGACCGAAGCGGAAATGATCGCGGGGGCGGATGGCCAGCTGCACCGACGGGCGGCCCACCACGCGTTCGTAGTCCTCGATGGTGAGGTCGTAGCTGCGCGACAGCGCCTCGGGCTGCACGGCGAGACGGCCGAACAGACCTTCCTGGTTGATCTGCTGCTCGACCAGCACCATGCGGCTCTCGGGCAGGATGCAGTGCACCTCGTCGCCGGCCCGGATGATCTCCCGGCCGGCCCCGTCCAGGGATTCGAGCTTCTCGCTCACCTCGCCGTCTTCATAACGATGGACGATGCGCAGCGTCTGCACCTGACCGTTATGCACCCGCACGACGGTGCCGCTGTAGTTCGCCTGCTCGACGGCCACCGCCATGCGCTGCAGCCATTCCATGGGCGAGGGTTCCGCCGCCAGCGCGGCGCCGCACAGCGCCGCGGCGGCGAAGCCGGCGAAGAGGCTGCCGCCGCGCACCGCTGCGTTACCGGGCCGCATCATCCGCCGGGTTCTCTGCCGTTCCCGTCCGTCCGTCTTCAGAGGTCACCGTGGAGTTTTCCGTGGAGGTTTCCGTGGCGTATTCCGTGGCATTTACCAGCGGTCCGTTCGGCTGCGTGACGATGCGGCTGTGCATGCCGCTGCGCATGAGTGTACCAGCCCGCTCGCCGTGGCTGATCATGTAGTTGGTCAGCCGCGCCGGCACGGCACTCACCGGCCGGACGGTCACGGGCGCATCCGCCGGAACGGTGTAGGCGTAGCCTTCGGCGGCCGCATCCAGGGGTGCCGCCACCGGGGCTTCCTCGGCGGTGTCCGCGGTGACCGCCTCGGGCCCGGCCACCTCGCCGGTGTTCTGCAGCCCCATCAGCGCGACCACCGCCACGGTCGCGGCCACCGCCACGCCGGCCGCCGGGCGCAGCCAGCGGGAGCGGACGGGCCCGGCTACGGTGCCGCCGTAGGTGGTCTCGTCGTCGAGCGCCGCCGCCACCCGCCCGGCCAGGTCGACGCCCGCCAGGCGTTCGCCCCGCAGCGCCTGTCCGATCAGCAGATAGCGCCCGGCGACGCGCCGCAGTTCCTCGTCGCCCTGCAGCCGCCGTAACAACAGCTCCGCTTCTCCGTCGGGCAGTTCGTCGTCCAGGAAGGCCGACATCTGGTCTCGTAGCTTGTCGTTCATGTCACACCGATCTCTTCTGCCGGACCGCACGCCTCACGCGAGGAGCGGCTCGATCCGTTTACTGATGGCTTCCCTCGCCCTGAAGATGCGCGAGCGCACGGTACCCACGGGGCACTCCATGGTCTCGGCGATTTCCTCGTAGGTCATGCCTTCCAACTCGCGCAGGACAATCGCCGTGCGCAAATCCTCGGGCAGATCCTGGATCGCCTCATTGATCGTCTGCTGCACCTCGTCCTTCATCAGAACCCGTTCCGGGCTGTCGATATCCTTGAGACGGGCCTGCATGTCGTATTGTTCCGGGTCCTGGAGATCCAGGTCGTATTCCACCGGCCGGCGCTTCGCCGCCACCAGGTAGTTCTTGGCCGTATTGACGGCGATACGGTACAGCCAGGTGTAGAACGCGCTGTCGCCCCGGAACCGCGGCAGGGCCCGGTAGGCCTTGAGGAATGCCTCCTGGGCCACGTCGTTGGCCTCGTCGGGGTCCCGCACATAGCGCATCACCAGGTTCACGATCTTCGTCTGGTACTTGAGCACGAGCAGGTTGAAAGCCTGCTTGTCCCCCTGCTGTACCCGCTTTACCAGTGCGGCGTCGCTCCGCTTCGCGCTCATCGGTCGGACTCACGCAGGACGGTATCGCGCACTGCCAACGCAATAGACAGGGGGCCGTCTGGAAAGTTCTCGGGATAAGGCATCGGCGAGCAGGAAAATCCTTGTTTGTGATGCGGTTTGTGATGCGCCTCACGCGACGTGCCGCTAGCGTGGCGGGCTACAGCGCATGATGGACCTGATGAAAGACGCCGGGACGACCGAATCAATTCTAGCAGTTGGGCGAGTTTGCAACCAAAGCGCCTCGCCGCGTGCGCCAGAGTATGCGCAGGCGGCGCCAGTCGTCCCCGCGCTGCGAGCGCGGCGGCCGCAGCGGCACCAGCCACCGCCGCCCGCCGTCGCCGCGGAATGCGGCCAGCGCGGCGCCGCGGCCGAACCAGCTCGCCGGCGACAGGCTGACGCACACTTCCCCGTGACCGGTGCTGAGCGACCAGCCGCCCGCCGGATCGAAGCTCACGGCCTCGGGCAGGGCCGCGCAGGCGGCAAGGCGGCGGTGACAGACCAGCCCCGCCGCCAGCGGCAGGACGCCGGCCAGGCGGCCCCAGCCGCTGCCGACTGCGGCCAGCGCAAAGGCCGTGAGCAGCGCGACCGCCGCGATGTAACCGTGCAGCCAGCGCCCATGCGCGCGGTCAACGGGCAGAGAAATCGCGAATCCGTCGGATGATGTCGGCAAACCCGGGCTCCGGTTCGGCTCTGCCGAGCAGATAAGCCCATATCTCCGGGTCCTGCGACTCCAGTAAGGCCGCGAAATCCGCCTTTAGGGGCTCATCCAGGCGCGGATACTCCTGTTCGAGGAAGCCGCTCAGGAGGACGTCGAGCTCGCGCATGCCACGCCGGCACAGCCAGCGCAGCCGCCCCGGCGGCGCTGCGGAATCCGTCATCGCCGCCCGGCCCTCAGAGCCGGCGCTCGGCCAGCATCTTCTTCGTCTCGGCGATGGCCTTCGCCGGATTCAGGCCCTTGGGGCAGGTCTGGGTGCAGTTCATGATGGTGTGGCACCGGTACAGGCGGAAGGGATCCTCCAGCGCGTCCAGCCGCTCCCCGGTGGCCTCGTCCCGGCTGTCCACCAGCCAGCGGTAGGCGGCCAGCAGCGTGGCCGGACCGAGGTAGCGGTCGCCGTTCCACCAGTAGCTCGGGCAACTGGTGGAGCAGCAGGCGCACAGGATGCAGGCCGACGGGCTGTTGATCTTCTCCTGGTCCTCCTTCGACTGCAGCCGCTCGCGGTCCGGCGGCGCCGGCGTGCGGGTCTGCAGCCAGGGCTTGATGGAGGCGTACTGGGCGTAGAAGTTCGTGAGATCGCCCACCAGGTCCTTCACCACCGGCAGATGCGGCAGCGGGTAGACCCTGATGTCGCCGCCCACGTCCTCGTTGGCGGTGATGCAGGCCAGGTGATTGCCGCCGTCGATATTCATCGCGCAGGAGCCGCAGATGCCCTCCCGGCAGGAGCGGCGGAAGGTGAGCGTGGGGTCGACCTCGTTCTTGATCTTGATCAGCGCATCGAGAACCATGGGGCCGCACTCGTCCATGTCCACCTCGTAGGTGTCCATGCGCGGGTTCTCGCCGCTGTCCGGGTCGTAGCGATAGATCACGAACCGGCGCACGTTCTTCGCGCCGTCGGGTGCGGGGAAATGGCGGCCCTTCCCTATCCGTGAGTTCTCCGGGAGTCGAAATTCTGCCACGTCTGCCGATTCCTCTTGGTGTTGCCGTGTCGGGGTGTGCCCGTCCGGGTCAGTAGGTGCGCGCCTTGGGCGGGATGGCCTGGACCTCGTCCGTCAGCGTCTGACCGTGCACGGGGCGGTAGTCGATCTCCACGCCCCCGTCCTCGCCGACCCAGGCCAGCGTGTGCTTCATCCAGTTCTCGTCGTCGCGGTCCGGGTAGTCCTCGCGCGCCTGGGCGCCGCGGGACTCCTTCCGGTTGGCCGCCGAGTGGATCGTCGCCAGTGCGTTCAGCAGCAGGTTCTCCAGTTCCAGCGTCTCCACCAGATCGGAGTTCCAGACCATGGATTTGTCCGCGACGCTGACCCGGCGGTAGTCACCGAAGGTGTCCTTCAGTTTCTCGATGCCCTCGGCCAGCAGGTCGCCGGTGCGGAAGACCGCCGCGTGATTCTGCATGAGCTTCTGCATCTCGAGGCGGATCTCGGCGGTCGGGCGCTCGCCGTCGCGCTCCAGCAGGCCGCGGATCTTCTCCACGGTCGTCTTGCCCGCGTCGTCCGGCAGCGGCTTGTGCCGCGCACCCCGGTCCATGCTCTCGGCGCAGTGCCGCGCCGCAGCGCGGCCGAATACCACCAGGTCCAGCAGAGAGTTCGAGCCCAGCCGGTTGGCACCGTGCACCGACACGCAGCCCGCCTCGCCGACAGCCATGAGCCCCGGCACCACGCTGTCCGGGTCGCCGTCCCTGGAGGTCACCACCCGGCCCCGGTAGTCGGTCGGGATGCCGCCCATGTTGTAGTGCACGGTGGGCAGGACGGGGATGGGCTCCTTCAGCACGTCGACGTTGGCGAAGATCTTCGCCGTCTCGGCGATGCCGGGCAACCGCTCCTCGATCACCTCGCGACCGAGATGCTCCAGGTGCAGGTAGCAGTGGTCCTTCTCCGCGCCGACGCCCCGGCCCTCGCGGATCTCGATGGTCTCCGCCCGGCTGACGACGTCCCGGGACGCGAGGTCCTTCGCGTTCGGCGCATAGCGCTCCATGAAGCGCTCGCCCTCCGAGTTGGTGAGGTAGCCGCCCTCGCCCCGCACGCCTTCGGTGATGAGGCAGCCCGCGCCGTAGATGCCGGTGGGATGGAACTGCACGAACTCCATGTCCTGCACCGGCAGGCCGGCACGCAGCACCATGCCGCCCCCGTCGCCCGTGCAGGTGTGCGCGGAGGTGCAGGAGAAGTAGGCACGGCCGTAGCCGCCGGTGGCGAGGATGACCTGATGTGCGCTGAAGCGATGCAGGCGGCCGGTGGCGAGATCCAGCGCCACGACGCCCCGGCACACGCCGTCTTCCATGATCAGGTCGATGGCGAAGTACTCGATGAAGAACTCCGCCTCGTGCTTCAGCGACTGCTGGTACAGCGTGTGCAGCATGGCGTGCCCGGTGCGATCCGCCGCCGCGCAGGTGCGCTGCGCGGTGCCCTCGCCGAAGTGGGTGGTCATGCCGCCGAAGGGGCGCTGATAGATACGCCCGTCCTCGGTGCGGGAGAACGGCACGCCGTAGTGCTCGAGCTCGATGACCGCGTCCGGGGCCTCCTTGCACATGTACTCGATGGCGTCCTGGTCACCGAGCCAGTCGGAGCCCTTCACGGTGTCGTACATGTGCCAGCGCCAGTCGTCCTCGCCCATGTTGCCGAGCGCGGCGCTGATGCCCCCCTGGGCGGCCACGGTGTGGCTGCGGGTGGGGAACACCTTGGTCACGCAGGCGGTCGTGAAACCCGCCTCGGCCAGCCCGAAGGTGGCGCGCAGTCCGGCGCCGCCGGCGCCGACGACGACCACGTCGTACTTGTGGTCGATGAAGTCCTTGTCCAGGCTCATGTATCAGTCCCGAAAGCGATCTTGAGGATGGCGAACAGCGCCGCGACGGCCACCACGACGTGCAGGAAACGCACGGCCATCAGGGTAATCACGCGGGTGGCGCCGCCTGTGTAGTCCTCGATCACCACCTGGGTGCCGAGGAACGAGTGATAGGTGAGGGTCGCGACCAGCAGCAGCAGCAGCACTGCCGTTACCGGCCGGGCGATCCAGGCAGTCACCGTGGCGTGATCCAGCCCGTCCAGGCCGAGCAGCGCGATGACGAACCACAGGGTCAGCGGCACCAGCGCCACGGCGCTCACCCGCTGCATCCACCAGTGTTCCGTGCCCGATTTGGCCGATCCGAGCCCGAGCGCCCGGGCCATGGGAGTCTTGATGGTCATGTGCGTGCTCCCTCTAGCTGCCCGACGCGAGGATGACGGCCCACAGCACCGCCGTTGCCACTACGCTGATGGCGACCACGGCCCAGCCGGATGCCCTCGCCTGCTCCATCTCGAAGCCCATGCCGGCGTCCCAGAACAGGTGCCGGATGCCGTTGCCGAGGTGGAAGAAGAAGGCATAGCTGCCGCCGAGCAGGATCAGCAGCCCGAGCGGCGAGCCGACGAAGCCGGCGACGGACTCGTAGGCCGCATCGCCGGAGGCGGCGGCCAGCAGCCAGGCTGCCAGCAGCAGCGTGGAGAGGGACAGCGCCACACCCGTTCCCCGATGCAGGATGGAAAGCGTGGAAGTGATGCGCCAGCGGTAGACACCGATGTGCGGTGACAGTGGCCTGTTGGTGTTGTCCATGTCCCTCTTTTTCGTCTGACGAAGCTGTTCCCGATGCCGGCGTCGAACCCTTGTCGCGCTCGCAGGACACGGCCGCGCGGTCTCGTCATCCGGCGCCGGATGACAGCCTCTACACGGCGGGTGTGCCCGGCGCCTCGGGCCCGCTGGCCCGGCGGCACCTCAGAAGTCTATGCAACGGCCGCCTTTCTCCCAGTCGCCGTAACGCGTAGGATCGGGACCCTGACGGCCGCCGATCTCTTTCGGCGCGTCGTCACCCGGGAGCGGCGCATTTCCAGCGTCTTCGCGGGCTCCGTCGTTGCTCTCCGGGGAGGTTTCGGGCGGCTGCTTAGACATGGTTTAAGTATGCCAGAGGCGATCATTCGATGCACCCGCCCGAACTGAGTCAAACCCTTGAAACCCGGCCACTGCGGCGGCGTCCGGAGCGGGCCGGCAGGACGGCCGAGGAGGCGAATTGAGCGAACCGTCGAACCCCAACAACGATCGCGGCAACGATCCCGGCAGCGACGCTCCGGTCTGCCTCGCGGCGACCGGCGCGGACCGGATCGATTTCCTGCAGGGACAGCTCACCCAGGACCTCGGGCGACTCGAGGCGGAGCGGATCCTGACCGCCGCCTGGTGCAACCCGAAGGGCCGGGTGATCGCGCTGCTCACCCTCGTGCACGGCCGCGATCGCGTGCTGCTGTTCCTGCCCGACTGGCAGGCGGACGACTTCACCGCGCGCCTGCTGCGCTATCGGCTGCGCGCCGACGTGGACATCACGCCCGAGCCGGATACGCGGCTCGTCGCCGTCGACTCCGGACCCGGCGGCATGCAGCTGCCCGAGGGCGAACCCGTGCTGGCGACGCGGCTGCTGCCCGGCACCGAACCGCGCGTGATGGAGATCTGCACGGCGGCCGATCATCTCCAGGGCCTGGACGCGACGCTGCTCCCGCCGGAAGCCTGGCGCCGCGCGGCCATCCGCGCCGGGCGCCCCGCGCTGTCTCCCGAGACGGCCGAGTCCTTCACGCCCCACATGCTGAACCTGGACCTGCTGGATGCCATCAGCTTCCGCAAGGGCTGCTACACCGGGCAGGAGGTGGTGGCGCGCACGGAGAACCTGGGCCGGCCGTCGCGGCGCATGCTCCGTTTCAGCGCGGGGGCGGAGCCGCCCGCGCCCGGCGCACGGCTGCTGGACGAGGCCGGCAGCACGGCCGGCACCGTGGTGCGGGCCGCGGCCGCCGACGGCGGCAGCGAATTCCTCGCAGTGGTCGCCATCAAGCAGCTCGGCGGCGAGTTGCGCCTGGAGGACGGCACACCGGCCGCCCCCGGCTCGCTGCCCTACTCGGTGCCGGAACTCGAGACCGGCTGAGCGTCGTCCTGGCCCTGTTCCTGGCCATGTTCATGGCCATGCTCCGGCCGCATGTAGGGGAACAGCAGCACGTCCCGGATCGACGGTGAGTCGGTCAGCAGCATGACCAGCCGGTCGATGCCGACGCCGAGACCGGCGCAGGGCGGCATGCCGTATTCCAGCGCGCGGATGTAGTCCTCGTCGTAGGACATGGCCTCCTCGTCGCCGGCGCTGCGATTCTCGACCTGGGCGCGGAAACGTTCCGCCTGGTCCTCGGGGTCGTTCAGTTCGGAGAAACCGTTGGCGATCTCCCGGCCCGCCACGAAGAACTCGAACCGGTCTGCGACGAAGGGGTCGTCGTCGTTGCTCCGGGACAGCGGCGAAACTTCGACGGGATAGGCAGTCACGAAGGTGGGCTGATCCAGCGTGTCCTCGACGGTCTTCTCGAAGATCTCGATCTGCAGCTTGCCGGGCCCGTAGCCGGCCAGCACCGGGATGCCGAGGGATTCCGCCACGGCGGCCAGGTGGTCCCGATCCCGCACGCGGGCAGGCTCCAGGCCCGGGTTGGCGTCGAGGATCGACTGCTCGACGGTGACCCGGCGGAAGGCCGGTCCGAAGTCGTAGGTGCTGCCCTGGTATTCGACGGCGGTGCCGCCGGTGACCGCCTCGCACACGCCGCGCATCAGGCTCTCCACCAGCTCCATCAGATCCCGGTGATCCGCATAGGCACAGTAGAGCTCCAGCATCGTGAACTCCGGATTGTGCTGGGTGGAGATTCCCTCGTTGCGGAAGTTGCGGTTGATCTCGTAGACGCGCTCGAAACCGCCGACCACCAGCCGTTTCAGGAACAGCTCCGGCGCGATGCGCAGATACAGCTGCATGTCCAGTGCGTTGTGATGGGTGACGAACGGACGCGCCAGCGCGCCGCCCGGCAGCGTCTGCATCATCGGCGTCTCCACCTCCAGGAACTGCCGCTCGTCCATGAACGCGCGGATGAAGGAGACGATCTCGGAGCGCGTGGTGAACACCCGCCGGCTGTCCTCGTTGATGATGAGGTCGACGTAGCGCCGGCGGTAGCGGGTCTCCTGGTCGGTGAGACCATGCCATTTCTCGGGCAGCGGCCGCAGTGCCTTCACCAGCAGCCGCAGGACGTCGACCTTGACGCTGAGCTCGCCGGTGCGGGTCCGGAACAGCGTGCCCTCGGCCGCCACGATGTCGCCGAGGTCCCAGCCCTTGAACTGCCGGTAGAGGCCCTCGGGCAGCGCGTCGCGCTGAATGTAGAGCTGGATCTGGCCGCTGTGGTCCTGCAGCTTCGCGAAGCTCGCCTTGCCCATCACCCGCTTTGCCATCATGCGGCCGGCGACCGAGACGCGGATGCCGCGCTCCTCCAGCGCCTCCCCGTCCTCCTGGTCCCAGGCGGCATGCAGCTCGGCCGCCAGCGCATCGCGGCGGAAGTCGTTCGGGTACGCGCCGCCCGCCTCGCGGAGCGAGGCGAGTTTGCGCCGGCGCTCGGCGATCAGCTTGTTCTCGGATTCCGCGGGCTTATCCTGACTCAATGCTCTTCCCTCAATGTTCTGCCGGATGCTCTGCCGGATGCTCTGCCGGCGGCGCTGTCACAGGCCCTGCTTCAGGCTCGCCTCGATGAATTCGTCCAGGTCGCCGTCCAGCACCGCCTGGGTGTTGCCGGTCTCCATCCCGGTGCGCAGGTCCTTGATGCGGGACTGGTCCAGCACGTAGGAGCGGATCTGGCTGCCCCAGCCGACGTCGGCCTTGGTGTCCTCCAGGGCGTCCGCCTCGGCGCGGCGCTTCTGCAGCTCCAGTTCGTAGAGCTTGGCCTTCAGCTGCTTCATCGCGGTGGCCTTGTTCTTGTGCTGGGAGCGGTCGTTCTGACACTGCACCACGATCCCCGAGGGCTCGTGGGTGATGCGCACGGCCGACTCCGTGCGGTTGACGTGCTGGCCGCCCGCGCCGCTGGCCCGATAGACGTCGATGCGCAGGTCCGAGGGGTCCACCTCGATGTCGATGTCGTCCTCCACCTCCGGCGAGACGAACACCGACGCAAACGACGTGTGGCGGCGGTTGCCGGAGTCGAACGGCGATTTTCGCACCAGGCGGTGCACGCCGGTCTCGGTGCGCAGCCAGCCGTAGGCGTACTCGCCGACGAACTTCACCGTGGCGCTCTTGATGCCGGCCACCTCACCCTCGGAGGCCTCGATCATCTCGGTGCGGAAGCCGTGCTGCTCGGCCCAGCGCAGATACATGCGCAACAGCATCTCGGCCCAGTCCTGCGCCTCGGTGCCGCCGGCGCCGGACTGGATGTCGACGAAGGCGTTGGCCGAATCCATCTCGCCGGAGAACATGCGGCGGAACTCGAGTCCTTCGACGTCCCGGGCGACGCCGCCGACGTCCCGGGCGATGGACGCCAGGGTGTCCTCGTCTCCCTCCTCGGCCGCCATCTCGAACAGCTCGCCGGCATCAGCGACGCGGGTACCGATGCGATCGAGGGTGCCGACCACCTTCTCGAGTTCGGCGCGTTCCTGGCCGAGCGCCTGGGCGCGCTCGGGGTCCTGCCACACGGCCGGGTCCTCCAGCTCGCGCAGGACTTCGGTCAGTCGCTCCGACTTGCCCGCGTAGTCAAAGATACCTCCTCAGGGCCTCTGCCCTTGCCGAGAGGTCTTCGATCTCTGTTCTGATCTGGTTGGTGTCCATTGCACCCCTCCGAAAACAAGCGGCGCAGTCTATCATGAGTGGCGCGAGCGACGGCGCTACAACCGCTGCATGCTCTCCACCACGAGCTGGGCGCGACGGATGCCGCCGTACTCGTTCACGTCGAGCCGATAGGCGACGTGCACCCGGTGCCCCGGCATTACCGTCACCGCGTCCACCTGGTTGAAGGCGATGGCGTCCAGCGGCGCCCCGGCGCCGCTGCCGGTCAGTCTCAGCTTCCAGTGCCGCTCGCCGACGACGCGGGCCTCGCGGACGATGAAGACGCCGTCGAACAGCGGCTCCGGGAACGCCTGCCCCCACGGACCCGCCTCGCGCAGCGCCTCGGCCAGCGGCAGGCCGATGTCCGCGGCGTCGAGTTCGCCGTCGGTGAGCAGCGTGCCGCTGAAGTCCGCGTCCGGGA
Organism: Lentisalinibacter orientalis; assembly: GCF_040706535.1. Classification (NCBI taxonomy): domain Bacteria; kingdom Pseudomonadati; phylum Pseudomonadota; class Gammaproteobacteria; order Woeseiales; family Woeseiaceae; genus Lentisalinibacter; species Lentisalinibacter orientalis. The sequence goes on from NZ_JAPDRJ010000003.1 coordinate 448,046, forward strand.
AACACTCGGCCACCCGGCTGGCCGCCAGCCGGCGGAACCGGTCCAGATTCGAGCGCGGCAGGCTGAGACCGGCCGCCATGGCGTGCCCGCCGTAGCGCCCGATCAGCTCCGGCGCCGACGCCGCCACGGCGGCCAGCACGTCGCGGATGTGCACCCCCGGTACGGAGCGGGCCGAGCCCTTCAGCTCCCCGCCGCGGGCATCGGCGAACGCGATCACCGGGCGATTGACCCGTTCGCGGATGCGGGAGGCTACCAGTCCGACCACGCCCTGGTGCCAGCCGGGATCGTACAGGGTGACGCAGTGGGGCAGCGCGCTCTCCCCCGCCGGCAGGTCGATGTCCTCCAGCGAGGACAGCGCCTCCGCCTGCATGCGCGCCTCGATGCGGCGGCGCTCGTCGTTGATCTCGGACAGCCGGGACGCCAGCCCGCGCACCTCCGCGACCGAATCCGACACCAGCGCCTCGATGCCGGTGCTCATGTCCTCCAGCCGTCCGGCCGCATTCAGGCGCGGCGCGACGCCGAAGGCGAGGTCGCTGGCCACCGCCCGCCGCGGGTCCCGGCCGGCCGCCTGCAGCAGCGCCGGGATGCCCGGCACCGCGGCCCCGGCGCGGATGCGCGCGAGCCCCTGGCGCACCAGCACCCGGTTATTGCGGTCCAGGGGCACCACGTCGGCCACGGTGCCGAGGGCGACCAGGTCCAGGTAATCCGCTGCGATGCGCTCGGCACCCGCCTGCCCCTCCGCCGCCAGGCGGCGCCCCAGCGCGGCCATCACGCAGAACGCCACGCCCACGCCGGCGAGATATTTGCTCGGGTAAGGGTCCCCCGGCAGATTCGGATTGACGATGGCAGCGGCCGCGGGCAGCCGCTCGCCGGGCAGATGGTGGTCGGTGACCAGCACGTCGATGCCGAGCTCGCGGGCTCGCTCGACGCCGCGCACGCTGGAGATGCCGTTGTCCACCGTCACGATCAACGAGGGCCCGGCCTCGGCGGCCACCTCGACGATCTCCGGTGTCAGCCCGTAACCGAAGTCGAAGCGGTTCGGCACCAGCGAGTCCACGGCCGTGTAGCCGTAGCGGCGCAGACAGCGCATCACCAGCGCCGTGCTGGTGGCGCCGTCCGCATCGAAGTCGCCGACGATCGTGACGCGGCCGCCGCGATGGGCGAGCAGCAGCTCCACCGCCCGCTCCAGGTTGGCGAGACCGCCCACCGGCGCGAGATGACGGAGCCCGAGTTCGAGTTCCTCCGCCGTGCGGATGCCCCGGGCCGCGTACACCCGGCGCAGCACCGGGTGGAGCGAGGCCGGCAGCGCGGCATCCTCGCCCGCCGTCCGCCGTACGATCGCCAGACCGCCCTCGCTCATCGCCGCCTCCACGCCGCCAGCAGCGCTCGCGGTCCGCGGCGCGGCAATGTGGCGGATAGTCCGTCCCGGGTGACCATGCGGACGCGGTTCCCCCGCAGGGCCTTCGCGACGGCCGGCCGTGCCAGGATCTCGCCGGACAGTGCCATGACGCAGCCCGCGGCGAGCACTCGGGCCCCCGCGTCACCGGCAGGCGGTGCGGCCGTCTCGCCGCCGAGCCGATGCCAGAGGCCGGTCAGCAGCGGGTCGTCCGCATGGAGCGGCGGCAGGCGCTGCCCGCCCGTCGCAGGCCCGGTCTCCGCCCGGCCGCCGCCCCAGAACCAGACGGAATTCACCGGCGGCAGGCCCCGCTCCGCACGGAAGCGGTTCACCGGATGGTCGTGCCACAGCATCTGGATCTCGTTGCCGAGGGCGCGGAACAGGCCGGCGTCCGGCCCGCCGGGGAGCTCGTCGCGTATGCGTCCGGTCCCCGCCACCGCCGGCGATGCCGCCGTGAATGCGTACTCCCGCTCGGAGGCGACGTACCAGCGTCCCGCCCCGCCGGCCCACAGCGAGAAGCCCCGCTCCTGCAGGCTCGGCAGAATGTCCTCGCGCAGCGCCGCCGCCTCGTCGTCGGCAAGCGCGGGCGCGTGCTCCAGCAGGTGCAGCTCCCGCATGTCGGCGGCCATGGACACCGGATCCATGCAGGCCAGCCAAGGTCTTCCCGGCCCGGCGTCCGCAGCGCCAGACCCCGGATCGCATCGGTGGCGCTCCCCGTCCAGTCGCAGCCACGCCGGCGGCGCCGGCAGAGCGATCCCCAGCCAGCAGGCCGCGGCGCTCGCGGCATCCGGGGCGCGCCAGGTGCCGGCCGCTTCCACGCCGGGCAGCAGCTGTGCGAGCGCCGGCTGATCGAGATCCGTCAGGAACAGGAGAGATTTCATCGAGCGTGTCAGGTGGCTTCAGAGCGGGCGGTGCGGCATTGACACGACCCGCGGAATCCCTAAGGTCGGGGCTTGGGCCGTCGCCCGCATCCGGGCACGCATGATACGCCATGAAATTGACCTCATGAAATTCACTCTCGACAGACCCGCGGGACTCAGCATCACGGCCTGCTCCGAGGCCGGCATCACCATCAGCGGCACCCTGTACCGCTCCAGCGTGCTGCTGCTGCCCGAGGAGGTGCGGGACTGGGACTGCGCGGACGTGGACAACCTCGACGCCGTCACCCTCGCGCCCGCCGTCGAGCTGGCGCCGGAGATCCTGTTACTCGGCTCCGGGCGCAGCCTGCGCTTCCCCGACGCCGCGCTCACCCGCGGTCTGGCCAGGCAGGGTATCGGTCTCGAGGTCATGGATACCCGGGCCGCGTGCCGTACCTTCAATATCCTGACCGCCGAGGAGCGGCGGGTGGTGGCGGCGCTCATCGTGGAGTAGCCGGCGGGAGGTCGCGGATCGGGCGGCCCCTGCCGCCCCGCTCGCCCCCCCCGGGTGCCTCAGCGTCCTCGCGGCAGGAACGGCCGGGGGTCCACCGGTTCGCCGTTGCGGCGTATCTCGAAGTGCAGCCGCGGTTTGCGGCCCGGGCCCTCGCCCATCTCGGCGATGCGCTCGCCCTGCTTCACTGTCTCCCCCTCCGCCACGTGCAGCGCGCGGTTGTGGCCGTAGGCGCTCAGGTACGTGGCGTTGTGCTTGATGATGACCAGATTGCCGTAGCCGATCAGCCCACTGCCCGCATACACCACCTGGCCGTCGGCGGCCGCGCGCACGGCCTGGCCCATCCGCCCCTCGATCAGCACGCCGGTCAGCGCGGCGTTGTCTTCGCCGAAGCCGGCCGCAATGGCGCCGTCGGTGGGCCAGCGCCAGGACGGCGACGGCAGGTCCGGCAGCGCCAGCCGGGAACCGGCGTTGCCATTGCCGGCCTGACCGGCCGCCGGAGACCCGGAACCCGACGTCCCGTTGCGCGCGACGGCCCCCGTCGGGCGCAGGACGATGCGCTGGCCCGGATGGATGAGCGAGCCGTCGCCGAGGCCGTTCCAGCGGGCGACGTCGCGCACCTCCAGGCCATAGCGGAAGGCGATGGAATACAGGGTGTCGCCGCTGCGCACGATGTGGGCCGCGGGAACGTCGGCGTCCCAGTTGAGCGCCCGGCCGCCGCAGGCCGTGAGCAGGGCAGCGGCCAGGCAGAGCGCCAGCGCTCGCGTCAGCCGTACCATCACCTGGCCGCGACGATGGCCACCACGATGAGGCAGAGCGCGACGAACAGCCAGCCGAGCAGATCGATGCGACGGCGCAGCCCGTCGGCGAATCGCTGGCCGCCGAGGGCGATCAGCCCGGCCACCAGGAAAAACCGGGCGCCCCGACCGAAGAACGAGGCGATGACGAATCCCGGAAAGGCCATCGCCGCCGCACCGGCGGAGATGGTGAAGATCTTGTACGGGATCGGCGAGAAACCCGCGATCAGCACCGCGAGCACGCCCCATTCGGCAAACCAGTCCCGGCCCTCGAGGTAGGCGTCCCAGTAGCCCACGTTCTTCAGCAGCGGCTCGATGGCCTCCAGCGCGAAGTAGCCGATGGCGTAGCCCGCGATGCCGCCGGCGACCGAGGTCAGCGTGGTCAGCGTCGCCAGCGACAAGGCACGGTCCGGCCGCGCCAGGCACATCGGCGCCAGCATCACGTCCGGCGGGATCGGGAAGAACGAGGACTCGGCGAAGCTCAATCCGCCCAGATACCAGCGGGCATGGGGATGGGCGGACCAGGACAGGACCCGGTCGTACAGTCCGCCGAAGATCCTCACGCCGAGGCTCCTGCCACCAGCGGCACGAAGCTGACCGGGCCGAGCGAGACCTGCTCGTAGCGGTCGTGCCGGTGCACGATGGCCATCAGCTCCTGATGCCGGGCCGAGCCCACCGGCAGCACCAGCCGGCCGCCCGGCGCGAGCTGGGCGAGCAGCGCTTCGGGCACCCGCTCCGGCGCGGCCGCCACCAGAATGCCGTCGTAGGGGCCGTACTTCGGCCAGCCCGCCCAGCCGTCGCCGCGGCGAAAGCGCACGTTGCCGATGCCCAGTTCGTGGATGCGCTGGCGGGCCCGGGTCATCAGCGGCATCAGGCGCTCGATGGTGTAGATCTCGTCGACCAGCGGTGCGAGCACGGCCGTCTGGTAACCGCAGCCGGTACCGATCTCCAGGATGCGCCCGCCCGGCAGCCCCTTCAGCAGTGCCTCGGTCATGCGCGCCACGATGAACGGCTGGCTGATGGTCTGGCCGTGGCCGATGGGCAGCGCCGTATCCTCGTAGGCCCGGCTCGCCAGCGCCTCGTCGACGAAGATGTGCCGCGGCACCGCCAGGATGCGCTCGAGCACCCGCTCGTCGCGGATGCCGCCGGCCCGCAACCGCTCGACCAGCCGGTTGCGCGTGCGCGCCGACGTCATGCCGATGCCCCGGTGCGCGGTGCTGTCAATCATCGGCGAGCCAGTTGCGCATGTCGTCGAGGACCTCGTGGCGGGTCAGGTCCACCTTCAGCGGGGTCACGGCGACACGTCCCCGGGCGATGGCATTGAAGTCGGTGCCGGGCCCGGCATCCTGACCGCCGCCGGCCGGGCCGATCCAGTAGATGGGCTTGTCCTTCGGGTCCCGGTCCCGCATCACGGGTTCCGAACGATGGCGGAAGCCGAGCCGGGCCACTTCTATGCCCTCCAGTTCCTCCCACGGGCGGTCGGGCACGTTCACGTTCAGGATCGTGTCCGAGGGCAGCGGATGACGCTGCATGCGCTCGAGCAGCGACACGACCACCCGTGCGGCGGCGGGGTAATGCACGGGGTTGTTGCCCACCAGGGAGACGGCGATGGCGGGCAGGCCGAGGAAGCGCCCTTCCATCGCCGCCGCCACCGTGCCGGAATAGATGACGTCGTCCCCCAGGTTCGCGCCTTCGTTGATACCGGACACCACCATGTCGGGCTCCTCCGGCAGGAAACCGGACACGCCCAGATGGACGCAATCGGAGGGAGTGCCGTTCACGCAATAGCGGCGCTCGCCGGTGCGGATGACGCGCAGCGGCGACTCCAGGGTCAGGGAGTTGCTGGCGCCGCTGCGGTTGCGATCCGGCGCCATCACGGTGATCTCGCCCAACGGCTCGAGTGCGTCGGCGAGCACCCGTACGCCCTCGGCCAGGTGCCCGTCGTCGTTACTGACAAGAATTCGCAAACCGGTGTGAGCCTGTCGTTGGTGCTGGTGGACGGCGCTAACTATACTCAATGTTCGCACCGGTACCTAGGGCGAACGAGGCCGTGTCGTGGATGCCCGGGGGCGCCGCGCACCAGGGCAGGGAGGCGGTCGATGACGGACGACAGACAGGGCGGCCACGGCGACGGGCTGAGCGAGGAGGACATTGAACTCTTCCGCGCGAGCGTGGGCGACGCCAGGCGCATCCGCCTGGATCGCATCGAGACGCGCCGCCGCCCGCCGGCGCCGGAGGCGCGCTTCCGGCGTGCCGACGAGGCCGCGGTCCTGACCGAGAGCCTGACCCATAGCGTGGCCGACCAGGAGCACCTCAGCGGCGAGCAGCTGCGCTTCCATCGACCCGGCCTCAGCGCCCGCGCCATGCAGAAACTCGTCCGCGGCGGCTACCGCATCGAGGCCGAGACCGACCTGCATGGCCTGACCGTGAACGAGGCCAAACAGGCGCTGAACGAGTTCCTCGTCGAGAGCCGCGCCCTCGGCCATCGCTGCGTGCGCGTGATCCACGGCAAGGGCAAGCGCTCGGGACATCGCGGCCCGGTGCTGAAGCAGCGCGTCGACGGCTGGCTGCGGCAGTGGGACGGCGTGCTCGCCTTCGCCTCGGCGAAGCCCGCCCACGGCGGCACCGGGGCGGTCTACGTCCTGCTGAAGCCGCTCTGACGGCTCAGCCGGTCTCCAGCAGCTCGCGCACGAGGGTGGTCGCGTACTCCCCGGCGGGCAGCGAGAAACGCAGCAGCAGACACTCGTCGCCCTCCCAGGACGACTCCAGCGTCCGCGGCACGAGCCGAAGGCTTCGCCGGGCCATCTCCAGGCCGGCCGCCTCCAGACCCGCGGCCAGCCATTCCCACTCCGCCGCCACCGCCTGCTCCACCGCCGCCGGGGCGGCGGCCGGCCGCGGTCCGTCCCGGCCCCAGAGCGGCCCGGTGGGGTGCACCTCGCCCGCCACGACCCGGGCGGCCAGCGAGTCGTCGGTCGCCTCCGCGTGGAAGACGCTGCCCCTGCCGTCGAGTATCAGCACCTCGCCGTCCAGCGCGCGGTCCCAGCTGCCGTCCCCGACCCGCCGCGCCAGCACCTGATTGAAGAGCCAGGCGCGGGCCGCGGACAAGGCGAACTCGCGTTCGCGCCGGCCGAGGCGTTCGCCGGCGAACAGCCGGCGGGCCAGCTCCAGGTTGCCGACCTCGCGGCCGAAGCGCTGGCTGCCGAAATAATTCGGCGCGCCGTCGACCGCGACCCGCTCCAGCCCGGCTTCCAGCATTGCCCGGTCGGCCCGGACGTCGCGCAGCCGCAATTCGAAGCGGTTGCCCGACAGCGCGCCGCGCCGCAGCTTGCGGCGGTTGCGCGTCAACGACAGGAGCCGCACCCCCTCGGCCGCGAATCCCTCCCAGTCGGTCGGCGCCGCGTCGCGCAGCGGCACGCTGAACCACTGCCGGGTGCGGGCGTGCCGGTCCTTCAATCCCGCATAGCCCACGTCCCGCGGGCGCACGCCGGCGTGGCGAGCCAGCCGCGACGCCACCCACTGCGTGTTGCAGCCGGTCTTCTCGACGAACAGGTAGTGATGGGGGCCGTCGCCGGACGGTTCGAAGCCGAGCTCCTCCTCCACGACGAAATCCTCGGCCGTGGCCTTCAGCCGGGCCGCGCCGGCGGCGGGCCCACCCGCCCGGGGCCAGTCGGGGATTTCCACGGGGCTCAGTCGGCCGGGACGACCTGGTAGAAAGTCTCGCGGGGCCCGATCAGGCCGAGATCGCTGCGGGCACGCTCCTCGGCGGCCTCGGATCCCGTCTTCAGGTTCTGCACTTCGGCTTCCAGCGCCGCGTTGCGCGCCGCCAGGGCCTCGTTCTCCTCCCGTGCCTCGGCCACCGCGTGACGCAGCTCGCGGGTCTTGCGGTAACCGTCCTCGGACAACCACAGGTCCGCCTGGAGACCCAGGAACAGAAACAGCAGCAGGGCGAGGAACCAGCGCACGTCAGTCTTCAGCCTTCTTCAGCCCCCGAAAGCGGGAAGGCCCCGCGACCCGCGTAGCTCGCGTGATGATTCAGGGCCTCCTCGATCCGCAGTAGCTGATTGTACTTCGCGATGCGGTCCGAACGCGACATCGAGCCGGTCTTGATCTGCGTGGCGCGGGTACCGACCGCGATATCGGCGATGGTGGAGTCCTCCGTCTCGCCCGAACGGTGCGACACGACGGCGCTGTAGCCGGCCTCCACCGCCATGTCGATGGCGGACAGCGTCTCGGTGAGCGTACCGATCTGGTTCGGCTTGATCAGGATGGAGTTGGCAATGCCCTCCTCGATGCCGCGCGACAGGATGCGGGTGTTGGTCACGAACAGGTCGTCGCCGACCAGCTGGATGCGGCCGCCCAGGCGCTCGGTCAGCAGTTTCCAGCCGTCCCAGTCGTCCTCGGCCATGCCGTCCTCGACCGTGATGATGGGATAGGCGTCGACCAGGCCGGCCAGGTAATCCACGAATCCTGCGGCGTCGAACTCCCGATCCTCGGATTCCAGCCGGTACACGCCGTCGCGGTAGAACTCCGAGCTCGCCACGTCCAGCCCGAGCATGATGTCCTCGCCCAGGCGGAAGCCCGCCTTCTCCACCGCCTCGGCGATGGTGTCCAGCGCCGCCCGGTTGGAAGGCAGGTCCGGCGCGAAGCCGCCCTCGTCGCCCACCGCCGTGTTCAGGCCGCGACCGTGCAGCACCTTGCGCAGCGTATGGAAGATCTCGGCGCCGGCGCGCACGGCCTCCGAGAAGCGCGGCGCGCCGACCGGCAGGATCATGAACTCCTGGATGTCGACGTTGTTGTCCGCGTGGGCCCCGCCGTTGATGATGTTCATCATGGGCACGGGCATCACAGACTCCTCGCCCATCAGCCGGTACAGCGGCACGCCGGAGGACCGGGATGCCGCGTGGGCGCAGGCCAGGGAGACGGCGAGGATGGCATTGGCGCCGAGCCGCGACTTGTTTTCGGTGCCGTCGAGCTCGATGAGGCGGCGGTCGATGGTGGTCTGGTCGTGGACGTCCGTGCTGACGAGCGCATCGCGGATGGCGCCGTTGACGTTGCCCACCGCCTTGCGCACGCCCTTGCCGCCGTAGCGGTTCGGGTTGCCGTCGCGCAGTTCCACGGCCTCGTGCGCCCCGGTGGAGGCGCCCGAGGGCACGGCGGCCCGGCCGATGACCCCGTTCTGCAGGATCACGTCGGCTTCGACCGTGGGGTTGCCGCGCGAATCGATGATCTCGCGGCCACGGATGTCGGCGATCTGGCCCATGCTGTCTCCTGGGTTATCTGTGTCGTTCTGTGTCGTTATGGGGCCTGCAGGCCGAACTCGGCCTCGGCGAATCCGTGCTGCTTGACGCTCCCGTCCAGCGCCTGCAGCACCTCGAGCAAAGCCTGCATCCGGTCCAGCGGCCAGGCATTCGGGCCGTCCGACAGGGCGCGCTCGGGGTCCGGGTGGGTCTCCATGAACACCCCGGCCACGCCGGCCGCCACCGCCGCCCGCGCCAGCACCGGCACGAACTCGCGCTGCCCGCCGGAGGCACTGCCCTTGCCGCCGGGCAGCTGCACCGAGTGCGTGGCGTCGAACACCACCGGGCAGCCGGTCTCGCGCATGACCGCCAGGCTGCGCATGTCGGAGACCAGGTTGTTGTAGCCGAAGGTGAAGCCGCGCTCGCACACCAGGATCTGCTCGTTGCCGGTGGAGCGCGCCTTGTCGACCACGTTGCCCATCTCCCAGGGCGAGAGGAACTGGCCCTTCTTGATGTTGACCGGGCGGCCCTGGGACGAGACACGCAGGATGAAATTGGTCTGGCGGCAGAGGAATGCCGGCGTCTGCAGCACGTCCGCCACGGCCGCGGCCTCGTCCAGGGGCGTGTCCTCGTGGACGTCCGTGAGCACCGGCACGCCGAGCTGGCGCCGCACTTCGGAGAGCACCCTGAGGCCCTCCTCCATGCCCGGCCCGCGGAAGCTGCCCGCCGAGCTACGGTTGGCCTTGTCGAAGGATGACTTGTAGATGAACGGCATGCCGAGGCCGTCGGTGATCTCCTTCAGCCGGCCGGCGGTATCGATGGCGAGCTGTTCGCTCTCCACCACGCAGGTGCCGGCGATGAGGAACAGCGGCCGGTCCAGCCCCGCCTCGAAGTGGGCGAGCTTCATGCCCGCGCGGCCTCCGGCACCTCGCCTTCCCGGTAGCGGCGCGCGGCGCTGATGAAACCGGTGAACAGCGGATGGCCGTCGCGGGGGTTGGAGGTGAATTCGGGGTGGAACTGGCTCGCCAGGAACCAGGGATGATCCGGCAGTTCCACCATCTCCACCAGGTCGTCCAGCGACGTGCCCGAGAAGCGCATGCCCGCCTCCTCCAGCGCCGGCCGGTAGTTGTTGTTCACCTCGTAGCGGTGCCGGTGGCGCTCGTGCACGGTCGGCTTGCCGTAGGTCTCGCGGGCCAGCGAGCCTTCGGCCAGCTGCACGGGCTGCGCGCCGAGGCGCATGGAGCCGCCCAGGTCGGAATCCTCGTCGCGCTCCTCCACGCGGCCTTCCTCGGTCTGCCACTCGGTGATGAGCGCGATCACCGGGTGCGGCGTGCTGCGCTCGAATTCCGTGCTGTGGGCCCCCTCCATCCCGGCCACGTGGCGGGCGAATTCGATCACCGCCACCTGCAGGCCGAGGCAGATGCCGAGATAAGGGATGCCGTTCTCCCGCGCGAGCTGCACGGCGCTGATCTTGCCCTCGACCCCGCGCTCGCCGAAACCGCCGGGCACCAGGATGGCATCCATGTCCCGCAGGCAGTCCGCACCGTCCGTCTCGATGTCCTGGGACTCGAAGTAATGGATATTCACCCGGGTGGACGTGTGGATGCCCGCGTGCAGCAGCGCCTCGGACAGCGAGATGTAGGAGTCGCGGAAGTCCACGTACTTGCCCACCATCGCCACGTTGACCTCGCCGGTGGGATGCTGCTTCGCGTGCACCACGTCCTCCCACTCGCCGAGGTCGGCCGGCGGCAGTTCCATGCCGAGATGGTCGACCACGATCTGGTCCAGGCCCTGGTCGCGCAGCACCATCGGGATCTTGTAGAGGTCGTCCACGTCGATGGCGGAGATCACCGCGTTCTCGGCCACGTTGGTGAACAGCGCGATCTTGCGCCGCTGCTCGGCGGGCAGCGGATGCTCGGAACGGCAGACCAGCACGTCCGGCTGGATGCCGATGGAGCGCAGTTCTTTCACCGAGTGCTGGGTGGGCTTGGTCTTGATCTCCGAGGAGGTGGCGATGTAGGGCACCAGCGTCAGATGCACGTACACCACCCGGTCGCGGCCTTCCTCCACGCCCATCTGGCGGATAGCCTCCATGAACGGCAGCGACTCGATGTCGCCCACCGTGCCGCCGATCTCCACCATGCAGACGTCGGCGTCGCCGGCGCCCCGGCGCACGCTCTCCTTGATCTCGTCGGTGATGTGCGGGATCACCTGCACCGTGGCGCCCAGGTAGTCGCCGCGGCGTTCCTTGGCGATGACGCTCTCGTAGATGCGCCCGGTGGTGAAGTTGCTGTTGCGCCCGGTGGTCGTGCGCACGAAGCGCTCGTAGTGGCCCAGGTCCAGGTCGGTCTCCGTACCGTCCGCGGTCACGAATACCTCACCGTGCTGGAAGGGGCTCATCGTGCCCGGGTCCACGTTGATGTAGGGGTCCAGCTTGATCATGCTGATCTTCAGGCCGCGGGACTCCAGGATGGCGCCGAGGCAGGCGGAGGTGATGCCCTTGCCGAGTGAGGAGACCACACCGCCGGTGATGAATACGTAGCACGTCATGGAAGAACCCCGCGGGGATGTCGGCCAATAGCAAGGGGCCGGAGTAAGCACACGTTCTACCGCCCAAAGACAGTGCCCGGGCGTATGCTTACTCCGACCCCCAACTCAAGCCCGACGGATGTTGAATGACGGTACTCAAAGCTACCAGAAGCCGACCGGGCAAACAATCGGGACAGTGCCGCGGCGACGCTCAGTACAGCGGCGGACGGCCCTCCCAGACCACGGCGATGCCGCCTTCGCAGCGCCGTTGCGCCGCCATCCAGAGATCGGCCACGGCCACGAGTTCGTCGCCGCAGTAGACCAGCGGCAGCCGCCCGCGCATCCAGGGCACGATGCCCTCCTCGCGCAGCAGCTCCTTCAGCCGCCGCGTGGGGCGGTCGGCCGCCGGCGCCAGGCTCTCCCCGCCGCTGCGGAAGCGCACCTCGCAGCCGCCCGCGGCCAGCGCGGGATCCAGCCCCATCGCCGCCCCGGGCCGCATCACCAGCCGGCCGAGACCGCCCGGCAGCTCCAGCGTGTCGCCGGGCGCCAGCGCGAGCGGCCCGGCAGGGATCCCGGGCGGCTCGCCACGGAGCAGATAGAGACGATCCCGGAAGCGGCGGACCTCCGCCTCGCCGAGACGCAGCCGCGGTTGTTCGGCCGGGCCGGCCAGCACCTCGTCGAGCAACCGATCCAGGTGGCGCGCGTCGGGTGCCCGGCAACCGCCGCTGCGCAGCCAGTGCCGCAGCGCATTGCCCTGCCGCGCCCGTGGCAGCCGCCGCAGCCGCCCGGCGTCCAGCCGGCCCTCGCCCGCATCGCAGCGGTCCAGGTCGGCGGCGGCCAGCTGGCGCAGCAGCCCGGCGCCCTCGGCGAGGTGGCGGGCACTGCGCGCGGCACTGCGGTCCGCCGCGGGCCAGCGCTCGAGCAGCCGCGGCACGATCTCCCTGCGCAGATAGCTGCGGTCGAAGCGCGGGTCGCTGTTGGCGGGATCCTCCAGCCAGTCGATGCCACGGGCGCGGAGGTAGTCGCAGAGCTCGTCGCGGTCCCGGTCCAGCAGCGGACGCAGCAGCCGGCCCGCGCCGAAAGGGGCGACGGCCGGCATGGCGGCGAGTCCCGGCAGCCCGGCGCCGCGCATGAGCTGCAGCAGGACGGTCTCCAGCTGATCCTGTCGGTGCTGGGCCGTCAGCAGGCACTCGCCGGGTTCCAGCGCCGCGGCCAGCAGCCGGTAGCGCGCCTGCCGCGCGGCGCCCTCGACTCCCTCCGCATCGATGGCCTCCCGGGTGATGTCGGCCCGCAGCACGTGGCATTCCACGCCCAGCGAGGCGGCCGCGCGCGCGCAGTGCCCGGCCCAGTCGGCCGATTCCGCCTGCAGGCCGTGATCGACGTGCAGCGCCCGCACCCGGCTGTCCGCCAGCGAGGCGGCGGCATGCAGCAGCGCCGTCGAATCCGCGCCGCCGCTGAAGGCGACGACCAGGGGGGGTAGCGGCTCGGCGCGCGCGAGGCCGAGCCGGCCGCGCAGCGTGTCCTCGAGGGCGCCGGAACCGAAGGCCGGCGGTTCAGCCGTCCCTGAACTCGCCAAAGGATGCCAGCCGCCGGTGGCGCTGCTCCAGCACCTGGCCGATATCGCCCGCCTCCAGCTCGTCCAGGTGTCTGATGAGCGCGTTCTTCAGGGTCTCCGCGGCGGCGCGGGGATCGCGATGGGCGCCGCCGAGGGGTTCGGGGATGATCTCGTCGATTAGCTTGTACTGGTGCAGGCTCTTCGCCGTGATACGCATCGCCTCGGCGGCTTCCCTCGCCTTCTCGGCACTCTTCCACAGGATGGAGGCGCAGCCTTCCGGCGAGATCACGCTGTAGACGGCGTACTGCAGCATCAGCAGCCGGTCGCCCACGCCGATGGCGAGCGCGCCGCCGGACCCGCCTTCGCCGATGACCACCGAGATGATGGGCGTCTCCAGTTCCGCCATCACGAACAGGCTGCGCGCGATCGCCTCGCTCTGTCCGCGCTCCTCCGCGCCCACCCCCGGGTAGGCCCCCGGCGTGTCGATCAGCGTGATCACCGGCAGCGAGAACTTCTCGGCCAGCTGCATCAGCCGCTGCGCCTTGCGGTAGCCCTCCGGCTTCGGCATGCCGTAGTTGCGCCGCACGCGCTCTTTCGTGTCGCGGCCCTTCTGGTGACCGATCACCATCACCGCGCGGCCCTCCAGTCGGGCCAGCCCGCCCACGATGGCATGATCGTCCGCGTACATGCGGTCGCCGTGCAGCTCTCGGAAGCCGTCGAACACCAGCGGCAGGTAATCCAGGGTGTACGGCCGCATGGGGTGACGGGCGAGCTGGGCAATCTGCCAGGCGCTGAGGTCGGAGAATATGCTGCGGGTGAGCGCCTCGCTCTTCGACTTCAGCCGCCCGATCTCCTCGCCGATGTTCACCTCGGAGTCGTCGCCCACGAAGCGCAGCTCGTCGATCTTCGCCTCCAGCTCGGCGATCGGCTGTTCGAAATCCAGAAACTTGAGATCCATCGCCATATCCGGTGCCGGCGCCCTCCCCCGCCTACGACCTGCGTGTCACGCGAACGACAAGCCTACTACAAAGACGGCTGATCCGCGGCGTAGACCAGCCGCACGCCGCCGCGGCCGAGCAGATCCTCGAGCTTGTCTCTGAGGTCGCGGGTCGGGCGGATGCACCAGTCCTCGCCCAGATTGAGCCGCACGGTGGCGTCGCTGCCCACGTACTGCACGGCCACGTCGCAGCGCGCCCGCCCGCCCTGGCCGCCGGCCGCACCGCCGCCCGGACCATTGTCCGAGCCAGTGCCCGGACCATTACCCGGGCCATAACGATAGGGCAGCAGGATCTCGTGCAGGCTGTTCAGCACCTCCCGGCCGCTGCCGTTCACGTCCAGCGAGAGCACCAGATGCCGGGCCCGCTCCTCGATCACCCGGTCGATGTCGCGCACGGTCCTGGCCACCACGGTCCAGCCGTCGATGAACTCGTCGTAGCGCATGCGGCCCTCGACCACGATGATGCGGTCCTTGACCAGCAGATGGCGGTTCTCCATGAACGCCTCGGAGAACAGGCTGGTCTCGATGCGGCCGGTGTCGTCGTCCAGCACCACCGTGACCCGGTTGCCGCGCTTGCGGATATCGATGATCAGCCCGGCCACGACCACCTCCCGACGCGACTGGGAATAGTCCCGCTCGCCGTTGTCCGTGCTGGGCGGCCGGGCCGAGGTGATGTCGCGGAGCGTCCCGGAGGTGAAATGGCGGGCGTCGCCGGCGACCGAGTGGAAGGGGTGGCCGGTGAGATACAGGCCCAGGCTCTCCTTCTCCGCCGCGAGTCGCTCCTGCTCGTTCCATTCCGCCAGCTGGGGGCTTGCCTGGGGCGTCGGCCGCGGCGGTGCGGCCGTCGGCAGCCCGAACAGGTCGTCCTGGCCCGCGGCCGAGGCGCGCGCCTCCTGCTCGGCGCTCTTCACCGCCTCCGGCAGCAGGGTCATCAGCGTGCGGCGATTGGCGCCGATGCCGTCCATGGCGCCCGCCTTGATCAGGGCCTCCAGGGTGCGCCGGTTCACCCGTTCCAGGTCGGCCCGGCGGCAGAAGTCCATCAGGTCCCGGTATGGGCCGTTCGCCTCGCGCTCCGCCACGATGGACTCCACCGCGCCGCGGCCGACGCCCTTGATCGCGCCGAGGCCGTAGCGGATGGCCTCGCCGCGGGAGACACCGAAGACGAAATCCGAGCGGTTGACGTCCGGCGGCTCGATCTCGATGCCCATCTCCCGGCAATCGTCCTTCAGCGAGACGAGCTTGTCGGTGTGATCCATGTCGGTGGACATCACGGCGGCCATGAACGCGGCCGGGTAATGGGCCTTCAGCCATGCCGTCTGATAAGACAGCACCGCGTAGGCGGCGGAGTGGCTCTTGTTGAAACCGTAGCCCGCAAACTTCTCCATCAGGTCGAAGATGTGGGTGGCGGTGGCGGACTCGACGCCGCGGGCCTCGGCGCCGCTCACGAACACCTCCCGCTGCTTGGCCATCTCCTCGGGCTTCTTCTTGCCCATGGCGCGGCGCAGCAGGTCGGCGCCGCCGAGCGTGTAGCCGGCCAGCACCTGAGCGATCTGCATGACCTGCTCCTGGTACAGGATCACGCCGTAGGTAGGCTTCAGCACCGGCTCGAGATCCGGATGCAGGTAGTCGATCACGGCGTTCTGATCGCCGTGCTTGCGCGCGATGAAGTCGTCCACCATGCCCGACTGCAGGGGCCCCGGCCGGAACAGCGCCACCAGGGCCACCAGATCCTCGAAGGAATCCGGCTGCAGACGCTTGATGAGATCCTTCATGCCGCGGGATTCGAGCTGGAAAACGGCGGTGGTGCGGCAGGCGCGCAGCAGCTCGAAGGTCTGCGCATCGTCCATCGCCACCTCGCCGATGTCGATCGCCGGCTCTCCCTGGCGTGCCCGTTCGGCGTTCACGTTGGCCACGGCGCGGTCGATCACGGTGAGGGTGCGCAGTCCGAGGAAGTCGAACTTCACCAGGCCGGCCGCCTCGACGTCGTCCTTGTCGAACTGGGTGACGACGTTGTGCCCGCCCTCCTCGCAGTACAGCGGGGCGAAGTCGGTGAGCGTGGTGGGGGCGATCACTACGCCGCCGGCATGCTTGCCGGCATTGCGTACCAGGCCCTCGAGCTTGCGCGCCAGGTCGATGACGCCGCGCACCTCCTCGTCGTCGCGACAGAGCTGGGCCAGCTCCGGCTCTCCCTCCAGCGCCTTCTCCAGGGTGATGCCCAGCTCGAACGGAATCAGCTTGGCGATGCGGTCCACGAAGCCGTAGGGGTGGCCGAGCACCCGGCCCGCATCGCGCACGACGGCCTTCGCGGCCATGGTGCCGTAGGTGATGATCTGGGAGACCTGGTCGCGGCCGTAGCGCTCGGCCACATAGTCGATGACCCGGTCGCGGCCCTCCATGCAGAAGTCCACGTCGAAATCCGGCATGGAGACCCGTTCCGGGTTCAGGAAGCGCTCGAACAGGAGGTCGTGCTCCAGCGGGTCCAGGTCGGTGATGCCGAGCACCCAGGCCACCAGCGAGCCGGCCCCGGAGCCACGGCCGGGCCCCACCGGCACGCCGTTTTCCCGCGCCCAGCGGATGAAGTCGGCCACGATCAGGAAGTAGCCCGGGAAGCCCATGCTGCAGATGACTTCCAGTTCGCGCTCGAGCCGCGCCTCGTAGTCGGCCCGGGTGCCGCCGCGCAGCCCCCCGGCCGCCAGCTTTTCCTCGAGCCGTGCGGCCGCCTCCAGGCGCAGGTGCTCGTCGGGGGTTCGCCCCGCCGGCACGGGGAATTCCGGCAGGAAGCTCTCGCCCAGGCGCATCTCCACATTGCAGCGCCGCGCGATCTCCACGCTGTTGGCGAGCGCCTCGGGCAGGTCGGCGAACAGTTCCGCCATCTCTTCCGCGCTGCGCAGGTACTGGCGGTCGCTGTAGTCCTTGGGACGGTCGCCGTCTTCGAGGGTGCGGCCCTGGTGTATGCACACCCGGGCCTCGTGGGCGTCGTAGTCGTCCGCCGCCAGGAAACGCACGTCGTTGGTGGCCACCAGCGGCAGCCCGAGGCGGTCGCCCAGGCCCACGGCCTCCGCCAGGCACGCATCCTCGCCCGGCCGCCCGGTGCGCGTGACCTCCAGGTAGAAACGGTCCGGGAACAGCCGCGCCCAGTGCTCGCTGCGCTCGGCCACCAGGTCCTCGCGGCCGGAGATCACGGCGCGGCCGATGTCGCCCTGGATGCCGCCCGACAGCGCGATCAGACCGGCGGTCGTGTCCGCGTCCAGCCATTCGCGCCGCGCCATGGGCACGCCCCGGTACTGGCCCTCCAGGTAGGTGCGCGTCACCAGGCGCGTGAGGTTGCGGTAGCCGGCCCGGTTCTGGCACAGCAGCACCAGGTGACTCGGGCGCCGGGGATCGTCCTCGTCGGCGAGCAGCAGGTCGAGCCCGATCAGCGGCTTGACGCCGCGGGCGAGCGCGCTCCGGTAGAACTTCACCAGCGCGAACAGGTTGCTCTGGTCGGTGAGCGCGACCGCCGGCATGCCGTGGTCGGCGACGGCGGACATCAGCGGCCCGATCCGCACGACGCTGTCCACCAGCGAATACTCGGTATGCAGATGCAGATGGACGAAAGGTTTCACTGGTCACACCCCGCGCCCGGCAACATCTCCAGCACCGCCTGCGCTGCCAGGCCATCGGCGCCCCGGGCGAGTTCTGCATGGATTCTAGCAAACTCGCGCTCGGCCTCGGCGCGGCGCTCCGGCTCGTCGAGCCAGGCCGCCAGCGCCGGCCCCATGCGCTCCGCCACGGCCTCTTCCTGCAGGAATTCGGGCACCAGCGTGCGCCCCGCCAGCAGGTTCGGCAGGGCGAAATTCTCCACCCGGATGAGATTCAGCGACCGCACCAGCGCCAGCGTGGTCGGCGACAGCCGGTACGCCACCACCATCGGACGGCCGTACAGCGCCGTCTCCAACGTGGCCGTTCCGGAGGTCACGAGAGCGACGTCGCAGGCGGCCAGCGGCAGGTCCACGCCGCTGTCGCACAGCGTCACGGGCAGGTCGGGCGCGACCTCCGCCAGTGCCGCCTCGAAAGCCGAGCGGGCACCGGCGCCGGCCAGCGCGGCCACGAAGCGGATGCCCGGCCGCCGGCGGGCCAGCCACTCCGCCGTGCGGATGAAGTGCGGCGCCAGCCGCCCCACCTCGCCGGCCCGGCTGCCCGGCAGCAGCGCCACCACCTCGCCGGCACCATCGTCCCCGCGGCTGCTGTCGCCATTGCCGTCGCTATTGCCGTCGCTATTGCCGTCGCTATTGCCGTCGCCATTACGATAGCCATTCGCCAGACCGAGCGCGCGGCGGGCCGCAGCGACGTCCGGCTCCCGCGGGATGGACTCGGCCCGGGGATGGCCGACGAACACGGCATCCAGGCCGCGCTCGTCGTAGAAGCGTTTCTCGAACGGCAGCAGGCAGAGCACCCGGTCGCAGGCCTTGCGGATCTTCTTCAGCCGCCGCGGCCGCCAGGCCCAGACCGAGGGGCTGACGTACTGCACGGTGGTGACGCCCCGGCGGCGGAGCTTCTTCTCCAGACCCAGGTTGAAGTCCGGCGCGTCGATGCCCACCAGCAGATCGGGGGGTGCGGCGGACCAGCGCCGCACCAGCGAGCGGCGGATGGAGAACAGACGGGGCAGATGGCCGACGACCTCGGCGATGCCCATCACCGCCAGCGCATCGGTATCGAAAAGGGCGTCGCAGCCCGCCTCCCGCATGGCCGGCCCGGCCACGCCCTCGAAACGGGCGCCGGGGCGGCGTTCGCGGATGGCGGCGATCAGTCCGGCGCCGAGACGATCCCCGGAAGCCTCGCCGGCGACGACGGCGATGAGCGGGCTGCCTGACTCTCGCGCCACGCCCCGGTCAGCGGATGATGCTCCGCTCCGAGGAGCGGATGGACTCCACCATGGGCAGGAGTTCCGGCTGTTCCGCGGCCAGGGTGCTGAGTGTCTCCAGCGCCTCGGCAAGCTTCTGCCCGCTGCGGTAGAGGATGCGATAGGCCTCGCGGATATTGCGGATCTGCTCCTTCGTGAAACCCCGGCGCTTCAGCCCTTCCGCGTTGATGCCGCGGGGCTCGCCCGGCTGACCCATCACCATGACGTAGGCCGGCACGTCCTTGGAGACGCCGGCGTACATGCCGAGGAAGCAGTGGGCGCCGACGCGGCAAAACTGGTGGGCGCCGGAGAAGCCGGCGAAGATGGCCCAGTCGCCCACGTGCACGTGGCCGGCCAGCGTGGCGTTGTTGGCCATGATCACGTTGTTGCCCACCTGGCAGTCGTGGGCGATGTGCACGTAGGCCATCAGCCAGTTGTCGTCGCCGATGCGGGTCACGCCGACGTCCTGGGCGGTGCCCCGGTTGATGCTGCAGTATTCGCGGATGGTGTTGCGGTCGCCGATCTCGAGCCGCGTGTCCTCGCCGGCGTATTTCTTGTCCTGGGGGTCGTCGCCCACGGAGGCGAACTGGAAGATGCGGTTGTCCCGGCCGATGCGGGTGGGCCCGCGGATGACCACGTGCGGACCGATGCGCGTCCCCGCGCCGATCTCCACGTTCGGGCCGACGATGCTGTACGGCCCGATCTCCACGTCGTCGTCGATGCGGGCCGACGGGTCGATGATGGCGGTCTCGTGGATGCCCATCCCCTCCTCCGTCAGCGTCCCGGCGCGCACATGAGTTCCACCTCGGCCGCGGTCTCCCCGTCCACGGTGGCGGTGCCCCGGAACCGCACCACGTTGCGGATGCGCCGCGTCAGGCTCACTTCCAGGCGCAGCTGGTCCCCCGGCACCACCGGCCGGCGGAAGCGGGCCTTGTCGACGCCCACCAGGAAATACATGTTGCCGGAGTCCGGGGAATCGAAGGAGGTGAAGGTCAGCAGGCCGGTGGCCTGGGCCAGCGCCTCGATGATCAGCACGCCCGGCATGACCGGCCGGCCGTGGAAATGACCCTCGAAGAACTCCTCGTTGATGGTGACGTTCTTCACTGCCACGAGCCGCTTGCCCTTCTCGTTCTCCAGCACCCTGTCCACCAGCAGGAAGGGATAACGATGGGGCAGCAGCTCCATGATGCCGCGGATATCGATCCGCGAGAATTCAGTCGGATCCTTTTCTTCCAATGTCTCTTCCAATCCCGAGCGCCTTCTCCAACTGCTTCAGCCTGCGCGCCATGCGGTCGATCTGGCGGAAGCGGGCCACGTTCCTGCGGTATGCGGCGATCTCCTGATGGGGCATCGCACTGCCGTACATACCGGGCTTGCGGATATCGCTGGTGACCATGCAGCGGCCGCCCAGGATCACGTCGTCGGCGATCGTCACGTGCCCGACGACGCCGGAAGCGCCCCCGAACAGGCAGCGTTTGCCGATCCGGGTGCTGCCGGCGATCCCCACCATCGCGGCCAGCGCCGAATGATCCCCGATGCGCACATTGTGCGCTATCTGCACCAGGTTATCGATCCTGACCCCGTCGCCGATCACGGTGTCCTCGATGGCGCCCCGGTCCACGCAGCTGTTGGCGCCGATCTCGACGTCGTCGCCGATGGTGACCGAACCCACCTGGGGCACCTTGATCCAGCCCTCCGGCGCGCGGGCGATGCCGAAGCCGTCGGCGCCGATCACCGCTCCCGGGTGGATCAGGCAGCGCGCGCCGAGGCGCACGCCGTGGCAAAGCGTGACGTTGGCGACGAGGCGGGTGCCCTCGCCCAGCCGGCAGTCCGCTTCCACGACCGAGTTGGGCCCGACGGCGACGTGCTCGCCGAGCACCACGCCGGGACCGATGCGCGCGCCCGGCCCGACCGCGGCGGAAGCCGGTATAACGGCCGAGCCGTCGACCGTGGCCGACTCGCTCACGCCGGGCTCGGGCAGCCGCGGCGGATACAGCAGCGAGGCGACCCGGGCATAGGTCAGGTAGGGGTCGGCGCAGACCAGCGCCGGCACCGGACAGGCGTCGGCCTCGTCGGCGGCGAGCAGCACGGCGCCTGCTGCCGTGTCGGCCAGCGCGGAACGATAGGCGGGGTTGGCGAGGAAGGAGACGGCGTCCGGCCCGGCGCTGGCGAGGGTGGCCACGCGGCTGACCGCTACGTCCGGATCGCCGTGCAGTTCGCAGCCGAACCGGGCGGCGATCTCGCCGAGCGTCAGGCTCACGCCGTCGGCCCCGTCACCGTGCGGGCCGCCGCGCCTACTCGGAAGCGGACCCGGCGTCGAAGTTGCCCTGCAGCTCGCGCAGGACCTCGTCGGTGATGTTCACCACGTCGCTGGCATACAGCACGCCGTCGCCGACGATGAGATCGTAGCCGGAGGCGCGGGCGTAATCCTGCACTTCCTTCAGCAGAGAGCGCTGCAGTTTGCCGAGTTCCTCGTTCACCCGCAGGTTGTAGTCCTCGCGGAACTCCTCCAGCAGACGCTGGGTGTCACGCTGGGACTCCCGCAGCTCGCGCTCGGCCGTGCGCCGCTCCTCCTCGCTCATCACCGCGAGGTCGCGCTGCACCTGCTCGCTGCGGCTCTGGAACTCCTCCTGCTTGGCACGGATGCTGCGCTCCCTCGGCGCGAACTCCTGCTGCAGCTCGGCCATGGATGCCTGCGCCTGCGGTGCCTCCTTCAGGAGGCGCGGCAGCGAGACCACGCCGATCTTGATGCCGGACTGCGCCCACGCCTGCGACAGGGGCATCGCCAGCGCCAGCAGTGCCAGTGCGAGGATGGAAAATCCGAGGGGTCCTTGATGGGTCTTGAATTTCATACCGTTTCCCGTGCTTGAAAGAGGCGTCAAAATGCATTTCCGATCGAGAACTGAAAGCGCTCGACCCGATCACCGAAGATGCGATCCGTGCCCGAGACTTCGTTCAGCGGCAATGCATAACTGAAGCGGAAGAGGCCCAGCGGAGCCAGCCACTCGGCGGCGATGCCGACGGACTGTCTCAGTTCACCCGATTCGAAGTCGTAGGTGATCGGGTCACCGAGCCGGTCGGTGAAGGCCACCTCTCCCGTATTGAAGACGTTGCCGATGTCGTAGAACAGGCTGAAGCGCGTACGGCCGCGCAGGCCCTCGGGGACCGGGATTATAAGCTCAAGCTGGCTCGTGACCAAAAGGTTGCCGCCGTAGGGATTGCCGAAGCTGTCCACCGGTCCCAGGTCCGACTCCGCGAAGCCGCGCACCGAGCCCGGACCACCGGCGTAGAACTGCTTGTACGGCGGCAGCGCCGTGGTCTCGTTGATGCCCTCGCCGAAAGCGAACTCCGAGGCGAAGGAGACGATCCAGTTGCGGGTGATCGGGAAGTACTTCTGCAGGTCGTAGCGCGCCGTGTAGTACTCCACGTCGCTGCCCGGCACGGCGGCGGAGACGACGAAGCGCTGGCGCGTGCCCCGGTCGGCGAAGATGGCCCGGTTGCGGCTGTCGTAGGTCCAGCCGAGCACCATCTCCAGCGTCTTGAAGTCGGTCACGAACAGCGAATTGCCGTTACCGAGGTCCTCGATCCGCGGGTTGCCGTTGTTCAGCACCCATTCCTGGGCCTGCTGCGTGCTGAAGGTCGAGGCGACGAGCTCGGCGTCCTGCAGCGCCAGGCCGAAGGACAGCGTCTGGTACTCGGTGATCGGGTAGCCGTAGTCGATGCCGGCGGTGATCGTCTCGGTGGAGAAGTCGGACGCGGACGAGGTGAACTGGGTGATGTCGCGGTAGCCGACGGACAGCGTGCGCCGGACGCCGTCGATGGTCCGGTAGGGGTCCGTGTACGAGAGGCTGTAGGCCGTACTGAATCGCCCGGAATTGATCTCGGCCTGCACCCGGTTGCCGGTGCCGAGGAAATTCGAATGCACGAAATTGCCGTTCAGGATCAGCTTCTGGGCCTCGGAATAGCCGACGCCGCCGCCGAACTGTCCGGGCAGGCCGTATTTCAGGTCGTAGTTCACGTCGACCAGGTCCGGGGTGCCCGGCACCGGCGCGGTGTCGACCTGCACTTCCTCGATGTAGGGCAGGCGCTGCAGGCGGACCTTCGAGCGGTCGACGAGCGTGTTGGAGAGATAGCCGCCCTCCATCTGGCGCATCTCCCGGCGCAGCACCTCGTCGGCCACGCTGTCGATGCCGTTGAAGTTGATGCGGCGCACGTACACCCGGTTGTTGGGCTCGATGTAGATCGTGACGTCGGCGAGCTTGTTCTCCCGGTCCAGGTCGGGCACCGGCTCGACCTCGGCCTGGGCATAGCCGTCGGCGCCCAGGCGGAAGGAGATCAGCTCCGAGGTCTGGGTGAGCCGCTGCAGGTTGAAGGTCTCGCCGGGTTTCGCGAGGATCAGCCGCTCCAGCTCCTCCCGCGGCACCACCATCTCGCCCGCCAGCTTGATATTGGAGATCTCGTAGCGCTCGCCTTCGCGCACGTTGATGGTGATGTAGATGTCCTTTCTGTCCGGGCTGATCGCCACCTGGGTGGATTCCACCTCGAAGTCGGCGAAGCCCCGGTCCATGTAGAACGAGCGCAGGCTCTCCAGGTCGCCGGACAGCGATTCCTTGGCGTAGCGGTCGTCCTGGCGGATGAACGAGAGCCAGTTGGGCGTCTGCAGTTCGAACTGGTCGCGGATCTCCTCGTCGCGGAACTCCTCGTTGCCGACGATGTTGATCTGGCGGATACGGGCGCGCTCGCCTTCCTTCACGTCGATGGAGATGGCCACCTGGTTGTTCGGCCGGTCCTCCACGTTCGCGACCACCGAGACGCCGTACTTGCCGCGGCTGTAGTACTGCTCGGTCAGGAAGCGGGTCACCTCCTCCAGCACCGAGCGGTCGAAGGTCTTGCCGCGGGCGAGCCCCACGCCGCGCAGCGACTGCGTCAGATCCTCGGTCTTGATGTCCTTGTTGCCCTCGATGGTGAACTCGGCGATGGAGGGCCGCTCCTGCACCTCGATCACCAGGGTGTCGCCGTCGCGCCGGAAGGCGATGTCCTCGAACAGCCCCTGCCGGTACAGGGCGCGGATGGCCTCGCGCACCCGCTGGGGCGTGAGCGTGTCGCCGAGGTTGATCGGCAGATAATTGAACACGGTGCCCTCGGAGATGCGCTGCAGGCCTTCCACCCGCATGTCGCGCACCACGAACTCCTCGGCCCGCGCCGTCAGGGCCGCCGTCGACAGCAGAGCCAGTGCGAGTAACAGCCAGCCGCCGCGTAGCCGCGGGCGGCCGGCGCGATCAGGAGTCGTATGCCGATCGGACGAGAACAAACCGTGATTCCTTATGGCGCGAAGATACGCGTTAGGTCGTTGTAGAAAGCGAGGCCCATGATAGCGATTAGCGCGAGTATTCCAACCTGCTGGCCGATCATCTGCGCCCGCTCGGACAACGGGGTGCCCTTCACCCACTCCACCGTCTGGTAGACGATCTGGCCGCCGTCCAGCATGGGGATCGGCAGCAGGTTCAGCACACCGAGGCTGATGCTCACCACCGCCAGGAAGCCGATGAAATACTCGCTGCCGGCGCTGGCGGACGAGCCTGCGTACTGGGCGATGTTCACCGGCCCGCTTATGTTCTTCAGGGAGACGTCGCCGACCACCATGCGGAACAGCATGCGGACGGTGAAGACCGTGGTGTCCACCATCTTGCCGGTGGCCTTCGCCACCGCCTCCAGCGGTCCGTATTCCTGGATGCTGATGCGCCGCTCGGAGGGCTCGATGCGGTTGCTGATGCCGAGGATGCCGCGGCGCTCGCCGTCGCTCTCCATCTCGCCCAGCGTGGTCTCCACAGTACGGCTGTCGCCGTCGCGACTGTAGGTGATGGCCACCGTCTCCCCCGGCCGCGGCGACAGGGCCTCGGTCAGCTCCCGCCAGCTCGCCACGGACTCGCCGTCGACCGCCTCGATACGATCTCCCGATGCGAGCCCGGCCGCCTCGGCCGCACTGTCCGGGTTGACCTCGCCCACCACCACCGGCGGCGACCACGGGCGGAATCCGAGCCCGTCGAACAGCACCCCCGGCTCCGTCAGCCGCGCCGCATCACGGCCCACGTCGATGGTCAGCCGCTCGGTGGAGCCGTCCGCGCGCTCCACCGTGAGCGGCACGCGGCCGTCGTCGACCATGTCGCCGAGCAGTGTGATCAGCGTATCCTCCCAGCCGGAAACGTCCCTGCCGCCGACCTGCAGGATCCGGTCTTCGTAGGCCAGGCCCGCTTCGGCCGCGTAGGAGTCGGGCTCCACCTCACCGACCACCGGCGCCACCACGGCCACACCCTGGACGAACAGTATCCAGTAGGCGGCGATGGCGAACAGGAAATTGAAGGCAGGGCCGGCGAACAGGACGGCGATGCGCTGGGGTACCGGCTTCTGGTCGAAGGCGCGGCCCTGGTCCTCGGGGGCGATCTCGGTCTCGCGCCCGTCCAGCAGTTTGACGTAGCCGCCCAGCGGCAGCGCGGAGATGCAGTACTCGGTGTCGTCCGCGCCGCGCCGTATGCTCCACAGCGGCTTGCCGAAGCCGATGGAGTAGCGCAGCACCTTGATGCCGAACAGCCGCGCGACGATGTAATGGCCGTACTCGTGAATGGCGATCAGCAGGCTGATCGCCACGATGAAGGCCACGACGGATGTCAGTATGGTGCCCAAAAACCGGTTCCCCGCGCGCAAAGTCCGCCAGTATAAAGGATGGCCCCGCGCCTGCGGACGCCGTCCCGCCCACACAGACAGACAGCGCCGGCGTGGCGGGGGTTCCCCACCCGGTGCCGGGCGCACGCGGTGCCCGTGACCCGGCTCATGACAACTCGAGCAGTCTCAGCATCAACAGGAACAGGGGCGAGGCGGCCGCCAGGCTGTCCACCCGGTCCAGCACGCCGCCATGGCCCGGGAACAGGTGACCGCTGTCCTTCACGCCGGCGCTGCGCTTGAACAGGCTCACGGTCAGGTCGCCGATGATCGACAGCAGCGCTGCGGCCAGCGACAGCGGCAGCAGTACCGCCAGCGAGATGCCGAACCACCAGGCGCCGCCGATGCAGACCAGCGTGGCGGCGGCCAGACCGCCGAACACCCCTTCCCAGGTCTTGCCGGGACTGACCTTCGGCGCGAGCTTCACGCGGCCGTAGCGCCGGCCGGCGAAATAGGCACCGATGTCCGCGGACCAGATGACGGCGAGCACGAACAGCACCACCTGCGGCCCCCTCGGCTCGCCCATGTACAGCGTGCCCAGCGCCAGATAAGCCGGCACCAGGGTGGCGAGCCCGCCCACCCAGATCAGCCAGCGCGGCACGCGGATGGGATAGCGCACCACCAGCACGGCCGCCACCAGCCAGAAGCCCAGCGAGGCCAGCAGTACGGGCAGCAGCGGCAGAAACTGGGGCACCGCCCACCAGACCGTGGCGATCGCCAACGCCAGCACCGCGGGGAACAGCCCGCGCGCGGCCCCCTCGGCGCCCAGGAAGGCCGACCATTCCCAGCCGCCGGCGACGATCAGCACGCCGAGCAGCACGAGGGTCAGCGGCGGCGGAAACACGAACAGCGCGAGCAGGATCAGCACGACCGCGATCACCGCGGTGATGACACGCTGGCGCAGCATCATCCGACCTCGAGCTGTTCCTGGGTACGGCCGTAGCGCCGCTTGCGCTGTGCGAAATAGGCGAGTGCCTCGTGGAACTCCGCGGCGTCGAAATCCGGCCACAGCGTGTCGCTGAAGTAAAGCTCCGTGTAGGCCAGGTTCCAGAGCAGGAAATTCGAGATGCGACGCTCGCCGCCGGTGCGGATCAGGAGGTCCGGGTCCGGACAGCCGGCCAGTGCCAGCCGGGAGGCCACCGCCTCCTCGTCGACGGATTCCACGCTGCGCCGGCCCTCCGCCACCTCGGCGGCCAGCGACCGGGCCGCCTGGCCGATGTCCCAGCGCCCGCCGTAGGCCGCCGCGATGACCAGCCGCAGGCCGGTGTTGTCGGCGGTGCGGCGCTCGGCTTCCTCCATCTGCCGCACCAGGCCGCCGGGCAGCCGCTCCCGCGCGCCGACGAAGGTCAGTTTCACGCGGTTCTCGTGCAGTTCCGTCACTTCGCGCTTCAGCGACTCGACGAACAGCCGCATGAGCCCGGTGACCTCCTCCCGGGGCCGCGACCAGTTCTCGCTGGAGAACGCGAACAGGGTGAGATACTCGATGCCCAGCTTGCCGCAGGTCTCGACGGTGGTCCGCACCGGCCCGATGCCCGAGCGGTGCCCGAGCTGGCGTGGCAATCCGCGGCGCCGCGCCCAGCGCCCGTTGCCGTCCATGATGACGGCCACGTGGCGCGGCAGTGTCGCGGGCGGGCTGTCGGGCGTTTTGCTCATCGGCGGGCCATGGGTAACGTGAGACGAGGGTCTCTCAGAACTCGAGGAGTTCCTTTTCTTTCACGGCCAGTTCCTGGTCCACTTCGGCCACGTACTTGTCGGTGAGCTGCTGGATGGACTCTTCCGCGCGGCGCTCGTCGTCCTCGCTGATCTCCTTCTCCTTCAGGAGTTCCTTGAGGTCGTGCATGGCGTCGCGGCGGATGTTGCGAATGGCGACGCGGCCGCCCTCCGCCTCGTGGCGCACGATGCGAATCATGTCCTTGCGCCGCTCCTCGGTCAGCGGCGGGAGCGGCACGCGGATGACCGTGCCGGCCGTCGCCGGGTTCAGACCGAGGTCGGAATTCATGATGGCCTTCTCCACCACCGGCACCATCTGCTTCTCGTACGGCGCCACCGTGAGCGTGCGGGAATCTTCCACACCGACGTTGGCCACCTGGTTCAGCGGCACCTCCGCCCCGTAGTACTCCACGTGGATGTGGTCCAGCAGGCTGGTGTGCGCGCGCCCGGTGCGCAGCTTCGTGAACTCCTGTTTCAGCGATACCACACTCTTCTTCATGCGCTCCGCCGCGTCTTTCTTGATGTCCTCTATCACTCCGTGTCTCCGCTGATCATTAGCCCTGGTTGGTGACGAGGGTGCCGACGTCCTCGCCGCGCACCACCCGCAGAAGAGCGCCGGGCCGCGTCAGGTCGAAGATCCTGAGCGGCAGGCCGTTGTCACGGCACATGACAATCGCCGTGGCATCCATGACGTTCAGCTTGTCGGTCAGCACCTGGTCGAAAGACACCGTCGAGTAGCGCCGGGCATCCGGAACCGTGACCGGATCTGCGCTGTAGACGCCGTCCACCTTGGTGGCCTTCAGCAGTATGTCCGCGCCCACCTCGATCGCGCGCAGGCTGGCCGCGGTGTCGGTCGTGAAGAACGGATTGCCGGTGCCGGCGGCGAGGATGACCACCCGGCCCTTCTCCAGGTGGCGGATGGCACGGCGCCGGATGTAGTCCTCGCAGACCTCGTGGATCTGCAGCGCGGACATCACCCGGGCGTAGACGCCGAGACGCTCCAGGGCATCCTGCAGCGCCAGCGCGTTAATGACGGTGGCGAGCATGCCCATGTGATCGCCGGTGACCCGGTCCATGCCGGCGCGGGCCAGGCCCGCGCCGCGGAAGATGTTTCCGCCGCCGATCACCACGCCCACCTCGATGCCCAGGTCGCGCACGTCGCGCAGCTCGCCGGCGATGCGCTTGATGATCTCGGGATCGATACCGTAGTCGAGGCTGCCGAGCAGCGCCTCGCCACTCAGTTTCAGCAGGATGCGCTTCAGACCTGGCTCGGCTTCAGACATAGGCGGAGCGACTCCGGGCGTTGCCGCGGCCGGGTACCGTAGAGACGGTCCCTGGCCCGGCGTACGACAAGGCGTACGATAAGAACTGCCCCGCGCGAGCGGGGCCGCTCGATTCTATCCTACCGGGCAGCGCGGAGGCCATCGGCGGGATCCGGCGCGGGCCTCAACTGCCCTGAATCTGGGCCATCACCTCTTCGGCGAAGTTCTCTTCCTTCTTCTCGATGCCCTCACCGACCTCGTAGCGCACGAAGCGCTGCACGGTGGCGCCGGCCTTGCCCAGCAGCTTGCCGACGGTGACGTCCGGGTCTTTCACGAACGGCTGGCCCACCAGCGTGATCTCCGACAGCCACTTGCGCAGGCGCCCCTCCACCATCTTCTCGATGATCTCGGCCGGCTTGCCGCTGTCCCGGGCCTGCTCGGTGAGGATGCGCCGCTCGGAGGCGAGCTGCTCGGGGTCCACGTCCTCCTCGCTGATGCAGGCGGGATTGGACGCGGCCACGTGCATGGCCAGATCCCGGGCCAGCTCGGCATCGCCACCCTCGAGCACGACCACGGAGCCGATGCGCGAACCGTGGCTGTAGACGCCGGTATTGCCGTCGGCCGGCACCACGACGAAGCGGCGCACGCCGATGTTCTCGCCCACCTTGGCGATCAGTGCCTTGCGGGCCTCCTCGACGGTCTGGCCGTCCAGGTCGGCGGCCATCAGCTCGTCGAGGCCGGACGGGCGGCGGGCCAGCACCAGCGCGGTCACCTTGTCGGCGAAGGCGGAGAAGTTCTCGTCCTTGGCGACGAAGTCGGTCTCGGAATTCACCTCGACCACGGCCACGGCGTCGTCACCGGTGGCGATGACGATCTTGCCGTCGGCGGCCACGCGGCCGGCCTTCTTGTCCGCCTTGGCCTGGCCGGACTTGCGCAGCTGCTCGACCGCAGCCTCCAGGTCGCCGTCCGTCTCCACCAGTGCCTTCTTGCACTCCATCATGCCTGCGCCGGTACGTTCGCGCAGTTCCTTGACCATCGCTGCAGTTACAGCCATCTCTCTACCTCGTAGTCCTTGCGGACGGGGCCGCGATGACGCGCCACGCCCATGATCCTTCAGTCAAATCGCCCGCCCGACCCGCCAGGGCGCGGGCTCGCAGGAAGGCTCAGCCCTCCTTCTTCGACTCCCCGGCTTCCTTTCCGGCTTCGTCGCCGGCCGGCTCCGCCGCCTCGGCGGCTGCCTCGGGCTGCGCCGCGCCGGCGCCGGCCTCGGTGCCCGGCTCCTCGGCGACCGCCTTCGCGGCGGCCTCTGCCTCCGGCTTCGGCTCCTCACCGGGGGCGGGCTCTTCCGCCGGCTGCGACTGCTGGGCTTCGGCTACGTCCGGTGCCTCGCCTGCATCGCCGGCGTCGCCGGCGTCGCCCGCCTTGGCCACGGCCTTCTTCTTCGCCGTCTTCTTCTTGGCCTTCTTCTTCGCGGGAGCCTTCTTGCGGGTGGTCTTCTTCGGCCGGCCCTGCTCGTCCAGCTCGACGAATTCGTCGTCGCCCAGGACCGCCTCGGGGGCGGAAGCCTTGCCGTCCAGCACCGCGTCGGCGATCACCGCCGTGTAGAGCTGGATCGCGCGCATGGCGTCGTCGTTGCCCGGGATGATGTGGTCGATCTCGTCGGGCGAGCAGTTGGTGTCCACGACGGCCACCACCGGGATGCCCAGCTTGCGCGCCTCGGCCACCGCGATGTTCTCGTGCATCACGTCGATCACGAAAAGCGCGTCCGGCAGGGAGTTCATCTGCTTGATGCCGCCGAGACTGCGCTCGAGCTTCTCGCGCTCGCGCTCGATGGTCAGGCCCTCCTTCTTGGTGAGCTGCCCCATCGTGCCGTCTTCCTTCATGGCCTCGATGTCGCCGAGACGCTTGATCGAGCCCTTGATGGTCTTGAAGTTGGTAAGCATGCCGCCGAGCCAGCGGTAGCTGACGAAGGGCATGCTGCAACGCTCGGCCTCGCTGCGGATGGCCTCGCGGGCCGACCGCTTGGTGCCGACGAACAGGACGGTGCCGCCGTCGGAGACCAGGTTCTTCACGTAGCCGGCCGCCTCCCGCAGCATCGGCAGCGAGCGCTCCAGATTGATGATGTGGATCTTGTTGCGTTCGCCGAAGATGTAGGGGGCCATCTTCGGGTTCCAGTAACGGGTCTGATGCCCGAAATGCACACCAGCCTCCAGCAGCTGGCGCATGTTCACGTCAGTCATGTCGTCTCCTCGGGTTGAGCCTCCATACACCCTCGGACCGCAACCCCTTTTTCGGCGGGGCACCCGGCGGACCGTGTCGGTGCATGTGTGGATTAAGTTTTCGGATTGCCTGTCAGGCGCGCGCTTTATACCATAGGTCGCTTTGTCCAACAACGCAGCGGCGGCGAAACCCGACGGAGAGCGGCCCCGCCCGCCATCCCCCGGGTAACCCCGGCGCACATCCGGCGCCCCCTTTGCCATGAATGTGACCATAAAGACCCCCGACGAGCAGGAGAAGATGCGCGTGGCCGGCCGGCTGGCCGCCACCGTGCTGGACATGATCGGCGAGCACGTGCGCCCGGGCGTGACCACGGGCGAGCTGGACGCCATCTGTCACCGCTACATCGTCGAGGAGCTGGATGCGGTGCCCGCGCCGCTGAACTACCGCGGCTTCCCGAAATCGATCTGCACCTCCGTGAACCACGTCGTCTGCCACGGCATCCCGGGGGACAGGCAGCTGAAGTCCGGCGACGCCCTGAATATCGACATCACGGTCATCAAGGACGGGTTCCATGGCGACACCAGCCGCATGTTCCACGTCGGCAAGCCCTCCGTGCAGGCGGAGCGGGTGGCCGCGGTGGCCCGCGAGGGCATGCTGCGCGGCATCGCCCAGGTGGCCCCTGGCAATCATCTCGGCGATATCGGCCACGCCATCCAGAAATACGTGGAGTCCCAGCGCTGCTCGGTGGTGCGGGAATACTGCGGGCACGGCATCGGCCGGGGCTTCCACGAGGATCCCCAGGTGCTGCACTACGGCAGGCCGGGCACGGGGATGGAGCTCGTGCCGGGCATGAGCATCACCGTCGAGCCCATGGTGAACGCCGGCAAGCGCCACGTGAAGCTGCTTCCGGACGGCTGGACGGTGGTCACCAAGGACCATTCGCTGTCCGCCCAGTGGGAGCACACCGTGCTGGTCACCGAGACCGGCCACGAGATACTCACCCTCGGGGCCGCGGAGCGCGAAGCCGCCGCCGCGGGCGGCTGAGGCGCACCGGCGTGAACACGAGCGCCGGCGGGATCCGGGAGAAAGGCGGCACCGACCCGGCCATCGCCGTCCTGGAAGGGCATCTGGGCGCCTGCCGGCGCGACGTCGAGCCCCTGTCGCTGCGGGAGGGACTGGCGGAGGCCGACGAGAATCTGGTGGAGCGTTTCCGCGCCGGCGCAGCCGTGGACCGGCTCGTGGTGGCCCGGGCCGCCCTCATCGACCGCCTGCTGCACCACCTCTGGGACT
Organism: Lentisalinibacter orientalis; assembly: GCF_040706535.1. Lineage (NCBI taxonomy): Bacteria > Pseudomonadati > Pseudomonadota > Gammaproteobacteria > Woeseiales > Woeseiaceae > Lentisalinibacter > Lentisalinibacter orientalis. The sequence goes on from NZ_JAPDRJ010000003.1 coordinate 480,006, forward strand.
GCTATGCCGACGATCCGGCGGCCGCGCTGGTGGCCGTCGGCGGCTACGGGCGCGGCGAGCTGCACCCCTGCTCCGATATCGACGTCATGGTCCTGCTGCCCGACGGGGAACAGGAGACCGGCTGGCTCAGCGACTTCCTCACCGCGCTGTGGGACGTGGGCCTGGAGATCGGCCACAGCGTGCGCACGGTGGCCGACTGCGAGCGTGAGGCCCGCGCCGACGTCACCGTCATGACCACGCTGATGGAGGCGCGGCTGCTCGCGGGCCCCGCGGCGAACTTCGACGCCATGCGCGAGCGCATCGGACCCGACCGCATGTGGTCGTCCCGCGAGTTCTTCGAGGCCAAGCGCACGGAGCAGATCGAGCGCCACCACCGCTATCACGACACCGCCTACAACCTGGAGCCGAACGTCAAGGGCAGCCCGGGCGGGCTGCGCGACATCCAGATGATCGGCTGGATCGCCAAGCGCCACTTCGGCGCCGAGGGCCTGGCGGAGCTGGTCGACCACCGCTTCCTGACGCCGGGCCAGCTCGACCGGTTGATCGAGGGCCGCAGTTTCCTGTGGAAGGTGCGCTTCGCCCTGCACGTGCTGACCGGACGCCGCGAGGACCGCCTCCTGTTCGACCACCAGGTGAAGCTCGCGCAGATGCTGGGCTACGAGGACGCCTCCTACACGCTGGCGGTCGAGCAGATGATGCAGCGCTACTACCGCACCGTCATGGAGCTGTCGCGGCTGAACGAGATCCTGCTGCAGCTCTTCCAGGAGGCCATCCTGCTCGACCCGGACGCCGAGCCGGAGCCGCTGAACGAGCGCTTCCAGGTACGTAACGGCTTCCTGCAGACCGCCAATGACGAGGTCTTCGAGCGCGACCCGTCCGCGCTGCTGGAGCTGTTCACGCTGCTGCAGAAGCACAGCGACATCAAGGGCGTCAGCGCCTGGACCGTGGGGCTGATCAAGCGCAGCCTGCACCTCATCGACGAGGAGTTCCGCCAGAGCCCCCGCAATCACCGCCTGTTCCTGGAGATCCTGCGCGCGCCCCGGGGCGTCACCCACGAGCTGCGGCGCATGAACCTGTACGGCGTCCTCGGGCTGTACATCCCCTCCTTCGGGCGCATCGTCGGGCGCATGCAGTACGACCTGTTCCACGCCTACACCGTCGACGCACACACCCTGTTCGTGGTCAGCAACCTGCGCCGCTTCCGGCTGCACCAGTTCGACCACGAGTACCCGCACCCGAGCGCGGTGATGCAGGCGCTGGAGAAGCCGGAGATCGCCTACCTGGGCGGGCTGTTCCACGACATCGCCAAGGGCCGCGGAGGCGATCACTCCGAGCTGGGCGCGGTCGACGCCGAGGCCTTCTGCCTGGAGCACGGCCTGTCCCGCTACGAGGCCCGCATGGTCGCCTGGCTGGTGCGCCACCACCTGGCCCTGTCCACCACGGCGCAGAAGAAGGACATCAGCGACCCGGCGGTCATCAACGAATTCGCCGCGCTGGTGGGCGACCAGACCCACCTCGACTACCTGTACGTGCTGACGGTGGCGGACGTGCGCGGCACCAACCCCAAGCTGTGGAATTCCTGGAAGGCGAGCCTGTTCGAGGACCTGTACGAGCTCACCAAACGGGCGCTGCGCCGTGGCCTCGAGAACCCCATCGACAAGGACGAGCTGATCGCCGAGACCCAGCGCGAGGCCCGCGCGGCGCTGGCGGCCGCCGGCGTCGCCGACTCGGACATCGACCGGGTCTGGGCACTGCAGAATCCGGAGTACTTCCTGCGCCACGGCGCCGACGAGATCGCCTGGCAGACCGAGTTCATGGCCGCGCACCGGGACGAGCTGGAGCAGCCGCTGATCGCCGTGCGCGCGCTGGAGGACACCGGCAGCATTGCGCTGTTCCTGTACACGCCGCAGCGCTACCACACCTTCGCCAACGCCACGGCGGTGATCGACGAGCTCGGGCTCAGCATCCTGGATGCCCGCATCACGCCCACCCGCAACGGCTACAGCATGGATACCTACATCGTCATGGAGGTCGGGCAGGCCGAGCAGGCGCCGGACGGCGACCGCCTGGAGGAGATCCTCACCCGGGTGACGCAGGTCGTGCGCCGGGGCGACGACTGGGATGCCCGCGTCACCCGCCGCGCGCCGCGGCAGGTGCGCATGTTTCGCACGCCCACCCAGATCAGCTTCGCCGCCGACAAGGCCGGGGGACGGACCATCATGGAGCTGGTCGCCGGCGACCGGCCGGGCCTGCTGCTGGCGGTGGGCAAGGTCTTCCGCGAACTGGGCGTCGAGATCAAGGCGGCGAAGATCCTCACCATCGGCGAGCGCGCCGAGGACGTGTTCTACCTGACCGGGCACGACCAGCAGCCGCTGGACGCCACGGTGCGCGAGGCACTCAGCCGCACGCTCGACCAGCGCCTCGGCGAGGCGGCCTGACCGTGAACCCGCTGATCCGGCGCCTGCACCCCTACCCGTTCGAACAGCTCGCGGAGCTGCTGGCGGGCGTCGAGCCGCCGGCCGGCCTCGGCCGCATAGCACTGTCCATCGGCGAGCCCCGGCACGAGACACCCGCTTTCATCCTGGAGGCGCTGGAGGCGGCGCTGGCGGAGGGAGCCGGCGTCTATCCCGTCTCGCTGGGGCTGGACGAGCTGCGCGAGGCCTGTGCCGACTGGCTCGAGCGGCGCTTCGGTGTGCGCGTCGACCCGGGCAACGGCATCCTGCCCGTGAACGGCACCCGGGAGGGCCTGTTCTCCTTCGCCCAGGCGGTGGTCGATCCGGCCGCGGGCAGCTACGTGGCCATGCCGAACCCGTTCTACCAGATCTACGAGGGAGCGGCGCTGCTCGCCGGTGCCGAGCCCTGGTACCTGCCCACCCTGCCGGAGACCGGCTTCCGTCCCCGCCTGGCGGACGTACCGGAACGGGTCTGGGCGCAGACGGCCCTGGTCTACGTCTGCTCGCCCGGCAATCCCACCGGCGCGGTGCTGGACGGCGCCTTCTACCGGGAACTGCTCGAGCTGGCCGACCGGCACGACTTCGTGATCGCGGCCGACGAGTGCTACGCCGACATCTATCTGGACGAGGCGCCGGTCTCGCTGCTGGAGGTCTGCCGCGACCTCGGCCGCGACGATTACGCCCGCTGCATCGCCTTCCACAGCCTGTCGAAGCGCTCCAATATCCCCGGCCTGCGCTCCGGCTTCGTCGCCGGCGACGCTCGGATCATGGCCGAGTACCGCCGCTACCGCACCTACCACGGCTGCGCCATGCCCGTACCCACCCAGCGCGCGAGCGTCGCGGCCTGGGCGGACGACGCCCACGTGGAGGCGAATCGCCGCCTGTATGCGCGCAAGTTCCGTGAGGTCACGCCCCTGCTCGCCGACGTCCTCGACGTGGAGGCGCCGGCGGCCTCGTTCTACCTCTGGGTGGGCGTCGACGGCGACGACGAGCGCTACGCACGGGAACTCTACGCCGCCACCAACGTGGTGACGCTGCCGGGCTCCTACCTGGGCCGCGAGGCCGGCGGCGCGAACCCGGGCGCCGGGCGCCTGCGGCTGTCGCTGGTGGCGCCGCCGGACGACTGCGTGGAAGCCGCCCGGCGCATCCGCGAGTTCGCCCTCGCCCGCCGGCAATAACGAACAGCAACGACGCAAGAGGAACGACGATGAGCGATATCCGCGACACCATCGAGCAGGCGTGGGAGCGCCGCGGCGAACTCCGTCCCGGCGATACGGCGGTGGCCGATGCCGTCGCGGCCGCGCTCGCCGAACTGGACAGCGGCCGGGCCCGGGTAGCCGAGCCGGGGCCGGACGGCTGGGTGGTGAACGACTGGCTGAAAAAGGCGGTGCTGCTCTACTTCCGCCTCTCGGACAACCGCGTGGTCGAGGGCGGCCACACCCGCTACTACGACAAGGTGGGCCTGAAGTACGCCGATTACGACCTGGAACGCTTCCGCGCCGACGGCGTGCGCGTGGTACCGGACGCCCAGGTGCGCCGCGGCGCCTACGTGGCACCCGACGTCGTCCTCATGCCCTCCTACGTGAACATCGGCGCCTGGATCGGCTCGGGTACCATGGTGGACACTTGGGCCACCGTCGGCAGCTGCGCCCAGATCGGCGCCAACGTGCACCTGTCGGGCGGCGTCGGCATCGGCGGCGTGCTGGAACCGCTGCAGGCGGCGCCGACCATCATCGAGGACGACTGCTTCATCGGCGCGCGCTCGGAGGTCGTCGAGGGCGTCATCGTCGAGCGCGGGGCGGTGATCTCCATGGGCGTGTACATCGGCCAGAGCACGCGCATTTACGACCGCGAGAGCGGCGAGATAAGCTACGGCCGCGTACCCGCGGGCAGCGTCGTCGTACCCGGCAATCTGCCGGCGGCAGACGGCAGCCATTCGCTGTATGCCGCCGTCATCGTCAAGCGGGTCGACGAGAAGACGAAGGCCAGGGTCGGCCTGAACGAACTGCTGCGCAATCTGGACTGAGCCCTCGTGACATAGCCATCGGGACATAGCCATGGGAGAGGCGACCATCGACATCTACGGACTGAAGAGCTGCGACAGCTGCCGCAAGGCGCTGCAATGGCTGCAGGAGCACGATATCGAACACCGGTTCCATGACGTGCGCGACGACGGCGTCACCATCCAGATGCTGGAGCGCTGGGCCGACCGGGTGGAGTGGGAGGCGCTGCTGAACAAGCGCAGCCTGACCTGGCGGCGCATACCGGAACTCGACCGCCAGAACCTCAGCCGGGCCGGCGCGCTCGCGCTGATGCTGGAGAATCCCACGCTGATCAAGCGGCCCGTGATCGAGAGCCGCAAGCGGATGGTGGTGGGTTTCGACGCCGAGGCCTACGGCCGCATATTCGCCACCTGAGGGGTCCGCGGACGGCCCCGCTCAGCCGAAGCGGCCGGTGATGTAGTCCTCGGTGAGCTTGTGCTGGGGGTTGGTGAAGACCCGGTCGGTATCGTCCACCTCGATCAGCTTGCCCAGGTGGAAGTACGCCGTGCGCTGTGACACCCGCGCCGCCTGCTGCATGGAGTGGGTGACGATCACGATGGCGTAGTTCTCGCGCAGCTCGTCGATCAGGTCCTCGATGCGGGCGGTGGCGATGGGGTCCAGCGCCGAGCAGGGCTCGTCCATCAGGATCACCTCCGGGCTGACCGCGATGGTGCGTGCGATGCACAGCCGCTGCTGCTGACCGCCCGACAGGCCGGTGCCCGGCTCGTCCAGGCGATCCTTCACCTCGGCCAGCAGACCCGCGCGCTCGAGGCTGTTGTGCACGATCTCGTCCAGCTCCGCCCGGTTCGCGGCCAGGCCGTGGATGCGCGGCCCGTAGGCGACGTTGTCGTAGATGGACTTCGGGAACGGGTTGGGCTTCTGGAACACCATGCCCACCCGGGCGCGCAGGGCCACCACGTCCATGCTGCGATCGTAGATGTCCTGGCCGTCCAGCGTGATCTTGCCCGTGACCCGCGCCGACTCGATGGTGTCGTTCATGCGGTTCAGGCAGCGCAGATAGGTGGACTTGCCGCAGCCGGACGGGCCGATCAGCGCGATCACCTCGTTCTGGCCGATCTCCAGGCTGACGTCGATGATCGCGTGATTGTCTTCGTAGTAGACGTCCACGTGCTCGGTGCACAGGAACGGCCGCTTCGCGCGGGCGTTCCCGACGGTCTCGTAGGCGCGCTCGTCCTGCTCGCGGCGGTACTCCTCGACGACGGGTGCCGCGGAGGCGCTCGGGGTCAATTGATCGTCGGCCACTGGGGAGATCGGTCCTTGTTGAGCGCGGCCTGCGGCCGCCGTGGGGTCGATGTCGGTCCTGAATTCGGGCTTCATTCTCTTACAGTTCCCTGCCCGCCTCAACGGCGGACTGTCTAAAAGCTGCGCTCGAAACGCCGCCGCAACAATACGGCGGTGAGGTTCATCACCAGCAGGAATCCGAGCAGCACGATGATCGCCGCGGAGGTGCGCTCCACGAAGGCGCGCTCGGGGCTGTCGGCCCAGAGATAGACCTGCACCGGCAGCGCGGCCGAGGGGTCCAGCGGGCCCTGGGGGATGTCGACGATGAAGGCCACCATGCCGATCATGAGCAGCGGCGCCGTCTCGCCCAGCGCCCGGGCCATGCCGATGATGGTGCCGGTGAGGATACCCGGCAGCGCCAGCGGCAGCACGTGCTGGAACACCATCTGCATCTTCGACGCGCCCAGGCCGAGCGCGGCCTCCTTGATGGACGGCGGCACGGCCTTGATGGAGGCGCGCGCGGCGATGATGATCACCGGCAGCGTCATCAGCGACAGCACCAGCCCGCCGACCAGCGGCGAGGAGCGCGGCAGCGACGCCCAGTTGATGAACACGGCGAGCCCGAGCAGCCCGAACACGATGGAGGGCACGGCCGCCAGGTTGTTGATGTTCACCTCGATGAGGTCGGTCCAGCGGTTGCGCGGCGCGAACTCCTCGAGATAGACCGCCGCCGCCACGCCGATCGGGAACGCCAGTGCCACGGTGACCAGCAGCATGTAGAACGACCCCATCAGGGCGCCGCGGATGCCGGCGAGCTCCGGGTCCCGGGAATCGCCGTTCGTGAACAGCGCGGTGTTGAACTTGAGCTGCAGCCGCCCCGTCTCGGTCAGCCGGTCGATCCAGACGAGTTCCCGGTCCTTCACGGGCCGGGACTCCTCGGGCAGCGTGCGGTCGATACTGCCCTTCACCACCATGTCCACGTCGGCGCTGGCCGGCACCCACACCCGGCGGGTCTCGCCGATCGCGTCCGGCTCGGCCGCCACCAGATTCTGCAGCTGGTAGGACGCGCCCACGCTGACCAGCTGCGCGAGCGCGCGGCGGTCGCGCCGGCCGCTCACCTCCGGGAACAGGTCGTAGAGACTCTCTCGCACCAGACCGGAATAGTCACCCAGGGCCAGCGCCTCGGGGTTCGTCGCCCCCGTCGGCGAGATGAGGGCCGGATCCAGATAGACGTCCAGCGCCACCTGGGACTGCGCGAAGGCCTTGTAGCCGCTCGCGACGATGCTGGCGAAGAACAGCACCAGGAATGTCAGCCCGACGGAGACCGCCAGCATGCCCAGCACCCGGAACCGGCGCTCGCGGCCGTAGCGCCGGGGCAGCCCCGCCTCCATGAGTTGCCGTGCCGTCTTCCTGCCGTCGCTCATTCGTACTGCTCCCGGTATTTGCGCACGACCCTGAGGCCGATCACGTTCAGCACCAGCGTCACCAGGAACAGCACGAGGCCGAGGGCGAAGGCCGCCAGGGTCTTGGCACTGTCGAATTCCTGGTCGCCCACCAGCAGGGTCACGATCTGCACGGTCACGGTGGTCACCGCTTCCAGGGGATTGCCGGTCAGGTTCGCGGCAAGACCGGCGGCCATCACCACGATCATGGTCTCGCCGATGGCCCGCGAGACCGCCAGCAGGATGCCGCCGACGATACCGGGCAGGGCCGCCGGCAGTATCACCAGCTTCACCGTCTCGGAGCGCGTCGCGCCCAGGGCGAACGAGCCGTCACGCATGGCCCGGGGCACCGCCGTGATGGCGTCGTCGGACAGGGACGAGACCAGCGGGATGATCATGATGCCCATGACCAGTCCGGCCGCCAGCGCGCTCTCCGAGGCCACGTCCAGGCCGATACTGGTGCCGACCTCCCGTATCAGCGGCGCCACGGTCAGTGCCGCGAAGAAGCCGTACACCACGGTGGGGATACCCGCCAGCACCTCGAGCAGCGGCTTGGCGGTGGAGCGGAAGCTCGAGCGCGCGTATTCGGTCAGGAATATCGCCGTCATGAGTCCGATGGGCACGGACACGAACATGGCGATGGCGGTGATGAGCAGCGTGCCGGTGAACAGCGGCACGGCGCCGAAGGCGCCGGAGGAGCCCACCTGGTCGGCGCGGATGGCAGTCTGGGGGCTCCACTCCAGCCCGAACAGGAACTCGGTGATCGGGACTTTGCGGAAGAAAAGGATGGATTCGAACAGCACCGAAAGGACGATACCGACCGTGGTCAGGACGGCGATGGTCGAGGCGGCGAGCAGGGCACTCTGGATGACGCGCTCGACGTGATTGCGGGCGCGGAAACCCGGCGAGATGCGCCGCCACGCCAGGGTCGCGCCGCCCACGGCCGCCGCCAGCACGAAAATCGTGAGCAGCAGCCGGCTCCTCGCCCGCGTCTCCAGGTAGAAATCCGCCGCCGCCCGCATCTCCGCGTCGACGTTGGTGCTGACCACGTCCCCGGCGGCGAGGTTGCGGATGTCGTTGACGGCGAGATCGAGCGCGCCGGAGGACAGGTCGCGCACCGACTCGGGCAGCCGGTCGACCATGAGCGCGGTAATCACCCTGGGTTCCAGCGTGATCCACAGCAGGATGATGGCGAGCCCGGGCAGCAGGCACCAGATGGCGGTGAAGTAGCCGTAGTAGCTCGGCAGGGAATGCAGGCGTGCCATCGGCCGGTCGCCGCCCGCCGTGGTCAGGGAACGGCCGCGGCCGAGACGGTAGGCTGCAGCGCAGAGGAACAGCAGGATCAGCAGCAGTGTCTCGGGCTGCATTCGGTCACCCTTCCATCGTGGCGCGGGTTTCGCGCGGCGGCCGGCGGACCGCCGCGCGTCCCTCGTCTCTCGTTATTGTCGTCCGCTCCGGCCCCGGCTCAGAGTCGGATCGGGGTCAGCGATTCCACGGCGGCCAGCACCCTGGCCCGCTCCGGCTCCGGCATGGGGATCAGACCGCGCTCGGCCAGGTAGCCGTCGTCGCCCCACGCGCGCTCGCTCGTCATTTCGCGCAGGAATTCTCTCATACCGGGAATGACGCCGACATGGGCCACCTTGGCGTAGGAATACAGCGGCCGGGACACCGGGTAGTCGCCCGAGGCGATCTTCTCGAAGGTCGGCTCGACGCCGTCGATGAACGAGCCGTGCACCTTCTCGATGTTCTGATCCAGGAAGCTGAAGCCGAAGATACCGAGGGCGTCCGGGTTGGCCTCCAGCTTCTGGACGATGAGGTTGTCGTTCTCGCCCGCTTCCACGTAGACGCCGTCCTCGCGGATGGAGTGGCAGATCGTCTTGTAGCGGGTCTCGTCCTCGTCCTCGAGGGCCGCGATCCAGTCGAACGTCTGGCAGCCGCCCTCCATGGCGAGCTCCACGAACGCGTCGCGCGTACCCGAGGTGGGCGGCGGTCCCAGCACCTCGATCTCGATTTCGGGCAGGTTCGGGTCCACCTCGTTCCAGACCGTGTAGGGATTCGGCACCAGCTTCTCGCCGCCGTCGGGATCCGGGACTTCCTTGGCGAGTGCCAGGAAGATGTCGCGGCGGCTCAGCCGGTACTGCTCGGACTCCACGGCGTTGGCCATCACGATGCCGTCGTAGCCGATCTTGACCTCGATGACGTCGGTCACCCCGTTCTCCGCGCACATGTCGAGCTCGGACGCCTTCACCCGGCGGGACGAATTCGTGACGTCCGGATGGTCCACGCCCACACCGGCGCAGAACAGCTTGAAGCCGCCGCCGGAGCCGGTCGACTCGACCTTGGGCGTGCGGAACTGGGTGGTTTTGCCGAAGCGCTCGGCCACCACCGTGGTGAACGGATAGACCGTCGACGAACCGACGATGTAGATGTAGCTGCGGCCACTCTGGGCGATGGCGGTACCGGCCACGAGCAGGCCGATGCCGATGCCGATGCCGGCGACGGTTGCCATCCTGGCCATGGTTGCGATTCGGCCCGGAGCTGTGCTTCTCTTGCTCACGATTTACTCCCGCGGTTCAGGCGATGTTCGGGGACGCAGAGGATAGTCCTGCAATGTTACGGAAATATTGCAGGTGGTTCTCTTCGTACGCCACCAGGTTCAACGCTAATATTTTCTTATCAATTAGTTATAAGATATTTTTAATGTCCGATATCACCGTCGTCCACGACGAAAATGCGTTCGCTGCTGAGGAACCGGTAAGTCTCGCCTGCGAACTGATCCGCCGCCGGTCGGTGACACCCGAGGACGCCGGCTGCCAGCCTCTCATGGCCGGGCGCCTGGCCGACCTGGGCTTCAGGATAGAGCATCTGCGCTTCGGTGACACGGACAATCTGTGGGCCCGCCGGGGCGGGTCGGATCCCGTGTTCTGCTTCGCCGGCCATACGGACGTGGTCCCGCCGGGCGACCTGGAGGCATGGTCCAGTGATCCCTTCGAGCCGACCTTCCGCGACGGATTGCTCTACGGCCGGGGCGCCGCGGACATGAAGTCGAGCCTGGCCGCCATGCTGGTGGCGACCGAACGCTTCCTCGCGGCGCATCCGGACCACGGCGGCTCCATCGCCTTCCTCATCACCAGCGACGAGGAAGGACCGGCGCGGGACGGCACGAAGCGGGTGATCGAGACGCTGCAGGAGCGCGGCGAACACATCGACTGGTGCGTGCTGGGCGAGCCGTCCAGCCAGGCCGCGCTCGGCGACATCGTACGCAACGGGCGACGGGGCTCACTGAGCGGCATCCTCAAGGTCCGCGGCATCCAGGGCCACGTCGCCTACCCCCAGCTGGCCGACAACCCGATCCAGCGTTTCGCCCCGGCATTGGCCGAGCTCTACGCCACGCCGCTGGACGACGGCAACGAGTACTTCCCGCCCACCAGCTTCCAGGTGGTGAACGTGCAGGCCGGCATCGGCGCCCCGAACGTGACCCCCGGCGAGCTGAATGCGCGCTTCAACTTCCGCTATTCCACCGAGTGGACCCACGAGAGCCTGGCGGCCCACGTGGAGTCCATACTCGATCGCCACGGTCTGGACTACGAGCTGCACTGGCACCTGTCCGGCAAGCCTTTCCTGACCGAGGAAGGCGCGCTGACCGACGCCGTCACCGCCGCGGTGCGGGAGGAACTCGGCGTCGCGCCGGAACTCTCCACCGGCGGCGGCACCTCGGACGGGCGCTTCATCTCGCCGGCGGGGGCGCAGGTGGTGGAACTGGGCCCGGTGAATGCCTCGATCCACAAGATCGACGAGCACGTGCGGGTGGAGGACATCGTCCGCCTGACGGCGGTCTACGAGCGCATCCTGGCGCGTCTGCTGGGCGGCTGAGCCCTCAGCCGGCGCCGCGGCGCGCGGGCAGCCTGAGATTCGCGATCAGGCCGAACAGGCCGAGGATGGTCAGGCAGATCAGCACCCAGGCCGGCATGCTGAGCCCCAGGAACGACCATTTCAGCTCCGCGCATTCCCCGGAGCCGGAGAGGACCTCGCGGATCACCTCGGTCAGGGGCACCGTGTTCATCAGATAATCCAGCCCGGCGCCGCAGGCAGGCACCTCGTCGGCGGGCAGATTCTGCACCCAGACGTGGCGCCCGGCGACGCCGGCGCCGGCGGCGGCGGCGGCGAAGACCAGCACGCCGTAGACCCGGGCGCCCCAGCCCGCGGGATTGTGCAGGAAGGCGAGCAGGAAGACCGCGCCCAGCCCGATCGTGGCCACCCGCTGAAAGACGCACAGCGGACACGGCTCCAGCAGGAGCACGTACTCCGAATACAGGGCGAAGCCCATCATCGCCACGCAGGCGAGCAGGCCCGCGAGATTGGCATAGCGGCGCGTCATGAAATCCGAGGCGGTCATGCTGACGGAGGCGGTGTGGCGATCAGGCGGGCTGCTGCTCGTCCAGGGCGTCGATATCCGTGTGCCGGATGTCCTTGCCGTGGACCATGTAGATCACGTACTCGCAGATGTTCTTGGCGTGGTCGCCGATGCGCTCCAGCGCCCGCGCCGCCCAGGTCACGTTCATCACCCGCTTGATGCTGCGTGGGTCCTCCATCATGAAGGTCATGCACTGGCGCTGGATGGTCTCGTATTCCTCGTCCACCATCTCGTCGTCCTTCACCACCGCCAGTGAGGCCTGCACATCCAGCCGGGCGAAGGCGTCCATGGCCTGACGCACCATCCGGCTCACCTGACCGCCCAGGTTCTTCAGCTCCCGGTAGGAGCCGGCCGGGCGGTCCATCTCGGCGAGCTTGGAGGCGAGGAAACCGATCTTCTCGGCCTCGTCGCCGATGCGCTCGAGGTCGGTGATGGTCTTGATGATGGCGACGATCAGGCGCAGATCGCTCGCGGTGGGCGCGCGGGTGGCGAGGATGCGGCTGCATTCCTCGTCGATACTCACCTCGAGATGATTGACCTTGTAGTCGTCATAGGCCACCTGCAGCCCCAGTTCGCTGTCGCCGCTGACCACGGCCTCGACCGCGCGCTCGAGCTGGGACTCCACCAGTCCGCCCATGGACAGGACGTTGTTGCGCAACGCCTCCAGGTCCTTGTTGAAGCGGCGGGATATGTGATGGGTCAGATCCGTCGTCTGCATGCGTTGCGTCCTCTCTCGAGCCTGCGCCATGAACGATGGCGGAAACGTCTCCACGTCCGCGGCCGTAACTCGTTCACGCCGCAGAGTGTACCAGTTCTGCCATGCTCCTGGCGATAATTTGTAATTACTTCACTCATACAACGGCAATGCATTGTGCATACATTGCTATACGCCAAAATCCGCTCATCGGCTCCCCGCTGCGTACGAATCAGCCCGTCGCCGAGCGATCGCCCCCGGCCGTCCCCCGCGGGATCGGCACGGCCTCGGCACGCACCAGCCGCGCGGCGGGGAACCGGCAGACGAAGCGGCTGCCCTCCCCCGGCCGGCTCTCCACCTCCAGGGTGGCATCGTGGCGCCCGAGCGCGTGCTTGACGATGGCGAGACCCAGACCAACGCCGCCGTCTTCGCGGCTGCGGCCCCGGTTCACGCGGAAGAAACGCTCGGTCAGCCGGGGGATGTCCTGCTCCGCGATGCCGACGCCGGTATCCTCCACCGCGAGTGCGGCGCTCTCGCCGTCGGACTGCCAGCTCAGCGTCACGCTGCCGTCCGCCGGGGTGTAACGCACGGCATTGGACAGCAGATTGGTGATGATCGAGCGGATCTCCACCGGATTGCCGTACAGCTGCGCCCGCGACTCGAGCCGCAGCTTAACGGCCGGGCCGCCGTCCGGGCGATCCAGCTCGGCCACGGACTCCCGGAGCAGTTCCGCGACGTCCACCCGGGTGTCGGTGCGCGCCTCACTGCCCGACTCGAGCCGGGACAGCTCCAGCAGCGAGTCCAGTATCTCCTTCATGCGGGCGGCCTGGCGCTGCATCTCCGCGACCGGCCGCTGCCAGGAGGGCGGCATCTCCGTGTCCTCCGACATGGCCTCCAGATAGCCGCCGATCACGGTGAGCGGCGAGCGCAGCTCGTGGGAGGCGTTCGCCACGAAATCCCGACGCATGCGCGCGAGCCGCGCCTGCTCCGTGACGTCGCGCACCAGCAGCAGCCGCTGGCCTTCGCCGTAGGGCACGATGCGGCAGGTCAGCCAGCCGTCGTCGCGCAGCGGCGAGGGGATGGTCACCGAGCCCGAGTAGTCGCCGTCGCGCAGATAGCTCACGAAGGCGGGATGCCGTATCAGATTGTCCACCCGCTGGCCCCGGTCGCGCCGCGGCCGCAGCCCCACCAGATACTCCGCGGCCGAGTTGTAGCGGGTGATCTCGGAGGCCTCGTTCAGCACGATGCCGCCGTCGGGCATGGCATTGGTGGAGGCGCGGATCTCCTTGAGCGTGCGGTGGTGGCGGCGCTTGTGCTTCTTGGCCCGCTGCTTCAGGTAATCGATGCGGGCGAGCACCTGCGGCCAGATGCCCGTGCCGTCCGGCACCTGGATGCGGCTGCGGGTCCGCAGCGAGCGCTCCAGGCGGAACAGCATATTCAAGTGGACAGCGATCACGGCCAGCGCGCCGATCAGAGCCCCGGGCAGGGCATAGCCGTACAGCCAGCCGATGAAGACTCCCAGGCCGATGACGCCGGCGGCCTTGAGCAGCGCATTCGTCCACGCCGAGGGCATCAGCCGTCCCGCGAAGAGAATCGGTAGCCGGCCCCGCGCACGGTCTGGATGTAGTGTTCGGCATTGCGGGCCGACAGCGCCTTGCGCAGCCTGCGGATGTGCACGTCCACGGTGCGCTCCTCCACGTAGACGTTGGCGCCCCAGACGCGATCCAGCAGCTGGCCGCGGCTGTACACCCGCTCCGGATGGGTCATCAGGAATTTCAGCAGCCGGTATTCCGTGGGGCCGAGCTGGACCTCAGCGCCGCCGACGCTGACCCGGTGCCCGGCCACGTCCAGCTCGAGGTCGCCGACGCTCACGATCTCGTCGCCGGAGACGCCGGACCGCCGCAGCACCGCATTGATGCGGGCGATGAGTTCGCGGGAGGAGAACGGCTTGGTGATGTAGTCGTCGGCGCCGCCTTCCAGGCCGCTCACCTTGTCCTGCTCCTCCGCCCGGGCCGTCAGCATGATGACGGCCAGGTCCTCGAAGGTGGAATCCCGTTTCAGCGAGCGCGTCAGCTCGAGTCCGCTCATGTCCGGCAGCATCCAGTCGATAATGGCCAGGTCCGGCCGATGGTCGGCCAGAAGCTCCCGCGCCTGACGGCAGTCGGCGGCCTCGTCCACCTCGAAACCGGCCCGCGACAGATGAAACGCGATCATCTCCCGGATGGGGGCTTCGTCCTCGACTACCAGTATGCGGCGCGCTGTCGTCATATCGGCTCCATGGAGCGCGATTAGAGCAATTCTACATTACAGTCCGGTTACGACGCCTGCTGCGCAACGGTCCGGCGCAGGTACGCGGGCTCCGCATCCCGGGGCGCCAGCGTGTCGCCGGCGGCGAAGCGGGGCACGGCCAGCGCCGCCACCTCGTGGGCGCGGGGAAAACGCAGACCGGTATCCACGCCGCCGGCGGGCACCATCTCCGGATAACGGTCCCAGCCGCCACCGGCCAGCCACCAGTCCCCCTCGGCGGGCTGCACGCCCGCCGGGGCCGTGAGCCGGTCTGCGACCAGCGTGCGCAGCCCGTCGACGCCCTCCTCCCAGGCCCCGGCGTAGACCTCGCCCATGCGCGCGTCCTGGCTGACGTAGACCCGGCGCGCACCCTCCGCGAGTGCGCGAGACGCCAGCGCGGCCAGCGAGGAGACCGGCACCAGCGGCAGCCCGGCCGCCAGGCCGAAACCCTGGGCGGCGGACACGGCGATGCGCACCCCGGTGAACGAGCCGGGCCCTGCGCCGAAGGCGATGCCGTCCAGTGCTCCCATGCGCAGATCCGCTTCGGCCAGGAGGCCGCGCACCATGGGCAGGATCAGCTCCACGTGCCGTCGGGGCTGTTCCTCGTAGCGGCCCGCCACTTCACCGTCCACCCACAGGGCGGCGGAGCAGGCATCGGCCGAGGTCTCGAGGGCGAGGATCTTCACGAGACCGCCGCCTCGCCCGCCGTCTCGTGGCGGGCGTAGAACTCCGCCAGGGCATCGGGCTCGGTCACGGTCGCCATCGGGGCGAGCGCCTGCAGGAAGACCGGCCCGTAGCGCCGCGTGCCGATGCGCGGATCGCACAGCACTATCGCCCCGTAGTCGTCGTGATCGCGGATCAGGCGCCCCACGCCCTGCTTCATGGTGAGCACCGCCTCCGGCAGCTGATGCTCCATGAACGGGTTGCCGCCCTGGCGGCGGATGAACTCGGTGCGGGCCATCAGCAGGGGATCTCCCGGCGAGGTGAACGGCAGCTTGTCGATCACCACGCCCGTGAGTGCCGTGCCGCGCACGTCGACCCCCTCCCAGAACGTGCCCGTGCCGAGCAGCACCGCGTTGCCGGCCGCCCGGAACCGCTCCAGCAGGTCCGCCCGGGGCGCCTCGCCCTGCACCAGCAGCTCTCGGCCGTCCAGACGCTTGCGGCGCTCCCGCCACCAGTCGGCCGCGATGCCGAGCGCGCGGTAGCTAGTGAACAGGAAGAACAGGCCGCCGGCGGTCATCTCCAGCAGCGGCGCAGCGGCCTCCATGGCGGCCTCGGTGTAGCCCCGGGCCGACGGCTGGGGCAGGCCCGGCGGCAGGTAGATGCGTGCCCGTTCCGCCAGGCGGTAGGGGCTGGGGAACTGCAGCGTGCGGGCGTCGTCCAGGCCCATCCGGCCGAGGAAATGGCTGAAGTCTTCGCCCACGGCGAGCGTGGCCGAGGTGAACACCCACGGCGCCTCGCTCATGTCGATCAGCGCCCGCAGCCGGCCGGCGACGTCCAGCGGCGTCAGGTGGAAACGCACCGAGCGGCGGTTGACGTCGAACCAGTACAGGCCGGCCTCCTCGTCCTCGTCGGTGGCGGCCGTGAGGCGGGCGTGTACGTCGTAGAGCTGCTCGGCCACGGCTTCCACTTCCGCGGATTCGCCGGCCACGTCCTTCAGCGCCTCGTGCAGCTCGGCGAGGCGGCCGCGCAGCGCGGCCAGCGGTTGCCCCAGCGCGCCCCGCTGGCCGCCCAGCTCGTAGCGGCCGCCTTCCCGCGGCGCCGCGCCCACCACGCCCCGCACCGCATCCGCTACGGCGCCGATCGCCTGGCGCAGCTCCGCCCCGCCCAGCGCGAACGTGAATGCGGCGGCGTCGTCCAGCAGGTTCTCCACCTGGCGGGTGCCGGCCATGATGCCGAAGAAGCGGGTGGCCAGGTCCGGTATCTGGTGCGCCTCGTCCAGGATGAGCGCTTCGGCCCCCGGCAGGAAATCCACGAAGCCCTCCTCCTTCATGGCCAGGTCCGCGAGCAGCAGGTGATGGTTCACCACCACCACGTCGGCCTTCTGGGCCGCCCGGCGGGCATGCACGACGAAGCAGTCGTCGAAGAACGGGCACTTCTGCCCGAGGCAGTTCTCGGCGGTGGACGTCACCAGCGGCCACACGCCCGACTCCTCTTCTATATCCACCACCTCGCGGCGGTCGCCGCTGCGGGTCTCGTGCTTCCAGCGCTCGAGGAGGGCCAGCTCGCGCCGGAAGCGCGCGGCCGCCGGCGTGCCCGCCGCCTGATCCAGCCGGTGCAGGCAGAGATAATTGGCCCGGCCCTTCAGGAGCGCCGTGGACAGCGGCTGGCCGATGGCCCGGGTCACCGTGGGCAGGTCCCGATGGAACAGCTGATCCTGCAGCGCCCGGGTGCCGGTGGAGATGATCGTGCGCCGGCCGCTCCCCAGCGTCGGGATGAGGTAGGCGAAGGTCTTGCCGATGCCGGTGCCGGCCTCCACCACCAGGGGTTCCTGCGCCGCCAGCGCGTCGGCCACGGCCTCCGCCATCATCGCCTGGGCGGCGCGCGGCCGGAAGCCCGGCACCGTCGCGGCGAGCGGACTGTCGTCCCCGAAGAGGTCGCGGAAGCTCTGCATGGGCGCAGACTATACTCGCTGCCGCGCGCCGCCTGCACTGCTCACTTCCGAGCCGCGGGACTCGATAATAGGCCGGACGGCCGGGCCGCGCATGCGCAACTCCCGCCGGGCGCGGCCGCCGCGAGACCGGAGCCCGGGGCAACCCGCGGCCGGGCCTCTTTACAGTGGAATTATTCCACGGCCATTCAATGGTTTACGAAGCCGGAAAAATGCCTCCCAATGCCCTCGCTTCAGGCCTTCCGGGTGCTTGACAAGCCCGCTGACATGGCTTATTGTGCAATGCAACAATGATGCAGCGCAGCAACCGAGGAGGTGCCCAATGAACATCAGTGTCGAGAACATTTTCAATCGTGCCGCGGAAGACGCCCGTGGTCGCGTCGAGTCCGTGATTTCCGCAGCTCAGGACGGCGTCGAGCGCGCCGGTGACTGGGTCACGAAGGGCAAGACCCCGGTCCGTCGGATCTCCGACATGACCCTGCGTCTGGCCACCATCTCTCACAAGACGACCGAGAAGCTGGTCAAGCACCAGACGAAGACGGTCGAGTCCACGCTGGACGCCGCCGGTGCCCGACTGAAGGCCGCCGCCCGTGCCGAGAGCCTGGGCGCGCTGGTGAAGACCCAGGCCAACCTCATCCCGGCCACCACGTCGCGCGTCGTCGATAACGTGCGCGGCACCGTGACCATCTTCGGCGACGCCGCCGAGGACGTGGGCGAGGTCGTGAAAAGCACCGTCACGGACTTCCGCCAGAAGGCAGTGAAGCCCGCCAAGAAGACGGCCAAGAAGAAAGCGGCCAAGACCAAGAAGAAAGCCGCCAAGAAGACCCGCCGGACGGCAACCAAGGTTGCCAAGAAGGCACGGCAGGTCGAGACGGGAGGGACCAGCTCGGCAGCCGCCGCGTGATCCCCGTCTGACATAAGTCTCTTACGCCGCCGGATTCACCGATCCGGCGGCGTTTTTGTTTCTGCAGCGGGAGTTGCGCATTGCGCACGGAGAGGGAATGCACTCCGCGGTCTCGTGGGTATAATACCGGCCCTCTCCGGGAAAGGACTCCGGGAATTCCCCCAGCCGCCAGCGCAAGAGAGCACGATGAGTACGACGTTGAAGAGCCTCAGTGACTGGGTCGACGAGGTGGCCCGTCTGACCCGGCCGGACGACATTTTCTGGTGTACCGGCAGCGATAGCGAATACGAGAACTTCATCCAGAAGATGCTGGAGTCCGGTGATCTCGTGGAACTGAACCAGGACTCCTACCCCAACTGCTACCTGCACCGCTCCGACCCCTCGGACGTCGCGCGGGTGGAACACCTCACCTTCGTCTGCACCCGCCGCGAGGCCGATGCCGGCCCCAACAACAACTGGATGGATCCGGCCGAGGCGCACGCGAAGCTCGACGCGCTGTTCGACGGCTGCATGCAGGGCCGCACGATGTACGTCATCCCCTACTGCATGGGACCGGTGAACTCACCCTACTCGCGCTGCGGTGTGGAGATCACCGACAGCCCCTACGTGGTCGCCAACATGAAGCTCATGACCCGCATGGGCGACGCCGCGCTCGAGCGCATCGAGCGCGATGGCACCTTCGTCAAGGGCATGCACTCCACCGGCGATCTGGACCCGGACAACCGCTACATCATGCATTTCCCGGAGGAGCTCGCCATCCGCAGCATCGGCTCCGGTTACGGCGGCAACGCGCTGCTCGGCAAGAAGTGCCATGCGCTGCGCATCGCCAGCTGGCAGGCGCGCCAGGAGGGCTGGCTGGCCGAGCACATGCTCATCGTCGGCGTCGAGAGCCCGGAAGGCGAGGTCCATTACCTGGCCTGCGCCTTCCCGTCGGCCTGCGGCAAGACCAACCTCGCCATGCTCATCCCGCCCGCCTCCCAGCCGGGCTGGAAGATCTGGACCCTGGGCGACGACATCGCCTGGCTGCACCCGGACGAGGACGGCCGGCTGCGGGCCATCAACCCGGAGGCGGGCTACTTCGGCGTGGTGCCGGGCACCAACGCGAAGACCAACAAGAACGCCTACGACATGATCCGCAGCGACACCATCTATACCAATGTCGCGGTGACGGCCGACAACGAGCCGTGGTGGGAAGAGAAGAAGCAGGGCGAGCCCGCCGTCGACTGGCGCGGCCGCGACTACGACCCTGAACACGGTCCCGCCGCCCACCCCAATTCCCGCTTCACGGTGTCGGCGAAACAGAACCCGAGCTACTCGTCACTGGCGGAGGCGC
This sequence comes from Lentisalinibacter orientalis, assembly GCF_040706535.1. NCBI lineage: Bacteria > Pseudomonadati > Pseudomonadota > Gammaproteobacteria > Woeseiales > Woeseiaceae > Lentisalinibacter > Lentisalinibacter orientalis. Next base: position 499,427 of record NZ_JAPDRJ010000003.1, read on the forward strand.
CCGAGGGCGTGCCCATCTCGGCCATCGTCTTCGGCGGCCGACGCCGGGAACTGGCGCCGCTGGTCTACGAGGCGAAGGACTGGACCCACGGCGTGCTGGTGGGCGCGAGCGTGGCGTCGGAGACCACCGCGGCGGCCACCGGCAAGGTGGGCGTGGTGCGCCGGGATCCGATGGCGATGAAGCCCTTCTGCGGCTACAACTTCGCCGACTACTGGGCGCACTGGCTGTCGCTCGCCGACCGGCCGCTCGCGCTGCCCCGCATCTTCCACGTGAACTGGTTCCGCCGCGACGGCGATGGCCGCTTCCTGTGGCCGGGTTTCGGCGAGAACCTGCGGGTGCTGCGCTGGATCATCGACCGCTGCGAGGGCCGCGCCGATGCCGTCGAGACGCCGGTGGGTCTGCTGCCGAAGAAAGGCGACATCGACACCGAAGGACTCGAGATCGATCCGGCCGTCATGGAGGCGCTGCTCGCCGTCGATCCGGCGCAGTGGCAGACGGAGATGGAGGCGGTCGGCGAGTATCTGCGCTCGTTCGGCGAGCGCACGCCCGAGCGTCTGCTGGCCGAACACGGCGCCGTGATGGAGAAGCTGGCGAAGGCTTCCTGAGCGGCGCCGGCCGCGCCGCCGGACTCAGCGCACCAGCATGTAGTGGATGGCCAGCGGGCTGCCTGGCTTGGCAACCCGTCCCAGGCCGATGATGCCCTCGCCGGCCAGTTCGGCGGAGTCACGGCGCACGAAGATCTCCTCGCCCTGCATGGTCTGGATGAAGGTGCCGTTGGTGCTCTCGTCCACCAGGAAATACCGGTGCCGGCGCTTCTCCACCCGGGCGTGGATGCGCGAGATCAGATTGCCCTTCACCACCAGGTCGTTCTCGTCGGCGCGGCCCATGGAGATGCTGGTGCGCTTCGCGTCCATCTCCACCTCCTTGCCGTTGTAGGAGAGGACGAGCTTCGCCGGCTTGTCGGCGCCCTGCTCCTCGAAGCCGATGGTCGGCAGCATGCTGGTGGCCTCCTCCGGCTGCCACAGCACCTCGTAGAGCGCCACCTCGTCGCGCTTGCCCTTCACGGTGGCGATGTCGATCTGGCGGACCAGCGCCTGCCAGTCCTCGTCCAGCTGCTGCACCATCGTGTCGGTGGTGATGATCTGGCGCGCCTTCGCCTGGGAGGTCATGCGATTCGCGGTGTGCACTGCGGAGCCGAAGATGTCCCGGTTTTCCTGCACCACGGGGCCGTAATGACAGCCGATGCGGATGGAGACCTTGTGGCCCTCGCCGATCAGCTCCTCGTTGTCGCTGATGCGCTTCTGCATGGCCGCGGCCGCGCCGATGGCGGCGTTGGCCGTGGGGAAGGTGGCCATCACCTCGTCGCCCATGGTCTTGATGACCGTGCCGCCGGTCTCCTCGGTGGCGGCTTTCATGATCTCGAGGCACTCGGCCACCGTCTCGCGGGCGCGGTCGTCGCCCAGCGTCTCGTAGAGCTGGGTGCTGCCGACGACGTCGGCGAAGAGTATTGCGACTTCAGCGTCTGTGGTCATGCGATGTCCGAAAGCCTTTGCTGCCGGCGGGATACGCGAGGAACCTTACCCGGTTTCCCGTTCGATTATACGCAGACCCGGGCGCCGACTGACACCCATTATGTCTAATCCGTGCGGCCAATCCACCGACACCGGCAATCCGCCGCCCTACTTCTCGGCGACGATGTAGACGATCCAGGCGGGGTCCGGCTCGCCTTCCGACTCCGGCGTGAACTCCCCGTTGCCCTCGCCGTCCTCGTCCTCGCCCTCCCAGTAGACGGTCGCCTTGCTGAAACCGGCCTCCAGCAGCAGCTCGCGGATCTCGGGCAGCGTCCACAGGCGCCACTCGTAGCTGAAGGCCTTCTTCATCTTCGAGCCGTCCGGGAACTTGAAGTGGATGTGGCACTTCATGTACCCCGTCACCGGGTGGTACTCGGCCTGGTGCCACACGTAGGTGAAGTCGTCGTGCTCGGTCTCCTCCTTCACCACGTCCATGGTCTCGGAGCCGCCGAAAGCGTCCAGGAACAGGATGCCGTCGTCCGCCAGGCACTCCCGGCAGCGCTCGAAGTAGCGGCGCATCTCGTCCCGGGTATCGAAGATGAAGTAGCTGAAGTTGAACGCGCCGATCAGGTCCACGATGCCCGTGTTGGCGGTGAGCACGTTGTCCTCGATGAGATTGACCCGGTCGCGCTCGTCGTGGGTCAGGCGGGAGAGCCGATTCCGGCGTCCCCAGTCGAGCACCTCCGGATCCAGGTCCACCCCGACCGCGCGGCAGTCGCTGCCACGCCGCACCCACTCGCAGCAGGCGCTGGCCGTGCCGCAGAAGTCCTCGCGGAAGATCTGCGGCGTGCGTCCGCGGAGTTCGCTGAAAGTATCGAGGAGGAAGTCCACTTCCACCTCGACGTCCTGGACGGATTCCTCGTAGAGCTCGTGCCTGTCGGCGAGCTCGGCCATTGTCTGCTTGCGCTGTGCCTTGCCCATAGGGTGACTGTACCTTTCTTATAAGGAGAGGACGCGGTCCTGCCGCCGCTGAATTGTATAGGCTGCCGCCGTGGGCGGCTATGCGTACTGCCCGGCAGCTTTCGGTACAATCCGGCGCAAACCGCATCGCAAACCATTTCTGCAAACTGTCTCGGAGCCATCCATGTCGCCATTCACGCCGACGCGGCGTGCCGGCCTGCCGGCACTCGCCGCCATTCCCCTGTTCGCCCTGACTCTGTTCGCGGTAGCCGCGGCAGCCGCCGCACAGCCGCTGTCCGACGACCTGAAGGAGAGCGCCGCCGCATTGCGCGACGCCGCGCTCGCGGGCACGCCGGCTTACGACATCGTCGAGTCCCTCACCATGGAGGTAGGACCGCGCATGGCGGGCTCACCGGGCGACCGCGCCGCGGTGCGCTGGGCGGTCGACAAGCTTCGCGCGCTCGGTCTGGAGAACGTGCGCACCCAGGAAGTGGAAGTGCCCCACTGGGATCGAGGCACGCTCTCCGTGACGCTGCTCGGTGAAAACCCGGTTCCGCTGGCCGCGACCTCGCTCGGCGGCAGCGTCGGCACCGGCGAAGCCGGCATCGAGGCGGGCGTGATCCGCGTGACCGGCCTCGAGGACCTGCGGGACCGCGACGCAGAGGACATCCGCGGCCGCATCGTCTTCATCGACCAGCGCATGGAGCGCTCCCGCGACGGCCAGGGCTATGGCGAGACCGTACCCATCCGGCTGTACGGCGCGCGGGAGGCGGCGAAGCTCGGCGCCGAGGCCGTCGTCATCCGCAGTGTCGGCACCAGCGACAACCGCGCGCCTCACACCGGCACCCAGCTCTACGATCTTTCCATCCGGCGCATCCCCGCCATCGCGCTGTCCGCACCGGACGCCGATCTGCTGGCCTACCGCATCGCCGCCGGCGCCGAGCCGGTGCTGCGCATCCATTCCACCGCCCGCCAGCTGCCGCCCACCACCTCGGCGAATGTCATCGGCGAGATCCCCGGGCGCGAGGCACCGGAGGAGATTGTGCTGCTGGGCGCGCACCTCGACTCCTGGGACCTCGGCACCGGCGCGCTGGACGACGGCGCCGGCGTCGGCATCGTCACGGCGGCAGCCCACCTCATCGGTCAGCTGGACGCCGCGCCCCGCCGCACCGTCCGCGTGGTGCTGTTCGCCAACGAGGAATTCGGCCTGTCCGGCGCGCGCAAATACCGGCAGATGAGCGACGAGGAATTCGCCAATCACATCGTGGGCACCGAGGCCGACTTCGGCGCCGGCCGGGTCTGGCGCATCTCCTCCAACGTGGCGCCGGAAGCGATGGACCTGGTGGCCGGCATCCACGAGGTGCTGGCGCCGCTCGGCATCGAGCGCGGCGGCAACGACGCCGGCGGCGGCGCGGATCTGAGGCCGCTGCGCACCGGCGGCATGCCGGTGTTTTCCCTGACCCAGGATGGCACGTACTATTTCGACTACCACCACACGGCCAACGACACGATCGACCGCATCGACCGCGAGGCCATCGACCAGAACGTGGCCGCCTACGCCGCCTTCGCCTGGATCTCAGCGAACATCGAGCGCGACTTCGGCCGGCTGGCCGTCGAGCCCCGCGAGTCCCGCTGATCGGGCCGATACGGCTTACCCCACTCACGACCAGAGTCATCATCACGGACGAAACCATGAGAAAGACACTGACACTCTCCCTGACCGCCCTCGCCTTCCTCGCCGGCACCGGCGTGGCGGCGGAGACACTGATGCTGCGCTACCCGGACATCCACGGCGACCGGGTGGTGTTCACCTACGCCGGCAACCTCTGGACCGTGTCGGCCGACGGCGGCCGCGCGCGCCAGCTCACCAGCCATCCGGGGCTGGAGATCTTCGCCGAGTTCTCGCCGGACGGCAGCGAGATCGCCTTCACCGGCCAGTACGACGGCGCCGAGCAGGTCTACGTCATCCCGGCGGAAGGCGGCGAACCGCGCCAGCTGACCTGGTATCCGTCCCAGGGTCCCCTGCCCGCCCGCTGGGGCTACGACCACCTGGTGCAGGGCTGGACGCCGGACGGCCAGCGGGTGCTGTTCCGCTCCCTGCGCGATGCCTGGGGTCTGGGCGACGGGCGCCTGTTCACCGTGAGCCGCGAGGGCGGACTGCCGGAACCGCTGCCGCTGCCCAGAGCCGGCGCCGCCACCTTCGCGGGCAGTGCCGACCGGCTGTTCTATTCACCGCTGATGCGCGACTTCCGCACCTGGAAGCGCTACCAGGGCGGCTGGGCCCAGGACCTGTATCTGCTGGATATCCCCGGCCGCAAGGCCACGCCGGTAACGACCCACGAGCGCTCGGACCGCGATCCCATGTGGATCGACGGCGCCGCCTACTTCGCCTCCGACCGGGACGGCCGCTTCAACCTCTACCGCCACGACCCCGCCACCGGCGAGACCACCCAGCTCACTCGCTACACCGACTGGGACGTGCGCTGGCCCGGCACCGATGGCGCGGGCCGCATCGCCTACGAGCTGAACGGCGCCATCTACGTCTACGACACGGCCACCGGCGAAGACCGGCGCCTCACCATCACCGTGCCCTCCGACCTCCTGCCGGCACGGCCGCGCCAGGTCAGCGTTGCCGGCCAGATCGAGGACTTCGCGCTGTCGCCGCAGGCACGCCGGGCGCTGTTCGTCGCCCGTGGCGATCTGTTCAGCGTGCCGGTGGAAAAAGGCCTGGCCATCAACCTGACCGGCACCTCGAACGCCCACGAGCGCGAGGTGGCCTGGTCGCCTGACGGCAGCCACATCGCCTATGTCTCCGACTTCTCCGGCGAGGAAGAGGTGTACGTGGAGGACTCCTCCGGCGGCGATCCGGTGCAGCTCTCGGAAGGCTACCGGACGCGCTACTCCGCGCCCGCCTTCTCACCGGACGGCGAGCGCCTGGCCTGGCACGACGCCACGGGCCGCATTTTCGTGGCGCGCACCGACGGCGGCGGCGAACCGGTGATCGCGGCCGACGAGGCCCAGGGCGACACGGCGGACTACGCCTGGTCGCCGGACAGCCGCTGGCTCGCCCTGAGCCTGAGCGAGCCCTCGGGCCTGCGCTCCATCCACGTCTGGGACGCCGGGCGCGAGAAGCTGCACCGCGTCACCGACGAGTTCTTCAACGACCGCTCGCCCGCCTGGTCGCCGGACGGCAAGGCGCTGTACTTCCTCGGCGACCGCATGTTCCAGCCACAGATCGGCACCCGGGAGTTCAACTACACCCTGGTCGACCAGGTGGGCATCCTCGGCCTCGCCCTGACCGCCGATGCCGGCAACCCCTTCGCGCCGGAGAACGCCGACCCGGTCATCGAAGAAGGAGAGGAGAAGAAGGACGACGAGGACAATGAGGCCGAAGCGCCGAAGGTCCGCATCGACTTCGACGGCCTTGCCGGCCGCTACTTCCGGGTACCCGGCGTCACCCCCACCAACATCCAGGGTCTCGCCGTCACCGGCAAGCATCTTCTGTACGTGGTTACCGACTCCTTCTATTACGGCCGCGAACCGCTGCAGCAGCCGCGGCTCATGACCTACAGCATCGAGGACCGGGAAGCGAAGGAACTGGCGGCCGGCATCCAGGGCCTGAGCCTGTCGCCGGACGGCGGCTTCGTGATGGTGCAGGGCCAGGACGGCTACAAGGTCTACGACATCGCCAAAGGCGCGGAACAGGAGACGAAGGCCGTCGCCACCGACAAACTGGTGGCCGACATCGACCCGCGCGCCGAGTGGCGCACCATCTTCGAGGAGGTCTGGCGCCGCTTCCGCGACTACTTCTACGTGGAGAACATGCATGGCCTCGACTGGCAGGCCGTGCGCGAGCAATACGAACCGCTGCTCGAGCACGTCTCCCACCGCTCCGATCTCAACTACCTCATCGGCGAGATGATCGCGGAACTCAACGCCTCCCACGCCTACATCGCCGGCGGCGACGAGGGCCTGCCCGCCCGGCCGAACGTGGCGCTGCTCGGCGCGCGCTTCGCGCTGGATGCCGATGCCGGGCGCTACCGCATCGCCGACATCTTCCCTGGCGAGAACGACAGCGAGCGTTACCGGTCACCTCTCACCGAGACCGGTGTAGACGTGCGCGAGGGCGACTACCTGCTGGCCGTGAACGGCCGCGAGCTGACGGCGGCCATGAACCCGTACGCGCTGCTGACCGTCCCGGCCGGCCAGCCCCTGCAGCTCACCGTCGGCGCGACGCCCGACCTCGAGGACGCACGCACGGTGCTGGTGGAGCCGCTCGCGAGCGAGTCGAGTCTCGTCTACCTGAACTGGGTGGCGGAGAACCGGCACAAGGTGGCCGAGGCCACCGACGGCCGCGTGGGCTACATCCACATCCCGGACATGGGCGCGAACGGCATCCGCGAGTTCATCAAGTGGTACTACCCGCAGATCCGCAAGGACGGCATCGTGGTAGACGTGCGCTCCAACGGCGGCGGCAACGTCTCGCAGATGCTGATCGAACGCCTGCGCCGCAACATCCTGGGACTATCGTACGGCCGTCACAACGAGCGTCCGAACACCTATCCCTACACCGTCTTCCCCGGGCACCTCGTCTGCCTCATCAACGAGACCTCGGCATCGGACGGCGACATCTTCCCCTGGATGTTCCGGGAGGCGGGCCTCGGCCCGCTCATCGGCAAGCGCACCTGGGGCGGCGTCATCGGCATCACCAACCACGGCCCGGTGCTGGATGGCGGCGAGGTCTACGTGCCCCAGTTCGGCTACGCCAACGCGCAGGGCGAGTGGGACGTCGAGGGCGAGGGCGTCAGCCCGGACATCGTCGTGGACAACGACCCGGTCGCGCTGCTCGAGGGCCGCGACCCGCAGCTCGCGCGCGGTATCGCCGAGGTAATGCAGCGCATCCAGGCCGATCCGCCGCGCATCCCGCAGCGCCCGGCGGACCCGGTGCGTACCGACTGATTGGCGCGGTCAGGCGGCCCGCGGCAGCGCCGTCAGGGCCTCCTCCACCACTTCCACGCCGGCATCGTGGCGGTGGGCGTTCTCGCTGAGCGTCCGCCGCCACTGCTTCGCGCCGGGGCAGCCGGCGAACAACCCGATCATGTGCCGGGTCACGTGGTGAAGGCGGCCGCCGGCGGCCAGATGCGCCTCGATGTAAGGCAGCATCCGCTCCACCACGGCGTGACGGCTGGCGGGTGCCGCGGCCGGGTCGCCCAGTGCGCGCTCGAGTTCCTCCAGGACCCAGGGCGTGTGGTAGGCCGCGCGGCCGAGCATCACCCCGTCCACGCGATCGAGCTGTGCGCGGGCTTCTTCCACCGAGGTAATGCCGCCGTTGATCACGATCTCGAACTCCGGGTAGCGCTCCTTCAGCCGATACACCCGCTCGTAGTTCAGCGGCGGTACCGTGCGGTTTTCCTTCGGGCTGAGACCGGCCAGGATCGCGATGCGCGCATGCACGATGAACGTCGTGCAACCGGCCTCCGCCACGGTATCGACGAAGCGCAGGAAGAATTCGTCGCTGTCCTTGTCGTCGATGCCGAGGCGGGTCTTCACCGTCACGGGCACATCCACCGCTTGGGACATCGCACGCCAACAGTCGGCCACTAACTCCGGACAGTCCATCAGGCAGGCGCCGAACTGCCCGTCCTGTACGCGGTCGCTCGGGCAGCCCACGTTGATATTGACGGCGTCGTAGCCTGCGTCGGCGCCGAGGCGGGCCGCACGTGCCATCTTCATCGGATCGCAGCCGCCGACCTGGAGAACGACCGGTTTCTCCGCCGCATCGAAATCCAGGAGGCGGTTGAAGTCGCCGTGGGCGAGGGCTTCGGCCGTCACCATCTCGGTGTATAGTAGAGCTGATGGCGACAACAGGCGATGGAAGTAGCGGCAATGACGGTCTGTCCAATCCATCATCGGCGCAACCTGGATTTCTCGGCGATGTGGGCAATTATTCACGTCGCTATTTTGGCAGGAATGTCATAGGGATGCGTAGCCGAGGGGCTATCAGCCAATATTGTTTATCGCCTGTCCCAGGCCAAGACCCGCAATAGTCGCACTGGCAATATCGCAGTTTGATTTGCCTAGTGGGCAGACAGGTAGTCCTACTGACCGAACCTTTTCGAGATCACGCCCTCGTGCCTCGGGAGGAGGAAGAAGAAGCCGATCGGTGGCATGGATGTCACGATCTGCACACCCAGTTCTGTTTCCGGTAGCGCTGGCCTATAACCTGCAGTCTCGTGTCACAGCCCCGGCCGTCTGAATAATATCCGTCATGCAATGAGGCGCAGTCGGTCGGCAGTCTCGTCGTCCGGCTTCACGAGCCGAGCCGCTCGCGCTTCAGGCGTATGCCCGCCGCCTCGCGGTCCCAGGTGTCGTCGGTGACGCCGGCTTCGCGGAACAGCACCTTGCGGGGCTTGTTGGTCTCCGTCTTCGGTATCTCGTCGACGATGCGCACGTAGCGCGGCACCATGAAATAAGCCAGGCGCTCCACCAGGAACTCCGTGAGCGCCACCGGATCGAGGCTCGCGCCGGCCTTCGGCACGACGACGATCAGCACCTCCTCCTCCGTGTACTCGCTCGGCACGCCGACGGCGACCACCTCGTCGACCTCGGGGTGGCGGATCACCTCGGCCTCGACCTCGAGCGAGGAGATGTTCTCGCCGCGCCGCCGGATGGTGTCCTTGCGCCGGTCGACGAAGAAATACTCGCCGTTCTCGTCCTGGCGGAACACGTCGCCGGTGTGGAACCAGCCGTTGCGCCAGGCCCGGGCCGTCGCCTCCGGCATGTTGATGTAGCCGGCGTTCATGGTCCACGGCAGGTCGGAACGGACGATCAGTTCGCCGGGCTCGCCTCGCGGCACCTCGATGTCGTTCTCGTCCACCAGCCGGCATTCCACGCCGGTACGGGGCCGGCCGCAGGCGTACTGGACCTCGGAGTTGACGTCACTGATGAGCGGCGTGGATACCTCGGTCATGTTGAAGCCGGTCACGT